>NZ_JAAXPS010000020.1 GCF_012396555.1 Facklamia miroungae
ATAACTTTGATATGACACGCGTGGCAACGTCCTACTCTCACAGGGTCAAAGACCCAACTACCATCGGCGCTAAGAAGCTTAACTGCTGTGTTCGGCATGGGAACAGGTGTGTCCTTCTTGCCATCATCACCACACAGTGTCACATTTTAAAGTTATCTTGAGCAATCTTTCGATCACTCAAAACTGAATACACCTAAACCTACCTTGAAATCTCATGGTTAAGTCCTCGACCGATTAGTACTAGTCCGCTCCATATATCGCTATACTTCCACTTCTAGCCTATCTACCTGATCGTCTCTCAGGGGTCTTAATTCTTTCGAATGGGAAATCTCATCTTGAAGCTGGCTTCCCGCTTAGATGCTTTCAGCGGTTATCCATCCCACACATAGCTACCCAGCAATGCTCCTGGCGGAACAACTGGTACACCAGCGGTGTGTCCATCCCGGTCCTCTCGTACTAAGGACAGCTCTTCTCAAATTTCCTACGCCCGCGACGGATAGGGACCGAACTGTCTCACGACGTTCTGAACCCAGCTCGCGTACCGCTTTAATGGGCGAACAGCCCAACCCTTGGGACCGACTTCAGCCCCAGGATGCGATGAGCCGACATCGAGGTGCCAAACCTCCCCGTCGATGTGAACTCTTGGGGGAGATAAGCCTGTTATCCCCAGGGTAGCTTTTATCCGTTGAGCGATGGCCCTTCCATGCGGTACCACCGGATCACTAAGCCCGACTTTCGTCCCTGCTCGACTTGTAGGTCTCGCAGTCAAGCTCCCTTCTGCCTTTGCACTCTACGAATGATTTCCAACCATTCTGAGGGAACCTTTGGGCGCCTCCGTTACTCTTTAGGAGGCGACCGCCCCAGTCAAACTGCCCACCTGACACTGTCTTCCGTGTTCTTCACGCGAGTTAGAGGGTTCATATTACAAGGGTAGTATCCCACCAACGTCTCCCTGCATACTGGCGTACACAGTTCTTCGACTCCTACCTATCCTGTACATGTCACACAAACACTCAATATCAAGTTGCAGTAAAGCTCCATGGGGTCTTTCCGTCCTGTCGCGGGTAACCTGCATCTTCACAGGTACTATAATTTCACCGAGTCTCTCGTTGAGACAGTGCCCAGATCGTTACGCCTTTCGTGCGGGTCGGAACTTACCCGACAAGGAATTTCGCTACCTTAGGACCGTTATAGTTACGGCCGCCGTTTACTGGGGCTTCAATTCGCACCTTCGCTTGCGCTAAGCGCTCCTCTTAACCTTCCAGCACCGGGCAGGCGTCAGCCCCTATACGTCATCTTTCGATTTAGCAGAGACCTGTGTTTTTGATAAACAGTCGCCTGGGCCTATTCACTGCGGCTGACTTGCGTCAGCACCCCTTCTCCCGAAGTTACGGGGTCATTTTGCCGAGTTCCTTAACGAGAGTTCTCTCGCTCACCTTAGTGTTCTCCACTTGACTACCTGTGTCGGTTTGCGGTACGGGTTGGTTATACTAGCTAGAAGCTTTTCTCGACAGTTTGATTATCCACCTTCGCTACTTTAATTTCGCTCCAGGTCACAACTCATCATTAATCGTAAGCATTTGACTCACCATCTCACTCGTTGCTTCTACAGACATTTCCATCAGTCTGCGTGGATTTACCTCCTGTGTCCCTCCATTGCTTAAATCGTATTTCCCAAGTACAGGAATCTCTACCTGTTGTCCATCGCATACGCCGTTCGGCTTTTGCTTAGGTCCCGACTAACCCAGGGAGGACGAGCCTTCCCCTGGAAACCTTAGTCAATCGGTGGACGGGATTCTCACCCGTCTTTCGCTACTCATACCGGCATTCTCACTTCTATGCGCTCCACTGCTCCTTACGGTACAGCTTCGCCGCACATAGAACGCTCTCCTACCACTCTAATAAATTAGAATCCACAGCTTCGGTGTACTGTTTAGCCCCGGTACATTTTCGGCGCAGGGTCACTCGACTAGTGAGCTATTACGCACTCTTTAAATGATGGCTGCTTCTAAGCCAACATCCTAGCTGTCTAGGCAACCCCACATCCTTTTCCACTTAACAGTTACTTTGGGACCTTAGCTGGTGGTCTGGGCTGTTTCCCTTTCGACTACGGATCTTATCACTCGCAGTCTGACTCCCAGAGATGAGTTTGTGGCATTCGGAGTTTATCTAGATTCGGTAACCCGAAAGGGCCCCTAGTCCAAACAGTGCTCTACCTCCACAACTCTTCCTCTGAGGCTATACCTAAATATATTTCGGAGAGAACCAGCTATCTCCAGGTTCGATTGGAATTTCTCCGCTACCCACACGTCATCTCCACACTTTTCAACGTATGTGAGTTCGGTCCTCCAGTGCGTCTTACCACACCTTCAACCTGCACATGGGTAGGTCACCTGGTTTCGGGTCGACGACACCTGACTGGCGCCCTATTCAGACTCGCTTTCGCTACGGCTCCGTATCTTCTACTTAACCTTGCCAACTATCGTCACTCGCCGGTTCATTCTACAAAAGGCACGCCATCACCCATTAACGGGCTCTGACTACTTGTAAGCACACGGTTTCAGGTACTCTTTCACTCCCCTTCCGGGGTGCTTTTCACCTTTCCCTCACGGTACTGGTTCACTATCGGTCACTAGGGAGTATTTAGCCTTACCAGATGGTCCTGGTGGATTCCGACGGGATTTCTCGTGTCCCGCCGTACTCAGGATACTCCTGAGCCAGTTGATCTTTCGCATACGGGGGTCTCACCCTCTCTGCCGCCCCTTCCCATGGGCTTCTACTAAATCGTCTGGTCTCGTGATGGAGTCCTACAACCCCAACGTGCATGCACGCTGGTTTGGGCTCTTCCCCGTTCGCTCGCCGCTACTTAGGGAATCATTCTTATTTTCTTTTCCTGCAGGTACTTAGATGTTTCAGTTCTCTGCGTCTACCTTCCTTGCGGATAATGATCTTCTACAATCATTGGGTTCCCCCATTCGGAAATCTCCGGTTCTTAGCGTACTTACCGCTCCCCGAAGCATATCGCTGTTCGTCGCGTCCTTCATCGGCTCCTAGTGCCAAGGCATTCACCGTGCGCCCTTTATTGCTTAACCACAATATTTTCGCTTATTTTTTAACTCTATGATGTTACTCATAGACTCGGTCAATTTCTCGGTTCATTATATCTTTTATTTAAGAAATAATGTGATTGTCATACCTCGCATCGAGAATATGATCAATCTTGTTTGGTGTATTCAGTTTTCAATGATCGAT
>NZ_JAAXPS010000022.1 GCF_012396555.1 Facklamia miroungae
TGTACTGAACCCCTAAATCCGGACTCGGATAGAGGGGTTCTTTTTATGTCTAAATATTCAAAAGGATTTAAAATCAAATTAGTGAATGAATATCTTGATGGAACGACCGGTGGTCGTGATTTAATAGCAGAAAAGTATGGATTTCCATCTTCTACAGTTAGAAATTGGATAGAGATGGATGAAAACCATGGGTTCGAAGGATTTAATAAAAAGCTCAATAAAATAGAATATAGTGGCGAATTTAAGTTGTCTGTCATAAAATATAGGCAAATACATGAATGTTCCTATCGAGAAGCTGCTTAAAAATTCGATTTGCCTAACGGATCGCTGATAGGTAATTGGAATCGAATTTATCAAAAAGAAGGTTTCTCAGGCTTGAACAAAGCGGAAGGCCGAGAAAAAATATGACCGATAAAAGAAAAAAGAAGACTGATCATCACCCTTTAAACGAAAGCGAACGAGAAGAACTCATTCGCTTAAGGGAAGAAAATAGACTCTTAAAAATGAAAGTGCTCTATGAAAAAAAGTTGTCAGCCTTGCTTCTAGAAGAAGAAGCCGAAGCAAGGAAAAGACGCAGATCATTTTAGACTTACTTGAAAAATACCCTCAAACTCAAATAGTTGAATGGCTTAAGATTAGTAGATTACCTAAATCAAGCTTTTATGAGTGGAAGAAAAAGTTCAAGCTAACGATTGATCCGGATGCTCAAATCAAGCAGGAAATGAGAAAGATTGTTAAAGCGTCCAAAGGACGTTACGGATACCGTCGAGTCCGTTTAAAGTTAAGAAAACTGAGGTATATTGTTAATCACAAGAAAGTTTTGCGAATTATGAGAGAAGAAAATGTGCTTGGTAGTAAGTTTAATACTCGAAGCAGAAAATACAGCTCATATAAGGGAACTGTCGGTAAAATCGCAGACAACATCGTTGCTCGTCCATTTAATGTTTCGGCAGCCAATAAATTATGGTGAACTGATGTCACCGAATTTCGTTTACCGGGTCAGGAAAAAAGACGGTATCTTTCACCTATTTTAGATGCGTTTAACGGAGAAATAGTCACTTATAATTTAAGTTATAGACCTGATATCCGCATGACAAATACGAAGTTCGATCAAGCTCTTCAAACAAGAAACATTGAATCTAATTTAATCATTCATTCGGATCAAGGCTTTCACTACCGGCATAAATCATGGATGTCAAAGCTCACAAAAAATGGCGTCACTCAAAGCATGTCTCGAAAAGGAAATTGTTTGGACAATTCTCCGATGGAGAATTTCTTCGGAATTCTTAAACAAGAGATGTTCCATGGTGTCACATTAAACTCTTATGCTCATTTAGAGAAAGAAATTAAAAGTGATATCCGTTGGTATAACGAAGAAAGAAATAAAACAAAATTAAACGGCTTGTCTCCTGTTGAATACAGGCTACAAACCGCTTAATAATTAAATATTAACTTTTTGT
>NZ_JAAXPS010000023.1 GCF_012396555.1 Facklamia miroungae
GGTTGATGGAAGAAAAATACTTCCTTCAACCCTATTTTTTGGTACACAAAAACACAGAAGTCCGATATATTAAAAGCGCTAACCAAAATAGAAAGGACTCTGTGCTATGACTCATGATATACGAAAATTACTCAATATAAAAGACCTTAACATAAAATTCTCCGATAATTGTGTGGAAAAGATCAAAAATAAGCTTCACATAAAGTGTACACTGACCTATCCTGTTGATACGTGTCTTTGTTGCCAAAAGCAAGGAGGTGTCGTTAAAAATGGCACGCGATCCTCTAGAATCACCTACTTAGAAAGTGCAGGACAAGCTTGTTATCTGATTCTTAAAAAACAACGTTACCTTTGTCGAAATTGTGGGCACACCTTCACTGCAGAAACAAATTTGGTTGAGAAGAACTGCTTTATTTCGTGTGCCACTAAGCAGAAAATCGCCAGCTTGGCAACGGACACTACTTCTGAAAAGAAAATCGCTTCTCAAACCCATGTCTCTATTCATACCGTACGACGTGTGGTCGACGCTTTCGCTTGTGCGATACGTAAACGTCCTACCACTCTTCCAGAACATCTTTGTTTTGATGAATTTAAATCGACCCGTTCCGTTAAAGGCGTGATGAGCTTTATCTATTGTGATGCCGTGACTCACCAAGTTGTCGATATCGTAGAGGATCGCCGTTTATATGCCTTGAAGGAACACTTCTATCGTTATAGTCGTCAGGAACGAAAAAAAGTAAAAACCATTTGTATTGATATGTATGTCCCCTATATCAAATTGATCCGTCAATTATTCCCTAATGCTACCATTATTATTGATCGATTCCACATTGTTCAAGCCCTTAACCGTGAATTGAACCGTTGTCGGATTCAAGGAATGAACCAAGTAAGATATAAAGACAGAAGGCTCTATAATAAGCTTAAGAGGTACTGGAAACTGTTTTTAATGAAGGAGAAGAAACTTGAATATACGCGCTATGAAAGATTTCCTCTCTTTGACTCTTTAACCAATACAGGGAATGTGGTGGATTACCTGTTAAATCAAAATGAAGTTCTTAAAAACACCTATCGTGTGGTCCAAGACCTTCGTTTCTCTCTCGATCAATCAGACCCTCTTATGTTTTTGACTACCCTTTATCAGGCTTCAAACCAATCGCTCACACCGGGGCTTAAGAGAGTCCTCAAGACATTTACTAAGTTTAAACAGTACATTAAAAATACCTTTCATTATCATACACTGACTAATGGCCCTATTGAAGGGATTAATAATAAGATTAAAGTGCTTAAGCGCAATGCTTATGGCTATAAAAACTACTCTCATTTTAAAAATAGAATACTTTTAATATCAAGATTGTATGTGTCAGGAAGAAAAGAAAAAGAGACCAAGCAACTATTCGTTGCTTAGTCTCCATAAGGGCATCAACCCTATTTGACATAGAGCC
>NZ_JAAXPS010000024.1 GCF_012396555.1 Facklamia miroungae
TCAGACTGTAGACAAAGTCCTTTAAATCACCAACCAATGGTGATTTTGAGGGCTTTTTGATATATAATAAAAAGAAAACGGGTGATTTCTATGATGTCCACTAATGCAGAAAGTAAAACGTTCGAAGCACGTCATCAGATGGCTTTTCATGCGCTCGAAGACCTTGTTCCAGAAGATCATCTTCTGAGAAAAATTGATCGACATATTGATTTTTCTTTTATTTATGGACTGGTAGAAGATGTTTATTGCTTAGATAATGGGCGTCCGAGCATTGACCCAGTGACACTGATTAAAATCCCTATCATTCAATATTTATTCGGTATTCCTAGCATGCGCCAAACCATTCAAGAAATTCAGGTGAATGTCGCATATCGTTGGTTTTTAGGGTTATCTCTCACTGACCCAGTGCCACATTTTTCAACTTTTGGAAAAAATTATAAGCGTCGTTTCGAAGGGACAAGTATCGCCCAACAAATCTTTAGCCAGATTCTCACACAGTGTTTTGAAGCGGACATGATTGATTCTAAAGCTATTTTCATTGATGGCACCCATGTTAAAGCTTGCGCTAATGGTCGGAAATATACGAACGAAGAAGTACTTATTCAAGCCAAATGGTTGGCGGATGAAATGCTAGAAGCTGTCCAAGAAGATCGTGAGATCCATGGAAAAAAGCCTCTAAAAAATACAGAAAAGGAGTCCTCAACAAAATCCCAAAAAATCAGTCCTAATGACCCGGAGGCGGGGTGGTTTCATAAAGGAGACCATAAACAAGTCTTTGCCTATAATGTTCAAACAGCCTGCGATCGAAATGGATGGGTATTGGGTTACAGCGTTCACTCAGGAAATACTCACGATACGCAAGCATTCCCATCACTATTTGAAAAAATTATTCCTTTTAATCCCACTTATATCATTGCGGATGCTGGGTATAAAACACCCACAATCGCCCAATTCCTATTAAAACAAGAAATCACACCCGTATTTCCTTATACGCGCCCAAGACGCAAACCAGAGAATCGAGAGATTGTCTATGACGAATACTATGACTGTTATTTAGATGAGAATAACATCGTGTATCGTTACACAACGACGAATCGCAAAGGCTACCGCGAGTATAAAGCATTCGGACAAGAAAAAAGTAAACGAGTCATTACGCGTCACGTTTGGCAAGAAGCCCTTGAAACATGCGAAGATATAAGGCATTCAGATGGCATGCGGGAACTTTACAGAGAACGAAAAGAATCAGTTGAAAGATTATTTGGCACTGCCAAAGAGCACCATGGCTTTCGATATACCCACTTAATCGGGAAAGCCTTGATGGAATTCAAAGCAGGGCTCACTTTTGCCTGCTTGAACATGAAGAAATTGGCAAACATATTGGAGATGAGAAGCTAAAAAGGCTTCGCATTTTTTTATTTTCATGTGATTTATAA
>NZ_JAAXPS010000025.1 GCF_012396555.1 Facklamia miroungae
TTTTGGGGGTCATTTTATGTCTAAAAAATATGCTTATGAATTGAAAATAAAAGTTGTTGAAGAGTATATTGAAGGAAAATTAGGTTACAAAGCTTTAACAAAAAAATATGGGATTTCATCTCCTTCTTTAGTCAAGAATTGGGTTTACAATTATAAAAGATACGGTACAAATGGGTTAAAAGCTATTCAAGGAAAAGCAGATTATTCTTTAGATTTTAAGCTGAATGTTTTACACTTAAAACAAAGAACAGGAGCTTCCTATAAAGAAACGGCAATCGCCTTTAATCTTACGAATCCATCTATGATAGCTAATTGGAAACGCATTTATCTTGAAGGGGGTTCTGAAGCTCTGAATAGACCGATAGGGAGGCCGCCCAAAGTGGTAAAGAAACTTAATAAAAAAGAACTGCGTCAAAAGAATAAAGTTACCGATGATTCAGAATTAGAACGTGTACGTCAACAAGTCACTTATTTGGAGATTGAGAATGCCTATCTAAAAAAGTTAAAGGAATGGGGTCTCAACGACCATCGAGATCCCAACAAACCCAATTCGCTTTAGACTTAATCCAAAATGGCTATCGTTTAAAAGATATTTTGTGGGTGATCGAATTACCAGCGAATTCTTATCATTATCACAAACAACGATTAAATCGAGTGAATCCTGATCAAAAATTAGAAGAAGAGATTCAACAAATATTTCTTGAATCCAATGAAACCTATGGTTATCGACGAATTACTGCTGAATTATACAAAACACACCATCAAAAAATTAACCATAAAAAAGTTTTACGAATCATGAATAACCTCGGCTTAAGATGTACAAAATTCTGGCGGAAGTCACGTCGCTATAGCTCTTACAAAGGCGCTGTGGGAACAATTGCTCCCAATCACCTCAATCGTCGCTTTAGTGCAAAATATCCTCTTCAAAAATTAGTCACTGATGTGACAGAGTTCAAGACAGCTGATGGGAAGAAACTGTATTTAAGCCCTATTATGGATTTATTTAACTCTGAAATTATCGCCTGGAATCTTAGCTCGCATCCCACTTTAGATTTGGTCATGAAGCCAGTGACTGACGCTATTGATATTATTAAAACAGCAGCTACCTATCGGACAACCCTCCACAGTGCTCAAGGGTGGCATTATCAGCATAAACAATGGGTAAAGATATTAAAAGAAAATAAAATCTTCCAAAGCATGTCACGTAAAGGAAACTGTTTGGACAATTCTCCGATGGAGAACTTTTTCGGGCTACTAAAACAAGAAATGTATTATGGAGAACCGCTGACTAGTTATAAGAAACTAAAGAATAAGATCAATCAATATATTCACCACT
>NZ_JAAXPS010000003.1 GCF_012396555.1 Facklamia miroungae
ATGATGGCAAGAAGGACACACCTGTTCCCATGCCGAACACAGCAGTTAAGCTTCTTAGCGCCGATGGTAGTTGGGTCTTTGACCCTGTGAGAGTAGGACGTTGCCACGCGTGTCATATCAAAGTTATTCCGCCATAGCTCAGCTGGCAGAGCGCATGACTGTTAATCATGATGTCGTAGGTTCGAGCCCTACTGGCGGAGTCTTTTTTTTTATAAATATCTTTGCGCCGCCTTAGCTCAGCAGGTAGAGCGCTTCCATGGTAAGGAAGAGGTCGCCGGTTCAATCCCGGCAGGTGGCTTTCATAGTGATGAAACATTCAGATTAAAGGTTTTTTGGATAGGATTTAGTTCTAATTCTTTCCAAGGGGCTTTTTTATTTTGTCATAAAATTAGGAGTATTTTTTATTATTTAAGCCTTTTTATTATTTTAACTTGATAATAAAATGATAAAGAGCTAAACTGTAAAATGGAAATTAAATAACTTTTGAAGGAGTTACAGAATGAAAGAAAGTATCGTAAATGAATCGCAGTTTGTCAAAATCATTGAGTCTTCTGTTAATAAAAAGGTAGGCTTGTTTGAACAAAGTAAAGGCCGTTATTTTGTTCGTTCAATGTTTGCGGGGGCTATGTTAGTATTCGCAACTGCTATTGGTGTTTACGCAGCAGATTATATTAATGTTGGTGCACCAAATCTTGGAAAATTTGTTTATTCGTTCCTATTTGCCTTTGGACTTTTATTTATTTTATTTTTACACCAAGAATTAGTAACATCTAATATGATGTATTTAACAGCAGGCACATACCACAAATTTATTAGTCCTAATAAGACGGTTAAAATTCTTCTTTTTTGTACATTAGGTAATTTAGTTGGTGCAGTTTTAGCTGCTTTCCTAGTTGCTCAAACAGGTGCTTTTAGTCATCTTACCGCAGAAAGCTTTATTGTAAATACTGTAAATGGAAAATTGGGTAAAGATCTAGCTTTGATTTTCATAGAAGGAATCATGGCTAATATATTTGTTAATATCGCAATCCTTGGCTATCTTCTAGCTAAAGAGGAAATTTCAAAAATTATTATTGTTTTTGGTGCAATTTTTATGTTTGTATTTTTAGGTTATGAGCACGTTGTGGCTAACTTTGGATCCTTTAGTTTAGTTGCATTTAGCAATTATCAGGCTGAAGCTATTCAATTACTACCGGTTCTTTCAGCATGGATTGTGGCATGGATTGCTAACTATATCGGTGGAGGTTTAGTAATAGGTTTAGTGTATGCCTGGTTAAACGATGCTGGAATGGTATTACACGATTAATTTAAGCGTTAAAAATCCCTTGAAGCTAGGAAAATTTCTAGCCTCAAGGGTCTTTTGTTTTTTAGCTGTTAGGAATAACTGTGAGATCTTTATTAGCTAAATTAATTACTTCACAGCCAGTTTCAGTTACGATCACTAGGTCTTCAATTCGAACACCCATTTCTCCTGGAAGATATATCCCTGGTTCAATGGAAAAAACATTACCTGCTTGAACAATTTCATTATTATACTGACTGACATCTCCATATTCATGGACATCTTTACCAATAAAATGTCCGGTACGATGAGTAAAGTAGGGACCATATCCAGCATCTTCAATCACTTTTCTAGCTGCTAAATCAATTGAAGCAAAAGAGACACCGGGTTTAACGTGTTTAATTGCTTCTAAATTAGCTCTAAGTACGGTTTGATAAATTTCTTCATGTTTTTTTGATACTGTTCCAAAAAAAATGGTTCGTGTCATATCGGAACAATATCCTTTATATCTGGAGCCGATATCAATAATGACACTTTGACCCACGTGTGGCAAGCTATCGTCTGTGCTGTGATGAGGATCGGCTCCATGGGGTCCATATGCAATGATCGGCTCAAAAGAAAAACCGTCGCATTCATATTCTTTATATAATAATGCAAGATGATCTTTCATATCATTTTCAGTTGTGTGTGCATCTAATTTTTGAATGAGAGCTTGCATTACTTGATCATTGCGATATGAAGCTTCTCGCATTTTGTCAATTTCTTCTTTGGTTTTTATAGCTCGAATTTTATCAATAAGGAAGCTTCCATTAACATAATCATATTTTGGTTGGTGGGCCATAAGTTCAATCAGAAAATGGCTAGGCCAGTTTTTGTCAATACCTATTTTAACAGCAGACAAGTTCTGCGCTAGTTTAGGGATTATTTGTTCTCCATCATGGTAGCGTTGAATGCTTAAATTTGACCTCTCCTCAAATGCTGGGAATAACCCATTTAGGATCAATTCTAGTTGACCATTATGCTTTATGGATAATAAGAGTAGTCTTTCTCCAGGGTCGGTATAATAACCAACTAAGTATTCAATCGACAAGGGGTCTGAGATTAAAAGCTGTGTGATTTTGGTTTCTTTCATTGAAGAAAGCAGCTTTGTAATTGCTAAATCGTTCATTTTCCCCCTCCTACTTGGTATCTTCTACTTAAACTATTATAATAGAAGAGAATGATAATTGTAACGATCGGAGGCAAAAAATGAAAAAAATATTCCTTGCTTTGATTAAATTTTATCAACGAACAATTTCGCCCTTAACTCCTCCCTCTTGCCGATATTCACCCACTTGTTCAAACTATACAATTCAAGCGATCGAGCGGTTTGGTGCTTTAAAGGGTCTGTTAATGGGGATTTCTCGCATACTAAGGTGTCACCCTTTTTGTAAAGGAGGTTTTGATCCGGTCCCAGATCATTTCACTTTGAGAAGACAAAAGGTGGTTAAATAAATATTGCCATTGACCATTGAGACTATGTTAAAATAGTAATTAAGTTGAAAGTAGGTGTGAGCATGTTAGAGTGGCTAAACCAGTTTCTAGGAAATCATCCTTTCGTAAGTATATTAGATATTCTTATTGTCTGGTTTATTATTTATCGATTAATTGGATATGCTAAACAGTCCCGAGCAATGAATCTTTTACAAGGAATAGGTTTAATTATATTTGCTAAATTCCTAAGCCAGGGAATAGGTTTGCAGACCATTGACTGGATATTAGGACAAGTTATTTCATGGGGGGTTGTCGCTCTTATCATTTTATTCCAAGCAGAGTTGAGGAAAGTTCTAGAAAATCTAGGGAAAATCCTTTTTAGAAATAGGCAATCTTCACGTAATCCCAGTGAAGAATTAATTGAAGATCTTAAAAAATCCTTATTATACATGTCTAAGCGTAAGATTGGAGCTCTTATTTCAATTGAAGCGGAGGATTCTTTAGCAGAATATATTGGTACAGGAACAAAATTAGATTCGGAAATTTCTAGTCAATTATTAATTAATATCTTTATTCCTAATACTCCCTTGCATGATGGGGCTGTTATAATTACGGATTTTAGAATTGCATCAGCATCTTGCTATTTGCCACTTTCTGAGAGTAAGTTGATTCCAAAGGAATTAGGAACTAGGCATCGGGCTGCAATTGGATTAGGAGAAAAGACGGATGCTCTGACCTTGATAGTCTCAGAAGAAACAGGAGCCATTAGTATTGTAAAAAATGATTTTCTTCATCGTGACGTAGATAAAGAAGAACTTCATGAATTACTTAATAAGTACCTCTTCACTGAAGTAGAAAAGGATAATCAAGAAAACGAGAATTCGCACATTATTAAAAACCTCCTTACCATGTTACGGTCAAGTAAAGGAGGTAAAAAAAATGAATAAGCTTTTTGAAAAAAATTGGGCTGTAGGAATTATTTCGCTCGTTTTTGCACTATTTATTTATACATTTGTCACCAATGAAAATAATGCTCGTAATGCAGCAATAAATTCACAATTGGCTTCCAGCTTTAATACTTCAGAAACACTTTACAATGTACCCTTGTATCTTGGTGATCGTCCTGATGATATTTATGTCAGTGATCTCAAAGAAAATGTCACCGTTCGCTTAGATGGACCCAAAAATATTTTAAATCAGGTTACACGCGAAAATATTATCGTACAAACAGAGAAGATTACTAAAGGACATATTGGTAATCAGGAATTAGAGTTATTGATTGATGGGCTACCTGACGAAATCACCTATACAATATCACCTGCGAAGGTCAAAGTGGAAGTTCAGCAGCGGAAAGTAGTGACAGCCCCGGTTGAGGTTTCCTTAGAAGCACTTCAATTAGAAGCCGACTATAAAGTAGAATCGGTAGATATTGATCCTAAAGAAGTGAAGTTAGTGGGAAGTCAAAAAGCTATTGATGCAATTGATTTTGCAGGCATTAGTATTCGCTCTAACCAACCGGTTGCGGAATCATTCGCAGGAAATTACCGCTTACAAATTTTAGATAAGGATGGGAAGCTTCTCGACGTCAATTCAGAGACGATGGATATAAAAGCACAAATAAATATCGTTCAAAACTCAAAAGAGTTTCCTTTAAAAATTACTGCCATAGGAGAGGACAATACAAAAAATAATTATCACTATGCAATTACCGGTCAAGATAAGGTGACTCTATTCGGTAGCCAAAAAGTTCTGAATCAGATTAAAGAAGTTGAATTAGTTGTCGATGTATCTAATCAGAAAAAATCGGGGCAAGTAGTAGGTTTATTAAATTTACCAAGTGGTATTTCAAGTGCGAGTTTTAATGATGCGAAAGTAGAAGTTACGATTGAACCTGTTAAGTTAAAACCATAAATGATCAACTATTTATCATATTTAGCGAGAATATTCGCTCAAAAAGAAGAATAAAGGAGAAAACAATGGGAAATTATTTTGGAACTGATGGTGTACGAGGAGTTGCTAATCAGGAATTGAGTCCGGAACTAGCTTTTAAATTAGGGCGATGTGGAGGATATGTACTTTTACAACATGCAGACTCTATTGAAAACCCAAGAGTATTAGTTGCCAGAGATACGCGGATATCTGGACAAATGTTAGAATCGGCTTTAACAGCGGGCCTTCTATCAGTTGGTATTGAAGTCATGCACTTAGGTATTGTTCCGACTCCTGCAGTTGCATATCTAACAAAAACACAAAATGCAGTAGCGGGTGTGATGATTTCCGCCTCACATAACCCCGCAGAAGATAATGGCATTAAATTTTTTGGGTCAGATGGCTTTAAATTATCTGATCAGCAAGAAGAAGAGATAGAAATGCTACTGGATAATGATACAGATGATTTACCAAGACCCTCTGCAGAAGGACTTGGTTTAATCGATGAATTTCATGAAGGGACTATTAAGTATCTCAACTTTTTACAATCAACTATTTCAGTCGAATTGAATGGTTTGAAAGTGGCAGTGGACGCTGCCAATGGAGCGACTGCTCCTTTGATTAATCAGTTGTTCGCCGATTTGGAAACTGACTTTTATACCATGGGTGATCGACCAAATGGTTTGAATATAAACGAGCAAGTAGGCTCCACTCATCCTGAAGCATTGCAAGTGTTTGTTAAAGAGAAAGAAGTCGATCTAGGACTTGCTTTTGATGGGGACGGTGACCGTCTCATTGCTGTTGATGAAAAAGGTAATATTGTAGATGGTGATAAAATTTTATTTATCTGTGGTAAACATCTAAAACAAAAAGGACGCTTAAACGATAATACGATTGTTTCAACCGTCATGAGTAACATTGGGTTTCACAAAGCCTTAGAAGAAAATGAAATGGTTGCTCTTAAAACTAAAGTGGGGGATCGATATGTAGTTGAGGCAATGCGAGAAGGGGGTTATACGCTTGGTGGTGAGCAATCAGGCCATATTATTTTCTTAAGTTTAAATACGACAGGTGATGGCTTGTTGACGGCTGTACAATTGATGGCTGTTATGCGAGAAACTGGCAAAAAATTATCTGAATTAGCTGATGAAGTAACCATCTATCCACAAAAATTGGTAAATGTACGTGTAAGGGATAAATATACTGTGTTAGATGAGCCAAAGGTTAAAGCTGTTATTGAATCCGTAGAATTAGAAATGGCAGGTGAAGGCAGAATTTTGGTCCGCCCGAGTGGGACAGAGCCCTTATTAAGAGTAATGGCTGAAGCTCCTACAGATGAACAAGTTGATCGTTATGTGCATCAAATTGCTGATATCATTCGCGAAGTCAGAGGCGTCGATTAAAAAAGGCTCTTCATGAATTGTTTCATGAAGAGCTTTTGTTATTGATGTAAATTAGAAAATTTACGGCGATACGCAGATGGTGTCATGTGATTGCTTTCTTTGAAGGTTTTAGAAAAATGTGAGGGCGAATGAAAACCAACAATATCTGATATTTTTGAAATCGTAATTGAAGTTTGCGATAAAAGTTTTTCTGCTTCCGATAAACGGACATGAATAAGATAATCAATTGGAGACAAGCCAGTTTGCTGTTTAAATAATCGAATCATATAGTATTTATTAATATTGACAATGTCAGAAAGCTGTTCAAGTGTTACTTTCTCAGAGTAATGTTCACGAATATACTCTTTGATTGTTTCAATTTCTTGGTGACGAACTTGAATAGAAGAGTCTTTTATGGATAATTCGTGATGCCTAAGAACATGGACCATCACACATTCGATTAGTTTTCTTAAGACAAGCTCTGACCCTCTAAAAGGTTGTTTATATTCATATAAGGCAAGGTCAAGATAACTTTTGATCGTTTGAGATTGGTCAGTTACAATGAAGATATTCTCCATCGATTCAATTTCGGCAGAAGATGTAAATAAAATGCCAGAAATTTCAACCCGTATCCATTCTAGCTTTCGAATCGGTTGGATTTCAATGGAATGATTTGGATTTAAAATAATAATGTCCCTTTTTTTAAAACTGCCAATTTTCTCACCGGCTAAAAAGTCAGCTGCTCCTTTATGAACATATATTAAAACCAATTTATCTGAAGAACTAACTGTAAACCTTTGACTAGCTGAGATTCTCTCGGACTTAATACCATCTAACTTAACAGAAGCTGAATTAATATTCGAAATGTACATAGCTACCCTCCTTATAAACTGTTCCTTACAATATATCATTTTAATGATATTATACACTATCTTTTTACCGAATGGTATACTTAGGAAGATAAATTTTTTTATTATATATTAATATTAAAAAGCTTGACCCGTTATGGGTCAAGCTATTATGTATATTAAACTGTAATATTAAACCAAATAGGTAAGTTTGAGAAATAAAGATAATTTATTGATCGTTTAATAATATACAAGGGATAGAGTCATTAAATAAATTTTTTAAAAATTTAATGAGGCTTTCACCTGTTTCTTAACTATGCAAACAAGAATTTAATGAGTTTCGGATTGGATGGAATATTCAATATAATAATTTAGCCAGCGGAGAATTTGATGATCCACTATGCCTAAAATATCTGCATCAGGAATAATTAATAGGTGTCGGATAAGGAAAGCACTTTGATAATAAAAGGTTTGGATAATATTAGAATTTTTGTAAAGCTGGGTAGCAAATTTGCTAACTAGATAATTTAAAGGAATTGCATCTTTTTTTACAACGACCAATTTGCCTGCTTCAATGATAGAACCGTTTTTTGAAGAATGAGGTTTACCTTTAGTAGTTTCGGTTGGAGTCGCTATTTTTTGACTGGTGGTAGTTGGCTCTGGTTTAGAATTATTATCATCTTCTTGTCCGTTACGCTCTCTTGTTGTTACCCGAGTAGTTTCTACTGGTTCATTATCCTTGCTAGTCTGACGACTGGTTTGCGTGGTTTCTTCATTTGGATTAAAAGTAATGGGTGGGGTTGGGGCGATAATTTCGGTAGTTGTAGTGGTTTCCTCACTACTCTCATGTGTATTGGTGGTCTCTTCCTCATCTTTTTCCAATATTTGATCGGAATCAGAAGGTGGTGATGCTTTGGAATAACCAGACGCTTGCACATTATTTACGGGGGAGCCCATTACAAATACAAAAGAAGCAAATATCATTAATAAACATAGAAGAGTCACTGAAAAATTATTAGTCGTATTCGTCTGTTTATTCATTTTGGTACTCCCTCCTTTTCATTGTGTTATGGCTAGTTTATCATTATTTAATTAATCTATGTAGTTTGTTACCTGAATGTTGCCAATTTGAGAAAAATGTCATGTTTCTTGAAACTTTTTTTAATACATTATTAATGATAAAATATTTTAGAAGAAAAAGCATAATACTTAAGGAGGATTTTTATGAGAGTTGAGGTTTATAGAAGCTCAGAAGAGGCATCCTTACGTGCCTTGGAAATATTTAGCAGTAGTCTACAAGAAGGAGCTGATGTATTTGGTATGGCAACCGGCTCTACTCCCGAACGTTTATATGAGTTGTTAAGTCAGTCAGATATCGATTTCAGCAAAGCTGTATCAATCAACTTGGACGAATATGTAGGGTTAGATGAGAGCAATTCACAAAGTTATGCTTATTATATGAAGAAGCATCTTTTTAAGGACAAGCCTTTTAAAGCAACTTATATACCTAATGGGCATACCCAAAGTATTGAGGAGGAGTTAAATCGATATGATCAAATAATTGAAGAAAACCCCATTGATTTACAATTGTTAGGACTAGGTTCAAATGGACATATCGGTTTTAATGAACCCGGAACAGATTTAGATGCGCCAACCTCCTTAGTACAGCTAACCCAATCAACCATCCAAGATAACCAACGCTTTTTTGACTCGAAAGAAGAGATACCAACGCAAGCAATCACAATGGGAATTGGGAGTATTTTAAAAGCAAAAAAAATAATTGTTATGGCTTTTGGGTCTCAAAAAGCGCAAGCGGTTAAAGGAATGATTGAAGGGCCTGTTACGTCAGATTTACCAGCAAGTGTTCTTCAAAACCATCCCAATGTATATGTTCTATTGGATAAAGCAGCAGCTAGCTTGTTAAAGCGCTAACGCTCTTTATATTTTCCAGCTTTTTATAACGCTTGTGTTTTATTTTTAAATTCCCCAAGACACAATTCGTCCATTCAAATTAAGTTTATGTTCACACTTTCTGTGTGATGGCTTATAATGTAAGTAAATGAAAGGAAGTGCTAATGTATGTTTATGTATATTCTATTAGGTTTGATAGTATTAGTGGCGTTATTTTGGGTAGGAGTTTATAATAATTTAATTAAAGCTCGTAATGGGGTTGAAGGATCTTTTAGCCAGATTGATGTTCAATTACAAAGAAGGAATGACCTAATACCTAATTTGGTTGAAACAGTTAAAGGTTATGCAAAACATGAAAGTGAAACACTCGAAAAGGTAACTCAAGCTCGGCAACAACTTATTAATTTACCATCGGATGCAAGTCCTGAAATGATTAATAATAAGTCAAACGAACTAACTTCGGCCTTATCACGTTTACTCGTTGTCTCGGAACAATATCCTGATTTAAAAGCTAATAGTAATTTTCAGGAATTACAGCGAACACTTGAGGACACAGAAAATAAAATAGCTGTTTCACGTCAACTTTATAACTCAAGTGTACAAACCTTTAATGAGAAGGTTCAAGTATTTCCTAATAATTTCGTAGCTGGTGTTCATGGTTTCAATGAAAAAGCTTATCTGGAAGCTCCTGAAGCTGCTCGCCAAGCCCCACAAGTTTCTTTTAATTAAAATTTGATTACCTTCTTTAAAATAAGCCTTTGCATTGAAAATTAAAGAGAGTAGAATGTGAGGTATCGAACTTTGTTGGAAAGGAGGTAGAGAATGAGTCGAATTAATCTTTATGTTCATTACGACGCAGTAACAAATTACTTTATGACTCGTGGAATCACTTTAAAAACGATCGATTTTAATCGTCAATATTTACCCCAGAACATTATTTTAGCAGATGCGCCTGAAGAGTTTGGTCGGTTTGATGTTCAAACCGACTTTAAAATACTTCGCAACCAGACAGAAGTGTTAGACTATTTTGAACTTTGTCAAAAAGAAGGTCGTCGCATGTCTAATTGGATTGATTTTGACAGTATTGAAATGATGCATCAGTTAACTCCTGTTGAAATTTCAGAATTGCTCTACCTTTTTCACGCAAATAAAGCCTTGAGGTCACCTTTCTTTTATAAGTTACAAAATAATTATGTCTACTTAACTATGTCGAATGGCTTGAATAAAACATACTACCGACATATGTCTCATTTTTATGGGCGGTTTGCGCGATCATTAAGTGAGCATGTAGCAAATATGATTAATGAAAATATTCATTGGTTGACAAGACGGAAGAAAATAGTCCAACCCATCCCAATTAACTTGGTTGAAGAGTTGAGTCCTTTATTCATGAGTGGTTTAAAAATTGATTTTAGACAAGCAATTAAGGAAATAGATGCTTGGAGTATTCCACTATATATAATTGAGGATGAATTGACCTATCTAACCCGAAATTTCGATCGTAAAGATGCTGTTGGTCAGATAATCTATCAAGAATCAGGCAGCCAATGGCGAATCGAAAATTTGAACCAAGAGCTTGAAGATAAGACGGAGGAAACTCAATGAAGATAATTTTATTATATGGTGGGCAGAGTGCTGAACATGAAATATCCATTATTTCAGCCCATAACATAACCCAAGCGATTATGTATGATTTATATACTGTGCAGCCAATCTATATCACTAAACAAGGCCAATGGATTAAAGGACCTGAAATGAAAGAGCCTTCTATAGGGGACCAGCAATTAATTTTTCAAGAGTCAGAAAAAATGGAATGGTCAAGTACGAATGCACCTTCCAAAGGTATCTTAATTAGACCAGGGGATATTCAAGAAAAGGAAGCTATTGTTTTTCCTGTTTTACATGGTCCTAATGGTGAAGATGGTACGGTTCAAGGTTTTGTGGAAGTTCTCGGTATGCCTTATGTAGGTGCAGGTATAACCGCTTCAGCAAATGGAATGGATAAGATTATTTCTAAAGCTCTGTTTACCCAAGCAGGCATACCACAAGTTCCATATGTTTCTTTTGATGATGTGGAGTGGAAAAATCAACAAGATAGCCTCATTATTAAAGCAGAGGGAACCTTGCTTTATCCACTCTTTGTCAAGCCGGCAAATATGGGGTCTAGTGTTGGGATTTCAAAAGCTCATGATAAGTATGAACTCATTAAAGCGGTTGAAGAAGCCCTTAAATACGATCGTCGAATTGTTGTTGAGCAAGGTATTACGGCAGATGAATGCGAAGTGGCAGTACTAGGGAATGAAGATATACACGTTTCTTGTGTGGGCCGTTTGGTTAAAACGCAGGACTTCTATGATTATTCTGAAAAATATATCAACAATACAGTAGAGATGGAAATTCCAGCTCAACTACCAGAAAGTTTATGTGAGCAGATTCAAGAATATGCAAAAAAGGCTTATCAAGTAATCGACGGTTCAGGTTTAGCAAGAGCTGATTTTTTCGTGACTTCAAATCATGATGTTTATATCAACGAGTTGAATACTATGCCAGGCTTTACGCAATATTCAATGTATCCAAGTTTGTGGAAGGCGACCGGGTTAGAGTATAGGGATTTAATCGAAGAATTGATCCAATTAGGTTTGAGTCGTCATAAGACAAGATCGCAAATGAAAAGTTTTGAAAGTTAAGGAGCGATCGTTTGAAAGCAATCCAAATTAAAGAAATTATTAAAACGTTGCAACTTAATCAAGCAGACTATCACTCTGTCTTAGATCGAGTCGTTTCTAATGTAGAATTTGACTCGCGTAAAGTTCAAGCGGGGAGTCTTTTCGTACCTTTGGTAGGCGGAACAACAGATGGACATGATTATATTCAAAACGCGATTGAAAATGGAGCGGTTGCTTGCTTTTGGTCACGTCCAATGGAGGAAGCTCCCCATGATCAAATAATTGTCATTGAAGTCAATGATACCTTACTGGCTTTTCACCAATTAGCTAATTACTATCGTCACCTCATCCAACCTATAGTGATTGGAATTACCGGGAGTAATGGCAAAACGACGGCTAAAGATATGACAGCTATGAGTTTGACTTCAAAATATATTGTCTATAAAACACAAGGGAATTATAATAACGAAATTGGTATGCCTTATACACTATTGCAAATGCCTGAAGATACGCAGGTATGTGTCTTAGAGATGGGGATGAGTGATTTTGGAGAAATTAGTCGATTAAGTAAAATCGCTGAGCCGGATATTGCAGTCATCACGATTATCGGTGAAAGCCATTTAGAATTCTTAGGTAGTCGTCAAGGAATTGCCCAAGCAAAATTAGAAATTCTAGACGGATTGGCTTCAAACGGCATTTTCTTATACCCAGGCAATGAACCTTTAATTAAATCTGAGCTGAAAAAAAAGAAAAAGCAGCTACAAAGTTTTTGTTTTGGTTTCCAAGAAGAGTTTGATTTCTATGCATACGCAATTAATCAAGAATACAATAAAACATTTTTTCGCACAAATATTGATGAGAATGTTTTGTGCTCAATACCAATCATTGGTGCCTATAATGTAACTAATGCCCTTATCGCTTTAAGTATTGCTAAGTTATTAGAAGTTCCAACTGAGCAAGCTATTTTTCAACTCTCACAATTCAAACTGACAGCCAATCGTGTTCAATGGTTGACCACTAAAAAGGGGGCAAGACTCCTAAATGATGCATATAATGCGAGTCCAACTTCGATGCGTGCTATTTTAAAAACTTTAGCGGATGTTGAAGTTGAAGGAACAGGACGTAAAATTGCTGTATTAGGTGATATCAGGGAGTTAGGGGTTAAAAGTGAAGAATATCACCGCAATTTAAAAGATTCACTGGACGTAAGTGTGTTGGATAAGGTATACTTGTTTGGCGACCAGATGGCTTTCTTATATGAAGAACTGCAAAAGACCTTTGCAACGGAACAGTTATTTTATGAAAAAGCAGATCATCAACGTTTGATAGACGCTCTTAATAAGGAGACATCAAATGAAGATGTCATCCTAGTTAAGTCAAGCTTCGGTGTTGACTTACTAAGCGTTGTGACGGCGTTAACCGGAATTGAAACACAATGATCAACCATAAGGTTTAAATAAACTTTATAAGCAGATGATAGTGGGGCTGGGTTAAATACCCAGTCCCTTGTTAAAATTCTAATCAACTAAAGAAAAGGAAGAATTATTTGAAATTTAAAGATTTAAAATTAGATGAACGATTAGTTAAAACACTTGATGAGTTAGGCTTTGAGGAGCCGACTCCAATCCAACAGAAAGCAATTCCTGTTGCACTTGAGGGCCGCGATTTGATCGGTCAAGCTCAAACGGGAACAGGAAAAACTGCAGCCTTTGGTCTGCCTCTATTAAATAAGTTAGAAACTAACCATGATAATATTCAAGGCTTAGTCGTAGCACCAACCAGAGAGTTGGCGATTCAGGTTCAGGAAGAATTATTCAGATTGGGCAAGGGCGTTCGCTCACGTGTTTATGTTGTATATGGCGGATCACCAATTGGTAAACAGATTGAAAGAATTAAGCGCAATAAGCCACAAGTAATTGTAGGCACACCTGGACGCTTATTAGACTTAATTAATCGTAAAGTCTTGAAATTAGAACATGTAAAAACATTAGTTCTAGATGAAGCCGACGAAATGTTAAATATGGGTTTTATTGAGGATATCAAGTCTATTGTTTCTAAAACTCCCGAAGCAAGACAGACTTTACTTTTTTCTGCGACCATGCCTCCAGCTATTCGTAACTTGGCGGATCAATTCTTAAAATCTCCAGCCCATGTTCATATTGAAACAAAACATGTGACTGCTGATTTGATCGAGCAATATTATGCAAAATGCCGTGACGATGAAAAGTTTGATGCTTTATCAAGATTTCTCGATGTTCAAATGCCTAAGCAAGCGATTATCTTTTGTCGAACTAAGAAACGTGTCGATGAAGTTGGTCGTGGCCTAAACTTAAGAGGCTACAATGCTGAAGTCATCCATGGGGATATTACCCAGCAGAAACGTTCGAGTGTAATTAATTCCTTCAAAAAAGGTGATGTAGAACTTTTAGTTGCTACAGATGTGGCAGCTAGAGGGTTGGATATCTCGGGAGTAACTCATGTCTACAATTATGATATTACTCAAGATCCTGAGTCTTATGTTCATCGAATCGGTCGAACAGGGCGTGCAGGCAATGAGGGTATGTCGTTAACGTTTGTTTTGCCGACTGAAATGCCATACTTAAGAACCATCGAAAAATTGGTAGGTAAACAGATGCAACCCATGAAACCACCGACCCTTCAAGAAGCTCAACAAGGTCAAATTCACCAGATCATCGAACAAATTAATGATCAATTAGAAGGAGATCAAGTGGATCAAAGCCGCCAAAATGCTAAATTATTATTGGCGAATTTTGAAGCTGAAGATTTAGTTGCAGCACTATTAGGCCAAATCGTCTCTGAAAGTAGAGAAGTGGCTGTTTCGATTTCACCGCAGAAACCTTTACCAAATGCAGATCGAAAAAAACGTGGCAGCCGAGATAATTATCGTAAGAAGTCTGGCAGATCGTCACAAAATAAATATTCTAAAGGCAATAAATCGAATTATTCACGGTCTAACAATAAAAACTTTAAAATGAAGAAAAAAGAGCGTTAAAATTTGAGGTTATAAGATGGAGATAGGAATTGATATTGTAGAAATTGATCGGATCGCTAAAGCCCTAGATAGACATAAAGCTTTTCCCAATAAAATATTATCAGATCAAGAACTACGAGTATTTGATAAATACCCTTTCCAGCGGCAGCTCATTTACTTGGCTGGCCGCTTTTCTGCTAAAGAAGCCTATGCTAAAGCTATTGGAAAAGGAATCGGTCGCTTAAGGTTTACTGATTTAACGATTTTGAATGATCCTATGGGCCGGCCTAAGCTGGTTGAAGGGCCAATAGTTGAAGCAGTTAAAATATCTATTAGTCACAGTCATGCCTATGCAACTGCTATGGTAGTTATTGACTGTGAGCAAGAAATAATTGATCAAGCATATCTAAAATTTATTAATCAGTCTTAAGGAGTCACAAAATGTATCGAGCAAGTGAACATCGTCCAACTCAAGCAGTTGTAAATTTAGAAAATATTAAACATAATATCCAGCTCTATCAGACAAAAAAAGCGTCCCACCAGCAAATATATGCTGTTGTCAAAGCGAATGCCTATGGTCATGGTGCTATCCCTGTAGCTAAAACAGCTATTGAAGCAGGTGTGACCGGTCTTTGTGTCGCAACAGTAGATGAAGCCATACAATTACGTAAAGCGGGTATTAGTAATATCCCTATTTTAGTGATGGGCTTAACTTTACCTTATGGGATTGCAGAAATCTTATACTATGATTTGACCGTCACGGTGTCTGA
The DNA here is from genome assembly GCF_012396555.1 of Facklamia miroungae. GTDB lineage: Bacteria > Bacillota > Bacilli > Lactobacillales > Aerococcaceae > Facklamia > Facklamia miroungae. The sequence goes on from NZ_JAAXPS010000003.1 coordinate 15,254, forward strand.
TTTGAGTTTTTTTATGCTCGCCCTAGAGCAACTGAAGAAGAATCAACAAGAAACCTTACTTAAAGATAGACAGTTAAAAGTTCATCTGAAGTTAGATACAGGAATGTCACGTGTTGGTTTACGAACAAAAGAAGAAGTGATAGCTTTCGTAGATGGAATTCAGGCCTTTCCATGGGTAGACTGGCAAGGGGTATTCACCCACTTTTCAACCGCTGGAGGTGGCCCTATAAGCTATATTGATTTTCAATGGAATCGGTGGCAAGAGTTAGTCGATTTAATCCCAGCTTCGGTAACTTTAAGACATTTTGATAATTCTGCTATGGGTCTCTACAAAGCGATCGGCGGTCAATCGGATATTATTCGCTTAGGTATTTCTTTATATGGTTTAAACAGTCGTGATACAGTACCTAATGATTTGGTCTCTGACCAACAGTTAGCAGACTATCATTTCTCTCCTAGCGAAGTTCGTAATACAGAATCTCAATTAGATCTTAAACTAAAACCAGCCTTTCAATTAATTACTGAATTATCTTATGTCAAAAAGGTTGAAAAGGGCACCTGTATTTCTTATGGGGCTAGTTATGTAAGCCAAGAAGATGAGTGGATTGGGACAATACCAATTGGTTATGCGGATGGATGGCTTCGAGCATATTCACAAATACCTGTTTTGGTAGAAGGGCATGCATGTCCTGTGTTAGGGGTTATCAATATGGATCAATTAATGATCCGTTTACCTAAGCAATTTCCACTTGGAACAGAAGTCACTTTAATCGGTCAAGATGGTAAATATTATAATCACCCTTCATTGCTTGCACGAATAGCAGGTACCATTTCTTATGAAATGTTAACTTGTATCAGTGAAAGAGTCCCTCGAATTTATATATAGGAGGATAATATGTTAGAAGTAGCTATGAAAACAGTTGGACCAATGCGGGAAAATGTTTATGTTGTAATTCAATCTAATAAAGAAGTATTAATTTTTGATCCAGGTGCAGAAGCTGACCAGTTAATTAAATGGATTGACGGTAATGCATGGAAACCTACAGCAATTTTGCAAACACATTGTCATTTTGACCACATTGGTGGCTTAGATCAGTTAAGAGAGTATTACAAAATTCCGGTCTATGTCCATGCTTTAGAATCTGATTTTTTGGAGGATCCAACTTTAAATTTATCTTCAATGACTATGGAACCTATTTCCCAGCGGAAACCAGAACACATCTGGGAAACAATGGGTGAAGTGTCTTTAGGAAACTTCAAGTTTAAGGTGAGGCATACGCCTGGGCATAGCCCCGGACATGTCATCTATCTTTTTGATGATGATGAATTTGCTATTTCTGGTGATCTGGTCTTTGCAGGAAGTGTGGGACGAACGGATTTACCTAATGCAAACCACCAACAATTAATGGAAAGCATTCATCATGAGATCATGACTTTGCCTGAAGAATTTATGCTATATCCAGGACATGGGAATCCGACTCTTTTAGCAGAAGAATTACACAGTAACCCGTATTTTCCTAATCATGAATAAAAAAACCTAGTTCAGATATCTTGCTTGATGCAATGATTCTCTGAACTAGGTTTCTTTTTAAATAAACCACTGTTCAACTGAATATTTGCGACGTTGGAGATCTTGAACTAGGTTTTGAAAGGTAAGACGACTTGTATCTTGATGGATTTGAAAGAGAATATAGGATCGATTATTATATTCTGTCTTATCAATCGTCATTGAAGAAGAAATATCGCAATAGCGATTCACTAAGCGAGCAATCTTAGCGAGGTCTCCTTTTTGGCCTAGCGCTTCTACTTTAAGAATATATCCTACTACTGGCATATCCCAGGCTTGATTTAAAAAATTGAGAAACCTAGTGTGCTCGACGATCCCCATAAAGGTGTTTTCCTGACTTAGAACTGCAACATAAGGGAGGTCCTTGATGGCAAAGAATAATTCTAAAATGGAATGGTGAATACGGATAACCTTAGTCGTATTTTTCAGAAAACGAGTGACAGGCATCACCTTTAAATCTGCTTCCGGATGATGAAATTTATATTGATAGATATGATAACGATAAATATTACCTCTAAAAATTGATTGACTATCGTCAACAACGGGGGCACAACGGAGATTGTTTTTTTCTAGCAATTCAATTGCTTCCATGCAAGTGTATGTTTCTGGTAGAGTAAGAATGGTATTTTTTGGCTTCATAAGTTCTTCAATCATGAGTGACTCCAATTCATTAGAAGTTATTAGGCTATTCAATAGCCGTTACTCTTTATTTTATCATAGTTATTCATTTGCGCAATCAATCTCTCATAGCTTTTTAATAATTCGCTGGGTTCTATTAAGATAAAGTGTTGCTTTTTAAATTGAAATTACCTATTATAAAAGTAGTCGAAATTTTTAAATGGAAAAAGGAGAAATGAACTTAACTATGGACTCTTCGGAGAATTCACTGATATCGCAACTGGTTTTAATTTTGTGTTTGACAGCGATTAATGCATTTTTTGCTGCAGCAGAAATTGCCTTTGTTTCAATTAACCAATCAAGGATGAGAACATTAGCCGAAGAAGAGCAAAATAAAAAAGCTCAACGGGTGCTGAGACTGATTGATAATGCAGATGACTTTTTAGCCACAATCCAAGTAGCGATTACTTTGGCTGGTTTTCTTTCGAGTGCGTCAGCTGCAACGAGCTTTGCCGATTATATTGCAAAGTGGATTCCTATTTTCCCGGGAGCACATACTCTTTCAATAGTGATTGTTACAGTTTTGCTTTCATATGTCACCTTAGTCTTAGGGGAACTTTATCCTAAACAGATTGCTTTGCAAATGCCAGATAAAGTAGCTATGGCTACGAGTGCGATCGTTGAGTGGGTTCAAAAATTATTCACTCCATTTGTGGCTTTGTTATCGGTTTCTACTGGCTTTTTAAAGCGGTTAACGCCTATCGATTTTAATGCAGATAATGATCAATTTACTCGTGAAGAAATGGTAGCGATCTTAACCCAAAGTCAACAAGAAGGAACAATCGACTTAGCGGAATATTCGATGCTTGAAGGGGTCCTATCTCTTGATTCTAAACTTGCTAGAGAAGTGATGGTCCCTCGAACAGATACTCAAATGATTGATATCGAAGATGAATATGATGAGATTTTAGCAACAATTTTAGATAGCCCTTTTTCGCGTTTACCTATTTATGAAGAGAGTAAAGATAATGTTATCGGCGTTCTTCACGTAAAACAGCTATTGAAAACAGCTAGCCAACAAGGTTTTGATAAGATTGATTTTCTAGAAATTGCCAATGATCCTCTTTTTGTCCCTTCTACTGCTTATATCGATGATTTACTGCTTGAATTCCGTCGCGAGGAGACCCACATGGCCATTTTGCGGGACGAGTATGGTGGTGTAGAAGGAATTGTGACACTTGAAGACTTGATTGAAGAAATTGTAGGCGACATTAATGATGAATCAGATATAACTGCGACTGTAGTTCGTAAGATTGATGACATGAATTATTATATAAATGGCGTCATGACTTTAGAAAAGTACAACCATTATTTTGATGAAGACTTAGACTCAGAAGAAGTCGACACGATCGCTGGCTTAATGATTCAAGTTATCGGATATGTTCCCGATGATGATGAGCGGATCTCAGTAAGGATGAATGATTATGTGTTAACAACAAGTAACGTTGAAAGCGGAAGGATTCGCGGTATTCAAGTGACCCATGATTCAGCTTATGCTTTGGAAACGGATTATAGCCTCTATGATTTTGAGCATGATAGTGATCGTCGTGATAATGATTATAGTATGGATTCGGAAAAAAAGTAATATAAACATAAGTGAACGAGTGGATAAGACCTTCTCGTTCATTTTTTATTTATAAGGAGAAGATAATATGTTAAATGAAATGATGCATCGTCCAGTTGTGATGGAAACGGTTGTAAAATTTATGCGAGAAAGTCAATTGCCTTTTCAAGGCCAGGTAGCTGAAATAGAAGCTTACGCGAATGAGAGAGGGATTCCAATTATTCCTCATGAGACAGCGAAATTTATCGATTTTTTTTGCGCTACTATTCAACCTCAACAGATTCTGGAAATTGGAACAGCGATCGGTTTCTCAGCCAGCTTAATGGCTCAGCACTTAAAAACCCAAGGGCACTTGACCACTATTGACCGATATCCAGAAATGTATGAAAGAGCAAAAGCTAATTTTGCCAAACAAGATCTTAATGATCGGATTGAGTTGCTTGAAGGAGATGCAGCCGATATCTTACCAAGCTTGACAGGAAATTATGATTTAATCTTTATGGATTCAGCTAAAGCAAAGTATATTGAATTCCTGCCTGAATGTATGCGTTTATTAAAAATGGGAGGGGTATTAATTATTGATGACGTCTTTCAAGGGGGTACAATTTTAGACGATGAAAAGGAGATACCTAAACGGGTTCGGAAAATTCACCGCAAACTTAATGAATTACTTCAATTAGTCTTGCCATCTAAGAACCATCGATCCTGCTTAATTCCATTAGGTGATGGGTTATTAATGATTCGTAAAGAGAAGGAAACATCTGAATTTTAAACAGAAATGTACACAAAACATCAAGTTCGTCTTTTGACTATTTGTATGATAAAGGTATAATATGCTTAGAAGAAAAAATGAGTCGCACGCTAAATAATAATCCTGCCTGATTTTGCTTTATATTACTCAGGAGGAGATAAGGAGTGAAACAGCATGAAATTAATTCTTGTTGTAGACGATGAAAAACCAATTTCTGATATAATAACATTTAATTTAAAAAATGAAGGTTTTGAAGTAGAAACCGCTTATGATGGCGAAGAAGCTCTTGAAAAGTTTGCCGAAAAATCACCAGATCTTATTCTTTTAGACCTGATGTTACCTAAAATCGAAGGCTTGGAGGTCTGCCGTGAGATTAGAAAGACCAGTTCTGTTCCGATCATTATGCTCACTGCAAAAGATTCGGAAATAGATAAAGTGTTAGGCTTAGAATTAGGTGCAGATGATTACGTAACAAAACCGTTTTCCAATCGTGAGTTAATTGCACGTGTTAAGGCAAATCTTCGCCGCAATACCGTACGAGAAGAAGAACTGGAAGCCGCTCAAACTAATGATATTGAAGTGGGCGATTTGACGATTCATCAAGATGCATATATCGTCTCAAAGAATGGGACAGAGATTGAGTTAACCCATCGCGAATTTGAATTATTACATTATCTTTCTTTGCATATTGGTCAAGTAATGACACGTGAGCACCTGTTAGAAACAGTTTGGGGCTATGATTACTTTGGCGATGTGCGGACAGTAGATGTGACTGTTAGACGCTTGCGCGAAAAAATAGAAGACCTACCAAGCCATCCCACCTATATTATTACTAGAAGAGGAGTAGGCTATTTTCTTAAGAACCCAGAACAGGAGTAGGGAGCAATTTAATGAATCGATCTTTTTCATGGATTCAATCGATTTATGTTAAAATTCCTTTATTATTTGTGGTTATTTTAGTTATTGTTTTTCAATTTGTAAGTATCTATTTTATTGATCAATTAGAAACACAAAGCGTTACAGCAATGAAGGAACAAATCAACACTCAAATCGATTTTCTTACAAATAATGTTGTGCCGATTTTAGAAGACCAGCAACTGACTACAGAAAACCGAAACCAGCGCCTTGAACAGGCGCTGGATTCTTTCAGTTCCACTTATGCTACAAAAATTCAAATAGTCAACTCACAAGATTATTTGCTTGCTACTAATGATTTGGCTGAGCGTTCTTCAATCGGAACCAGAACGAATGATGAACTTGTGCGTAATGTTCTCATCAATCAACGTCCTTTAGAAGACGATTATTTTATTCGTTTTCAACAGCCCTACCATGTGGTTAAGCCCATTCTTTCAACCAAAGGTGATCGGACGATTATGTTGGGAGCCATCGCTGTGCGAACAGAAATGGATCGAATGAATGAGCAAAGAGAAAAAGTAACAGATCTCTTTTTAAGGGCGATTTTGATAGCTATCTTGGCAGGGTTTATCCTAGCTTTTGTTCTTTCTCAAGGGATAACAACTCCTATTGAAAATATGCGACAACAAGCTTTGCGTATTTCAGAAGGAATCTATGATTTTCCGGCCGAAGTATTTGGCCATGATGAAATAGGCGATTTAGCCGTTACAATCAATGATCTCGCTGTTAAAGTCAGGGATGCTCAAGAATCAACGGAGTCTGAAAAACAGCGTCTAGATGGTGTTTTACGCCACATGACCGACGGGGTCATTGGAACAGATCGTAGGGGTAATATTCTTTTAGTCAATGATCGTGCTTTATTATTACTAGGCATGTATCAAAATGAAGCCGTAGGACAGCCTATCTTAGAAATATTAGGTATTGATGAAAACTATACCTTGGCTAAATTCTTAAAAGGGGACCATGAAGTCTTAGTTAATAAATTCAATGATGGAATAAAAACGGTTCTGAAATGTGAATTCTCTGTTATTAGACGTGAGACAGGTTTTGTTACAGGGTTAGTATGTGTCATTCAAGATGTAACGGAACAGGAAAAAAATGAGCAAGAACGTCGTGATTTTGTATCGAATGTTTCCCACGAATTAAGAACGCCTTTGACTAGCATTAAGTCCTATTCAGAAGCTTTGATTGATGGGGCATGGAAAGATCAAACGATCGCTCCTGAATTTTTAGAAGTAATTCAATCGGAAAGTAATCGAATGATTCGGATGATTGGTAATTTATTAGACTTATCTAAATTAGACGGCGGCCAGGTAAAGCCTAATTTTGAATATGTAGATTTCAAACGCTTAGTTAATTATATTTTGGACCGTGCAGAGTTTACTCTAGAGAGTGAAGATAAACCAAAATATAAAATAATACGCCAATTGACGAGAAAAGAAATATATGTCGAAATTGATCAAGACCGTATTACACAGGTGATTGATAATTTGATGAATAATGCTATGAAATACTCCCCAGATGGAAGCGAAATTGTTGTAACCTTGGCTGATTATCGTGATCACGTGGTATTTAGTGTGCAAGATTCTGGACTCGGAATTCCACAAAAGGATCTTCCATACCTCTTTGACCGTTTTTACCGCGTAGATAAGGCTAGATCGCGTCAACAAGGTGGAACAGGTTTAGGATTAGCTATTTCTAAAGAAGTGATTGAGCTTCATGGCGGTAAAATTTGGGTCAAGAGTGAAGAAAATAAAGGATCAACTTTCTTATTTTCTCTTCCATATACTGAGCTTGAATTTGAAGATGATTGGGAGGAAACCTAATGAAAAAGCGTTTTTGGATTTCAGTTTGTTTGGTACTGGCAATTTTCATTAATATTGTCTTTTCATACTTTTTAATTAATAATCAAGCTTTTAAAACACTTTATCAGAAGTATAGCGATTTTCCGAAATCAGATATGCAAATTGGAGAGGTGACCATTGATCAACCCTATTTTCAAACCCACCAATTAGATCTTGCTGGTATAGTAGCGCCCTACCAATTAATCATTAAAGAGGCAGGTAAGTACTATCACGCATACCAATCTCAAGTTATTCAAGAAATTCATGAATTAACTGATCAAACGATTTTGGAATTGACCAATAATCAGCCTCAAATTGATCCCATTAAATTAGATGAGATAATGAGTAAGAATCACATCCAATTTATATATTTAACAAAATTATCTTTATCTTTGTTAGAAGATATGGTAGAAATACCGGAGGGGTTATCTACCCAATTTAAAGTGAATCGAATTATTTTACCTAAAGATCAAACTGGAAGAGTCTACTTTGTGGATTCTATCAATAAATCGTTTTTAGAAGGTCGAATTAACCCTTCAATTAATAATAAGAAATTATTTTCTGCCATTGAATCCGGATCACAGGATCGGATTGAAATGCTTGAATATGATATTAATCGAGATACGGTTTATTTACCTAAAGAATCACTTGCTTCTCCAAGCCAAGTTTATTCATTAGAGAAAGTACCAGAAAATAATTTTATTGATCCTGTATTTGAAGGGGCTAATTTTGATATAACTCAACCGGACTTGAACAATGTGCGCTCATATCATACCTATAACAGTAGTTTGATGATTGATGACGATACAAACATTATGACGGTGACACACCATAATAACCAAAATAACCTTCGTTTAAGAAATGAAGAGGATCTAGTTACTCAAAGGGACTTATTGCTCAAGAGTCTTGAGCTAAGTGAACGGTTTAATTATTGGGGGAAAGATATAAGAGTTTTTTCAGATCATAATAATCAACTCATTTTTCGTCGTTTTTTAGCGGGGATGCCTATCTTTTCGGATCCTACCTTACCGGATTATGGTGCTAGTAAATTGAACTTCGTTTCCCAATATAATCAATTAAAATTAGAAAAATTGCAGATGCCTTTGATTGTTTTGGGGGTAAATATTACCGATTTATCTTCTCCACAACTTGTTGAATCAGGAGCAGAAATCAAGGAATTATTAGAGGAACAGAATCTAAAGTTCTCTAAATTTAATCAGATAATTCTAGGTTTTGAATGGCAAAAGGATATGGAAAATTTTAAGAAAGTTAATTTAGTACCCAAGTGGTTTTTTGTCGTAGGCACGCAAGTTTATTCAATTGATCAGCTTAAAGATGGTAGTTTGCGGATTATGTTACAACAAAGAGATGCTAGAACCAATGCTTAATTCTTGAAGATTAGAAAGGAGAAAAAATGGACTTTAAAAGAATACAAATGATCTTATTAGTCTTTTTTGTAATTTTTGATTTATTTTTAGCCTATCTCCTGATTGAGCGTGGAGCATTTGGTTTGAATTTTCAAGATCCAACCGCTCAAATTAATCCGATTCAAGAAATGAGAGATCGTGGAATCAAATTTAATCCTTCTGTTGAACTAAATCAAACGGCGCCTGAGTTGGCAGTTCTAAAAAACACGCCAAACAACGAATTGTGGGGAAAACGTCAGCAACTACAAAACCAGTCAGTCTCAATTGATCCTGATGGAGTCTTAATAAGTGAATTTTCTAGTCCGATTGAATTAGATATCTCACTTGGAGAAGAGACACTTAGTTTAACCACTGATGATTTTGCCTGGATTCATGAAAATATCCTATCGAATCCAAGCTATTTTATTCATGGAAATCTTTATTTAAATCACTGGTATTCTCCACAGGATCGGATGATTATTATCCGCATGGTTACAAAAGAAGGTGGCGATCTTGAAGATCCGTCCATGAAGTCAGCAGTACCAATATCTGATGGAACAGCTGAAATTAGAATATTATTGGATGATAATTACGATATGGTTTCTTATACGCAAACCTATCAAGATCCTTTTACTCGCTTAGAAGACCATCGGAAACTCATTTCAACGAATGAAGTCATAGCAGTTATTGAAAATCGGATTGACACGACTTTACCTAATGATGCAGAGATTGTTTCGATGACATTGGGATATTTTCGTTCAGTTGAAACCAAACAATTTAATTTATATTTGCCTGCTTGGGAAGTCATTTATTTTCGTAAGGAAAGCGGTCAGACAGTTTCAGTGTTAGTGGATGCGATTAAAGGCAATGTTATAAATACCAAGTCTAAGAGTTATAATAACTAACCAATGGATGAATGTTATAAGAGATAAGGGTGTAATGAATGAAGAGAACGGATGATGATCAATTATTTAGATTACTAAGAAGCATAACATTTGGGATCATTCTCTTTGTTATAATGGGTGGATGGGTTAATAGTCTTAGCGTTTCTGGACAAGAAAATGAGTTTGAAGTAACAAATCAAACGATTGATGCGACCATTGATGCGAAAGGGAATACACATGTACGATTAAATTACGAAATTGATGCTCATGATTTAAACCAACTCGAGATAAGTATTCCTACTGATGATCAAAAATTATCATCTTACCGGGTTGGAATCATTGAGCAAGACAAAACGATCAATTATTTTTCAGAAACGAGTAGCGGTGTGGCGGGGAGCTATCAAATGACCCAAAACCCCATAGAAGCAAAAGTGAGAATTACTTATCCGGTTGTTAACAGTAAGGTTCATTATCTTATTGAGTATGATTTGGATCAAGCAGTGATTAATTATCAAGATGGTGCCTATTTTGAGGGAGCTTGGTTGCCTTTATTAGATTCTAATAAGGGGAAAAACACTAACATCACCTTAAATCTCTCGTTTGCAGGACAGTTGAAAGAGGAGAATATCAGTTACTGGCTTCATGATACACAAGTGAATCATTTTGAATATAAAAACGAAGAGGGTATAACGCTCTTGGTAATGAAACTTTCCTCAAAAATAAAAGAAAATCAGCCTATTTCTTTACATGCTTTTTTCCCTAAATCGGTCACACCCAACAATCCTAATCAGATTGATATTAAAGGTAAACAATCGATCCAGACGAAAGAAAAGAATATTCAACAAAAATTAGCCGAACAAACAAAACAGCGAGATTATCACTTATTGATGCGAACTGGCTTGGCAATTTTGGTACCTTTCTTAGGAACAATGATTATTTATCAAAAGTATAAGCAAATTAAAAAGAATAAAAAAGCACCGATCGTCGAGAAAACAAAACTAGGAAAACTTCCGGAACCGATTGAGTCCTGTTTAATTAATTCTTTAGTTTATCAGCAAGAACCCGGACCGAATGAATTAGCAGCTAGCATTTTAGAGTTAGGGCGTAAAGGATACATAAAATTACTTCCAGTAAGGATGTCCACTCGGAGTCATAGTCGCGTTAGAAGTGGTTTCACTTTGGCTTTTCGTCTCTTAGAAGATATGCCTAATCAGACGCTTTTACCAAGTCATGAACGTTACGCCTTGCAACTTATCAGCTTAGATATGGGGGAAAAGAAGGTTATTACCCTTGAAGAAATCATTGCTAAAATTCGCCAGCGAAAACAAAATAAAAAAGCCTACCAAGATTTATGGAAAAAATACTCAGATGCGATTAAAGTAAAAAGTGTGACAGCAGACTATCCAAGAAGGAAAAAGAAAAATTATTTAATCATTTTTAGTATAATCGTATTGATCTTTACACTGTTGTTAGCAGTTGGAATTACACTTGATTTGATTAATCAGGATCGGAGTCAATGGTTAATAGGAGTATTGGTGATTATTGGAAGCCATATTCTAGTTCAATTAGGATTAGCCTTTTTACTAATCAGAGAATACTTATATCGAAAATCAACCAATCAGCAAGTAGCGATTTGGGATTCCTTTAAGAGCGATTTGAGGACGATAAACCGCATAGATTTAAAGCAATTTGCGGATATTGATCAATGGGAAAAACTATTGATTTATGCTGTGAGTTTGGACGAAATAGCCACTATTCAACAAGCTTTTACTCATTGTTTTGATATGATGGATTTAGAAAAAAATAGTAGAAGTCAAAATGCTGATTTTTATCGCGTCCATGGCTCTGTAGCGAACATTTTACAACCAGCTATTAAAGAATGGATTGAATTGATCGATCCAAAGGGAAGATGGTTGCGCAAAATTTCTGAAACCGATTAAAAGGAGGACTTCAAATGTCTAAGAATCGTATCCAAAGTATACTGAGTGTTATATTTTCTATACTCTGTTTATCGTTTTATCTGATTCCGCAAATAACTGCTCAAGAAGTTGACTTTTCAATCACCGATCAGTTTATCAATGTAGAAGTTAATGAGGATGGGAGTGTAGATTTTACTGATTTTCAGTATTACGATGCAGAGTTTATGAACGGTGTCTTGTTTGACTTGGATCATAAAGGCTATGATTTGTCTAATTTTACAGTTGGGGTGAGTGATAATAAGGAAGGTACCATTACTCCTTTAGAAAGATCTACTAGTCAAAGTAAAAATACCTATCTAACAGAAGAACAAGATGGGATTCTCAAGACCAAAGTCTTCTACCCCTTAGAAAATGAAGGTAAATACTTTGTATTTCATTATAAATTGGATCAATTAGTGACTAATTACCAAGATACGGCAGAATTACTCCGTCAGTTTGGACGCTCAGAGCATACCACGGATGTTGAAATACGAATCGAATTACCTGAAAAAGCCTCTCGAAAAGAGGATGTGAGAGCTTGGGGCTATGGAGCGCCACAAGGGCAGGTGAAGATTGTTGAAGAAGCAGGAAAGAGTGTAATTTATCTAAATGTACCCAATCGAACAGCCGCTCAATTTGTAGAAGGACATATTGTTTTTCCTAATTCATGGACAGCAAGTAATCCAAATAAAGTCAATGAAAAACGGTTAGACCAAATCATTTCAAAGGCAGAAGCCCAAGTTGAAAAAGATGCGAAACAAGCCAAACAGACAAGTTTTTTAAGAGCGGCATTAGCTATAGCGGCCTCTATCTTTGCTCCCATTATAGCTTTACTTGCTTTGCTGAGGTATTTCCATCAATTTAAAAAACTTAATCCCCAACCTGTTTATGTACCAGATTATTTATATGATTTACCGGAACGAATTAGTCCTGGCCAAATGGCTACTCGCTATTTGCGGCACCAACCGACAGAAGATGATTTCGTAGCAACTCTATTACACCTAGTTCAAAAAGGGTGGCTTAAACTTGAAACGATTCCGAGCGGGAAAAAATCAGATGAAACAATCATCATCACTCCTCTTTACTCAGAGTCAAATTATCCTGAAGGAATGTTGGCTCACGAAGAGTATGTTTGGGATTATTTTACATCTGCTAAAGAAAATGCCGGAGTTACTTTAGCTGAAATCGACCAACTAGCAAAAAAGAATGCAACTTTTCGTAAAAAGCAGTTTAGCTATTGGACTCGATTTAAAAATAAATTGACGGTAGAAGGCGAAAAATACCGTGGGGCAGCCTTAGAAATGACAAAAAAAATAAATGGTATGCTCTTAATGGCCCTTTTTATGATGGGAGTATCGATCGGTTTAACTATATATTTTCTTTATAAACAAGATGAAGCGGGTTTGATTTCTGAAAATTCAACTTCGACAGCATTTGTTATCTTATCCATTAGTATTCTTTTGACTGTTGGTTTATTGATTTTGGTTTATAGTCTTTTAAAGTGGCGTCCTCTATTAACCACTCAGCAGCAAGAAATGGGTGACAAATGGAAGGCTTTTGCTAAAATGTTAAAGGATATTGGTCGTTTTAAAGTTCGTGAAATTGCCTCATTGCCTTTATGGGAAGAATTTTTAGTTTATGCTACGAGTTTAGGAGTTGCCGACAAAGTAGTAAAAGCTATTGAAATGGAGTTTGATGCGAGTGAAATTCAAGCTCAGGGACAAAGTCTCCAGACTCTAAGTCAACCTTACCTATACAGTCAAATACTTAGAAGCCAAGTTAGCCAGTCTATACATTCCGTGACCCCCCAACCAAGTAGTCAAAGTAGTTTTTCAGGTAATAATAGTGGAGGTTTTGGTGGAGGCTTTTCAGGCGGGTCTATGGGTGGTTCTGGAGGAGGAACACATTCAGGCGGCTTTTAATAGAAACAAGAACAGGAGTGAATGTAAATGGAAGAAGCCAAGTTGGATTTTGAGCAAGCATTTGATATCAAATATCACAGCCAAACAGCTAGAGAAAAAATAGAAGAAATATCTGCTCAACGAACTGACTTAAGCTTCTCAATTTTAGCCAGTGGATCAACCGGAAATTGTACATATATTGAGTCAGGGCAAAAGCGTTTTATAGTCGATGCAGGGTTAAGTGGCAAAAAAATTGAGTCATTATTTAAACAAATTGATCGTGATATTAGTTTGGTGGATGCTATTTTTGTCACTCATGAGCATAAAGATCATATTCATGGAGTGGGAGTCCTTTCACGTCGCTATAACTTACCTGTTTATGCGAACAAAGCGACTTGGAAAGCCATGGATCGCATGATCGGTGAAATTGCTCCCGAAAACAAGCAATACATTGAACCAGAAACTATGTTGCAGTTAGGTGACATTGATATCGTGAGTTATAATGTTAGTCATGATGCAGCGCATCCACAATTTTATGCATTTCAAAAGGGAAAAAAACAATTCGTGATGTTGACAGATACAGGCTATGTCTCAGAGCGCTTGCGTAGCCAACTTAAGAATGCAGATGCTTATCTGATTGAATCAAATCACGAGATTGAGCTTTTACGATACGGACCTTATCCTTGGTCAGTTAAGCAAAGAATTCTTAGCGATAAGGGTCATCTTTCCAATCAAGATGGTGCTTTGGCTATCAGAGATTTAATGGGAGCTAAGACAAAAGATATTTACCTCGGTCATTTAAGTCAGGATAATAACACCAAAGAGCTAGCCATGTTAACGATGGAAGAAACGTTACAAGGGTATGATGTAGATACAAGAAATGAATTGATTCTTCATATGACCGATCCAAAAGAGGCGACCCCCATTCAAAAGTTATAAGTAAACTTCAACTTTTCGCAATTAAAAAGAAAAATTAGCGATGATAATTCATACTTTCTTAAAAAAACAGTGCTATAGTTCATCCTGTAAGCCGAATAGAAAGGACGGATATGATATGAAAGAAGAACTTAATCAAAATGATGGAACAAAGCGTTGGCGTAAAATTTTTGTTGGTCTTTCTGGAATGACCCTATCTTTACTACTCGCTGGTAGTCTAAGTTTTAACAATGATTTTTCAGCCTTTTCGCAAGAACCCAGTAAAGTAGAAAGCTCTATTAAGACAGCTGAGCCTAATCAACTACCGGATACAGAGCAAAAGATGGTGGATATGGTAAATCAAGCAAGTGAGGCAGTTGTATCAATTGCCAATAAGCAAAAGAGCTATCATGGTCTGGATCCTTTCTCTGAATATCAATATAATCAATATTTCATGCCGGATGAAGAGGATAAAGACTTACAAGTCATTGGTGAAGGATCTGGAGTTGTCTATCGAATTGATGGGGATAAAGCCTATATAGTTACAAATCACCATGTGGTAGAGGATGCTGATGCTTTAGAAGTACGCTTAAAAAGTGGCGAAACAGTAGAAGCAGAACTTGTAGGTAGTGATACATTAAGTGACCTCGCTGTAATTACGATTGATGCTTCTGTCGCAAGTAAAGCTCTAGAATTTGTTGACTCGGATAATGTTCAAGTAGGTCAAGTAGCGATCGCGATTGGCTCACCTTTAGGTAGTGAATTTGCTACTTCAGTTACCAAAGGAATTGTTTCTGGACTCGATCGATCAGTTCCAGTCGATTTAAATGGGGATCGAGTACCTGATTGGGATATGAGTTTATTGCAAACAGATGCAGCCATTAACCCAGGTAATTCAGGTGGAGCTTTATTAAATTCATCAGGACAGTTAATTGGGATTAATTCTAGTAAATTATCAGCAACTGGTGTAGAAGGAATGGGCTTCGCGATTCCATCTTCTGATGTGGTTGATATTATTGGTCAACTTGAGAAAAATGGCGAAGTCGTTAGACCTGTACTGGGAATCAGCTATACGAGCTTGAGTTTAGTTCATCCGGATTATCGAACACAAGTGATGGGCTTGAGTGAAGACGATGTCAAGGGAGCCTTTATTCGTGAAGTCGATCCCGATGGCTCAGCTGCAAAAGCAGGTCTTAAAGAATATGATTTAATTAAAGCGATCGATGGTAAAGAAATTGAGACGATTAATGATTTGAAGAAATTTCTCTATGAATACAAGGTCGGCGACAAAGTAAAACTATCTATTCGTCGAGCAAAAGAAGACATCGAAGTAGAAATAACGTTGGAAGCGGCTGTGGAAAACCCTTCTCAGATTCAACCTTTCCCAGCCGAAGAGGAATCTAAAGAAAACGACGGGATTCCATACTAGTTGTTTATGCACAGGCAAGAACACTTATCCACAACTTAATTGTAAGTCTGTGGATAAGTCTTTGTTTTGTTCACAGTCTCGATATTATCAAGGGGGTAATTCATGCTACATATTGATCTCATATGTGTAGGTAAAGTGAAGGAAAAGTATATTAAGGCCGGAATGGCGGAGTATCTCAAAAGACTTTCTTCATATGCCAAAATTTCTGTTCATGAAGTATCAGATGAAGCGACTAAGGAAGAGATGACGGATCTAGAAGTGGAACAAGTTTTAAATTTAGAAGCAGACCGAATCGAAAAGAAATTAAACAAGCAAAGTAAAGTGATCGTATTAGCAATTGAAGGAGAACTTACTTCATCAGAGGAGCTAGCAGAATCAATTAATCAATTTGCTACCTATGGCCATTCGCATATCAGTTTTATTATTGGTGGATCATTGGGCCTAGCCGAAAGATTGAAAAAAGTGAGTGATCGATCTATTTCCTTTGGGCGAATAACACTACCACATCAGTTGATGCGACTTGTTCTTATTGAGCAAATATATCGATCTTTTCGGATAATTAATGGTCACGCTTATCATAAATAGTCAAAAATAAAACACTCCGTTGCTTAACTGAACTGCCCCTTTTAAGTAGATAGGTAATAAATCAAGATGATTGACGAGTTCTGCGGAACTCGTCTTTTATGATAGAATCCTTACTCCCATAGACAATGTAACTCTCTCTTTATTGTAGAAACGGATGTATTCATCAGTGGCTTCTGTTAATTCTTCATAGGGTTCAAAGGTGTTTAATCGATATTTTTCTTCTTTTAAGGTTCCCCAAAAAAGTCTCCAGTGGCCTATTATCATTGCATTTACCGGATGTGACATGCTTTGAATTAACGCATAGTCTTCAATTTATTGATTAAAGAAAGGGGAAGTATATTGATAACCGCGATCACTATGTAACATCGTTATAGATGGAATCCTTTTCCCAATTAAGGGGTCGAAAGTTGCCCTTACCAAGCTATTATCATTACGTTTGGATAGCTGATAAGCTACGATTTTTTTGCCACCATAATTGAGTACCGTATTTAAATAAGCTTTCTGATTATTACCATACTTCATTTCAATGATGTCCGTTAATAATCGTCCATCGGCTGATAGGCTTGGTTGAACTCGCGATTAAAAATGTTCTCAGCCACGTGTTGTGGGCGAAGCGCTTTATAGCGATAATTTTACGATGAATGACCGCTTGAAGCCCCATCAGCTTCATTAATCGGCAAACATACTTATGATTCACTTTCGCATGGTGATAATAATTTAGATAGATGGTAATGCGACGATAGCCATAGATACCTTCGATAGAATCATAGGTAGACTAAATCAAAAGCATGAGGTGTTAACGTTTCCCTCGAGTATCAATGAGTCCATCAGGACCATGTTATTGGTACTTTTTAACCCATGTGTAAATATTGTTATAGGATACGTGATGCTTTTCAGCTATTGCTATATAATTAAGTCCATTCTCAATACATTCTTTGATAATATTAATCTTTTCTTATTATGTGAATTTTTTTGATTTCATCGCATGCAGTCCTGGCTTGGGATGATAGGCTTTTAGCGCTTCACCCTTAGTATACTTGATAATCCAATTATGAACCGTTGAATGATTGAGAATATTGTAGTTGCTCACTAGCACTTTGATTGGAGTACCTACTTCAAAATATTCGGCGATATTACTTTCTTTAAATGTTTGAGAGTATGTGTTGTTTCGTTTCTTGGATTCTAATGCAACTCTTCCATGTTCTTGATATTTGAGTACATACTGATTAAAGGTAGACTCAGAAAGCAACAAAACACCTTCTTTATATAATTGGGGGTAAGATACCCCAGATAAATATGCTTTGATATATACTTCTAATTCCTCGACTGTATGTTTTCTATTAGAACGCAAAAAATTCCCCCTTAAGTAGTTTACTTTTTTAAGTATCTACTTAAGGGGGAGCATATCAAACTACCCGCTGAGAATTTTGCTTTTATGATCGGTTTTGGTATACGGTTTTAGCAAGTTCGATGAGATAAAATTCAGCGCCTTCCAGACTTGGATGAATATCATCTTCGCGGAAATACTCCGGATGACCAGATGAAATAGCTCGCCAATCGACTAAATGAACATTGGAATATTTCTGAGTCAGAGTTTGAATAACTTGATCAATTTGGTCTAAAAATTCAATATCAGAGTTTGAATTCACAAGGTAAATTTCCCGTTGACCAGCCATTTTTATTAATTCTTCAGTGGCAGGAACATCTAAACCACCATTGGTTCCTAAATTAATGACTAAATTATCTTTAACTAATCCCTGATCAAGTAGGGATTGGAATTTATCATAGGAATGCCAAATATTTAAGCTTACATAGCCAAAAGCATTTGCTTGGTCAAAGAGTTGATTAATGCTACCTCCAATGAATTGAGCTACTGAATCACCAAAGAGTGTAAGCGGAAGTTCATTAGCATAGAGAATCTCTTGAGGAGATAGAATGGTTGCAAGCTTAGGTAACTGATTTTGAATTTCTTCGAAGCGCTGTCTTTTTTCCTGAGAGAGGTGTCCTATTTGGTTTAAAATTGAATCTGCTTGAAAAGACTGAATCGCTTGGTCAGTCATCGATGTGACGGATTGAGTGTGTGAAAAATTACTACCAGACAACTGATCAAAGCCAGTTAAATAATATTGATTATTTTTTAAGGTTTGGTCTATTTTATAAAAAGAGCTAAAAGGATTAGGATGAGTGGTATAGATACCATATTCAAGATCAAATAAAGCAACTGGTTTATCATTTTTGCTTCGGGCTAAGCCGATAAGACTCAAAAAGATTAAAAGCAGATAAGTTATGCCAGTGCTAAAATCTTTGACATTCTTAATGGGAAACTGAACGTGCTCTTTGATCCAATAAAGTTTTTTCTTAAGACTCAATGTGCTAGAAAATAATGGATGGAAATGATTGGATTCGAAAAGATAGTAAAAGATCGCGGATAAAAAAATGATCAAACCAAGACTTAGTAGTTTAAGTCCATCAATATGATTAGCAAATACCCGTTGGAAAGAATAAGTAACAACTAATAGTGGGTAATAGCATAGGTATAAACTATATGATCGCTTACCTAACCAAGCAAAAACCTTATTGCCTAAAAGTTTTTCATAGATTAAGAATTTTTGGCCAGCTCCAATAATGAATAAGGCAGTAAAGATATTTGAATAAGGGAGACCTAACATATAAGCAGCGGCCTCTTGGTCAGACAGAGACAATATTTGTAAGAGTAACATCATTAAAGCGATGAGGACAGAAAAAAAGTAATGTATTCTCAACTGATCCTGAGAAAGCGATAAGGCCTTTTGGTTAAAAGTTTGAATAAGATAATAACTAGCAACACCTATTGCAAATGAGGCATAACGAGTGTGAAAACCATAATAAATATTTGAAGGGTCAGCTTGAAATTGGAAACCAGTGGCAGTTAGAAAACTACAAGTAATAAAAACACATAGCCAAAAAATACTTAATATTTTGGGAGCGATTTTCATGTTTTTACTTAAATAAACTAAGGTTCCGGTAAGTATAAACGATTGCAAGTAAATAGCAACATACCACAGATGAGTTAAGTAGGACGTTACCGCCATATCCGTGAAATAAGAACGACCATTTAAAATTTGAAAATAATTATTAACAAACAAAAGGCTAAAAAGTAATTCCGTCCGCATTGACTTCAATAAATTAGGGTCAAAAATCTGGATAAAAAATAATAGCAGTATCACTAACCAGATCATGGGAAAGAATAAACGAGTTACCGTTCTTTTAAATTGAATGAATAATGCAAACCAGCTATTCACCACTCCAGAATCATAGATTTTAAGAGTTAAAAAGTAGGCACCTAGAACTAAAAAGATGTTAACCGCTAGGAAACCACCTGGAAAAAGATTGGGCCAGAGATGGTAGAGAATAATAAATAAGATAGCAATTCCTTTGAGACCATCAAAAGATTTAACGTGAGGCATAAAATCCTTCCTTTACTGAGTGTTTGAGCAATATTTTACCATAGAATTTTGACGGAAATATGAATTTTACAAATAGATTACATAAAACTGGCCTATATGTTTATAAGGTTACAGATAGAAATCAATTGATTAATTTGCAAGAGTAAAGCTTGTTAACATATGAGGATTGATTTAAACTGTATTTACTTGAGGAAAATAAACTAGAAACTAAAATTTTATGAGGTGTATATAAAAATGAAATTCAATAAGAAAGTGAGTTTAGGAGCGTCGTTATTATTGATGCTAACGCCAATAGCGATTACTTCCGCTCAAGAGTGGAACGCGCGAACTGTTGAAGAGATAAATGCTGAGTTGATTTTAGATGAAGAAAATAAAATGACCTATGTTGTAAAGTATGGGGATACGCTTGGAGCGATCGCTGAAGCAATGAATATTGATTTAGCTTTTCTTGCTGAAGTTAATCAAATTGAGAACATTAACTTAATTTATCCTGGTACAAAATTAGTTGCAGAATATGACGCCAATCAAGCCGTTGAAAAATTGAATATTGAGGCTTCCAGTGGTGAAATTTATGAAATGGATGTACCAGTGAGCTTAACGCCTCAAACAGAAACCAAGGTTCAAAACAATCAAACAGACCAAGTTGTCACTTCTAAAGAGCCAATTTTAAATGTAAATGAAGCTGAAGATTTTGAAGTGGTTGAAGAAGTTTCTGAAATGACTACTGCCCCTTCAGAGTCAAACAAAGAAGCAGTAATTGAAACCTCTGCTGTGTTATTAAATGAAATTCCTGAAGTGACGGAAGCTGTCGTAGAAGATGTATTGACTGAAGCACCTACATTTGAGGAAGCTTTAGCTCCTCAAGCGGAAGTAAGTACAACAGAAATTGAAGAAGCAGCGCAACCAGATGCTGCTGAGTTAACAGTAACAAAAAAAGAGCAAATAAAACCCGAAATGCCTTCAATTGAGACGACACAAATAAGTTCATCTGAAATAGAAACTATATCTGCTGAAGAAGTCGAACAACCAGTAATTTCTGAAGAATTAGTTGAAGCGCCTGTTACGTCTCTGGCAACAACTGAAGAAGCAGTTGAGACTTATGAGGAAACACCTGTTACAGAAGAAGTAATTCCTAATTATACTACTCCATCAACTTTAGCTGGCGTTTCAGCTTCAGCTGCGAAATATGGCAGTCGCATTGTTAATGCGTATGGGGTAACAGCTTATGGACTTCGCCCAGGTGATTCTGGCGATCATGGGAAAGGTTTAGCGGTAGATTTTATGGTGCCGGTAGGATCAACTATTGGAGATCAAATTGCTTCAGATGCTGTTGCTAATATGGGTAATAGTAATATCTCATACGTTATCTGGAAGCAACAAATTTATGGAGACTGGACAGGTGGACAATGGCAATCGATGGAAGATCGTGGAAGCGTTACACAAAACCACTACGACCATGTGCACGTCTCCTTTAATCGTTAATTGACATTCAAAAGTTCTCACTAATTATAGTGGGAACTTTTTTTATTTAAAACGTTTAATGAAATTGCTTTTTGTAAAATTTATTGGTATAATAAATAGTTAAGTAAATGAAGTTAGGGAGGGGGAAAATAAATGAGAAAGTTATATACACAAGATTTACAAAACTTATTAGATAAAGCTAAAGAAATGTTTAACCTAACGCAAAAAATATTTGCTAGTACCATTGAATGTGTAAATGCTTCTGATACGGATATTGCAAAGACGATTCTTAAAATGAATGAGAAAATTGATCAATTGTCTGTTGAACTCGAAAAAGATGCTTATGTGATAGTTGCTTTGCAACAGCCGGTTGCTGCAGACCTTCGTTTTATTTTTGCGTTGTTAAATACCAGCGTGGAATTGAAACGTATTGCTGAGCACACAACAACAATTGCTAAGCGTGTTAAACGGAATAAGCCTGATTTTTCAAATTATCAAGATATGGTATTAATCGTTAATCAGATGGCTGAACGTTTGCAGTTAATGTTTGAACCACTAGCTTCAATTATTGAAAATGGTGATATTCAAGGGGCTAGTCAGATTGCTTGTATGGATTCAGAAATTGATAATCAATATGACCTCGTTTTCGACGAAGTTACACTTAGGATGTCAAATAATGAAGATTGTATTCCAGCAGGAATATTCATCATTGACTTGGTCACTAGTTTTGAGCGAATTGGTGATTATATCACCAATATTTGTGAACACGTTTTGTACTTAGAAACGGGTTCGACTGTTTATTTAAACTAGATGAACTTTTAATACGGAGCATTGGCCAATTAATCTAACATCTACGTTAGATTAATTGGCTATTTTAATCGTTAAAATAAATTATGTAGCATAAAGTTTTATTAGGTGAGTATTGAGTGATCGTTATGATAAAATATAAAAAATGGAGGGATATTATGCAACTATACATGAAGCAAAAAATGTGGTCATTCAAACAAGATTTTGATATATATGATGAAAATCAACGTCCTGTATACCGTGTTGACAGTAAATTGATTTCATTTGGGCGTAAAACGAAGATTCTCGACGTTCAGTCAGGCCAAGTGCTTTGCGAAGTTAATCAGAAAGTTTTTTCACTTTTTCCAACTGTGGATGTTATTCAAGAGGGTGAGTTCTTTTGTCGCATTCGCAAACAATTTACTTTTTTTAAACCTAAGTACTCTGTCCAAGGGGTTGATTGGGTAGTAGATGGCAGTATTTTTGAACATGACTATACGATCTGGGATTCGAATGGCGATAAAATCGCCCGTATTAAGAAAAAGTTTTTAGCATGGTCTGATACTTTTGAAATGGATATAAAAAATGAAGAAGTGGATACGGTATTAATTCTTGCGACGATTCTTGCGATCGACTTAGCAATGGATTTGTCGTCAAATTAAAAAACACTTGAATTGATCAAGTTTTCAAAAGCAATTATGATTTAATAGCTTTGAGCACTGGATTAATTCAGGTGTTTAATTTTTAAGAATTCGTTGCGATCTTTCTTTCGATTTTAAAGGCATCCATCATCTCAATGGTAGCCTCACTAATTGGCACCTTTTCTTTAAGTTCACCTTGGACGATAATCCGGTCAACAAAGTCTTGTGTACAAGTGACTAAAGTAACGATTGGTTCCGAAGATGGATTTAACACTTCAACGGCTGAAGGATCAACAACTAGGACGGAGGAGATTTCATAAACATAGACATTGTCTAAATCGGTCATAAAAATTTTCTGCCCCTTCTTGGCATCTTTTAAAGGTGAAAAGAGTAAGCTTTGATCATACATATGATGACTAGCCAAGGCATAATTTGATTCGCCCATCTTTTGATCAGCCGACAAGGTCCCAGCCCCAAAGAACATTCCTTCATTCGATGTTCCTTTATTAATCGGTAAGTTAATCTTTAATTCAGGGATAGAGATTCCTCCGATTACCGGCAAGTCTTTAGGGTTAACGCTACTTGAAATAACTGTAAATGGATCGACCGATTGGATATCGGTGAAGTCAAAAGAGACGTCCTTTTGTTGATTAGCGACTATTTGCTCACGCGTTAGGTTAGATATTTGAATATCATTCGTTTTGTTTTGAATGAGGTAATTTTTCAGAGGATTTACTAAAAGTAAACCAAGGGCAACAATAATTAGTAAAATGCCTAGAAAAGTTGAAAAAGAAAAACCACGCTTTCTTTTTCGATGTTTACGACTCCTTGAGGGAGTATGTTGTTGATTACGACTCATATCTATTCCTCCTATATTAACAACTAAATAATCTTAACAATTAATCTCATATATTTTACCACTCTTAATCTCCAAGGGAAATAAATGAGCTCATTTTACAAAGTTAATTCATATTCTTCAAAGTAAAATCATAATATCATATTTTTTACGGTTATTGTCAATAGTGGATGCAATTTTAAAAGAAAAGTTATAGAATATTAAACAGAAAGTATAGAGGTGAAATATGAGTAAAACAAAACGTTTTTTTAAAGAAGTTTTTTCTTGGTTATTGTATATGGCAATATGGGTAGCTGTTTTATTTACTTTTTATCATTTTGTTGCTCAACCTTTCTCAGTGGATGGTTCATCAATGGAGCATAGTTTAGAAGATGGTGAAAAAGTTTGGATGTGGAAATTATCCGATATTGAGCGATTCGATGTGGTCATCTTTCCGCAACCAAATCCACTACCAAATCAAAAGCCTAAACTATACGTCAAGCGTGTGATCGGTGTTCCGGGCGATAAGATTGCCTATAAAGATGACCAGCTTTTAATTAATGGGCAGGCTGTCGATGAGTTTTATTTAAATGAAAAGGCTCAAGAATATAAAAATGCATTTGGTGGTCTTTTCACTGAGGACTTCGACATGTATACTTTTACAGGTGAAGAGGTTGTTCCTGAAGGTAAATTCTTTGTTATGGGAGATAATCGTCAGAATTCTGTTGATGGTCGAAGCTTTGGTTTGATTGATTCGGACTCCGTATTAGGTAAGGCCACTTTTATCTATTGGCCGCTTAAGAACTTTGGTAAAATACCCGATTACGATCTTAATTCTAATGGAGATGCAATTGTAGAGGAATAAACTTAGACTTGTATTTATCACTTAATTCCTTATAATAGGAAGAGAAAATAGACTAGTAATTTGTGGATGGTTCCCAGCAAGAGACAGATGATGGAAGTGTCTCCCCACTCAGCAAATGAACCTACTATCTTATTAAGAGAATTAGGTGGCTCCTTTATCGCCTTGAGTGGGCATTTTAAGATGCAAATAAGGTGGTACCGCGGAGACTAACTGTGCTTCGTCCTTGATAGGATGAAGGCAGTTATTTTTTATTTTTAGGAGGAAAATAATGGTAACACGTAAAGAAGATTTTTCAAAATGGTATCTTCAAACAATACAACAAGCAGATTTAATGGATTATTCGCCAGTTAGAGGGTGTATGATCTTTAAACCGAATGGTTATGAGATTTGGGAGCATATTCAAGACTACTTCAACAAGCGTTTAAAAGAAGAAGGGGTGCGTAATGCCTACTTCCCAATGTTAATTCCTGAATCTTTCTTCACTCGTGAAAAAGACCATATCGAAGGATTCAGCCCTGAACTACCATGGGTAACCGAGGCGGCCGGCGAAGTTTTGGAAGAAAGATTAGCGTTGAGACCGACTTCAGAAACAATGATTGGGGATGCCTTTTCTAAGTGGATTAATTCTTATCGGGATCTACCCTATGAGATTAACCAATGGGCCAATGTCTTTCGTTGGGAAAAACGCACACTGCCATTTTTAAGAACCTCAGAATTTTTATGGCAAGAAGGCCATACTGCTCATGCCAACGAGGAAGATGCGCGTCAACGTACCATGCGTATGTTGGGAATATACGCTGAATTATTAGAAGATTTATTAGCTGTGCCAGTGTTTATGGGAGAAAAGACTCCATCTGAACGGTTTGCCGGTGCTGTACAAACTTTTTCAGTGGAAGCCATGATGCAAGATGGTAAAGCGGTTCAGGCGGGCACATCGCACTATATGGGCACTAAATTTGCCGAAGCCTTCAATATTCGTTATTTGAACCAGGACAATGAACATGTCTATGCGCATACGACTTCTTGGGGCGTTTCTACCCGTTTAATTGGATCCGTGATCATGACCCACTCTGATGACCAAGGCTTAGTCTTGCCACCGGCCATAGCCCCTCAGCAAGTAGTTTTCATTCCAGTAGGACCTAAGAAAAAATTAGCCGAAGTAATGTCAAAAGTTGACGAATTAAACGAACAACTTAAAGCTGTTGGATTGAGAACTTATATTGATGATTCAGATAACTCAGCAGGTTATAAATTTAACGAGTGGGAGCTGCGAGGAGCGGCCCTTCGAATTGAAGTTGGACCAAGAGATATTGAAAATAATCAAGTGATAATGAAAGCACGCGACGAAGATGAAAAATATGCTATTGCAATGGACAGCCTATCAGAAAAAGTTCAACAAGCTTTAGAGGACATGCAAAAACGTCTTTTACAGAAAGCGCGACAACGTAACCAAGCTAACATGTACACAAATATTGATACCCTTGATGAGTTGGTCAGCCATATAGAAAGCAAAAAAGCAGCCAATGAGGTGCCTGGTTGGGTACTCATTGGATGGGATGGTAGCGAGGAGTCTGAAGCTAAAATTAAAGAATTGACCGGCTTTACGACTCGTAATATACCATTCAACCAGTATTTTGAAGGAGAAGACGCACTGGTCAAGAAAGAGACCTGTATTGTAACGGGGAAACCAGCGCAAGAAACAGTCTGGATTGCTAGGGCTTATTAAGATAATTATTAACACTGAGGATGAAAGGAGATGAACATGAGGAGTTTAGCATTAGATACATCTTCCGATGTTTTGTCTTTAGGACTTTTTGAAGAGGGACAATTAATCATTGAAGTTAATTCAAATGTTTCAAAACAACACGGAGCCTTTCTCTTACCGTTAGTGGAAAATCTCCTCCATTCAGTTCATTGGAAGACGGAAGAAATTGATTGCATTTGGTTAGGAAGAGGGCCGGGTTCTTATACCGGTTTGCGTATTGGAGCAACAATGGCTAAAGTATGGGCTTCGACCAAAAACTGTCAATTAGAAAGTTTTTCTAGTTTAGCAATCCTAGCAGCCCAAGTTGCCGATGATTCCGGAGAGGGATGGATCGTACCGCTGATAGATGCGCGCAGGGGGACTGCTTACACTGGAGTTTACCAGTGGCAAGAAGGGCTAATAAAGAACCAAATCAAGGATCAACATGTCGATTGGCAGACTTGGATCGAAGACACGCTTTTACCAGAAATTAGACATCATCAAGTTAGTCAGCTGATTATGGTTAGTTCTCAGGAAAATGAATTGACCGATTTTATCAAAGAAAGACTGTCTAAAGAAGGGGTTCAGTTTAAGCTTCTTTTAGAACAATATGCTTGGCCTAAGGTTGGGAAAACGCCTTATATTGAAAAAGAGGTGGTTGAGGATGTTGATGTTTTTGAGCCATTTTATGCTCATCTAACTCTAGCCGAACAAGAATGGGCTGCTAAGCAATCTCATAAAGAAAAGAATGAAAGTTATGTTGAACAGACTAATGAAACGCGTATTTAATACCCTTAAAGAAGAAAACACTATCAAACATAAATCAATGATGCAAATTGATCCGTTTATTTCTGCTTTGGATCCAATTCAACTTACACTCAACGATAAAATAACTTGTCAAATAAGATTGGCAGAAAAAATTGATCTACCTGTCTTAGTTGATTTGGAGCAAAGAGGCTATGCAGGCTATATAGCTTGGGATCTGGAAGATTTTGAAAGAGACTGGCACAGAAATCCGCAGCTTCTTTATTTAGTCATCGAAAAGAAGGATCAATCAAGGGATGAAAAAAGTATTATAGGCATGGTCACGGGACGATGTTTATTAAAAAACACCCATATTAGTCAGCTGGTGATTGATCCAACATGGCAATCGCAAGGTTTAGGGTCTTATTTATTAAAGATCTGGTTACAGGTAAGTCGTGAATTAGGTAAGCAGTCTGTTACTTTAGAAGTTAGGGAAAGCAATACCCGTGCCCAAAAAGTTTATTACCAGCAAGGGTTCGTACTGGAGAATAAAAAGCCTTTTTACTATGAAGATAATGGTGAGTCGGCTCTCTTTCTCCGTTGCCACCTTTAAGGAGAATAAAGTTGATTCTAAAAGAGATATCGAAAGAGAATAAAGAAAAAAAGCTTCGGCAGCAACTTTTAGCGATTGCGCATAGTTTTCATTGGTCAGATCATGCAACACTTAAAGAATGGGAAAGTCCTTATTCAAGGTTATGGGTGTGGGTCCACGATCAAGACTTGGTAGCCTGCAGTGGCGGACAAATTATCTATGAAGAAGCCAACATTCACTATTTTTGGATTAATCCAAGTTTGCGAGGTAAAGGTAAGGGGAAAGCTTTTTTGGCGGCCATTCTAGATTATATTGAACTTGAAGCGGTTGAAAGAGTTAATTTAGAGGTGCGAGTCACAAACAAGGCAGCCATTGCCTTATATGAAGCATTAGCTTTTGAGGTAATTGATCGACGGCCAAACTATTACCGTGATCCAGTTGAGGATGGATTAGTGATGCAATTGGAATTATGTAAGGGGAGGGATAGCAATGCAAGAGAATAATTTAATATTAGCGATCGAATCATCTTGTGATGAAACGAGTGTCGCTTTGATAGAAAATGGTGCTCATATTAAATCAAACATCATTGCCTCTCAGGTCAAAAGTCATATGCGATTTGGTGGGGTGGTGCCAGAAGTAGCGAGTCGCCATCATGTGGAGCAAATTAGCCAGGTATTGAAATTGGCTCTAAAAGAAGCACAAATTCTTTCGATAGCTGAAGTGGATGCTATCGCCGTTACACAAGGGCCGGGTTTGGTTGGTCCGCTTTTGATTGGGGTGACAGCTGCTAAAACTCTATCCTACTTATATAAGAAACCTTTGATTGGAGTCAATCACTTAGCTGGACATATTTATGCCAGTCGCTTTATCAACGATTTAGTATTCCCTTTAATGGCTTTAATCGTTAGTGGAGGGCATACTGAACTAGTTGTTATGACTGATGAGGATGACTATCAAGTAATAGGTGAAACACAAGATGATGCGGTTGGAGAAGCTTATGATAAAGTAGGTCGTCTATTAGACTTGCCTTATCCTGCAGGAAAACATCTGGATCAAATGGCAAAAGCAGGGAATCCTACTAGCTATCCCATTCCAAGAGCTATGCTTAGTGAAGATAATCTAGACTTCTCTTTTTCGGGTATGAAAAGTGCAGTGATGAACCTAGTTCATAATGCCAATCAAAGGGGAGAAAAGATTCATCCTGCTGATTTGGCCGCTAGTTTTCAAAGAGCTTCAGTAGAAGTTTTAATAGGGAAAGTTAGTAGAGCCTTAGATACGAGGTCTGAGATTAAACAGTTTGTTTTAGCAGGAGGGGTAGCGGCTAATAGTGAGCTGAGAAGCAAGATGCAGGAATTCTTTCAAAAACAGTATCCAGCTGTTGAACTATTAATACCGCCTTTGTCTTTGTGTGGGGATAACGCTGCGATGATTGGGGCGGCAGCCTATCCGAAGTTCTTGAAAGAAGATTTTATCGACTTAGGTATGAATGCAAGACCAGGAATGTCCTTATAAAAAGAAAGAACACACTGAACAATTGGCAGTGTGTTCTTTCTTTTATTGTAAATCAGGATATTTTTCAAGATAGGCTTCAATGGCGAGACTATATTCTTCCCACTGGGCGATAAGTTGGTTACTGGTTTCTTGCTTTTGATTGATCTTTTGATCAAGATCAATCAAGGCTTGATGATCATTCGTATTGGCCGCATGGAGCATTGCTTCTTTGTCTTGGGCGATGGCTAATTCTAAAGACTCATTGTCTGCCCATGCTTCATCAGCTAGTTTTTGTAATTTTCTTAATTCGCTCTTTATTTTTTTGTTCTCTTCATAAGATAGCTGTCCAGCGGAAATGGTGTCAGCTTGGTGGTTGTTTTTTTCTTGCGCTCGTTCAAGGTCAGCTTCTTTAAATGCTTCAAGTTCTTCTTTCTTAGCTAGATAGTAGTCATAGTCCCCTAGATAAAGTTGGCTTTGTTCAGGTGAGATCTCAAACACGTGGGTGGCTATGCGGTTAATAAAATAACGGTCATGAGAAACAAAGAGTAGGGTTCCATTAAAGTCTATAAGGGCTTCTTCAAGTACTTCTTTAGAGTCGATATCTAAGTGGTTGGTTGGTTCGTCTAATAGCAATGTGTTATCATGATCCGCAGCTAAAAGAGCCAATGCGAGACGCGCTTTTTCTCCACCACTGAGGAGACTGACCTTTTTCTCAACTGTTTCTCCACTAAAGAGAAAAGATCCTAAAATAGAGCGGATTTTCCACTCATCGGTAGTGTCATGAGCTTGCCAAAGTGTTTCAAGAACAGTTACATTTCCGTCTAGATGATTAACGTTTTGATCGTAGTAGCCAATTTGGACATTGGTGCCAATCTTAATCTTACCGTTAATGGCTGGCATATAACCTTGTAAGGTTTTAAGAAGGGTGGTTTTACCAACACCATTAGGTCCGACAATGGCGATCGCGTTTTGCTTAGTCAGATCAAGATTGATGTTTTGACATAAAACATCCGTAGGCGCATAGCCGATGCTTAAGCCTTCCGCATGAATAACTTTGTCACCAGATTCTTTAGCGACCGAAAATTGGATACGCGGAGCTTTTGAATCTTCTTTAGGCGCTTCAATGCGCTCCATTTTTTCTAATTGTTTTCTACGACTTTGAGCCCTTTTAGTCGTAGAAGCGCGAGCTATATTTTTTTGCACGAAGTCTTCTAAGCGATTAATTTCTGCCTGTTGTTTAAGAAATAATTTTCTGGCTTGTTCCATGCGAGTTGCTTTTTCTTTGACGTAGAAGGAATAATTACCATGATAATGGTGGAGGCGGTGGTCACGGATCTCATAAACCTGTGTAGCTACCTTATCCAAAAAGTAACGATCATGGGAAACAATCAATAAAGCCCCTTGATAAGCCGTTAAAAATTTCTCTAACCAAGTCAGTGTCTGCATATCTAAATGGTTAGTTGGTTCATCGAGAATTAATAAGTCATAGTCTTGCAATAAGAGTTTGGCTAAGGCTATTCTGGTTTTTTGACCGCCAGATAGACTTTGAATCGGTTGATCATAATCTTCGGGATAGAAACCGAACCCATGGAGGACGGTCCGAATAGTCGATTCGATCTGATAGACATTTTTAGCCTGCATCTCAATTTGAATTTGATCGTACCGCGAAAGAGTCTCTTGATAGAGATTCGATTGTGTATCCCCTTGTTCAGCTAAGGAAGCTAGATGATTGGCGATATCTTGAGCATGGCCTTTCAATGCGATTTCTTTAGTAAACAAAGAAAGCATCTCATCCCAAATCGTTAAGGAAGAATTAACCGCAATGTGTTGTTCAAGGTAGCCAATTTTAAGGTTCTTTGCTCGGCTAAATTGTCCATCATTAATTGGTTCTTCACCAATTATTTGTTTAATCAATGTCGACTTGCCGGTACCATTGCGTCCTACCAAGGCAATGCGATCTCGTTCTTGGATCGAAAAATTAACACTTTCATATAAGGTGACATCGGCAAACCGACGACTAATATTATTTGCTTGTAGTAAAATCATGGGCTTTCCCCCTTTGTTCAATCCCTCATATTATAGCATGGAAATGACCGCCTCACTAGTTAGGATCTGAAAGCAGAAACTACTGAGTTTGTGAAAAAAATTTAAAAAATTGAGTCTTCTAATTGGCATTAGTTTGATTTGATGATATACTAAGCGTATAAAATTGTGATAAAACACACAAAGCTTTAAAAGTTTAGGATGAACGGAGGAAGTAGAATGGTGAAAGAAATCCCACGAGCGACGGCTAAGCGCTTACCTATCTATCATCGTTATTTGCGCTATTTATATAATGCGG
The DNA here is from genome assembly GCF_012396555.1 of Facklamia miroungae. Taxonomy (GTDB): domain Bacteria; phylum Bacillota; class Bacilli; order Lactobacillales; family Aerococcaceae; genus Facklamia; species Facklamia miroungae. The sequence goes on from NZ_JAAXPS010000003.1 coordinate 46,597, forward strand.
GTAAGACGCGTATTTCATCAACCGAACTCAGTGATGCTGTCAAAGTTGACAGTGCGACCATTCGGCGTGATTTTTCTTATTTCGGAGCACTTGGTAAAAGAGGTTATGGCTATGATGTTGAGTATTTGCTCCAATTCTTTGGAAAGACTTTAAATCAGGATCGTTTGACAACTACCGCCCTAATTGGTGTAGGATCGTTAGGAAATGCTTTATTGAATTATAATTTTAGAAAATCTAATAATGTCAGAATAGGGGCGGGGTTCGATATTAACCCAGATATTATTGGAACGGTACATTCAGGCATTCCAATTTATTCAATTGATGAATTAGAAGAACAATTAGAAATGCAAGCGATCGAAGTAGCTATTTTGACTGTTCCACAAGAATATGCAGATGGTATTATGGAAAGGTTAATTGCAGCAGGAATTAAGGGTGTTTTAAATTTTACGCCTTTACGGTTTGAAGTACCAGACACTGTTCGAGTACAAAATGTTGACTTAACGAATGAATTGCAAACCCTGATATATTTTATCAACCAAGAAGATATAGCGGACCAGTTATCCAGAGATTAAAGAGTAATAAAAGCTTCTTACTTTTGGGGCCGACCCTTAAGTGAGAGGCTTTTCTTATGGATAGAAACTTTCAGTGAAAGATATTTGTTTTTTTTTAGTTGTATTTCTTGCTTTTTAATCAAAGATGGTCTAATATATTAGTTGTGATTAGCACTTGAATCATTCGAGTGCTAAATATAAAAATTTGGAGGGATTCTCATGTTAAAACCTTTAGCAAAACGTATTGTGCTTAAACCAAAAGAAGTAGAAGAGACAACAGCTAGCGGCTTTGTGTTACCGAGCTCTGCCCAAGAAAAGCAGCAGATCGGTGAAGTGGTAGCAGTTGGACCTGAAATTGAAGCAGAAGATGGTGTTAAAGTTGGCGATCAAGTTATCTATAAGTCTTATTCTGCAACAGAGATTGAAGATCAAGGTGAAAAATACATTATTATTGAATTAAAAGAAGCCTTAGCAATCATCGAATAATAGATACTAAATACAATAGATAAAGGAGCGATAGAGATGGCAAAAGAATTAAAATTTTCAGAAGATGCACGTGCAGCTTTATTACGTGGAGTAGATTTATTAGCAAATACAGTTAAAACAACAATGGGACCTAAAGGACGTAATGTTGTGTTAGATAAAACTTACGGATCTCCTTTAATTACCAATGATGGGGTAACTATTGCTCGTGAAATTGAATTAGAAGACCGTTATGAAAACATGGGTGCTCAATTGGTTCAAGAAGTAGCTTCAAAGACAAATGATATTGCTGGAGACGGAACAACTACAGCAACAGTTTTGACGCAAGCAATTGCGCGCGAGGGGATGAAAAATGTTACAGCCGGCGCTAATCCAGTCGGTATTCGCCGTGGAATTGATAAGGCGACTAGGACAGCTGTAGCTGCTTTGGAGGAGTTATCTCAACCGGTTTCTTCCAAAGAAGCCATTGCACAAGTTGCTGCTGTTTCTTCAGGGGATCAAAAAGTTGGCGAATTAATTGCAGATGCCATGGAAAAAGTAGGCAACGACGGTGTCATTACCATCGAAGACTCACAGACAATTGAAACGGAATTATCAGTGGTTGAAGGTATGCAATTTGACCGTGGTTACTTATCTCAGTATATGGTAACGGATAATGAAAAAATGATTTCTGATCTTGAAAATCCATATATTTTAGTTACTGACCGTAAGATTTCAAATATTCAAGATGCTCTGCCTGTATTAGAAGCAGTGATGCAATCAGGACGTCCATTATTATTAATTGCGGAAGATGTCGAAGGTGAAGCCCTTCCTACATTAGTCTTAAATAAACTACGTGGAACCTTAAATGTTACAGCTGTTAAAGCGCCAGGTTTTGGTGACCGTCGTAAAGCAATGTTAGAAGATATTGCCATTTTAACCGGAGCAACCGTCATTTCAGAAGAATTAGGTTTTGAGTTAAAAGACGCAACAATTGATCATTTAGGATCAGCTGGAAAGGTAACCGTTACTAAAGATAATACTACCATTGTTGAAGGAGCAGGTTCTTCAGATGCTATTAAAGAACGTGTGGCTCTAATTCGTCACCAAGCGGAAGAGACAACCTCAAGCTATGACAAAGAAAAATTACAAGAACGTTTAGCTAAACTTGCCGGTGGAGTAGCTGTGATTAAAGTAGGTGCAGCCACTGAAACAGAGCAAAAAGAAGTAAAATTACGAATTGAAGATGCTTTGAATGCAACCCGTGCAGCTGTTGAAGAAGGAATCGTCCCTGGTGGTGGAACAGCTTATCTCAATATTAAAGATCAAGTTGCTGCTACTGAAGCATTGACAGATGACGAAGCAACAGGAGTTAAAATTGTTGTACGTGCTTTAGAAGAGCCTGTTCGTCAAATTGCTGAAAACGCAGGTCGCGAAGGTTCAGTTATTGTAAATGAAATTATTTCTTCTGAACAGGGAACAGGTTACAATGCCGCAACTGATCAATTTGAAAATATGATCCAATCAGGTATCGTCGACCCAACTAAAGTAACACGTTCAGCTTTACAAAATGCCGCTTCTGTTGCAGCGCTCTTATTAACAACTGAGGCTGTAGTAGCTGAAATTCCTAAAGATGAACCAGAAATGCCAGCTCAACCTGGTATGGGTATGATGTAATGTTCTAACTATAAATAACTCGCAAACGATTGATAGTTTTTTAAAACTTGAATCGTTTGCGTTTTTTTATTTATAAATGATTATATTTAAAATAAATGTCTAAACACATTGAAACTGCGGAATAAGATAGGTAAAATGAGATAGAATAATGGCTACGCTCAAACAAGCATTACCAGACTAAATAAGAGGTAGCTAAATAGGAGATAGTGAGGAATGAAAAGATGCTGAAAAGGCAAGAAGAAGTATCCCGACGTTTCGTGCAATGGGTAGAGAAGCTTCCCTTAATTCATAAACGATTGATTTGGGCGATGAGTGATTTTGTATCTTTTGGTATAGCGACTACTATTTCATTGATCATTTTTTTAGGTATTTTGAAGGTTCCTGTGACATTTTATCTCGGACACCTAGTTCTTTCTTTTCTTTTTTACTTTTTTATTTGTAAGTATCTCAGAGTTGAATCGCGCATAAAACGTTATGCTACGATGATTGATATTATTTCCTTATTTTTAATCGTTCTTTTTGCTAATTTAATGAGTGGTTTGGTGTTATCTATTGTAATTAAATGGATCTCTTTTCGATACCTAGTGATTGTAGCGGGTTTTTCCGGCCTCTTTATAGTCGGTTTAAGGTTTTTGTGGCAAATCATTTATCTTAGTAAAAATAAAATATCTCATAAAAATACCAAAGATCGTGAAAATATCGTTCTGATTGGTGCTGGAGACGGAGGGTCTCTATTTATGCACACTTATCAACGACATCCCAGAAATGAAAAAGTAATTGCAATACTCGATGAAGATCCAGCCAAAAGAGGCATGAATATTGGCGGAGTCGAAGTGGTGGGGTCTTTAGAAAAACTGCCCGCTCTTGTTGATGGTTATCACGTTTCTAAAGCGGTTATCGCAATTCCTTCATTAAAACCAGAAAAATATGAAGCCATTTTAGGCTTTTGCAATGAGTTGGGAGTGAGAGTTTATAATATGCCGCCGGTTGAAGATGTTTTATTAGGCATTCATCAACCCAAAGGCACCATGCGTGAAATTAAAATTTCTGATCTATTAGGTCGTAAAGAAGTTGAATTAGATGAAACCGCTATGCGGAAGGAACTGGAAGGAAAGACAATTTTGATTACAGGAGCCGGCGGATCGATTGGTTCTGAGATAGTTCGGCAAGTATCCAAACATAATCCGGCTAAAGTGATTTTACTTGGACATGGAGAAAATTCAATTTACTTGATCTATCATGAAATGATCAAAACTAAGAATGAGAGCATGATTCAATATATTCCAATTATAGCGGATATTCAAGATTATGAACGCATAGTGGAAATTTTAAAAGAGTATCAACCTGATATCATTTATCACGCTGCGGCGCATAAGCATGTTCCCTTAATGGAGTCCAATCCGGTGGAGGCCTTTAAAAATAATATCTTAGGGACTTATAACGTTGCTCGAGCAGTTGATCAAGCTAAAGTAGCTAAAATGGTTATGATTTCCACCGACAAGGCAGTCAATCCCCCGAATATTATGGGAGCGACAAAGCGGGTGGCAGAGTTAATTATTACAGGCATGAATCAACAATCAAAATCGACTTATTGCGCGGTGCGCTTTGGAAATGTTTTAGGCAGTCGCGGAAGTGTTGTCCCTGCTTTTAAAAAACAAATTGCTGCTGGTGGGCCGGTTTCAGTAACGGATTTTAGAATGATTCGTTATTTTATGACCATACCCGAAGCCAGTCAATTAGTCATTTTTGCCGGAACTTTTTCCAACGATGGTGAGGTATTCATTCTCGATATGGGAGAGCCTGTAAAAATTCTTGATTTGGCCAAGAAGATGATTCTTTTATCCGGTCATACAATTGAAGATATTGGTATCCGTGAAACTGGTATCCGACCGGGTGAGAAACTGTATGAAGAGCTACTGACTTCTTCAGAGTTAGTGGAGAATAAATTGAATGATCAATTATTTGTCGGTAAAGTTGCCTCAATTCCTTTAGAGGAAACTTTAGCATTCGTCGAGAGTTTGAAAGAATTCGTTCATCAACCTAAAATAATGAAAGAAAAAATAATAAAATTTGCTAATGATAGCGCAAAATATGGAGGATAATATGCAACAGGAAGAAATCAGTTTAAAAGATTTATGGAAACTATTCACTAAGCATGCTTTTAAAATTTTCACTTTAATGGTGTCGGGGATTATTATATCGATTGGATTTATGATTTTATTTATATCCCCCAATTACCGGTCTACGGCTCAACTTTTAGTAAACCAATCAGAAGAGCGAATGGGTCAAACGCCAATTCAGTACAGTGAACTACAAGCAAACTCCCAGTTAATCAACACTTACCGAGATATTATTACTGGAGATAGTGTCTTAAACAAAGTCAGTGATGACATGAATAAAGCCTATTCTGTACCAGATTTAAAAAAATCAATTACAGTTGAGCAATCGCCCAACTCTCAAGCATTTTATGTTTCTGTTCAATTAGAATCACCCCAGGCTGCTCAAGATGTTCTTTATAAGGTGATAACGGTTTTTGAAGAAACGGTAAGTGATATTTACGGGGGTGAAGAGACAAATATCTTTATCCTTTCACCAGCTTCCTATAATCCAAATCGGGTCTCACCTAGTTTGCCGATCTATGCTATCATTGGTGCTTTAATGGGACTTGCCTTAGCTGTTTTATTAATTCTTTTATTAGAAATATCTGATACTACGGTCAAAGAGGATGAATTTATGGCAAGTTTGGGAATTAATGATTTAGGCCATATTTATGAACTTTCAAATAAGGAAGTAAAAGGTTCTCGTATCGTAAATCACAACTCACAAAAACGTACCAGAAAGAAGGTTTAGGATGTTTAATAGTCGTAAGAAAAAAGAATCCAAGTTATTAAAAGATCAAGAGATTGGAACTTCCTTAATCGCATATACCTCTCCACAATCGATCAATGCAGAGCAATTTCGTGCCATCCGTACGAATATCGAATTTGCGCAAGTGGATCGCAAATTAAAAAGTTTACTCATTTCATCGTGTATTCCAGCAGAAGGCAAGTCCACCGTTTCAGCGAATCTAGCTATCGTAATGGCTCAAACCGAAAAACGTGTTTTGATTGTTGATGCGGATATGCGGAAGCCAACTCTTCACCGTACCTTTAGAATTGACAATAAAGAAGGATTATCAACCTTAATCGCTAATTCTGAAGTCAAGTTTAATCAAGTAGTGCAGCATAATCCTGATACAGGTTTATACCTCTTACCTTGCGGGCCTATCCCGCCCAATCCATCTGAGTTGTTAGGTTCTGCACGTATGACGGCTATAATGCATGAATTGAATCAGTATTTTGATTTAATCATTTACGACACACCACCAATTACAGCGGTAGCAGACCCTCAAATTTTGGCTACTCGGGTAGATGGCGTTTTACTGGTTACACGCTATGGATATGTTCGTCGTGAAGAAGTACGACAAGCCAAAGAAATCTTAGACAATGTCAATGCCAATATTTTGGGATATGTCATGAATGGGGTTCCTCGTGAAGAAGGAGCTGGCTATTATGCATATTACGGTTATGGCTATGGACATAGCAATGAAAATAAGGATGAGATATAATCATGATTGTTGATTTGCATTCACATTTAATTCCAGGAGTGGATGATGGAGCTCAGACACTTGAAGATTCAATTCAGCTTGCTAGAATAGGGCAAAAAGAAGGTGTTCAACATATCGTACTGACCCCACATCACCGCAATGGTCAATATATTAATCATAAGCACGAAGTGATTGCTTTTGCTAAGCAGTTAAATTTAGATTATGAGCAAGCTGGGATAAAAGTTCAGGTTTATCCCGGCCAAGAAATCCGATTAACCCAGCGTTTTATGGATGATTTTTATAATGATGACTTGTTATCCTTGGATGAAACGGGAAAATACTATCTGATAGAATTTCCTACAGCCAAAGTACCTGACTTTGCTCATGGGATTTTATCACAATTAATCGAGCTAGGAATTACCCCTTTAATTGCACACCCTGAGCGTAACCATCAATTGGCTGCGAATTTTGATGATCTTTACAAATTAATTGAAATGGGTTGCTTATCACAAATCACATCTTCCTCATATGTAGGATTATATGGAGCAAAACTACAAGAAATAGCTCGAAAAATGATTCAAGCAAACCTGGTCCATGTCATCGCTTCTGATGTCCATCATGTTGACTTTCGTCCCTTTAATATGCGGGCAGCTTTCAGTCAATTAGAAAATGATTTCGGCCAAGAAAAAGTGAATTATTTCCTTCAAAATGCTAAAGATATTTTTAATGGTGATCCGGTTCAAGCTTTAACACCCCTTCACACTAAAGTAAAGAAGAAAAAGAGATTCTTTGGGCTATTCTAATTAAAAAACCTTAAGTTTTTGTGTTTGAAAAAACCACTTAACTTAAGGTTTTGTTATTTTTATACATGGGACAGAAATTCTAACTGATATTAAGAATAATATATAGGATTAATTTATTTTAAATTAGGTTAATGTTAAATTGTTTTTTAGTTGAATGTATTTGGCTATTAGTTTGAGAAGGAAGACAATAAAAAGATTTGCAATGAATGGAGAGTGGATAAATGAAGGAGAGATCTCGATACGGATTTAAGTGATAATAGAAAAGACCATAGTTGATAGCTGTTTGAGGATTAGATTCATCTTGAAACATTTGAAAATATGAACAATATCGGACATTAAGCCATAAAGGACTTCCTAAGCATGAATGAAAGGGGACAAAGCAGTGTTGGTCTTGAAGAACATTTTGCGACAGTAGTTGTAAAGGTCTATGAGAGTACCAAATATCACCATTGTTATCAATGATTAGACTTTGAGCAATAAGATGATAGGGCCGAATATCACAAAATAGAATTGGAACCACTTTATAATGGGGAGGAAGATAGTGGGCATGCATAAGGGCTTGTTGGAGAAAAACAGTATAATGACGATGACATGGAACGACTTGATAACTCATCCGAAACAATGACGACAAGAATATCACCACCAAAAAGTATTTATCAAACAAGATAAAAATACCATATACTTAATATGGTTTCAATAGGATCAAATACTTATTAATAAAATTTTATATATTATCGAATTTATAGAAAAAGATTGATAACTCTTATGAGAAAGAATTATTAATAATAGATGAAAAAAATATGAATCCCAAGTGATTTCTGAGGGAATGGCTTTGCGTAGATATAGGGGCATGTTATACTATAGTTACTAAAGTAAACTAAATTAAAGGGGGGCTCATCTATGAAAAAAATTATGCAACAATTAATCAGCAAATCGGCCATTTGTTTGTCAATTATCTCTTTAATCGGAATGTCTCACGTTGCCGCAAATACCATTCATGTGGTTGAAAAAGGAGACACGATCTATAGTTTGGCTCGTAAGTATGGCTTATCTGAACAAGAATTGATGAACTTAAATGGGTTAACCAGTTCACGGATTGATTTAGGTGACCAATTAATCGTAAGTAAACAAACAGAGGATAGTACGGATAATCAAGGAACAGCTGGTTATTATGTGGTCCAAAAAGGCGATACACTTTATTCGATTGCTAATCATTTTGGCTTAAGTGTCGATCAATTACGTGCAATCAATGGTATTTCAGGCAACTTTATTGATGTGGGTGACCGTTTAGCCTTAAGTGGGTCTAATCAACCGAGCCAACCACCGGTAGTATCAGATGATCCAGCAACCTATGTGGTTCAAAAGGGAGACAGCCTCTATAAAATTGCTAATGCTTATGGTTTAACTGTAAGTCAATTAAAGGCATTGAACGGACTGACTTCGGACTTCTTAAATGTAGGTGATTTACTAGCGGTCGCAGATGGGGGAACTACTTCAGTCTCACCAGGCGTTTCAAACCAAGGATCAAGCAATCAAGGATCCTATGTGGTGAATAAGGGTGATAGTCTCTATACGATTGCTTTAGCTTATGGTGTAACTGTTGATCAATTAGTAGCGTGGAATGGTTTGGTTTCAGATTTAATCTATCCAGGCGATCAACTTGCCGTCACAGCTAACGGCACAAGTCATGTCACCCAACCTACCCAACTGGCTACTCCAAGTCAACCAAATATTTCCTCCAATGCCTATACGATTGTACCTGGAGATAACTTTGACACGATTGCTCAAGCGTACGGCATGACCGGACGTCAACTTATGGCCTTTAATGGTAGAACAGATACGATGATTTATCCAGGGGAAGTGATTTATTTACCTGATTCAGGAACGATTAACGTACCTAATCAACCAACACCATCGACAGAAACCAGTGGCAACGCCACTTCAGTGACAACAACGCCAGCAGTTGATCATGAAAAGCCAAAATCACCAGACAAAGAGCCGCGCGAAGTCAATATTCGCAAACCAAAATCATTACAAAAAGATAAGGAAGAGCTCGCTGATCCAAGGACGAAGGCAATAGATCCTGAAACGATTGAATTGCCAACGCATGAGGTGGCTGAAGGTGAAAAGTTAGCTGAAATTGCTAAGGATAACGATATCAGTGAGAAAGACTTGCGTAAATGGAATGGCCTTTTAAATGATGAGATTAAAGCGGGTGACATCCTTTATTTGAAGGATCCAAGTCAAGCCATCACCTTCTTCAAACAAGCGCGACCACTTAAAGATATTTATCCAGTAAAACACACCGTAAAGAAAGATGAAAAAATTCAAGATTTATTAGAAATTTATCCAGTTACTGAAGCTGAAATTATGGAGTGGAGTAAGCTTGAAGAAGGAAAGGCCATAGAAGAGGGAACGGAATTAACGCTATCTCATCCGGAAAAAGCACCTGAGATTTATACGGTGACAGAAGAGGATTCTTTAGACAGTATTGCTAGAGAGTACGAAGTGTCCGTTGAAGCTCTTCGTGCTTGGAATGGTCTACTTGATAACGTGGTTTATATTGGCGAAGAACTAGCAGTAAGTAACCCATGGGCTCAATACCATCAAGTAGCTCCTGGTGAGACACTGGAGGTCTTAGCAGATAAGTATGAAGTAAGTATCGACCAATTAAGAGAATGGAACAAGTTGCCAGCTGAATCAATGGTGGTCAACGGTGTCTTAATCGTATCCGACCCGCAGGCTTTTGAAGAAAAAGAAGATTCAGAAAAGACAAGCAGCAGTGAAAGTACTACAGAAACTAGTTCAGAAGTAGAAGAAACGAGTGCGGAGTAAAATAGTTAAAATAAAAAACAATCATCACCGTCTGATTGCGGTGCTGATTGTTTTTTTTTATTGATTAAAAGTTGAATCAATTAAGAGGAAAGACTTGCCCAAGCGGCATGTTGACCCGCAACGGCTCCGGTCGCAAATGCTGCGGTAATGTTATAACCACCGGTATAGCCATTAATATCAATCACTTCACCGCAAAAATAGAGGCCTTTCATCTGCTTAGATTCCATGGTTTGGGGAGTGATTTCCTTCAGGTTAACTCCTCCTCCAGTAACAAACCCCTTCTCAATTGGTTGACTGCCATAAACAGTAAGTGGGAAATGCTTGATACGGTGCCAGAGAGCTTCTTGAATTGAGTGGTTGACTTGCTTATAGGCGAATTTCGGTTTTACGCCAACTTGCGTTTGAATTAAGTGGCTTAATTTATCAGGTAACCACTGGCGCAAGATATTATCTACTTGCTTTTCTCTTTGGTCTTCGGCGTTTGCTTTTAAATCTTCAATGGACGAATGGGGTACAAGATCCACTGCCAAGTGGACCCTCTTTTGTTGGGATTCTTTAAGGTAAAGATTTACATGACCAGAACATCTTAAAATTGCAGGGCCGGAATAACCAAAATGAGTGAAAATCATATCCATTTGGTGAGCAACAATCGTTTTTCCTTGTTCATCGAATACTTTCACATTGACATCACGTAGGGAAACCCCCTGTAGTGATTTATCTTTAATAAAGGGATCATTGGATAATAATGGCACCTCGGTGGCGTAAAAATCAGTCAGAGTATGACCAGCTTGCCTGGCCCATAAGTAGCCATCCCCTGTTGACCCTGTTCGCGGATAGGCTTTACCGCCTGAAGCTATTATGACAGCTTTAGCAGTGTAGCTGGCTTTGCTAGTGCGAACCCCCTTAACATGGCCTTCTATCTCGTCATAGAGAATTTCTTCAACTGGTTCGCCGGTTATCATCTTTATGGAGTAATGCTGCATTTCATGGATCAGACAGTCTCTAATCGTGCGAGCGGAGTCAGTAATCGGAAACATTCGACCATGATCCTCCTCCTTGAGGAGAACACCTCGGGATTGAAAAAAGTCTACAATATCCTGCGGATCAAATTGATCTAAGACGGAATAGAGAAACTTACCATTACCGGGAATATGTTCAATTAAATCTTCCCGGGTGGAACGATTGGTTACATTGCATCTTCCTCCTCCAGTTAGAATTAACTTTCGACCAAGTTTAGTGTTTTTTTCTAAAAGTAAGACTTTGGCACCGTTGAGACCGGCATGAATGGCAGCCATCATACCACTGGTGCCGCCACCGATCACAATTACATCATAATGATTCATTATTTCCCTCCTTACAAGAGAATTCGCTCCGATTGTATCATAAGACAAAAATAAAAGGCAAAGTGTTTCCACTTGCCCTCTAAGAAATTTTTATTCTGTGATTGGATAAACAGGTATTTTAGCTCTAGTTGCTAGCTGCTTAGCAAAATAATCACTCATGAAATAATCGACCATACCGTGAATAACGGTTCCGCCACCAACTAGGACAATTAAAACATACAAAAAGTTTTCACTCGCTGTATTCAAACCAAATTGGGTCAAGAAGAAAACAACAGCCACTTCGGCAACCGCATGGATCAGATTGATGATTAGGGCAAAGGTCCATTTACTATTTCTAGTTGCTAGCCACTCAGGGCGTTTCTCTAGCATATTAGCCCCTACATAGGCGAAGACAACGTGCGAAGCAGCTCGAGCAACAATAATCAGTGGGAAACCAGCTAGCTGAAAACCAAGGCTTGTTCCTAGGCTAACCAAGACAGCTGTAAAAGGAGAAATAAACATTGCTACAAAAATGGCTACGTGACTAGCTAACGTATACGAAGCTGGCGGTATTACAATTTTAAGTGGCATTACCATTGGAATAATAATTCCAATAGCAGTTAATAAACTGGCAAAGGTCAATTGGCGGGTTTTTGATAATTTAAAGGATTGTGTCATAGAAACCTCCATAAAGTAAATAATCTATCGGAAGTTTACCAATAAACTTTACAGGTGTCAAGACACCCAATTAAACATATAAAATGTTTTCATTTTGTAAGCTTTGCTGTATCTGATCAAACTCTTTCAAACTAGGAACTGAAATGGTGTGGGAATGAATACCATTCGTTAAAGAAGCTAACATCTCTCCTTCAAAGTTTTTCATCCGTTCTAAAAAGGCTTCTAAATCGGCTTGATTATTAATATGAAGTGCAGCCGAAAGTAAGCCATAAACAGGATGCTCAATTTGGACATCAAGAATTCGACCCTGATGAGCCAAAATGGTCTCTAATTCCACCCGCATCTGACTGTTATCGTGGCGACAAACAATCACGCCCGTATAACCACTCGCTACGTTTTCACCAGCTGAAAGAGCTGGGATTAAGTATCCTTGATTGGTTGCTAAAATTTCTACCTTATTATGGGCCCGTAATAGAGCAATATCACCGACAATCACCTGACGACTGACTTGGTAGCGGCTAGCAAGTTCATTGGCTGTAACTGCCTCAGTTTGATCTTTTAAAAAAGCTAAGATAGCTTGGCGTCGTTCTTGAGCTTTCATTCATATTCACTTCCTTTAATTTGATTATAGCATGAAGTTAAAAAAGAATGTTCCTTAGATAAAAATTTAAACAGGCTAAAGAAAACCGCTTGACATTAGGGGTTGATAAGGAATATAATAGTGGACGGTATTGTTTACCCCACACATGAGCCCCGGAAACTCATCGTAACCGTAAACAACTAGATAAATATTGGAGGAAAACAACGTGCGTCAAACATATATGGCTAAAAAGAACGAAGTTGAACGCAACTGGGTATTATTAGATGCCACAGACATCCCATTGGGACGCCTTTCAACTGTTGTTGCATCAATCTTACGCGGAAAAAATAAACCCACCTATACACCACACGTGGATACAGGTGACTTTGTAATCGTAATTAACGCTGAAAAAATTGCCTTAACTGGTAAAAAAGCGACAGACAAGAAATATTATAACTACTCAGGACATCCTGGTGGAATGCGTGTCACTACAGCAGGTGAAATGCGCGACAAGAAACCTACACGCTTAATCGAACGTTCAGTAAAAGGAATGTTACCAGATAACCGTTTAGGTCGTAAACAATTCACTAAACTTTTTGTCTATGAAGGTTCAGAGCATAACCATGCCGCTCAACAACCTAAAGAATTAGACATCAATACATTAATATAAGGAGGGATTAAATGGCTACAGTACAATACTTAGGAACAGGTCGTCGTAAAAACTCATCAGCACGCGTACGCTTAGTACCAGGAACTGGTGAATTCACTGTGAATGGTAAGCCTTTGGAAGAATACATTCCATTTGCTCACTTACACGAAGTAATCAACCAACCATTCAACGCTACTGAAACTTTAGGATCTTACGATGTAATTGTGAACGTAAAAGGTGGAGGCTTCTCTGGTCAATCAGGTGCCATTCGTCACGGAATCGCACGTGCACTATTAAACGTCGATCCAGACTTCCGTCCTGCATTAAAATCAGCTGGACTATTAACACGTGACCCTCGTATGGTAGAACGTAAAAAACCAGGTCTTAAGAAAGCTCGTAAAGCTTCACAATTCTCAAAACGTTAGGACAGTCGTTGCGAACTTGTTCGCTTACGAATGTGCTATGGGACGGAGATTCCGCAAGGAATCGAGTACCAATCATTATTACAAGAATTCAACCCAACCGGAAGGTTGGGTTTTTTTATTTTTATTAAATCTAAAAGAGAGATAATAGGAATTTAAAACTGATTGGTGTTCGAGCAAAGCGAGTTAGGGATGTATTATGGGACGGAGATTCCGCAGGAATCGAGTACCAATCATTATTACAAGAATTTAGCCCAACCGAAAGGTTGGGTTTTAGTCTTTATTTAATCTAATAGAGAGACACTAGGAGGATAAAATTGATTGCATCTCGAGAAAAACGATTTACAGATGTGTTATTGGATGGAAATTCCACAGGAATCGAGTACCAATCATTATTACATTAGAACTTCGAGGCACTTTACTTAATTGGAAGGTGTCTTTTTTTGTGCTTTAGCTAACTATTCTTATAATTTTATATTCAATGATTAAGAAAAGATATTTTAGGAGGATTATAAATTGAATCAATTTGATAGATTAATCACTCAAATAAATGGTCAGTTAGGAAAAGATTTACCTGTTATTGAATATTAGATTCAGAGGGTACCTTAGGATACAGAATATTCTAGATATGTCGTCGATAACGGTTAAGGCTTCATCTATACATAATATAACTTTATACTTTATCTATATTATAAGGCAGGGAAAGATGCAAAAGTTAAAGTAAATCCAGAGTGGCATAATCTCAAATTCTTCTACTATTAAAATGATTCTGATGAAAAGAAAGTAGAACGTATCAATTATATCAAATTAAGAGAATACGGTATGATCGAAGTGAGGATGCTAAGTTAAAAATGAATATCATAATTCATTAATAAAAACAGACAAAGTCTATGCCCAACGGGATTCTGATTTTAAAGATATTTGTAGAATATACCATGAAGGTGGTTACTACAACTACGGGTATTAGGAGTAAATTAGAATGGGGAAAATAAATAACTTATTTAATTTTGTTACCAATCATTTTTCAAAGAATCTGTAAAGGTTATAATCGGTGTGGCTTTATAGACTAAAGATAATGGGGTATAAGGTGATTTTAGTTTAAAAATTTTGATTAATATCGGATAGTGATAAGTCCGTATATTCGAATCACCAAATTACCTCTTTCCTTATTCATTCTATGCGACGAGGGCGGTTTTTGTATATTAATATAAAAAAGAGGTAAATTAATGTCAGTAAATATTGTGTGGGGGGTCAGTTGCAGAGTGGGTAGGAATTATAAGTACCGTAGCAACTATATATCTAACTGTTAAATATTATAGTAAAGATAATAGAAAAGATTATATATTCATGACATATGTACAAAATAAAGTAAAGACTGAGAAAAATGGAGTGGAAATACTAACCAGTGAAAAAGAAATTGTTATCCATGTTTATAATAATGGTAAAATACCAATTAATATTAGAATAGAAGGGTTTCGTAATAAAAGAGTCGAATTATGCAAATTATATGGAGATATAAAAAAAGATCAAAGTTTAGTACCAATAGAGCCTCTTGAATCGATATTTGAAAAGCAGATTAAATTCTATAGAATTGAACCCTACTCTATCTCTGAACCATTTAAATTCGATGTGAAATGGCTAAAGAATCACTTAGAAAATAATAAAATTAATTTAGAAAAGGATGTCGAGATTCTTTTTAGAGAGATAGGGGGACAATACAAAAGTGTGATAATAAAAGCAAAAGAAATCAAAATAGACAGTTTTAATTTTAGTTTAAAGATCATTAAATACATACTCATTTATAAAATAGAGACCTTTAATAAGTCATTGTTTTTTCTTTACAAATAAAAATATAAAATTGTAAGATCTTTCGAGAATTAAATGATGTTTAAATAATTCTTAGCTTAATAACATGCTTCCATATAAGAGTAAGTAATGCTGTTTGCAACGAATATTACATTATTTTGGGTTAAATTGAAGTGTTTGAAGTGCAATTTGGATATAAAACAAGAAGTTTATATAAGAAAATAGTTTCAAAGCAGTATTACGTAAGACACTAATCTTTCAAATCTTAACAGTGAATATGAAATTGATAATCGTTATGCAGCATCTATGGTGACTTTACAAGTGAATTAGTATAAAGAAGAAGAGAATACGGAGGGCTTGCTAATCATGAACAAATACATATTATCTATGTTAATCTAAAGGATTGCAGAGTATTCAACAATAAAGTTCTATCAATCATTACAGCGTCTTATGTCCACAGCGAGGTTAATGGAGATAGCCAATAATATGTATCAAAAATGTTAATCATCAAGAACCCATACGTTGGAAGAGATTCACATTATATAGTTCATATGATTTACAATAAACACTCATTATTGTTGGTAGTTTTACTTAGTTTAAACAATAGTTGACCTAACAAATAATATTCGAAAGATGGTTTTAAATATAAATTTATAAATAAAGAGTGTTAGTAGATCCCGGTTTAATTTGAAAATTAAATTAATTCGAGGAACCAGACAACCGGGCAAGACTCTTAAAAAATATACGCGCGAGTGTGAAAAGAGTATTAAATATCAAATGTTTCCGGGAGGAAGAACGATACCAAGAAGTATAGCGATGGATTTCTCGATGTGGGTATTCTCGCAGCGTGCTTTAGAGATGGTTTTACATATTAGAGAAAAGCTTTTTTATAGAACAAAACCAAAGTGGTAGCCGTTATTTGAATCAGATGCTTCAAGTCTTTCTTCAATCGGTGACGGTATCATTAAATTGAACCAATTTTTACCAGGTTTTGTATCACCTGCAATCATTAGAGATCTAACTGGCATTGAAGGAGACCAGGAAAATATGAACTCTAAGCTTATTACAAGAATTATGATGGAAAATGTAACTTTATTAGGGATCCTAAGGAATTCATTGATTCATTTAGCTAGGATTTGTTTATTCATTTAATAATTTCATCGCATGCATATTAAAAAAGACACCGGAGAGTGTTCTTCATTAAGCAAACATAATAACTTAAGCTGCTTAGTCATCCTCAGCCATCATCGGTCCCGTTATGACGTTTAAGATTTTATATGTAACATTATCTCTAATGAATATTTCTTTTTTTCATGAGTATCTTTGACTGGTTTCTTATATTTAAAGGTTTCCGCTTATGTAAATTATTTTCAATAACACCCAAATACATTACCAGTGAATTTACTCTTTTACAAAAATTATAAACAATAGAACATTACTTCTACTATTTAAGTATTACACTAATTAATAGACTTTCATGAGATTTAATAAAAATATTTAGTACCGAATTTTTAAAGACGTGATGTTATTAAAACTTTCTCTCTTTAGTGTACATTTGAATTATGTTTCTTAAATCATTTTGATCATCACTTAGATTACTTAACTTACGATGAGCATACATTGTTATAGAGCTTGATTCTGTATTTATATAAAACTTATCTGAATATTTAGTATCCTTATCGCTATATGTAATACTTACATTAAATGGTTTAACCTCACTGTCATCATTTGTGATTAGCTCAGTAGAAAAGACTTGACCGGGTGCAAAAGTATATCCCTCTAACACTGATATTTCCTTTCTTAAATCAATGAAAACATTGGTATCTGTGATACTAATAGATTCAATTTTTGCTGGAGATTGGCCAAAGTTTTTAATTACTAGATATTTAGATAAAGTAGAGACATTTACAGTATCGAATGAAGCAACTATAACTGGTCTATTAGCTTCTTTAATTGATTTTTCAGTTAACTTTATAGATCTTCTGGATTGTAGAATAGCAATTACACTAATAATTAAACTAATTAGTGCTACAATGGATTCTATCCAACTAGTAATTTCGGTTCCTAATATTATCATGGGTAACCCCTTTCTTTTGAGATTGTTCATACTGATACTATACTAAAATACACAGGAAAAGTTTAGAGATTTTTCTGAATCTACGATCATGTGCTGATTTGAAAGATGAATATAAGCAAAAATATGCAAAAGCATTAGATGTCTTAGAGATGGTGTAATTATGAAAGTTGGACTGGTTTTATGGGCAAAGTTGAAACTAAATAATTCAACTGGATTTATTAATCGAACAGATAGACCATTTTTAATAGTCGAAGTAAATAAACAAGAAAAATATATAGAGGTAGCACCATTAAGCAAGATAGAAGATAAATTACATAAAATACTCTTTGAATCAAATGACATTATAAAAAAAAGATAATCCTGATGAAAAATGTATATATTATCACAGTTTGATTCAGATGGATAACCCAATACAAATAGAAATCTGCACTGAAATTAAAAATTTGATAACCATTAAAGAAAAATTGACAAAATTTAAGCTTGAAAAAGCGTTAGCTTCACTTTCATATTATCGAGCAACACACACATTAGAAGACGAACTAAATATCTATTTAAGTGTAGAAGAGTTCTTGACTATGAATAACTTATAAAAAATTTATCTTTTTATTGATTAAACACACTGGTGTACCCAGTATTTTTTCGACTAATTATCTTCATTTCAAAGTAGATCAGGTCAAATAAACTTCTTTATGATAATCACAATCACAAGGTAACGTACTAAGTTAATCTTGGCTAACTTTTCAGAAAAGAACAGAAAAAGTTAGGAAATATGACTATAAGGAATGTTCTTATATCAAACTTTATCTAACATTAGCAACTCTAAATAAATCAAAAAATAGCATATCAGGTCTTAAGAAAGCTCATAAATGAAGTTAATTTAGTAACCATCAATAAATCCATTAATGTATCAACGGTCACATCATTTTTGGTTAAAGTAGGTTCAAATCAGCTTTAACTTTATAAAGAATTTAGCAGTTTTAAAGCATCAGCATTTTGCTGATGCTTTTTTGGCATTAATTCTAGATAATAATTATGTGTTGTATGGACATAAATTTGTTCCAATCATTTCGATATATAAACTATATCAATATCTTGTACAAACAAGACTGATGCAATTGTATCGCTTAGATCAGGAAATGTTGTTTTTGATAGATTCACTGTCATAATTATTCTTGAATTTGGCAGATTGACGAAATCCATTCCAATTCGAAATAGATCAGTTTTAGCATTAAAGAGTTCAATCATCAAACGTCATCAATATCTTTTTTAAAAGAAAAATCTCTTCTTGAACACCCAAGATTGAAAAAAGAACGTATCATTAGAACGCTAAAAAATTACTATAGATAATATAGTAAATTAATAAATGGGGAAAGGCTATTAAAAGAGTATTTTTTAAAATTCTTTATAATTTGGTTATTTACTATAAGATAGGTTTAAATATCGATTTTACTTGAAAAATATTTATTGAAATATATTCTTGGGTTGGTTTAATTCAAGATAAATTAAACAGGGTAGTATTA
The DNA here is from genome assembly GCF_012396555.1 of Facklamia miroungae. GTDB lineage: Bacteria > Bacillota > Bacilli > Lactobacillales > Aerococcaceae > Facklamia > Facklamia miroungae. The sequence goes on from NZ_JAAXPS010000003.1 coordinate 65,565, forward strand.
ACACCTGTTTATGTTGTTACATTATTGGTTACATTAGCACTGGTTACATTAGCACTGGTTACATTAGCACGTGTCGATAAATAAAAACTCTTATGTATGGGATTTTCAACAAGGTCTCATGACATAATTATGACAAGGGCAAATAGATATGAAGATGACTGGGTTTTGAAAAACATATATAATTGTTAAAATAATGTATAAGGAGAGAAAATGATTGAGACCGGAATGTTAAATCTTAGATAGTTAAAAGAAAATGATTTAGATTATATATATGTTTGGGGTTCAGATGAAGAGGTTACAAAATTTGCAACTTTTACTGTTCATAAGAGCAAAGAAGATACAGAAAAATTTCAGACTCTTGGTTAATCAAATATAATGAACCCGATACTATCAGATTTGCTATTGAAAATACAGAAAGCCCTGAAGTAATATAGCTGGAATTACATCTGAAGGGTATCCTGAAATTGGATACGCTTCAGCTAAATAATATTGGGGAGAAGGCTATATGACAGAAGCATGTAAGGCCATGGTTAATTACATGTTTGAACTTGGATATAGGAAAATATTAATTAAATCAGTGATTGAAAATATAAGTTCTAATATAGTTATAGAAAAAATAGACTTTTCTTTCTTAAAAAAGAGGAAGTTCATCTAAAAAAGCTAGACAAGAATGTCACTTTAAATGTCTACGAGATAAATCAAGGTTAGACTTTAAACCTGGATCTATAACAAGTTTAAATCGTAAGTAGGGTGACAGGGTTTGAGAACATCTATATAAGGAAAAATGATAGATCAGTGTATTTTATAACCATATATTGAATAGTATTATTCAATAAAATTTTAAGTCAAGAAATATAAATTAGAATTTAGTGGGTGAATTATGGTGTGTTTAAATATCTATAGTAATAAAAAATTTTTTATTTGATCTTCATAACTCTAACTATTTTTGATAAATTAGTGATTGCAATGTTTGCTACAGAAGCTAGAATTTCTGTAATCCCTGAAAGTTTGGCTTATGATTTGAGATTATTATAAATGATTCTTAGTTTCGAAAAACATGCAAGATAATTCCTTAGACGTTAAAAAATCTATAATACGAAGATTATTATACGATAATGCAAACTAAGCAGTCTGGCTTGTTTAGTATCTAAACTTTCCATATTTATTATAAAATCTGAAGATTTGAAGTGTTTCTCGCTAAAATGACAATAGCTTGGAATGCAATCAGGATTTTTAATTGGAATGTAAGATGTTGCCCCCATGTATATTACTTCAGGTGGAAAAGCGCCTATTTCTGATTCGCTGGATTATGAAGAGTTTCCTCTTACACTAAGAAAATGAATTTACTAATTGTATCACTTCAATGTCTAAATTTTTTAATTCTGACTTTTGTGTTTTTAATGATAAAATATAGTAGTATGAATGTATAAGTACTGCAAATGTTATGTTAAAATAAGAGAATGTATGTTCTTTAGGAGGTTTTTTATGACAAAAGATGTTATTAGTAAAGTAAGAATTGGAACATTAGATTTTAATGATCCTTTTTTTCAAACTCTCAGAGATGATTATGAAGGATTCGATAAATGGTTAGAAAAAAATCTAATGAAGAAGCATATGTTTTTTTTGAGAATAATAAAATAGGTGGATTTTTGTATTTAAAAGATGAAACGGAAGAATCTAATGAAATACGTCCTTTTTTTGATAAAAGAAGACGTTTAAAAGTGGGTACATTTAAAATTAATGCTCACGGAACTGTATTAGGACAAAGATTTTTGAGTATTATATTAAGAAAAATGTATGAAGAAGGGTTTAACTTCACTTATGTTACATTATTTAAAAAACAAGAAGGTTTGATAAAATTACTTCAAAAATTTGGCTTTAGATTATTGGGAAAAAAGAATAACAATGAATTAGTTTACTATAAAAACGATGAAGTATTTGATAATATTTATATTGATTTTCCAAGAATATCAAATAGAAATAACAATAAATTTTTATTGTCTATACTACCTATTTTTCATACAGATTTATTTCCTGATTCTAAATTAAGTACGGAAAAAAATCATTACATAGAAGATCTTTCTTTTACCAATACTATTGAGAAAGTATATATTGCTGCAATGCATGAGATGGCAAATATAAAAAAGGGTGACCGTATTGTTATTTATAGAACTGCTGAACAGGGTAAGAGCGCAGAGTATTCATCAGTAGCAACTTCGATATGTTCTGTAATTGAAGTAAAAAATATTGATGAGTTTAAAGATATAACTGAATTTTCAAAATTTTGTGGTAAGGGATCAATATTTTCAGAATCTGAATTATCAAATATGTGGGTAAATAAAAAATATCCATACGTTATAAAAATGCTGTATAATGTTCCTTTGAGAAAAAGAATAACTCGACACGATTTAATAGAAGTTATAGGTCTTAATAGACAAGCCTATTTTGGTTGTCTAAAAATTAGTGATCATGAATTTGATAAAATTTTAGAAATAGGTGAAGTAGATGAAGGTTTTATTATCGATTAAACCTGAATTTGTGGAAGAAATAATGGAGGGGAGAAAAAAGTTTGAATATCGAAAGAATATATTCAAACGACCAGACGTATCTTCTGTAGTTGTGTATGCTACTAAACCGTATGGAAAAGTAGTTGGAGAATTTGAAATCGAAAGAATAATAAAAGAAAAACCTAATAAATTGTGGGAACTAACACAAGATTTTTCTGGAATTACGCAGAAGTTTTTTGATGAATATTTTAAGGATAGAAAAACAGGCTTCGCAATTCAAATAAGAAAATTTATTGAGTATGACGAACCAATGGATTTAAAAAATTATGATAATAGAATAAAAACAGCTCCACAATCATTTTTGTACTTGGAGGGATAGGGTTATGGAGTACATTTTTTTGTCAGGTGTACATGGAGTTGGTAAATCTACTTTATTAGAAAGAATTTCGAAAGATAAAAATATAACGATTGAATCTATAAGCAATTTAATTCGACAAGCTGGTAATGAGATTAAGGAAAGTAATAAATTAACCAAAAATATACCAAATAATCAAAATTTGTGGAAGCAAGAATTAAATAAAAAAATACTATTAGATGACAAAAAAATAATTTTAGATGGCCATTTTTGTTTATTAAATTCAAAAGGGGAAGTTGTAGTTTTACCAGATAATACTTTTGAAGGTACAAAAATGAGCAAAATAATTTTTAAAAAAGAAAAAAATGAAATTATAAAGCAGAGAATAGAAAATAGAGATAATATTATTTGGGAATTAGAAACAATTAAGTTACTACAATCTTTGGAAGAAAAAAGAGCCATATTTTTTTCAAGAAAATTTGATATTCCCCTATTTATTTTTGATAACAATGAACTATATAAAGACTTATTAGAATTTATATAGAAAAAAGAGAGATGGTTATTGATGATTCATGAATTAAAAATAGATGAGATATATTTTGAAGATATATTAAGTAATAATAAACAATTTGAGATAAGATATAACGATAGAAATTTTAAAAAAGATGATAAAGTGATTCTAAAAGAAATAAATTCATTTAAAAAATTTACTGGAAGAGAAATTGAAGTTAAAATTATATACTTAACTGAATTTGAACAGAAAGAAGGATATGTTGTTTTTGGTTTTAAAAAGCTTTAACTATGACAATTTATTTAATTAACATTTTAAGAAGCTGGATTAAGTAGTGTCAAGTTATATCAATTTAAATCCTCTATTCTCAATATTAATTCTTATTAATATAACTAGAAATAAAGATATAAAGTGATTCTAACGTATATTGAAAAATAAGAATTTAAGTCTTTTGTTCTCAATGGGTCAGGACATTCGTTGAAACTTGTTTGCTTAAGAATGACTATTGTACGTAGATTTAGAGGAATCGAGCATCCGTTATTGTATTTGATGTAAATATTATTAAAATTTTTGATAATTAAGTATTAACACTTATAGTTCATAAAACTAGGTGCATGAATAAATTTAATCAAAATCAATTCAAAGACGATAATTAATATTTAAAGTTAGGATCTTCATCATCCAGTAAACTAGGCGTCATTTATAGGTCATCATCTAATTCCAGAAGTTCTTTTTTTAATCTAGCCTTTGAATTCTTAAATTTGTTTGCCTTCATCACTATTTGAAACTTCAGATGACTTAAAGACCATTTTGTTATACCGATTCACGGTCAAGAGTTTCATCTCCCGCTATATACTAAATGGCTTCACCCGTCTGTATTTCCTTCATAAGCAATTATTTAATAATAGTTTAGATCTTCATTGTTTCTTTTATTACTTCATTTATCTCATGAAGTAATATTGCCGTCAGCAATAATACATTCTTGATTATTAGACTATTATGTTTCTAATTTAAGGAAACTTATTCATTATTTTGTTTTGAATAATAGTAATTGTTGCTATAAGAATCACCCCAAAAATTGTAAAAAAGCTTTTGTATGAAGGTAAGAAAATCGTAAAAAGAATAAGATAGAAATCATACCCAACATAAAAAATGAATGGTTTGAAGGAAACGCAAATCAAGCAAGAAGACTTGGCCGTTTAATTAAACCAGGTAATGAATCAAGAAAGATTTGTTTTAAAGTGGCAAATTGAGATTCATTTACTTGTCTGTACCTTTTTTATCTTACTTTTTTCTTAATTATTTTTTGCACTGAAAATTATTTATTCAGCGCTTTTATTGTGTATTTTTTCAAAGTTTAGGGACTGGAAAGTTTAGTCCTCCTTCAGTAAGTTTTCGAATAGTTATTGTATGTAATGAGTCTTTATAATATAATAGCTCTATTAAGATAAAATTTAATTTATTAAATTTCGAACTATTAATAAATTCTACATTAAATAAATCATCTCTATAGGAATTGAACTGACAGCCGAAATAAAGAATGATGGATTATAAGGATAATAAACTCATGTACTACTGAAAAAGAAACAATTACCAAAAAAGCAGATTGAAACTAATACTCATTATATAGGTTCTACTGTAAGGACTCTTATCAAAAAAATTGGAGTGGTATAGCTTGTTTATTAAAAAATTAAGACATGAATATCCAAATTTCAAATTAGAAATTGATGATTTAATGCTAAATAGTAATACAATCATCGGTCTAATAGGGGAAAATGGTGCTGGGAAAACTACTTTAATGAATATTCTCTCAGGAATGAATACTGCAAACCAAAATTTACAAATAGATGATCATAACTTAGAAAATATTCTGTATATTCCTTCAGATGTCGAACCATACGAGTTTATGACGGTTATGGAATTCATCACAATTGTTATTAAGTATTCTGACTCATCAATAAGTCCTCAAATTATTATAGATAAGTTAGAACTGAATGAAAAAGAAAATACTTTAATTTCAGAATTATCTCAGGGAATGAAAAAGAAACTAACGTTAATCAATCTTTTTTTAAACAACTATAGCTTAATTATTTTGGATGAACCATTTAAAAGTGTTGATATCAAATTTATTTATCAAATGAAGAAAATCATCCTAGGGTTAAAAGAAGATTCTATTATCTTAATATCTTCTCATATATTAGATACTTTAGAGGATATTTGTGATGAATTCATCTACTTAGAAAAAGGAAAAATTAAAAAAATGTTTAAAAATGATCAGAACCATAAAAGTTTGGAGAGTGAACTGTTTGATTAAGGCTCTCATGGTTGATTTAAAACTATTTAGAGATCGTTTTAAAATTTATGGATTTTTCAATGTGTTTAGTTTGATTCTTATTTTATTGTTAATAGTAGTTGGTGGGAAATGGATACTTTTTACTAAAGCAAACTATTTATCTTTAGCAATGTTTTTTTCACTGTTTCTCATGATGACTGGTTTAACTAATATCAATCCGAATAAAAATAGTTCTTCGAAAATCAGTATGTCTTGCTTTTTCCCAAAACTAGGACTGGACAATATAAATAATTATTATAAATTCAGAAAGTTCATTTTTGCATACGTGACGATAATTTATCTTTTGTTTCCATTCAGTACAACTATCTTTGATTTAAAGACTTTTATTTTTTTATTAATTTTACTTTCTGTATTTATCTTAGTAAGCATAGTTAGTAGTATCTATCTCAGCGAACGTTTGATTAACAACATTAATTTAATTATACAATTAGCAATGGCTTTATATATAGCGTTAAGAAGTAGAGGCATGGCGCCTTTTGAAATTGAAAATGTAATATTAAGGTCTGATTTTAACTTTTTAATAATTCTATATTTCTTAATTTTTATTTTGAATATATACTTGTTGTCAAAAAAAGCTAGAAAGATCAAAGTGTATACATCTGTTTTGGGGATTCGCAATATTTATAATCCATTATTTTTATTTGTACTGAGAACTAAAATTAAATTTGATATTATAATTATGATATTCTTTTCAATAGTATCAGGCTTTGCGGACAATAACTATGATGAACCAATTGTTTTTATAGTGACCTTTTTAGGTGCTTTGTATATGATTTATTATGCATATTTGTATGCAAACGCTAAGAGAATTACTCTATTTTACAACGCTTCTAATTTAAAACAATTGAGAATAGACACGATTAGTCATTTAGCTAAATTCTCAACAATTTTTTGTATAATTGCTGCAACTTTGGGTCTGCTTAGTGATTCTCTTCTCAATTATATTTTTTATTATTTAGTTACAATTATTAGTTTTATTATTTCTAATAATATTGTACGTATTAATATTGAGAAAAAAATAAATAAAAAGGTAATACTGTTTACTGATTTAATAAAAAGTATCTTTTTAACAATAGTATTTATTCTCTTTTTTCTTTATGTGAAATCAGTTTTTTCAACCTTTAAATAATTCCTCAATCATATGTGGTACTAGTAGTTCATACTTTCTAGCAAAATAAATATTAATTCGTTTCAAATGATCGAAAGGTTCGATTATAAAAATAAAAGCATTTAATTATTTATACTTTCAATAGTTGTAAAATTTAGACTCATTCTTATTGTCTATATTAATCAATAAAAAGGCCCTCAATCAATAAAGGCTGAGGGTTTTCTGGTAGTTACTTAATCTAATTCGATTTGTACAGGGTAATCAATATTTAAATCAGGATCTTCATCATTCACTAATTTTAGCATCATTTCTAAATCATCATCGAGTTCAGGAACCTTTTCATCTTCGTCTAGGCTTTGAATTTTTAAAATGATTTGATCTTTTGCACCTGCTTCAATTTCTTCTGAAAGAAAGACCATTTTTTCATCTACTAAATCATCATCGATGGTAACGTCTTCTGCCAAGATATTCATGGTTTTATCAGTTTTATTCTCTACTTCAAAGACGAACTCATAATAATAGCCCAGATCTTCATCATCTTTTTCATTTACTTCAATATATTTAATGAAGAAATCCTCATCATCCGTGATAATATATTTTTCATCTTCACCAGTTAAGTCTTTTAACTCTGTCTCTTTTTCTTTTAGTTCTTCTTTGAGCTCTTTAATTTCAGTTCTCAATTCTTCAATCTTTTCTTCATCTTGAGCAAAAACAGGTACTCCACCCAACATCATCATACTAGCTAGTAACATTAAGCTTTTTTTCATAAATGTTCCTCCTTATAATTTCTAAGAATACATTATTTAATACAAAATTTTTAAAACCTTTCTACGAGCAAGTTTTTCGGTATTTTGACTATATATTTACCGTAACATGATAAGTAGGATCAATCAAATAAATGGATTAATCAACCAAGTAGGTATCACTATTTATCAAAAATTTTACTATTTCAATTATTCTATTTGAAGAAATTGTTTCCGTTATAGGAAAAATATAAGACAAGATCATATCGTACCTTCTTAGTAAAAGTAAGATCTTCACTATTAAGAGATTGGATATGTCTGTTTAAAGAAAACATACGGCGAATAAGCATCGTTGCATATTATTTCGGTTGTCAACCTAGCTTTGTTACACTAAGTATATAATAAGGAGGGATTCTATGAATAATAGTGATCTAAAAGTTTTAGAAGTTATCGAAAACACTTTGCAAGATAATTCTGAAAAGCATTTAACCAAGGCTGATTTCAGTGATATAGAAGAAGACAAATTAGTTGAAAGTCTTCATAAATTACGTACAATGGGCAAAATTGAGTTCGAAGAAAATCAAGGCGAAATTGATTTTGAATCGATTAAATTATAAATAGAAAAGAAGTATCCCTACAGTTGGACATCCCAATCCAACTGTAGGGATATTTTAATGGTTAAAAAAAACAAATACCTTTTATAGAAATACCGGCTATTATAAAATATATAAAGAAAATAAAAATGGTATTGCACAATAGAATAAGCAATACTTTTCAGTTCTAGATTGAATATAATTTCTTATTTCTTAATGTGTTCCGTCTCCTCAAATTTTCCAAGTAAATCGCTTCATTATTCTATCTTAGAAAGGCTTTCTCTAGTATTATAGGGAGAAAGAAAGGAGCATTTCTATGATGCATTTACTGGTAATATTCTTTTTAAGCATATTTATTCTTATGTCAATATATGAAAGACGAACACTTTTATACAGTCTCTCTTTGATTTTGTTGGTTACAACATTATGTATCGATATAATTTTGATATATGAAAGAAATGGGATTGATATTTTTCAAAGTAAAGTAGGCTACCTACTTATCATATTAGCCATATTGTTTATATTGCTCACTATCATTGGTCCAGTTATGATAACTTTTACTTTTATATTTGAGGGAATACGACTCCTTTTAAAAGAAGGGATCTACTTTAGAAACTTATTGGCAGTTGGAGTTGGTTTTCTATTTATATTTAGCCCGTTCATCACAACGGGCATTATAGAATTAGCCAATCACAACACTCTGATCATAGCAATATGTAATATTTATCGCATTATTATTACTTATTTACTTGTTGTAGCGAGTGCCTATACTTTGTCCAGTTTTTTAAATTTTATTAATACAAAGAAACATGATCTTGACTATGTAGTGGTTCTCGGAGCAGGTTTAATAGGTGAACAAGTGACTCCTTTACTGAAAAGTAGAATTGATAAAGGAATAAAAGTTTTTAAAAAACAAAAGAATTGTCGTTTGATAATGTCTGGTGGCCAAGGTTCAGATGAACTTATCTCAGAAGCTGAGGCAATGAAGAGATATGCTGTGGATGTAGGTATCGATCCGCAATTGATCATTGAAGAAAATAAGTCCACTAATACCAAGGAAAATATTAAAAATTCCTATAGTCTTATGGCCATAGATGACCCTAAATTTGCTATTGTAACAAATTATTATCATTTGTTTAGGGCCTTATTATTGTCCAAAAAACTTAACATCAAATGTATTGGATATGGTGCCAAGACACGATTGTACTTTTCTCTAAATGCATTTGTCCGAGAATTTATAGGGTATCTAGCGATGAGTTATAAAGTTCACTCTATTACGTTGCTTTTTTTAATAGTACCTTATCTAATCTTTCTATGGATCGACACTCTTATTTAGTATCCTAGTATTTTTCCTAATAAGTAAATTGGGGATAGTATATATTTCTTGTGGAGTATAATTCTCTCTGTAAAGCAAATAGAGTCAGATCAAAAGTGCATACGTAAAAGTATATAGAGATGAAATAAAAAGCATATCAAAAATAATATCATGAGTTAAAATACATTTACACTCTTTTTCTTCATGTATTGACCCCCAAATGTCAGACCAAAAATCTAACTTCTTTGGAGTTGCATTATTAATTAAGGGTATTTTATAGGAGTGAAGTCATTCTCGGAAGAAATGATAAAGGTATCAAAATATTTAGACAATTCAATCAACTTTGGATAAGTTAGAGATATAAATATCTGATCGTATTTCTATAACAGATTTCAACTTCAGTGATTCTACTTATCATTCTTCGTCTGCAAAAACAAGTTAAAATTCTTAAGGGCTAATCTAGATATAAGGATAATTTTGCGGTATCCTTAAAATAATATAGTTAGTGGTATTAATTTTTAGTATAAGCATAAATAAGGTGATTTAATGTACAAGAAAATAGTAGCTTCTATTCTTACCCTGTTAGCTTTAGGATTGATCCTATTTCTAGGATCCAGAGTTTATTATGATAGTGATAGTGAACTGTCAAAAACAGAACTGAGGGCTCGAAAAAACAATTCTCCAGAATCATATCGTACACTATTAGCAGATTTATATGAGGAGCAACCTTTAACCGCAAAAGGGATCAAACAAGAAAGAAAGTTAAAAGAAGTCAGTTTAGCAGATTATAACATTAAAATTGAACAGATTTTGAATGCGTTAACTGATGGCAATCTTAAAAAGAATATTAAACTTATGGCTGAAAATGATCGAAAAATACTTGAACTCAATCATGCTATTACGGATCTTAAAATAGAGATGGAAGATTCTAATGACTATCCTGCAGGTCTTTTCCTAAAAGTAAAAAAAATAGATCATCAATTAAAATCTTTGCAACTTACAAGAGCATATAAAGATTTAAGTACCTCGTATCAAAGTTGGGGAAAAGCGATCCAAGAGAAATCTGTATCCGTTCCTAATAAAATTTATGCCGACCCTGATCTTGGAAAATATTTAAATGATCCCTCCTTGACAAGTGAAGATAGTAGCGAACATTCTCTGTCATCAAAGTTTGTTGTGTTAACCTTTGATGATGGTCCTAACCCTATCACTACTCCTCAAATACTTGACACGCTTAAATTTTATGATGTGAAGGCAAGCTTTTTTGTATTAGGTCAAAATGCTGAAAAATATCCTGATATCATTAAAAGAATGCAGGATGAAGGACACTTAATAGGTAATCACTCTTATAGTCATCGAAATTTTACGCTGATTAGTGAAGCAGAGATATTAGATGAATTAAATCGTACCAACCAAATTATTGAAAGTGCGACCCATGCTTCGGTCAATTATTACCGTATGCCATATGGTGCAGGCGGTCAACGCGAAATGCAATTAACAAAAATGACACCTGTCTTATGGAATGTCGATTCTGAAGATTGGAAAAGTCGCAATGAACAAATGATCATTAATCGAGTGAATAGCACGTTGAGGCCTGATCCCGTGATTCTTATGCATGATATCTATCAAGAAACGGCAAACTCCTTAGGAACCATCATTGAAAATATCCGCAGGAATGGTTATCAATTCGTGAGATTAGATGAAATGATGTAGTGTTAGCATTATGTTTATAAGCATTAACCAGTCGTGAAGGCTGGTTTTTTTATATGAAAGAGACACTAAGTAAAAAAGAAACCATACGCCACCACCGAAAAATATTTCAATAATATAAATAAAATATTGACAAAATATTTCAACGTGCTATACTTTTTTTGTAAACGCTAACAGGAGGAAGGAAATGGAAGCAGAAAAAAGGAGTACTGAACAGCGGAATCCACGAACATATCATTTTGATCAGGTATCAACATTAGAAATGGTACAACTAATGAATTCGGAGGATAAAAAGGTCGCAGAGGTTGTAAAAAATAATTTAGTTCATATCGCAAAATTGATTGATGAAATCTATAATTTAATGAAAAAAGGGGGACGATTGATATATATTGGAGCAGGCACTTCTGGCAGACTCGGTATCTTAGACGCATCAGAAATTCCCCCAACCTTTGGAGTAGAAAATAATTTAATTCAAGGTATTATTGCAGGGGGTTCTACAGCTTTGCAAAATGCTGTTGAAAATGCGGAAGATGATAAGACACAAGCAATTCAAGATTTAAAAGAAGTAAACCTCAATGAAAATGACTTTTTGATAGGAATTGCTTCTAGTGGAACAACGCCTTATGTTTTCGAGGCACTGCGTTATGCAAAAAGTAAAGGAATAAATACCGGAAGTATCACATGTACTGAAAATAACATGATCAGTCAAGTAGCTAAATTTCCTATAGAACTGATAACTGGCCCTGAAGTTATAACGGGTTCAACTCGGTTAAAGGCTGGGACCGCTCAAAAGTTAGTTTTAAATATGATATCCACATGTATAATGACTAAAATGGGAAAAGTATACAGTAATTACATGGTCGATTTGAAGATAACTAATAAAAAGCTCTATCAACGAGCGACTAATATGTTGATGGATATCCTTGAAATCTCACAGCCAGAAGCGCAAGATCTTTTACAACAGGCAAACGAAAACGTCAAAGCTGCGATTGTGATGAAGTTAGTGGGAGTTTCTTATACAGAATCAGTTGAATTAATAAATAAGAATAACGGTAAAATTAGAGAGGTTGTGGAAATTGATGGATGAGAAGATGAAGGATATGGAGTTAATAGTTTTTACTATTATCAATAAGGGAGGTAATGCAAAAGGATTAGCTTATGAGGCAATTGCTGAAGCAGAAAAAGGTAATTTCAATCATGCGGAGGCTTTATTAAAAGAAGCGGACGCAGAATTAAAAGAAGCGCATAAGGTTCAAACGAGTTTGATTCAAGATGAAGCACGTGGTAAAAAACAGGATATAACTGTTTTATTTGTTCATGCGCAAGATCACCTAATGACTTCAATCGAAGTAAGGAATCTGGCTGAAGTATTTATTAGAAATTCTAGAAGGATCGAAAAGCTTGAAAAAGCCTTAGCTCTAAAGGACAACGGAGATGAATAAGGGGGATTATAAGGAATTTCTGCCCCGATTAGGTTATAAGGATGCGATAATTTTGGTGACAGTTATGATGGTTGCTACTATATTTCTTCCTTATCTGTTAGTAAAAATCGGTGTTCAATCACCTTTTTTGTTTTCATTATCTGGCGCTATTTTGGTAGGAATGACCCCACTCTCGATTTACAGTAACCTCAAAAAACATAGTCATATTCAAGCAAAAATCATCCGGTTAACTTTAGCTTTAATTTACTTCTTGTTTACTTATTTTGCGGCAAGATATAATATCATTTTTTAGGAGGAATCATATGAAATTTCTATTAGTTTGTGCAGGAGGAATGTCCAGTGCGATAGCGGCCAAGTCACTTGAGGAAACTGCTAAAAAGAAGGGTATCGATTTGGAAGTACAAGAAATCGGTACTCAGGCATTTGAGGATGAAGTTGGAGAAGGGTATCAACTAGCGTTAGTTGCTCCTCAAATTAGACATCGTTTTGATACACTAAAAAGTCAAGCAGACGCAGTGTCTGTCCCAATCATATTAATTAAACCTCAAGGGTACTCCCCAATAGGTGGAGAGTTTTTGTTAAATCAAATAAAACAAGAAACGAATGTTTTGGAATAGAGAGGTATAGATATGTTTGAAAAATTAACAGAATTCATAGATAGTAAATTTTCAACGCCTATGGCAAAGTTAGGTGAACAACGTCACTTAAGAGCGGTTAGGGATGGTATTGTTGCTACGTTACCACTAATCATTGTTGCTTCAATGTTTATGGTAATTGCATTTCTACCAAACTCATTACCAGAAAATTGGGCAATAACTCAATTTGTTGCTGAGAATCAAGCAAAAATTCTATTACCATACAGAATGTCGATGTATATTATGACGCTTTATGCAGTGTTTGGTATTGGTTTTTCTTTGGCGAAATCTTATAAATTAGATGGCTTATCCGGAGGTATTTTAGCAGAACTTGCATACTTGCTGACTGTTATTCCTAAATTAATGCCGGAAGTTACACCAGTAGTGCAAGAACTAGCTGATAAGAATGAAGAATTGTCTACATTTGTCTCACAATTACCTGCTGGATTTGTTTTACCCATGGCGAACCTAGGAGCAGCTGGAATGTTTGTTGGAATTTTAGCAGCTTTCTTTGCGGTTGAAATTTATCGCTTCACCCAAAAGAGTGGCTTTAAAATTTCAATGCCGCCACAAGTACCAGAATCGGTTGCGCGTTCCTTTGAGTCATTAACTCCTACGGCGATTATTTTAATCATTGTTTCTACAATCACAATGTTCATCGGTATCGACTTGCATGGTATTATGTCAAATATAATTACGCCATTAATTCAAGCTACTGACTCTATGCCTTCAGTTCTTTTAATTGTCTTTCTTGTACAATTCTTTTGGGCCTTTGGGATTCACGGTATGTCCATAGTTGGTTCATTAGCTCGACCAATTTGGCTAGTTTTGCTGGAATCCAACACAACAGCTTGGGCTGCAGGGGAGAATGTCGTCAATATTGCGCCAGAACCATTTTATCAATGGTTTATATGGATTGGAGGAGCAGGATCAACAATTGGTTTAACTATATTATTAGCTTTTGCTTCAAAATCTAAATATGCGAAAACTTTAGGAAAAACAGCTTTTGTTCCCGCCTTATTTAATATTAATGAACCAATCATTTTTGGAGCGCCGATTATACTAAACCCTACCTTAATTATTCCTTTTATTGTGGTTCCTTTAATAAACACGATCATTGCTTATATTGTGGTTTCAATAGGATGGGTTAATAAGATAGTAGCTTCTTCACCTTGGACTTTACCTGGACCAATTGGTGCCTTTCTAGCTACAGGGAATGACTTTAGAGCGATAATTTTAAGTCTGTTTCTGATTGCCTTATCAACTGCTTTATATTATCCGTTCTTTAGAATTTATGACAAGCAATTATTAGAGCAAGAACTAGATGTGAAATAGACCAGCAAACTTAAATGAATCTTAGCTCCTACTTTTTATTTAAGTAGGAGCTTTAATTAGAATTTGGAGGAAAAAAATGCGAAAACTTGGAATTTCATTGTATCCAGAAAAAAGCAGTTTTGAAGAATTAACCGACTATATTGATGTAGCAGCAGAAGCAGGTTTTAATAAAATTTTCACTTCGCTTTTACAAATTGAAGGTTCTGGTGAAGAGATTGTACAGCGTTTAAAAGAAGCTAATGAATATGCAAAAAATACAGGTTTTGAAATTATTGTGGATGTGTCCCCGCGTATTTTTGATGCCTTAAGAATCTCCTATAATGACTTGAGTTTTTTTAAAAAAATCGGTGCAGATGGTATTCGCTTAGATGCGACTTATAGTGGTCGCGAAGAGGCCATGATGTCCTATAATCCTTATAACCTAAAAATTGAGATGAATATTAGCAACGACGTTCATATGATAGATAATGTGATGGATTATGCACCTAATAAATATAATCTTTTAGGCAGTCATAACTTTTATCCTCATCGATACAGTGGCTTGAGTCGTGATTTTTTTATCAAGACTACCAAACGCTTTACTGCTAATGGAATACGCACCTCAGCCTTTGTCAGTAGTCAAAACAAGGAAACCTTTGGCCCTTGGCCAGTCACTGATGGCTTACCCACTTTAGAGATGCACCGCAATTTGCCATTAGATGTACAGATAAAACATCATTTAGCAATGAACGTAATCGATGATATTATTATTTCTAATTGCTATCCATCATATCAGGAACTTCAGTCTGTCAGTGAGCTTGATTTATCTCTAGTGACTCTCGATGTGAAACCGATCAATAATTTACCTGAAATCGAAAAGAAAATTTTATTTGAAGAACTGCATTTTAATCGTGGAGATATTAATGAATATTTTATTCGTTCGACACAAAGCCGAGTGAAATATAAAGGACATCCATTTGATTTAATGAATGCACCCGATATCATCAGAAGAGGTGATGTTTTAATTGAGAGTAGTTTATATGGCCATTACGCTGGAGAAATGCAAATCGCTTTAAGAGACATGGAAAATTCTGGTAAAACAAATGTAGTTGGAAGAGTTCGTGAAGAAGAAATATTTATCTTAGATGAAATCCAACCGTGGCAGAAATTTAGATTGAGAATGAGTGAGGATTAATAATGTATTTTATATGTGTAGATGGTGGCGGAACTAAAACTCAATTTGCCTTATACTCGAACTGGGGCACACAGATTGATGTTAAAACTCTACCGACTTGTCATATCTTACAAACGACAGAAGAAAAAGCGATTAAAATTTTACAACAAGGTATTTTTTTATTATTAAAAGGAAGAGAAATTAATGAATCAGATTTGGTTCTTTCATTAGGTTTGGGCGGTTATGGGAGCTCGAATAACCGAGGAAAGATCGAAAAAATTGTTCAACTAGTTACACAGAATAGATACCCTTACTTTCTTACTAATGATGCAGAAATTGCATTATTGGGCGCCCATAATGGTCAAAGAGGTGCTATATTAATTGCAGGTACAGGGTCCATTTGCCTATTTTTTGATGGTGAACATACTATTCGAAGTGGTGGTTGGGGCTATTTATTTGGTGATGAAGGGAGTGCTTTTTGGATTGGTCAGAAAATGCTGAATCGTTTTGCCAAAGAAGCAGATAATCGAACTGCTAAAACAGAAATATATACTTATCTGATGCGGAAATATCAACTAACAAATCCTCATGATATTTTAGATGAACTTATTTCAACTAATAAAAATAGTCGAACCATAATAGGTAATCTCGCAAAAGACGTAGTATCTATGGCCAATCAGGGAAGTCAAGAAAGTGTTGAGATTATCAAAGATGCTGCAGCAGAATTGGCAAGTCTTGTTAATGAGTCTCTAAGTGATTACGACAGTGTAAATTTAGCTATTTATGGTGGACTATGGAAAGCAGGAGAAATATTACTTAATTATTTTTCAGAGAGCTTGGATAGTCATATTAAAGTATGTGAGCCAAAAGGAGACGCCTGTCGCGGAGCGTTCATTTATGCAAAGAAACAATTATTAGTTAGGGGAAGCTATGAGCAACGTACAGTTTAAATTGAAACAATTAAAAGATCAGCTAACTGAAACGGAAGAAAAAATTGCTAAGGTGATCGAAACAAAGCCAAAACTAATTTTAAAAGCTAGTTCACAGGAGTTAGCGGACCTATCAGGAACTTCCCCAGCTTCTTGGAATCGTTTAGCCAAAAAGCTAGGATACAAGGGAGTCGTTGAACTAAAAGTTGAATTGGCGACTGAAGGGAATAAACCAGAGATATATGAGGACATTGATCTTCTAATAAATGGTTCAGAAATGATGGAAGATCTTGTCTTGAAGTATCAAAGAATTTGTGAAAAATCGTTAGCAGACACAATAAAAATTCTGGATGTCGAATCTCTTAAACAAGCAATTAAACTTATGATTAAAGCTGATCGAATCTTTATATATGGGGTTGGTGCTAGTTCAACAATTGCGTTTGATTTTTTACAAAAGGTATCAAGGATTGGTAAAACAGCGATTTTTTATCCAGATATGCACCTACTATTATCTCATCTATCAAGCATTACTAGTAGGGATGTTCTTCTTTCAATTTCTTATTCAGGAGAAACACCTGAGGTTATTTTTGGATCGAATTTAGCTAAAGAAAATGGAGCAAATGTAATAAGTATTTCTGGTTTTAATCCAACCAATAGCTTAGCTAAAATAAGTGATGTTAAGTTATTTATTCCACTAGAAGAAAAAAAATTGAGAGTGGGTGCGATTACCTCTAGAAATTCCTCTCTACTGCTTACCGATATCCTTTATTTAGGTTTAGCGGCAGAAGATTACGAAGCAACGCTTTCGATGCTTAAGTATTCGCATACCAAAGCTGATATATTGAAGAATGGGAGGAAATAGATGAAAGCAATAGGAATAATGTCGGGCACCTCTCTTGATGGTGTCGATGTCGTTTTATGTGAAATCAATGGGGTAGATGAAGAAACACAAGTGAAAGAATTAGCCTTTAAAACTTTCAAATTTGAAAGAAAATTAAAAAGTAAGCTAGAAGAGATATTAGAAGAAAAAAAGGCTGATCTGGCATCTATCTGTTCAATTAATTTTGAATTGGGTGAGTTTTTCGCTGAATGTTGTTTGAAATTATGTCAAGCATATGGGATAAATAGCACAGAATTAGCTTTCATTGCTTCCCACGGGCAGACTATTTATCATATTTCTGAAAATAGCGATAGCAGTATTAAAAGTACTTTGCAATTGGGTGAAAGTGCTCTAATCGCAGAAAGATGTGGCTGTCAAGTCATTTCAAATTTTAGATCCAGAGACATGGCTGTTGGTGGCCAAGGAGCTCCTCTAGTTCCTTATAGTGAATATATTTTGTATAAGAACAAGCAAAAATCTTATGGGTTTCAAAATATTGGCGGAATAGGGAATATCACAATAATTCCTAAGAATGCGCAGAAAGAACAAGTCTTTGCGTTTGATACCGGTCCCGGGAACATGATGATCAATCAAGTAACGAAAATTCTTTATGACACAGAGTATGACAATGCGGGAAGGTTTGCTGCTAAAGGAAAATTAATAAAACCGTTACAAGAAGAGTTGATGGGTCACCCTTATCTAAAGACGGAGCCTCCAAAATCAACTGGTAGAGAAATGTTTGGAGATGATTACACTAATAGACTGCTTGAAAAGTATTTCAGTCATAAAAAGGAGGATTTAGTAGCGACCTTCACATGGTTTACGGCCTACTGTATTTATTATAGTTATGAACAATTTATAAAAGAAAAAACAATTATCGATGAGTTAGTAGTCGGTGGCGGAGGGGCTCATAACTTAACGTTATTAACTTGGATAAAAAAACTTTTGCCGACTATCAATGTACTAACTCAAGAAGAAATTGGTATGTCTAGTGATTCAAAAGAAGCAGTGGCCTTTGTTATATTGGGAAATCAAACCTATCATAGAAGACCTTCCAATCTTCCGTCTGTAACAGGAGCAAGAAAAAATGTGATATTAGGTCAAATTACTTATCCTTAACAGTGTTATATTAGATTATTAAAACTTGTTGTTGACTAAGACATATATTCCTTCAGATTTAAATATTTTATAAAATAGTAAAAAGTAATTCCTATATTTTTAATAAAATATATATGAATAATATTGGGTTAAAAAAGGAGTGCTTTTATATAAATTAAAAACTGTAATATTATTTATTAATAGAATGAAAACTAGATCTGAGAGTGTTATACTTATAGTATAAAGCGGTTACAAAAAATTAGGAGGTATTTTATGAAGAAACTACTTACAAGTATGATGGCTATGCTATCTGCTGGGGTTTTATTAACGCAACCGATAGCAGCCTGTACGGGTGTTTATGTTGGTAAGGATCTGACAGAGGATGGATCCGTCATTTTCGGGCGAACTGAAGACTTAGAGCAAAGTCACAACAAAACCTTTGTGGTGGTTGAAGCGACTGAAAATGAAGAAGGTGCAAAACTAGTTGATGAGTATACAAAGTTTGAATTTGAATTGCCAGCTGAATCCTATAAGTATTTTGCTGTTCCAGACACTACCCCAGAGTGGGGCTTATACTATGAAGCAGGTTACAATGAGTATGGTGTTGCGATGGATGCCACTACAACGACTTATACGAATGATGAAGTTTTAGCAGTCGACCCTTTAGTTGAAAATGGACTCTCAGAAGGAATCATGACGACCGTCGTGTTAGGCCACGTTAAAACAGCTCGTGAAGGGGTTGAGTTATTAGCGTCAATTATTGATGAGAAGGGATCTTCTGAAGGAAATGGCTTAATTATAGCCGATAAGAATGAAACCTGGTATATGGAAATTTTATCTGGTCATCAATATGCTGCGATGAAGTTGCCAGATGATATGTTTGCGGTATTTCCTAACTCATTTTTCTTAGAAACAGTTGATGTGGAAGATACTGAAAATGTTATCGCCTCTGCCGATTTAATTAAAACAGCAGAAGAAGCTGGGACTTATGTTGAAGAAGAGGGAATGATTCGAGTAGCTGATTCCTACGCAGCCGAAATTGATCCTGGCTCTATTTCGAGATACTGGTCAGGGGTTAAAACTTTAGATCCGGATGCTGAAGTTTCATTAGATGATACAGAATTTCCATTCTTACATTCAACAGATAAAACGATTACCCTAGACGATGTAATGAGTTTACAACGGAATCGTTTAGAAGATACAGATTATATTCCAGCGGATAACATCGCATCTGCTACCGGTGGACAAGTTGTTAAAGAAACTGAAACAACAGAAGGTGAAGAAGCTGAAGTAACAGAAGGCGAAGAAACCGAAGCATCAGAAAGCGAAGAAGCTGAAGCAACAGAAGGCGAAGAAAGCGAAGAGGCTGAAGCAACAGAAGGTGAAGAAACCGAAGTAGCAGAAAGCGAAGAGGCTGAAGCAACAGAAGGTGAAGAAACCGAAGTAACAGAAAGCGAAGAGGCTGAAGCAACAGAAAGCGAAGAGGCTGAAGCAACAGAAGGTGAAGAAGGCGAAGAAGCTGAGGTAACAGAAGGCGAAGAAACTGAAACGACTGAAAAGCAAGAACCAGAAAAACCTGAGAATGCTTTATATCCAATTGGTAATAAAAACACAATGGAGGCGCATATCTTCCAAATTTATGAAGATATGCCTGAACAAGTTCCAGGTGTGATGTGGTTAGCTATGGGATCTCCTACCGTTTCACCTTATTTACCATACTTTGGAAATATCAATGATACTATTTCTGCTTACCAAGTGGAAACCAATGAATATGATCCAGATTCATTCTATTGGGCAGTAGATAATCTACTAACCATTATGTTGGAAGACGAAGAGAACTTAAAACCAGAAATTAGAGAAAAGATCTTAGCCATTGAAAAAGCTGGTAAAGATAAATATGAAGAATTACGTCAAGAACTTATCACGATGTATGCTGAAGATCCCCAAGCAGCTGCAGAATGGATTACTGAACAAACTATGCAATTAGCTCAAGATGCCTTTGACCAAATCAAAGATCTTGAAGCGGAATATGTTGAGAAATAAAGAACAATAAATAAGAATTATATTTTTTTAATATAATGTCCTTAATGGTTAGCTGAACTGCCCCCTGTCTAATTGATAAGGGGCAGTTCATTATATACTAAGGTATGAAATATTTTTTGAAATAAAATTCAGCACAAATGGGGAGGATATAAACAGACTATAAAAGAAAGCAGAATCATTAATAATTCAAACTATATTTAAAATCAAGAATAAAGAAAAATTTCTGAGCCTAGCATTTTGCTAGGTTTTTTTAAAATTATAATGTACAAACTGAATATCTAATGACACAAAAATTGGGATGAAATCGTATTCAATATTTATTTTTTTCATTTATACTGTAGATAGATAGGAAAGGAGGGAATAAATGAAAGAGCGAGCCATTCAAATTATTTCTTTGCTTATACGAAATAAGGATTATAAAATTTCAAACATAGAAAAAGAATTATCGCTAACGAGAAGACAAATTAATTACTCATTAAATAAAATAAATGAAACTTTTCGTTCACATGGCCTTCCAATAATAGAAAGGACTCCGACAGGAAACTTCATAATACCTAATGAAATAATACAACTGTTTGCAACTGAACAAAATTTAGATATGGATTCTAATACGTATTTTACCGATTTAGAGCGAGTCGATTTTATTTTATTATATTTAATAATTAGTGGAGAAATGGTCTCCCTAAATCACCTAATAGATATGTTGAAGGTAAGTAAAAATACGGTTCTATCAGATTTAAATAACGTTGAGGATAACCTAAATCTTTTTGATCTAAATTTATCTTATAGTCGTAAAGAGGGATACATAATTGATGGTGAAGAGAAAAATGTAAGAGTTCTACTTAATGATATTATTAGACGAAACATATTATATAAAAGAGTTGTCCCTTTTGAACAAAGTATAATTAATAAATTCGAAGATGAAGTTATACATATGGTTAGAATGGTTGAGAAAAATTTAAAAGTTCGATATTCAGATGAATCATTTAAATTTCTAATTGAAGTAATGAAATACAATTTTGCTCGAATTAATTCTGAAAAATCTAAGGAGCTTAATTTTAAAGAACCATTATTGATGGAATCACATGAGTTTAAAATTATTAATAGGGTTGATAATTTGAAGTTAAATCAAGAAAATAAATTGTGGTTTACACTTCTTTTAATTTCTTCAAATATTTATACTAATGCAATCTTAAATTCAGGTGAATACAATATAACAGACACATTATCATTTAAATTAGAGCATTTGATTACGGAAATGGTTGATGATTTTCAAAATCGTACTTTAATACTAATTTCTAATCGTGATAGTTTTGAAAGGAGACTTTTAAATCATTTAAGACCAGCTGTTTTCAGAATTCAATTTGATATCAAAGTTAATGATTATTCATTAGAAGTGTTAAAACAAGAAGATGACTTACTAATTCGTTTAATTCAAGAAATCATACACCCGCTTGAGGAATTTATCGGTAAGAAAATCCCTGATGATGAGTTGCGATTACTTTCCTTATATTTCGGAATGCAACTTAATAGAAACGAAGAGTTACCTGAACCTAAAAAAAGAGCTGTAGTTGTTTGCTCAAACGGACTCATAGTTTCTAAACTTATGCAGCAACTTTTAAGACGCTTATTTCCTGAAATGATTATATTGAATTCTTTGTCCGTCAGAGAATTTAATGAGTTTCAAAATGATTACGATTTAGTTTTTACTTCTATACCATTAAAGACAAAGCTCAAACAGTATATTATTAATCCACTTATGACTTCGGATGAACAATTAGAATTAAGAAAGCAGGTTCTTTCAGACTATGGAATGAGCGAGTTAAATGAAATAGTTGAGAATGCAATTGTTGCAGCTAAGGAACATGGATCTATTTATGATGTAAAAGGCTTGAGGAAAAAGTTTGAAAAGATATTGATTACAAATAATGCTGCTCATGATTATCATGAAGATTTTCTACCAGGACTAAATGATTATTTAAATATAGAGAGAATACAAATTGCTGAAGGTGCTTTGTCATGGAGAGAAGCAATTCAATTATCGTTTAAACCTTTCCTGGAAAAGAATATGCTTGAACAAAGCTATGTTGAAGAAACGATATCGCAGTTTGAAACTGGTAAAGTATTTCATTATTTTGGGACAAAAATGGCTATACCACATTGTGATAGGGTTCAAGATTTAAAATCTGAAGGTATAGGATTGTTAATTTCAAAGACGCCTATACAATTTCCAAATAATATGAAAATAAACTTGATAGCACCAATGGCAATTATAGATACTACGAGACATTTAAAAGCTGTTAATAAGTTAGCGGAGATTGCCCAAAATGACACTCTAACTTCATCGATTATTTTAAGTAATGATATTAAAAAGATATATAGATTATTGGGAGGAAAGTAAATGGAATATCCAAAATTCACTATTATTATGAGAGGTTATACAAAGGAAGAAGCTTTTAAAATAGCAAAAAATATAGATGGTTTAGAAGAAAATTTTGCTATTGAAGTTACGCTAAATACACTGAATGCTTTTGAAATCATTCGTTTGCTGAATGAAAATTTTGGAAATCACTTAAAGGTAGGAGCAGGAACTGTGAGAAACTTAAAGGAAGCTGAAGAAGCAATTGCTAATAATGCACAGTTCTTATTAGGTCCACATGTCTTCTCTAAGGAAATTTTTGATTTAGCGAAGAAAAATCAAGTTTTAACTATCCCAGGAGCGTTTACTCCATCTGAAATTGTAAACCAATTCGAAATGGGAGCAGATATTGTTAAAGTTTTTCCAGCTAGAACTTTAGGAGCAGATTATTTTAAAGATATCCAAGCACCTCTAGGGAAAATTCCACTAATGGCTGTAGGAGGTATTAATTTTGAAAATTACCAATCTTTCTTTAAAAAAGGGGCTTCATTTGTTGGTATTGGTTCTAGTATTTTTAATGGTAGAAAAATATTAGATATGGGAGATATGGAGATCAGAGGAATGCTTAGAAAATATATCGAAAAACTTCAGGAAGTGAACTAAAAGATGTCAATACGTATGAATTTAAAAAGTGAATTAATGTTAAATCAACTGGATGTCAATTCTAAAGAAGAAGCACTTAGCTTGTTAGCAAAAAAATTAAAGGAAGAGGGTATGGTAAAAGAAGAATATATTGAGGCAATAATAGAGAGAGAAAGAGAATATCCTACTGGTCTTCCATCAGCACAACCGGCAGTTGCTATTCCTCATGCTAATCATGACTTAGTGAAGAAAACTTCAATGGCAGTCGCAACCTTGGCTAAACCGGTAAACTTTAAGAATATGGAAAACATCACTGCTGACATTCCAGTTCAAATTATTATGATGTTAGCTATTGCTGAACCTGAGGGACAAATCGAAATGTTGCAGAAGGTTATTTCGTTTATTCAGAATGAAGATATGAAAAATAATTTATTGCAGGCAGAAAATAATGAAGAGATGTTAAAAATAATTCAAAAAATTATCGAAAATTAGGAGGATAAATATGAAAAAAATTTTAGTAGCTTGTGGAAATGGTATCGCAACGTCAACAGTAGTAGCAAATAAGGTTAAGGAATATTTATTAGAAAAAGATGTTCAAGTAACATTAAGTCAATGTAAGTTAATGGAAGTTCCTGGGAAAGTCGAAGATTACGATGTTTTAATAACAACTGGCCAATTTGAAGGGAAAACATTTGGAGTTCCGGTTATTAAAGGAATGCCACTATTAACTGGAATAGGCGCTGACGAAATGCTTAATCAAGTTTATGAATTAGTTAAAGATTAGGAGTGAGCTAAATGAATTTTTTGATGAATATATTTAATTTCTTTATAGATGCAGGTCCAATGGTCATGTTGCCTGTAATAATAACGATAATAGGTTTAATTTTCGGACTTAAAATTTCCAAAGCATTTAAGTCAGGACTAACCTTAGCAATTGGATTTGCAGGGATAAAATTAATTTTAGATTTCATGACCTCGAACATTGGTCCTGCTGCGAAGGCAATGGTTGAAAGAACGGGTGTTCATTTAGATGCATTAGATGTTGGCTGGGGATCTATTGCAGCAGTTACATGGGCTTCTCCAATAATCGCTATCCTAATTTTTGTTATCTTGGCGATTAATATTATTTTGTTAATTTTAAAACGAACCCATACTCTTGACGTGGATATTTGGAACTATCATCATATGGCCATTGTTGGTGTTATGACCTATTTCGTTACAAAAAATATTTTCCTTGCGGTTGGTGCTAGTGCTACTATGGCAATTATTACATTTAAAGTTTCAGATTGGTCACAGCCAATGGTAGAAGACTTTTTTGGGATACCTGGTGTTTCATTGCCAACAGTTTCAGCTCTATCATCATTAATTATTGCGTGGCCTGTAAATTGGTTGTTAGATAAAATTCCATTCATAAGAAATTCCAAATTTTCAATTAAAGATGCTCAAAGATATCTCGGATTCTTTGGAGATCAAATGATAATGGGATTAATTATAGGTTTAGGGATCGGCTTTTTAGCTGGATTCGAGCTAACTCCAGTCTTAAAATTAGGAGTTAGCATGTCAGCAGTACTAGTTTTAATTCCAAAAATGACTGCCCTATTTATGGAAGGATTGATGCCGATTTCTGATGCCGCTCAAAAATGGTCACAAAATAAATTTGAAGGTCGCAAGCTATTTATAGGCCTTGATGCAGCAGTTGTCGTAGGGAATCCTGATGTTATTACAACGGCATTAATCATCATTCCCTTGACTATAGCCATGGCACTTGTATTACCTGGTAATAGGGTTCTTCCTTTTGCAGATTTAGCGGTTGTTCCTTTTCGAGTAGCGATGGTTGTTGCCTTAACAAGGGGAAATTTATTAAAGAATCTAATTATTGGTTTAATAGTTACAGCTTCTCTATTATGGTGTGGAACGATTACTGCACCTGTATTAACTAGTATTGCACAATCAGTGGGAATTGAATTAGGAACTAGTGCTTTACTAATTTCATCTTTTGCTGCAACATCAATGATTCAAAGCTTTCTAGTATTTATTGCATTTAGCTACAATCCATTAATTGGAATTCCATTATTGTTCTTAGGTTTTGCAGCTTATTGGTATGTATTAGAAAACAAAACAAAACAAATCGAGGCTTAGTAATTTCATTTTATGAAAGGAGTAAAACATGATTATTACGGATGTTAAAGTATATAAAGTAAAACCTAGATGGATATTTATAAAGATTATGACTGATGAAGGGATTGAGGGCTGGGGTGAAATGATCTCTGGTACTAAAACGGAATCGGTGGTTGCTGGGGCATTAGAACTCAGTAAGAGAATAATTGGTAGAAATCCTTTTGAAATAGAACGTATTTTTCAAGAACTTCATCGATCATTTTTTAGAGGCGGTCCTATAAATGGAACTATAGTTTCAGGAATTGAGATGGCCTTATGGGACATTAAAGGTAAAGCCTTAAATGTACCTGTGTATGAATTACTTGGAGGATCTTGTAGAGACAGTCTGAAGGTTTATTCATGGATTGGAGGAGATAGACCTGATGATGTTCTGGAACAAGCCCAAGATCGATTTGATAGAGGTTTTTCAGCTGTGAAAATGAATGCTACTGAGGAATTACATTATATAGATTCTCACGAAAAAATTACCCAAGTGATTGAAAGAGTTGCTTCAATTAAGGATAAATTCGGAGATAAGATGCAAATTGGTATAGATTTCCACGGTCGTGTTCATAAACCTATGGCAAAAGTTTTAGCTAAAGAGCTAGAACCTTATCATCCAATGTTTTTAGAAGAAGTTGTCTTACCTGAAAATGAAGAAACATTTATTGAGGTTGCTCAACATACTTCAACTCCATTGGCGACAGGAGAGCGATTGTATACTCGCTGGCAATTTAAAAACATCTTTAAACAAGGAGCAATTGATATTATACAACCTGACGTTGCTTTATGTGGCGGGATACTTGAATTAAGAAAAATTGCTGCTATGGCTGAGGCATATGATATTGGAGTGGCACCTCATGCACCATATGGCCCTATTGCTTTGGCTGCCACTTTACAAGTTGACGTATGCTCACCTAATGTTTTCATTCAAGAACAAAGTTTAGGAATTCATTATAATAAAGGTTTTGATTTGTTAGATTTTGTTGAAAATAAAGAAATTTTTCAATTTAAAGACGGTTATTTAGATATTCCAACTAAACCAGGTTTAGGTTTAATTATGGATGAAAAAATGGTAGAAGAAGTTTCTCAAGAGGGACTCCATTGGACAAACCCATCGTGGAAGAATTATGATGGAACAATTGCCGAGTGGTAGAATCAATGAATGAATTTGTTTTTTCAACAATACTAATTTTAGTATATTTAATACATCTTTTTAGTAAACGTAATAAAATTCTATTTAAATCTAAAAGATCAATTTTTAATAGAATCACTATTATTATTCTTTCATGTGTATTTTTATTCTCTTTTTGGAATACTGTCGATCATCAATTACTCTTATCGATTGTGTGCTTACTGATTGGTTATGCAGTCAGTATTGAAGGAATTTCTAAAACAAATATTATTAAGTTTGGAACTTTTGATAATAAAATAGGTGATTACGAAGAGATTTCAATTTATGAAAAGGCACCTAAAGATATTTATGTAGAATTTTATAACCTTAAGACTAATAAACAGTCAAGATTAATTCTTAATGAGTCAATTCAAACATTTGAAAAGTGGATTCAGTCAAATTATCCTGATATTTTAATTAGAAAAAATGAGTAATGAACTAAAGCTCTAATTCCTTCTTATTTTGGGAATAGAGCTTTTATTTTTAATTGGTCTAACATATTCCTAATTTTCGTAAAAAAGCTGTATAAGTTTGTTAATAGCATAATACAAGACTTATTGCTTAATCCAAGG
Source organism: Facklamia miroungae (assembly GCF_012396555.1). Taxonomy (GTDB): domain Bacteria; phylum Bacillota; class Bacilli; order Lactobacillales; family Aerococcaceae; genus Facklamia; species Facklamia miroungae. The sequence continues at coordinate 93,179 of NZ_JAAXPS010000003.1, forward strand.
CTTTTTTTTTGTTACTCTTAATAAGAGAATAATAATTGATAAAGTTAAAGGAGTGTTTCCATGGAAATAAGAGTGTTGAATGAAGCAGATATACAGGAAGTCATGACCATGAAAGAGGCCATTCAAGCAGATAAAGAAGCTTTAAAATTATATTCGGAAGGGGAAACCGAAATCCCCTTGAGAACCAATATTGACGTGGAAGAATTTGAAGGACAAAACTTATATATGCCCGGCTTAGCTGGTTCAGCAGCCGGAATTAAAATTGCCTCAGTCTATCCAAATAATATTCGAAAAGGTATTTCCTCTGTGCCGGCAACCATGATTATGCTGAATGAAGAAACAGGCGAAGTTTCAGCCCTGATGGACGGTACTTATCTAACAAGGTTACGAACAGGGGCTGTTTCGGGAGCAGCGACTGACCTATTAGCTTGTAAAAACGCTTCAGTCTTTGCCTTGTTTGGGACAGGGGGACAAGCCCAACATCAATTGGAAGCCATTTTAACGGTGCGACCTATTAAAGAGGTGCGCGTTTTTGATATTGACCAAGAGCGTGCTAGCGCATTTGCTCATCAAATGATAGATTTATTCGCTGAAAAGTTTGAAGTTGAAATTAAAACAGTTGCTTCTTCAAAGGAAGCAATTAGTGGAGCCGATGTTATCACAACTGTTACTACATCTACAAAACCCGTTTTTGATAGTAAAGATCTTAAGCCAGGGGTTCATATTAATGGCGTAGGCTCATACACACCAGACATGCAAGAACTTCCTGAAGAAATTTTTGCTCAAGCAAGTAAGATCTATTTAGATACCAAAGATGGAGTCTTGAATGAATCAGGCGATTTAATCAATCCGCTTAAAAAAGGTATTATACAAAAAGAGTCCATCACAGGTGAATTAGGACAATTAGTAGCAGAGAAGACACCGGGCCGCCAAACGGATGATGAAATAACCATCTTTAAAACCACAGGATCAGCTGTTTTAGATATTGTAGTTGGGAAAGCGATTTATGAAAAAGCTCTTGAATTAAACAAGGGGCAAGTGATTGAATTATAAAAAATTATTATATTAATAGTAAATCACCCTCCGATTGTGGAGGGTGATTTTTAGAAAAGATTGCCTTAAAAAACCAAAATCTTCCTCACTTCTCTAATTAACAATGCTATAATAAATTAAAAATATTTTAAATACATTCGAGAAAGAGGTTGCTTATGAAGACGATTGCAAAATTTGGAACTTTTTGCTCAGTTATGATGATGATTAATTGTCTGATAATTCATCCGGTGGCACTTGCGCAAGAGAATAGTCATAATGATTATGCAAATTATACAAGTTTCGAAAACAATTATGAAGATTCGAGTATTTTAACTTCAGAAATTTATTATGAAAATACCAGTTTAGTGTCCACTGAAAACATACAAGATAGCAGTGAATATGATTATACCACTAGCGAAGATGACTTCAATGAAACAACAGAAGATAGGCGTACTACGCTCAGTTTTGCAGATGATAAAGAAGCACCTAAACTATTAAGTGTTACGACGAATAAAAATGAATACCGCCCAGGCGAACAAATTGAAGTGAAAATTAGGGTAGAAGATCGATCAACAATCGAATCTATTTTCCTAAGTTTCCATGATGATTTTGGCACAGGATTTGGAACATTCTTAGACATAGAAAATAAAATATATAAAGTGAGAGAAAACACTTATGAAGGAATTCTGTATGCAAAAGTTCCGGAGATTTCATCAAGAAAGTATAGAGTTTCAAAAGTATCAGTGATGGACAGTTCTAAAAATATAAAAGAATATAAATTAGATTTTACAGAAACAAAAAATTTATTTCCAGAAATACAGGTAATTAGTGATCTACAGGAAGATATTTCTCCTCCAAAATTGATTAGTGTTGAAACAGATAAAGATTACTATAATCCGGGAGAAGTAATCGAAGTGCGAGTGGTCGCTAGTGATCAGTCTGAGATAATAGACATGGTCGTCTCATTTAATAATCAGAATAATGAATCGCTTCAACAAATAATAGAAGAAAAAGATAAGGTTTCGAAAATAGGAGAAAATCTTTATGAATTCAAATCTTATTTTAAGGCACCAAATTATTCTGACTCACCCTTTGAACTTAAGTTTGCCTATCTAATAGATACTTATTATCATTACAAATATTACACTTCTTTAGAAGAATTGAGTGATTTCGAAATACCAATGTTTAAAATAATTGCTCCAAATGATTGGGAAAGCACTGCTGAGACTAGTGAAGAATTTGAAAGTAGAGTGACAAAAACAGAATTTTATTTTATTGATAGTGACTCGAATGATTTAATTTTTACAAGGACATCTTTTAGTAATGATTATAAGGATATTCCAAAGTTTCTAGATGAATATAATCAAAACTATCTTACGCATTTTATGCACTTAAGTAATCAATTGACTGACTCGGTTAAATATGATGACGAATCAAATGGGGTTCTTTTTTCAAGATATCAAAAAGATATAGTGACTGTTTATATTAAAAATCTTGATGAAGCGAGCAATTTAAATAAAAGAAAGGAACTTATCCCAAAAGGTATAATTTATGATGATTCTTGGGATGACGGGCCTCTTTGGAAGAGGATTAAAGTAGTCAATAAAAATGAATTATTATATGAAGACAATTCGGAAATTTCAAATAAATCAATTGATCAAATAATTAAAGAAGCACTTTCTGTGCTAGATTCAGACAAGTTCTATTATATATCTACCGATGTAAAAACTAAGTTTTATTCACCTATATTTTCGGAAGTGTCTTATGCGGGCCCAGCTTATAATATTACCGTCTATGTAGGCGAAAGAATAATTGATAATGGAACTAGTGATGAAGAAACCAACCAAACTCAAACCGAGGAGGTTTTTTCCACTGAAGATACGACTACTTCATTGAGTGTCGATTTTACTGGAGAAAAAACAACCATAACCGATTCCCAAAATTATTCAACTAACGAAGGGTTCACTCAAGTAGAACCTAATTTTACTTTTGAACTGCCTAATAAGGAAGAAATAGTTGATAGCTTATTAAATGATTATTATGATGAAGTGACTGGAGTATCTATTGGGGTGGACTGGCTAGATAGAGATATTTTTGATTTCATTGTAGCGCCGGTAGCTATGACTGAAGAACATATGAAACTACTGAATAATCGATCAGCTGATATTTATGATATTTATCCAATAGATTCTCAAGGTAAAAAAATTCAAATCAAGCAGCCAGCCACTGTTACAATTCCACTGGATCAGAACCGAGTATTTCATTCGGTCGTCTATTTGGATGTAAACCGTCAAGTTGCTTTTCAAGTTCCATCACTTTATTTGGAAAATAAGGTCCAATTCACCGCAGATCATTTTAGTGAATATGCGGTGGTATACGAAAACAATAACAAAAAAACAAATTTAAGCAGTGAACAGGATAAAAAAGTATTAAATCAAAAAGAAAATTCTTCTATGTCAAGAAATAATCAAACACAGTTACCAAATACTGGTGAAAGTTACGCAACTAAAATGATGACTTTCCTATTAATGGTTTTAATCGTTACTATCATACTTCCTCTTTTACCCAAATTTTCTTCTGAAGAGCCGCTTAACTAGTTTTACTATGAAAAGCTATTGGATAAATTAAATAGTAAGCTGTTATAATAAGATTATGGACTAAGTAAAGGAGGTCACCAATGAAGTTACCAGCGATTAATTTTGAAGAATTAAATTTCTTCACCATACTTTTAAGGTCACTTTTAGCCATGTTGATTAGTGGTATGATTGGTTTTGAACGTGGATTGAAAAATCATCCAGCCGGTATGCGCACTTATATTTTAGTCTGTATAACTTCAGCCATGGTGATGATGACGAATCAGTTTGCGGCCGAATTTTATGAGGGAGTTGATCCTACACGGATGGGGTCACAAGTTGTTAGTGGGATTGGCTTTTTAGGTGCCGGTATGATTTTAGTCACTAATCGTGACAAAATTAAAGGTTTAACAACGGCTGCGGGCTTGTGGTCTTCGGCTTGTATTGGCTTAGCAATTGGGATCGGCTTCTACGAAGTAGCAATTGTTGTAGGCTTTATACTCCTAATCACTTTGACCTTCTTACAAAGAGTTGAAAGCTCATTAAGGAAGAAAACACCTTGGGTAACGGTTTTTGTCCAAGCAAAGGATGTTCAATCATTTAACGAGGCGCTTCATTTTATTGAAGCGTCATTAGTTACCGTCACTTTTATCAAACCCTTGGTGAATAATAGTGACCAACTTGATTATCTAGTCCGTTTAGTAATTCCTAAAGAAGTTCATCCTGAAAAGTTCTTTCAAGATATCAATCAGCTTTCAGGTGTGAGTATTTATGAATCGGAAGATGAATATAATTAAAAAAAAGCTAGTCAATGTTATAACCATTGGCTAGCTTTTTGTTTATATATTTTTGCAGAATATTCCTCTTGGATGTAGTTAATTAAAGGATGCTGATCTTGGTAATGGACCGATTCAAGCGTTTGAATCGGAGTAATCCCCATCAAACAGTTGGTCATAAAACCAGCTTGAAAAGCCTGTCTCTCCTGCCAGTCTATGGGGCGAATAGTCACGGGGAAATGCTCAATCACCCATTGACGCATAATACCTGGAAGAAGACCTGCACTTGTTGGAGCAGTGATAAGCTCCTGGTCTTTAACAAAAAAGAGATTCGTAAAGCTTCCCTCAGTGATCTGGTCTTTTTCATTTAAAAAGATGCATTCAAAAGCCCCTTTTTCTCTTATCTGCTTTAAATTAATTTTGTTCGCTAAGTACATAGTAGACTTGTGTTGCAAAAGTGTGTTAGAGGAGTGGCGCTGCCACTTGGCTAATTTTAATGGCTTTGCAGGCAAGAATGCCTTCCCATAGGGATCTGGTCGTTCCTGAATAACAAGATTGTCTGGTGAGAGGATGATTTTTAAAGCACCATCAACCATTTCTTTTCCGTTAATATGGTCGTTAATAACGTTCTTAGTTATTGAACTTGTGAAGTCTAAAGCTTTGGCTGATTGAATTAAACGGTCAAGATGTTGATCTAAGAAGAGCGCTTGTCCATTGATGACTTTAAGGGTGGAAAAAATACCCTGTCCAAAAACAAATCCTTCATCTAGTTTGATGTAAGCCATGGTTGGCACTCCTTCATTAATTGATCTAGCAGTGAATAATCAATAGTTTGAGCGGCATCGGTCCAGGCTTGGTCGGGGTTGTGATGCACTTCGATCATAACCCCCGAAATATTAGCGGCTAAAGCGGCTTTACTTAAAGGAAGGATGAGGTCGCGTCTACCACTGGCATGGCTAGGATCAATAATGACGGGTTGTTTTGTTTTAGCTTGGAGAAGAATGGCACCTGCTAAATCAAGCGTGTTGCGTGTTTCATCTTGGAAGCTACGGATGCCGCGTTCGCAGTATACAACAGACGCTTTTCCTTCGCTCATTAAATACTGACCGGCCATTTCCCATTCTTTAAGTGTTGCTGAAAAGCCTCTTTTTAATAAGACGGGTTTGCCGGCTTGACCTAATAACTTCAGCAGTTGGTAATTATACATATTTCGAGAACCTACTTGAAACATATCCACAAGATCGATCAGCTTTTCGACATCATATTCACTTAGAACCTCGGTAACCATCGGTAGGTGAACGGAATCTGCAGCGGCTCTTAAGTATTTTACACCTTCAAAGCCTAAACCTTGAAAGGCATGAGGGCTAGTTCTTGGTTTATAAGCACCCGCTCGAATCATGTCAACTCCTGCGGCCTTCAAGGCTTGAGCTTCTTTAAAAATATGTTCTTCGGATTCAATGGAGCAAGGGCCAGCGATAACAATCGCCGGTTGCTTGCCAAAAGTGACTTGTTTTACAGATACAGAATTGATTGTCATTTATATCTTCTCTTTCTATGTGCTAGGTGATGGATCATCAGAATCATCGAGGTAATTTTTGATAAAATCCAGAGCTTGAAGGTAGCCTGCAAGGCCTTGCCCTTCGATCGTTTTTATAGCTAAGTCTTGAACATAAGAAATGTGACGGTAATTTTCCCTTTGACTAATAGCACTTAGATGGACCTCTACAAAAGGGATGGCCACTGCTGCTAGGGCATCACGAATAGCGATCGAAGTATGAGTGTAGGCTGCTGGATTGATTATAATTCCGTCAATTTTTTGATAAGCGGCTTGAATTTTATCGACCAATTCACCTTCGTGATTTGATTGAAAGACGTCTAAAGATACTTTATGTTTTTTTGACCAATCGTTTAATAGATTTACTAGGTCTGTGTAAGAGGTATGACCGTATATTTCTGGTTGACGAATGCCTAATAAGTTAAGGTTGGGTCCATTGAGGACTAATAATCGCATGTTTGATCAGCCTTTCTTGCATTTCTTGATAGCTAGTGGGAATAGAAGACTTGACGGGAATAATGAGGTCTGCACTCTCGCGGTAGAGTGTTTTTCGCTCATCCCATAAACGCTTAACTTGCTCTAGCGACGCTGAAAGCGGTCGGCTCTTTCGAGACAGTTCTTCTAGGGGGCGCTCCAAAAGAATCAAGCGACCATTCTGTTTTAGAGCGTGACGGTTCTTTGCGCTTAAAATGGCTCCTCCGCCCGTCGCAATTACTTGCCCGTTTTCCTTAGTTACTTGGTGAATGATTTTTTCTTCTAGGTCCCGAAAGGATTTTTCGCCCACCTTGGAAATATATTCAGAGATAGGTTGATGGATAACAGCTTCTATCAATTGATCGGTATCTAAAAAGGGACGGCCTAGTTGATCGGCCAGTTTTTTTCCGAGCGTGGTTTTGCCGACTCCTGGCATTCCGATAAAAACTAAGTTTTCGATTCCTTGCCAATAGGATTGACAAATTTGATGGATGAAGTCTGTTGGATAAGACGTATCGGTAAAAAGTTGACTGGCAAAAAAAGCTTGAGCAATTAACATGTCGAGTCCACCTATACCTTGAATGCCTTGGCTTTTGGCTTGGAGGACTAAAGAAGTCCGTAAGGGATTATAGATGAGATCAACGACCGTTTCTAATTGAGGGAAAGCGGTTAAGTTTAATCTTAAATCCTGGTTATTGGGGTACATACCAACCGGTGTCGCATTGAAAATAACTTGAGCCTCCTGATGGTCAGCGCTTAATGGGGGGAAGGCTTGGCGAATACTTAAATGGCTAACTCGTTGACAGCCATGATTTTTAGCATAAACACCTATCATTTTGGCAGAGCCACCGGATCCAAGAATAAGTACATTTTTGTCTGTTAAGGTCAGATGATTATTTTTTAATAAAAAGTCTAAGCCAGCGTAGTCAGTATTATAGCCTTTGAGTTTGCCCTCTTTATTTACAATTGTATTGACCGACCCGATAGCTTTAGCCAAGGGGTCTAGGCTGTCTAAATAAGGTAAGACCGCTTCTTTATAAGGAATAGTCACATTGAGCCCGAGGTAGTTTTTTTCTAAAAGAAAGTCTTCCAACTGATGGGGTTCTAATTCAATTAAGTGATAGGGATAATTCCCAATTCGCTGGTGAACAGATTGGGAATAACTATGACCTAATTTACGTCCGATTAGGCCACAAAAAGTGGTTTTTTTATTTTTTTGAGAAGTCTGAAACATAAGAACCTACTTTCCAAAGGTAATTAATTTTTTGTTGAAATAGTTGGCCATTGACCGTCCATCATCATTAGGTCTAAAAGGCAAATAGCAGTCATCGCTTCAATAACGGGAACAACTCGAGGGACGATACAAGGATCATGCCGGCCCTCAATCGTCAATTCTTGATTAACTTGTTGGTCAAGGTTGACACTTGCTTGTGGTTGACCGATAGAAGAGGTAGGCTTTATCGCTACTCGCATAATCAAGGGCATGCCCGTGGTCAAACCGCCGATAATGCCACCGTGATGGTTGGTCAACGTTTTAACCGTCAGGTTACTATCCAAATAATAAGGATCGTTGTGCTGGCTGCCACGTAAGTTCGCCCCAGCAAAGCCCGTTCCGAATTCAACGCCGCGGGTGGCGGGAATGCCAAACATGGCATGGGCTAATTTAGCTTCACACGAATCATAGAGAGGTTGACCGATACCAACTGGTAATCCGTCAACGATTACTTCGACTTGCCCTCCTACAGAGTCTTTGTCTTCTTTAGCGACTAAGATAGCTTCCTTCATGGCTTGTCCTTGTAGGTCATCGATCACGGGAAATTCTTTATTAACTAATTCACTTAAAGCCTTAAAATCAGGTTGCGCAAAATCAACCAACCGGTCTTTTATACCAGCGATCGAATGAATGTGGCTATAAATTTGGATGCCGCTTGTTTCTAATAAATAGCGGGCAATACTACCAGCCATTACAATTGGAGCAGTCATGCGCCCTGAAAAGTGTCCGCCCCCACGAATATCATGGTGTCCCTCATACTTAACAAAAGCAGGATAATCAGCGTGTGAGGGGCGCGGGAGATATTCATGTTGGGCATAATCCTTAGACTGCATGTCTTGATTCCTAATCTCTAAGCAAAGAGGCGCGCCACAGGTTTTACCGTCTACAATACCCGCTTTGACCTCAAATAAATCAGCTTCGTTACGGCTAGTTGACCAAACCTTTTTACCAGGACGACGACGTTCGAGAGCTGTTTGAATGGCTGTATAAGGGAAATCTAAACCGGCAGGAAGGCCATCAATGACCACCCCAATCGCTTTAGCATGTGACTGTCCGTAAACAGTGAGACGAAATTTTTGACCGAGACTAAAGGACATGATAGATACCTCCTAGTTTTTGAAAATCATCGAAGAAGTGGGGATAAGATTTAGAAACACAGTCCGCTCCTTTAATAATCACAGGTTCTTGGGCAAGACTACCGGCAATGGCAGCTGTCATTGCAATACGGTGGTCTTGAAACGCATCCACGATTCCACCATGAAAGTCTTGACCTCCTTGCAAGATGAACCCATCAGCTTCTGCTTGTATGTAGACACCTAAAGCTTGCATAAGAGCTACGGTTGATTCTATCCGGTCACTTTCTTTTAAGCGGAGGCGTTGCCCGTTAACGATGCGGGTAATCCCAGCTTTTCTAGCAGCTGCTAGGGTAAGGATAGGAATGGCATCGGGTAATTGCCGAGCATCGATTTCCAATACTTGATTACTTTCAGTTGAAGTCTTACTTGGCTGATAGTTAGTGGATTGTCTTGCCAGCTTGGGGATGGGGTAGCCCAATTTCTCCAAATAGGACAAAGCCTGACGATCTGCCTGGAGACTGTCAAAAGCAAGATTTAAGACCTGGGCGCCTGCTACTAAGAAGAAAAGGGCGTTGGACCAATCGCCTTCTACTTGGTAGGACACTCCTTGTATAAGTCCAGTGGGTAGATGATAGGTTTGAGTTAGATTAGAGAAATCAATTCTTTTACTAAATTCAATTAAGGTAGCTAGGGTCATGTCGACGTAGGCAGCGGATTCCAAAGGCGAAGTTAATTTTATCTGACTTGCTTTATCTAAATGAGCGAGAGCCAAAGCTAATCCTGAAATAAATTGGGAAGAAACATTACCCGGTAGTTGGTAATTTCCTGCTTCTAACTTGCCTGAAAGCCAGATACTAGGGCCTTTTTCTTGCCAATAGATACCCAATTGGTCAAACAAGTGCCAATAAGGTTGGTTGGTCCGACTGATCAAACTTCCTTGGCGGATAATTTCGACATGTTGGTTTCTTTCTAATCGACTAGCTAAGATAGGAATCAGAAAGCGTAAGCTTGTTCCCGATTCGCCCACCTTGAATTGGCGCTTCATCGAATGAGCACCTGGTAGGATGTGGTATGCTTTTTGATCTGGATCATGGTGAACCAGGCAACCTAGACCTTCAATACAAGCTAAAGTTGCTTCTAAATCTTTTGAAAGACGGTCTAAATAGATGGTAGAAGGACCGTTGGCCACACTGGCTGCAAAGAGTGCTCGATGAGCGTCTGATTTAGAAGGAATAGCAGAAATATTGCCTTTTAAAGAGTGAGGAATAATTTGGATATCCATTTAAATTCGACTCCCTGCTTCAATCCATTGGCCTAATTCATGAACAGGAATGGCTTGTCGGACACACTTTCCTATTTCAAGTGGGATAATTAAGTGAATCGTTAGGTCTTGTTTTTTCTTGTCGTGATTAATGGCCTTCATTAAATCTTGGCTATCACAGTAATAAGTCTGGAATAGTCCTTGTTTTTGGTATAGATCTTCAAGAAGAGGAACAAATGATTGGCGGGCCCAACCCAATTTAAAACTAGCACGAGCCATCCATAATAGACCGATTGCGACTGCTTCACCATGGTTCACTTGGTGGTTGCTGATGCTTTCAATGGCATGGGCGAAAGTATGACCTAAATTAAGGTATTGTCTTTTACCCTGATCGTGAAGGTCATTAGCAACATAGGCGTGTTTTATTTCTAAAGACCGTTTAATTAGATTCAAGTAGTTGAGTTGACTTTTATCTCGATTGATTTTCTCCAATAAAGCAGGGTCAGTAAGGATCGCGTATTTTATGATTTCTGCTAACCCATTGTTAATTTGTCTGATATCTAAGGTGTTTAGGTAGGAGCTATCGATATGAACCCAAGCGGGATGGTAGAAAGTACCCACTTGATTTTTATAGGCACCAAAATTAATGCCATTTTTACCCCCAATGGCAGAGTCAACCATAGCTAATAGAGTTGTCGGAACTTGAATAAAGTTGATTCCTCTTAAATATGTGGCGGCTAAAAAGCCCCCTAAGTCACCAATGACGCCACCGCCAAAGGCAATCAAGCAATCAGACCGAGTAAGTCCTACTTCTACCATATGATTCATCACTTCTTGATAGCAAGCTAATGACTTTGATCCTTCTCCTGGAGGAACAATGTGGTAAGAAAAGGATGCTAACTGATCAAGTTGATCGATTTGTTCTTGGTAAAGGGTCGCCACATTTTGATCAGTTAGCAGAAACTTTTTGCCGCTCATTTGGCTTAAGCGCTCTTTTAATTGACTAAAATGATCGTGTTCTAGATAGATCGGATAAGGAAAATCATTAAATTGGATGTCCAAAACGTGCCCTCCTAAACAAAAATAGGAGCCCTGATAAAATCAGAGCTCCGCTAAAGACGTATAATAAAACAGCGGAAGATAAAAGGCATCGCATGACCGTTCATTTCGTTTTACAGCAACTTCCCATCTGTAAATACTTTACGCACCTTTTATACTCTGTTTAACTTCTCTTTCATTATAGGCGAATGTTAGCGCTTGTCAATCTGTGAAAGATTAAAACAGTTAAAAATAAACAAATGCTTTTAAGCATTTTTACAATAAATAAACTATGATAAGATAAGTTTGGAACCAGTTCATAAAAACAACTGAGAATGTACTGACAAGGAGAAACTCTATGAAGTTTGTTATCATTGATAATTATGATTCTTATACCTACAATCTTTTTCAATTAATAGCCAAAGTCACCCAAGAAATTCCCTTGGTTATTAAAAATGATCAAATGTCCTATGATGAATTTCAGCAACTTGATTTTGATGCGATTGTTATTTCACCAGGGCCTGGCAACCCGCAAAATCCGCTGGATTTTGGTTTATGCCGCGAAGTGATTGAAAAGCAAGAGCGACCGATTTTAGGTATCTGTTTAGGCCAACAAGGGATCTATTACCTCAATGGTGGAGAAAATATATTGGCTCCTCAGCCTGTTCATGGTCGATTGAGTGAAATCAGACACAATAATCAAGGTTTGTTTAAAGACTTGCCCCAAGATTTTAAAGTGACACGCTATCATTCTTTAGTTTGTAAGGAAGAAGATTTAGAGAACATCCAAATTGATGCGCGCACGCATGATGGCTTAATTATGGGGATTTCTCATCGCAGTAAACCTCAATACGCGGTTCAATTTCATCCTGAATCGATCGCTTCGCAAGAAGGAGAACAGTTAATCGTTAATTTTATCCATATAGTGAAAGCTTACCAAGCTCAATCCCTGCCTATATTTATTGAAAAACAAGCCTTCACTAGAACGAGTCAAATGGTGTTTGACCAACTTTATCAAATGAATAAACAGACACACTGGTTAGATTCGAGTCAAGTAACCGAAGGTATGTCTCGCTTCTCAATTATCGCTCAGGCAGGTCCTTATCATGGGCACCGTTTAGAATACTCTGTAACGACTAATCAGATAGTGAAGAAGGATCAAACGGGTAAAGAAGTATTGATTCAGCAAGATATCTTCACCTATTTGGAACAAAACCAGCCTCGATGGTCTGTTCACCCAGACTTACCCTTTGACTTTCAATTGGGTTACATAGGATACTTTGGTTACGAATTAAAGAGTTTGACCGAAGGACCGAATCAGCATCAGTCACCGTATCCAGATGTCATATTAGATTACATCGATCGAGCAGTGATTATCGATCATCTCGAAAACCAACTCTATTTTTTATCCTATAAAGATGATAAGGATTGGCTAAAAGATTTAGATTTTTCAAAGGTTTATACTTCAGCGATTGAAAAAGAAGACCCTGTTATGGAGGCCTTCGATCAACCGACGATTGCTTGGGCTATGGATCGCAGGGACTATTTGAAAGCTATCCACCAATGTCAAGACTACATTCGTCAAGGAGAGTCTTATGAAATTTGTTTAACCAACCGTTTGGATGTCGAAGACCAGCTAGATGCCTATAAATATTATCAAGCCTTACGTCAAGCCAGTCCCGCACCTTATGCAGCCTTTTTAACTTTTGATGATTTTGCTGTTGCATGTTCTTCTATGGAAAAATTCTTAACACTTGATCGCAATGGAAGAGTGCAAACCAAGCCGATCAAAGGAACAGCTAAAAGAGGTCAAACCCCAGCAGAAGATCAAGCAATTATTCATGCTTTAGCAACCGAAGAAAAGACCATGGCCGAAAACTTGATGATTGTAGACCTGTTGCGGAATGACTTAGGAAAGGTCTGCCAAATTGGAACAGTATCCGTTCCAAAGTTGATGGCCGTTGAAAGCTATTCAACCCTTCATCAATTAGTGACGACCGTTCAAGGCTTTCTTGCTAAAAATGTTACACCTATTGAACTATTTAAGGCATGCTTCCCTGGTGGTTCAATGACAGGGGCGCCGAAGTACCGGACCCTTGAATTAATCGATCAATTAGAAGGACGTCCTCGAGGTATCTACTCAGGGGCTATTGGCTATATTGCTAATAATGGGTGTATGGATTTAAACATTGTTATACGTACAGCGGTTATTGAAGAAGAAAAGACTAGTATCGGTCTAGGGGGAGCAATTATTGCCCTTTCAGATCCAGAAGAGGAATACCAAGAGACCTTAGTCAAAGCCCAAGGAGCGCTTAATGCCTTAAAAACCTATTACCATCTACCTTCTAACTATCAATTTAAAATTAAAGGAGCCTAGCTATATTGAATAATAAAATGAGATTTGAGACGCCTATGTCATTGAACTTAACAATTGAGAGTGACCCCGATCGAAAAGTAGAAATTGTTAAAATGATTTTAGCAGATTTGCCAGAATGGTTTGGAATTGAACAAGCGGTACATTTTTACATAGAAGATGCAAAGAGCAGTCAGTGTTTTGTGGTAACGGATCATGAGCTTCCTGTAGCTTTTTGCTACCGTTTCAAACTCTAGCTCGGATTGCGCTGAGATTATTTGCATGGCAGTTAAAAAGCAATATCATCATAAAGGATTAGGGCGTTTATTGATAGAAGCTATTGAAAACGAAACTTCTAAAAAATATGGACTACTACAAGTGAAAACAGTAGATGAAGGACATTATCCACAATATGATGAGACAAATGTCTTTTATCAAAAATGTGGCTTTAAGAAATTAGAAGTTTTTCCAGATTTGTGGAATAAAAATAATCCGTGTCTTATTTTGGTCAAAGCCTTATAAAAGCTATATACGAGGAGACAAGTTTATGAGAGACCTTCAGTTAAAAGAAGATCTATTTTTTATATCTGAAATTTTTTTGAAAGAACATAAATATCGCATGGCTAATCAATTGATTTTATCTGTAAAAGAATACCAAAAACATAGTGATTACCACACAGTTAATAACATAAGTAATCATCGGTCTTGGACTCTCAAGTGTGACTTTGTTTTGGTCGCACCGCCGGGTTGGTACGAATCTCAAGATCAACACTTTCAAAAAGAACTATTTAATGAAGTGAAAAAAAATGGAAGCTTTTTGATCGATGAACAACAAATAATTACAAGTAATTATTGGCGCCATTTAGACCAGCAAAGCAAGAGAAGATGGATTGAGACTGAAGATGAGTCATTAAGCCTAACAGATATTGATGAAATTGAAAATTATGAGTATTTAAAGAAATACCACAATATCTTTCCTAATAATCATGGTCCTAATTGTTTTGCGGCTTGTTTATATGCAATAACTAAGAATGAATTCATTTTAGATCAATGGGTTTGGCAAGAGACTTTCTTACAAACCTTAAGCCGAAACAATTACCGAAGGGTTAAGGATAATTATTTTCAAGCAAAAGATGTCATTTGTTTTTTAAAAGAGGATCATTTAATACATACTTGTTTTGTTTTAAATAAAGCTTATTGTTTTAATAAAAATGGTCAAACTTTCCACGAACCATGGAAGATTGTTGATTTGTCTGAAGTTTTTCAAACCTTTTCGGATAGCAAGTATAGCATCTATCGCAAAAGTCAGTAATCAAGATTAGTGGCTGGGACAAAAGCCCTGAATAAATGAAATCCGAGCAACGATAAAATCGTTGATCGGATTTTATTAAAAATATAAATATAAAAAGCGTTTCCTACTATCATAGTAATAATTACGAGCCATTTAGGAGGGCTTTCTATTTACCAACAGTAGACTATGAATCAACTTACTTGCCATTTGAAATTGATTGTCTATTACCTGAAAATTCTTTTACTTATCTAATTCATGAAGTGGTCGAACAGATACCAGAAGTAAACATTCCCCCATTTGAATCCGTTGATGGGCGACCTACTTATCATCCTCGTATCCTACTTAAAGCATTATTATTTGTTTATTCTGAGGGAGATTCTTCAGGACGTCGGATACAAAAGATAATGGAAGAAAATCATTGACCGTTAAGAAGCAAAGCTCACCCATTCGGTGACAACCTATTTTAACGCACAGATTCAACACGAGATTCAGTAGGCGATGTCATTCGATCAAACTGAGACCTTATTCGAAGACCTCGTTACTATTAAGCAGCTCTTAAGCGAAGAAATTGAAACACTTAACTGCACGATTGAATCGAAGCCTGTTGCCGGACTTGATGAACGTAGACACAAGCGCCGTCGCCCTATAAAGTATCATCGAAAAATTGTACAGAATTTCATTCCTTGAAAAAATATATCACTTATCAAACGCCATTCAACGGACGCAATAGCTTTTCTAAGATAGAGCTTGACGCAACATTTATTCCTATGAATGAAGAAACTGTGCGTAATGATCCACTCAAGCCGAGTTATAATGTTTAGATTGCCACTCATTCCATTTGTTGAGCAATTTTCCCATCCACCGCGTCGTACTATCGCTGACACCGGATATGGTAGTGATGAAAATTTAACTTAATTAACCTACCATGGGTAGAAGCGCATTATTAAATATAATCTATTTGAGAAAGAATGGACGAAGAAATGTCATCGGATCCTTAAATTTAAGGGGAACTAGCAAATCGACTCCCAAGCAAAGACAAACACGTTGACTGAAGGAAGAATTTAGTATTATCATCATACGCGCTAAGAGAAAACACGAAGTGGTTATGAAAGTATGTTCGAAGTTTTTATCTGGCGAAGGGAGAAGGCACTCTTCAGTCAATGATAGTTTGATGTAAAGGCTGTATTCGGTCAGGTAAAGGCCAATTTAGGTCTCAGTCGGCTCCACCGACGTGGTAAAGATAATGTGAAGACCAAAGGAGGACTGGTATTTATGGCCAATAATCTACGTAAATACACAAAGCAACGAGCCTAGAAGGGGAAATAACTTTCCTTTCTAGGCTCGCTGCGTTTTAAGAGACGAATGAGGAGACCTTTTGTCCCAGCCCTATTTTATTTAGCCTGATTAAGCGTTCGTAAACTATTGAGGACAGCAAGTATCGTTACTCCTACATCAGCCACGATGGCCATCCACATGGATGAATAGCCTATTGTAGCAAGTATCAAGAAGAGAATCTTAATTCCTAGAGCAAAAATAATGTTCTGACGGGCTATGTGCAAGGCTTTTCGAGCAATTTTAATAGCGCGAGGAAGTTTGGCTAGGGAATCATTCATGATCACAATATCCGCTGATTCAATAGCAGCATCTGAACCCATTCCGCCCATAGCAATTCCTATATCGGCACGGGCCAAGGCAGGAGCATCATTAATTCCGTCGCCGATAAAGGCAACACTGGAAGTATTGTTTTTAGAAGATTGAGTATTTACGCTCTCTATAATAGTCTCCAGTTCTGCCATCTTTTCTTGCGGTAACAAGTTACCTTTTGCCTGATCAATACCCACTAGTTGAGCAATTTCATCAACGGTCGCTTGATTATCACCAGAAAGCAAAATGGTAGATGATATGCCTAATTGATGTAATTCTTTCAGCGCTGATTGAGAATCTGGCTTGATCTGGTCTTTAATGAGAACGTAACCTTGATATTCTTGGTTAATGCTGAGATAAACGACTGTGGCAGCAGTCTTTAATTCTGGCACTTCAATCGTGAATTGATCCATCAAGTCTTTGTTTCCGGCGAGAAGCGTTTTGCCATCTACAATTCCTTTCAACCCTTTACCGCTAATTGTTTCCACTTCTTGGACACGGTCAGGGTCCAAGGTTTGACCATAAGCTTCCTGAATTGAAAGAGCAATCGGATGGTGAGATTGACTTTCTAAGTGAGCCAACATTTCTAAAAATTTCTCATCGCTTAAATGCAAGGATTCCACTTGATCAATAGCAAAGTTACCTTGAGTGATTGTTCCGGTTTTATCTAAAACCAGGGTCTTAACCTTAGTGAGGGTTTCGAGGAAATTGCCACCTTTAACCATGATACCTTCACGTGCTGCTGCGCCGATCCCACCATAGAAACTCATAGGAACAGAAACAACTAAGGCACAAGGACATGAGATAACTAAAAATTGTAAGGCACGGTAAAAGCTTGTTGACAAAGAAATATCACTAAAAAAGATAGGAGGTAAAACGGCCAAAAGAACTGCTAAACCAACCACGACGGGTGTATAGATACGAGCAAATCGAGTAATAAACTTTTCGGTTGGCGCTTTTTTAGATGAAGCATTTTCGACTAAGTCGATAATTTGACTAACAGTTGAATCTTTGAAAGTCTTAGTTACTTTAGCAGTCAGCTGAGAACTTAAGTTGATAGAGCCTGAATAGAGGGTATCGCCTTCTTTTAAACTTTGTGGTAAAGATTCTCCTGTAATCGCTGAATGGTCAACTTGCGATTGACCATTGATAATTTGGCCATCTAAAGGCACTTTATCTCCTACTGCTACGACGAATTCTTGACCTTCGACCAATTCGCGCGGATCAATTTTACTTAAAGACCCATCCGTTTGCTGGATGCGGGCAAAGTCAGGACGAATCGCCATTAAAGATTGAATGGATTGACGGGATTGTTCAACAGCCCGGTCTTGAAACCATTCGCCGATGGAATAAAACAGCATAACAGCAACCGCTTCAGGGTACTCACCAATCGCAAAGGCACCAAGGGTAGCAATCGTCATTAAGAAGTTTTCTTCTAACCAGTCCTTATTTTTAATTTTGTTCCAAGTAGTTTTAAGTACATTCTGACCGATGAATAGATAGGTCAACCCAAAATAGCCAACTAAAAGCCATTCAGAAGAAATATGATTTGTTAAAAAGAATCCTAAGATAAACAAAGGAATGGTAATTAAAATACGCCAACCTTCGCTATCAAGCACGCTTTTACTATTATTATTTTCATCAAGGTCTAGATTTGATTCCTCTTCTAGCTCAAAGAGTGGAACCAGTTTCACCCCTTGTTCGACTTCTTGTACATTTTTCTCCAAGCTTTGAATGAGATTAGGCTCCATCACTTGGTCTGTGTCGATCGTTAATTGTGCTTGTGCGAAGTTAACCGTCACTTTGACTTGATTTAAATTGTTTAAGCGTGTTTCAATTTTTTGAGCACAGTTAGCACAGGACAAGCCTTGCATTTTAAATTTATAAGTCATTATTATCATTTCTTCCTTCCCCTGCATGCTCCAATGCGTTGTTATATAAAATACGCACATGGTCATCAGCAATTGAATAATAAACAACGCGTCCTTCTTTGCGTTTTTTAACTAAATTTAATTTAAATAGATAAGCGAGTTGATGAGAAGTGGCAGACTTTGACATACCAATTAAGTAGCCCAAATCGCAAACACACAACTCTGATTGTAGCAGGTACCATAAAATTTTTGCGCGGGTGGGTTCCGCTAGTGCTTTGAAGAGTTTGATTAGAATTTCAAAATGTTCTGGATTGAGAGGCACTTCTTGAGCTTTCTTAATCGCTTCAGGATGAATCGTATTTTCTTGACAAGTATCCATCGCAAGACCTACTTTCTGTATACAAATAGTAAAAATTATTATTTATAGTTGAATGAACATTCAACTATTACAAGTTAAATATACCACTCGCTATTTTCATTGTCAATGGAGTATAAATAACTATGACAAAGGGGTGCTTAACTATATATAAAAACTGACTCCTAAATGAATAGAAGTCAGGTAGAAAGAGTAAACGATTAAAAAATAAATAAGTAAAATAGTATATAGATTGAGGGCCTTTGAGTAGACGTTAGTGAGTTGAATTGACTGTTTTAAAAGGAAGTTTAATAAAGTAGAGGTTAGTTTATGAATCTTATTTATCATTTCATTGAAATAGGATTCTTTGACTAAGAGCCGGTTGACTGATAATGATACAAGCCAAATCGCCAAACACCATAAACAGGTATAGCAAAAACTAGACTCAAAAAAGTAAATAGAGCTAATCGCCAATCATTACTCTTACCTACTAAATATAAAAAGGGATAATACTGGACCAAAGCCAGAGGGAGAATAAAGGTTAGAAACTTTAATATCTTCTTTCCATAAATAGAGAAGGGATATTGACCAAATTCACGTCCGCCATCTGTAAAAATATTCATAATCTCTAATCCTTGAATGGTAAAAAAAGAAAGGCTTGCTGAAAGAAAATATAATAAGGAAAATAACAAGCTGGCTGTTAAGATCATTATGAATAAAGTAGCAATCTTATTCCACGACCATACCATCTTGCCTCTTTCAATGACGAAAACTAGTAGTAAGGCTGCTTGGATTAAGCGTCCTATACGTGAAAACTCAAATTTTGATCCAATAACTTGGAGTAAGGGGCTTTGGGGGCGAGTGAGGACACGATCAAATTCACCATTAGCAATCATCTGAGGAAAAGAATCGAATCCCCTGGCTAGCATTTCAGCTAAGGCGGCCGCAAAAGTGAAAATTCCAGCACATAAAAGCACTTCATCTTTTGAAAACCCTTGTACGCTGTGAAATCTTTCTAACATAAAATAAATGCCTAGTACAGAGACAAAGGTTGCTAAGAATTGCCCCATAATTAATAACAACATAGAAACAGGGTATTGCCATTGAGCCTGCCAATTGAGTTTAAAATAATGACGTAAAATTTTAAACACTGCATTTAACCTCCTTGAATAACGAATTTAGATAGAGCATGTTGCATCAGCCACCAACCGGCCACCAACAGAAGAATCAGCCAAAAAGCTTGAGGAATGATAATATTCCAAGAACTAATGTCTAGAGAATAGACTCTAAGAGGAATGTTTTGCATATAGGCGAAGGGTGTCCAATGGATAAAGGTTTGTAAAGGCTGGGGTAAAAAGGGTAATGGAATGATTGCTCCGGTTAGAAATTCCCCGATCGTAGCAACAATCACTCGAATTCCCACGTCCGTTAAGAAATAAAAGACACTAATATAGACTAACATTAAGAAGGCAATGATTAATAAAGTAGACAGAATCATCGTCACTATAAAAAGTAGGAGGTGGTTTGGCGGCAAAAGCTTATAAGGTTCTGGCAGAAAGCTTGCTACAATTATCATTGGCAAACACCGTAATAAAGTGCGAGCAATTCGCATGGCAAGGTTAGAAATAAACCAATGGGGATAGAGACCGAGAGGACGCGTCAATTGATAGGCAACATTGCCTGAAATGATTTCTTCGAAGATAGTACGGTCATAAATCCATAAAGCAAACAAATTAAGACCGGCTTGTTGGATCCATATATAAGCGCAGACTTGTTCAAAAGTCATAGGTTGATTTTGTGCGTTGGTTTGATAAAAAGATTCGAACATTTTGATGAGAAGTAGTCCCCAAGCAAATTGGGTAAGAATACCTGCCAAAGCAGCCGTTCGATATTGTATGGCTGATTGAAATTGAATGCGAAATATTGCGCTATAAGTTTTCATAATTGATACTCCCGATAAAGCTGGATTACTAGGTGATCAAGATTAGTAGCATGAGGGCTTATAGATTGTAAATCAAGATTTTGATTTAATAAAGCAATAAATTCATTTTTGGATAGAAGATCCGAATCAAAAGATAATAAAGCTTCTGATTCAGTCGCTTGATAAATTTGAATACCCGGGTGATGAGGTAGTCTTCCTTTATTAAATTCAATGTTCCAAATCTGTTTTTGTTGATTTTTGTTCTTTAATTCCTCCAGGGAACCGTCGAGCAGTATTTTTCCTTGACCAATCAATATAATCCGTGAAGAGAGTGCTTCAATATCTTGCATGTCATGCGTGGTTAAAATAACTGTTGTCTGTTCTTCTTGATTAAGATCGATAATGAATTTTCGAACAGCTAATTTAGAAACTGCATCTAAACCAATAGTAGGTTCATCTAGAAATAGAATGGCTGGCTGATGAATTAAAGCAGCGGCAATTTCACACCGCATTCTTTGGCCTAAACTGAGTTGTCTAACGGGAGTATCCAGTAAGTTTTCGATAGCTAAAGCATATGCTAACTTATCAATTTGTTGATGATAACGCTGTGGATCCACACGGTAAAGGTCACGGATCAGGTCAAAAGAATTCTTAACTGGTAAATCCCACCATAGTTGAGAACGTTGTCCAAAAACGACGCCGATATTTCTAACATGGTCGATCCTGTTTTTCCAAGGCGTTAGGCCCATTATTTGGCACTCACCAGTATCTGGATGGAGGATACCTGATAGGATTTTAAGTGTGGTACTTTTACCAGCTCCGTTTGGGCCAATATAGCCTATCATTTCGCCTTTTTTAACATTAAAAGATACTTGGTCTAATGCCTGGTAGTATTCAGTCTCTCTCTTTAAATAAGATAAACCAGGCATTGAGGAGTGTTTTTTTCGTTTGGCTATTTTAAATTGTTTTGAAATGTTTTCAACCTGAATCATCTAATCTCTCCTAAGTTTTTTGATTATTTGAATTATATAGCTAGCGAACTAAAGAAGTAAAATTGAGCCTGTGAATTGTATAACAAGAAGCCTTTCAAGTCAACGAAGAGAAGGTTTTCAATCATAATCTGTTAATAAAGATGATATAATAGGTAAAAGTGGAAAGGGGTGGATCAATGACTTCTGTTTCCATCGAAAAATTGTATACTTATCTTCTGCAAGAAATGGGTCCCAGTGGTTGGTGGCCGGGGGATTCTAAATTAGAAATCATTTTAGGTGCTATTCTGGTTCAAAATACCAACTGGTCGAATGTTGATAAAGCCTTAACTCAATTACAGCTGGCGACTGGGTTTGATCCGCAAAGGATTCTAAGGTTGGAAAGTAGTCAGTTAGAACAGCTGATTTATTCAGCGGGTTTTTATAAAAATAAAGCCCTAGCTATCCAAGCCGTTTTGAATTGGTTCCAAGAACACCAGTGGAAGTATAGCCATATAGTAGAAAAATACGGATCTGATTTAAGAATAGAATTACTTAAGCTTCGAGGTATCGGCCAAGAAACGGCTGATGTCTTCTTAGTCTATATTTTTGACCAAGTCGCCTTTATTTCAGATGCATACGCTCGCAAGTTGTTTTCTTATATCGATCAAAAAGACTATAAAAGCTATCAGCAATTACATGCAGTCGTGCAAATGCCTGAATCATTCACTTATCTTCAAGCTCAAGACCTGCATGGACTGATTGATGAATTTGGTAAAAATTATTTAAAGGATCCTGTTAGGATGGAACGGATAGCTGGAGAGGTGAAGAAATAGTTACTGTATTTTTATGATCGATGCTAAAGCATTTTAGTCGGAGACGAAGGGCTGTTAACTTATAATTTGAAAAAGGAGTGGTTTGATGAAAATTAAAAATTGGTTACTTGTAGGAGCTCCATTGGTCGGTGGAACATTTATTGGTCGTTTAACGGCCGATAATGCCAAAGCAGACTATGAAAAGTACAAACAGCCCCCATTTGCACCTCCCAAAGAGACTTTTGGCATTGTTTGGCCATTATTATATACCATGATGGGGATTGCCCGAATACTCATTGATGAAAGTAAAGAAAAAGACGAAGCCATTATTGCCTATCGAACGCAATTAGGCCTTAATTATCTTTGGTCACTCTTATACTTTAAGTATAAATATCGCGGCACCGCTTTAATTGAAAGCTTTTGTTTATTCACAGCTGTTCTAGTCACAGCCATTAAATTTTATCAAAAGAACACTTGGGCGGGATTACTCTTATTGCCCTATGTAATTTGGTCGGCTTTTGCTTCTTATCTTAATGGAGCTACTTGGTTCTTAAATCGAGATCAAGCGTCTTATTCCAATGAATAAATTAGGAGGAAAATAATGCGATTATGGCATGAAGATTTGATTCCCTTATTACCTCGACAGCAACTCTTAGGACAACATCGAGAATGTTGTGCTCTAAGAGGAAAGGGATGGGGCAAGCCGCATTCTACTATAAACTATATTTTTAATTATCATCCCTATAAACTTTACCAATACCATGTTTTAGTAATGGAAGAAATGATAGCCAGAGGGTATCAGCCGGATAGCCTCTGGCTAGATCCCAAATACCGTGGCAAATCAGCTCCGTCTTATAAGGATTTAGAAGAACGCTCATTAGATTATCCCATTTATCCAGAACATGATGAAGCATATCTTCAAGCATGTTTACTTAATTTAAAGAATAAGGGGATTGCTATTCAAATAAATAATTAATAGGCCCTTCCTCAAAAGAAATTAATTTTCTTTTGAGGATTATTCTATTTAAAGGGTTAAGACCAACTACCCATTAGCAGAAAAATAATCTACAATAATAAAGTGAAAAAAGGAGGTTGGATATGAAAATAGCAGTTTATTGCGGTGCTTCACATGGTAATCGCACAGTTTACACACAAGCGGCAATCGCTTTTGGAGAGTGGATAGCAACAAATAACTACGAATTGATATACGGTGGAGGAAAAGTTGGATTGATGGGAGATATCGCCAATTCAGTCCTTAGTCATGGTGGCAAAGTGACAGGTGTTATGCCTCAATTTTTATTGGATCGTGAGATAGCTCATCAGGGTTTGAGTGATTTAGTTGTTGTGGAAAGCATGGCTCAACGCAAGCAAAAAATGTTGGACTTATCAGATGTTTGTGTGGCGCTTCCAGGTGGACCCGGGACATTGGAGGAAATTGTGGAAGCCATCTCTTGGAGTCGGGTGGGTCAAAACACGAATCCCTGTATATTCATGAATGTTAATGGTTATTACAATGGACTACAAAAAGTTTACCAACAAATGGTTGAAGAAGGATTTCTCTTAACGGAAGATTATAAGCAAATTGGTTTTCTAACCAATCCCGAGCAAATTGAAGGATTCATTAAAAACGAATCACGATTGTAAATAAGTGAAAATCAGCCTCTAGTACAAGTCGCTTAGTAACTGATTCTGGTAGAATAGATATACTATTAAGAAAAGGAGACTAAAATGAAAAACAAACACACTTTTAAATTATCTATCCTATTAATAATGGTTTTAGTTTTGACTGGCTGTCAGGCTATAAGTGAATTTGTTTCTGGCTTTAAACAAGATTTTATTGGTTTGACTATGACCGTCCAAACTTATGATGAGCAAGCCCAGATCATTGATTCTATGACGGGAAAATCAGTTTCAATTGAACGAGATGAAGAGTTCGATTCACAAACAGCTGAAGGCTCAACCAAAGCTGACTCACAGGTCTTAGATATTCAAATTGGTGGGCACACGATGACTCATGTAGGATCATCTTTGATTGCTGCTGAGAAGGGGTTAAATGACTTGACGATGGAGGTAGATAATCGCGTTGAACTTTATGATACGAGATCGAACCTTCCATTCATTTCGCGCTTACAGGACAATTTAGGTCAAACCTTTTTTGGTAAAAAGAAGACGATTATGGTGCGAAGCCAAAACGGAACACCTTTAGCCGTTTATTCAGGGAATAAGGTCTCCTATTTTAAAACGGATGTGCCTAAGTCGACAGGACTCATAATAGATGGCAAGTATCTCTTTATTTACCGTTGTGATTACACGATCTATGACAATGAGTTACTCGAAAATAGTTAGTTATTTAAAGCGATTTTTGAAAATAAAAAAGAGGCGGACGTCAGTCACAGCCTCTTTTTAAACTTTCCATCCTCGGGCATGTTTCATTTCTTGCCCTTGATCATCGTATTTCTTTCTTTTGCTCGAAAGGTGCTCTATTTCGATAGCATAGACTTGAACATAATCGAAAGCTGTGTCAATGGCTTTATCAACTAGTGAATAATGTTTAGGGACATATTTTTTGGCGATCAGACGTAAGGCCTTGCGCAACTCTTTTTCGTTAGTAACTTTGCGAATTTTACCATAGATAATGGCCGATTCAAATTCAGTAGTAAAAACAGTACGGGCTAAAGTGCCCCAAGCAGTGGGATCAGCAGCAATCGTTTCGATTTCGCTTTCGCTATATAGATTTGGAACCTGAACCTGTCCAACAAAAGTGACACAGACAGCCATACCGTCTTCAAGTAAATCAACCTTTTTACCGGCTCTTGCACTATGAAAATAGAGGGTTTGATTGTGGCGTATCATTGACAAAGGAATTGCATAAGGATAGGGTTGATCGGGCATACTTAGTACACCGTATTGAGCTTGATCGATAACTTTTTCAGCAAAATCATTGGGCATGGCACGGTCTTGACGGCGCATGGCTTGATGGATATCAGACATTTGAGACCTTCTTTCTATGGAGGTAGAGGATAAAAGCGACTTCTAAAAGAAAACATCAGGGGTTTAGACCTGATGTTTTCTATTGATAGCTTATAAGTCTTTGAATAGAGTGTCAATAATTTGTTGATTACTGATGTTGTGAATTAAATCTTGCGGATAGTTATCATTAAAATGGTCTTGCATGGTTTTTTTATTAAAGCTAATCCCTTTTACAGAATGCTCAAAATCCCTTAAATCGTGCGTGCTAAAGAAGTCTCCTTCAAAAAGGAGTGATTGAATGACACCTTTTTCCACTTTGCAGTGAAGTTTGAGGAGACCTCCGGGGAATACGGATTCATTAACTAAAGAAAACGCTGGATTACGGCCGAAGACCCACTCCCAGGACTCAAATTTTTCTTTTTTAAGTTTTTGAACGGCTAGTTCGTCTGCTTCACTAAGGTAGAAAGAGTTAGGCTGATCTCCTACTATTTGTTTAATCAAAGCTTCTTTAAAAGACAAGGCTGTCCAATCTTCTGGGCAATTGTTTTTGATATTAGTGGTTCGGTCTTTCACAGATTTGATCCCTTTGGAAATTAATTTATGTTTAGCTGGATTGAGATAGTTTGCCATGGCTGTCAAGTCAGTCTCAAATAAAAGTGATCCATGATGCAGAATGGAATCTCCTTTAAAACATTGTGCATTGCCGGAAATCTTTTTACCATGAATCGTTAAATCATTGCGGCTATTCATTTCAGCAGGGATTTTTAAACTTTGCAATGCCTGAATGATGGATTGCATGAAGCGTTCAAAATTAATTGCTTCATGC
Source organism: Facklamia miroungae (assembly GCF_012396555.1). Lineage (GTDB taxonomy): Bacteria > Bacillota > Bacilli > Lactobacillales > Aerococcaceae > Facklamia > Facklamia miroungae. The sequence continues at coordinate 119,251 of NZ_JAAXPS010000003.1, forward strand.
CGCTTGTCGCTTTGAGGACGAGGTGTGATAAAACTAAATTGCCACCCACCTCGATCGGTAAAGATGGTACCACCCCCCGTATTGCGACGAGTGATCATTACTTTGTTTTTTTCAAGCTCGGGTAAATTTAATTCAACATAAGCATTTTGATAATTCCCCAGCATAACAGTGAATTCAGTTTGCCAGATCATGAAGAGATCTTCTTTTAACTCTTTTTGAGTCATTAAATATTCCTCTAGGGCAAAATAGTAGTTAGCATCGAGTGAATCAGTAGCTAAATATAACATGCGATCTTTAAGCTTTCTCTTGGGCTATTTGAGCAATCAAGCTGTTTTCGGCGTCAAAATGCTTGTTCACCCCAACTGCATCTAGGGATTCATGGGCTTTATAAGAACTTCTAACTTGTGGGCCAGAAGCGACAAATTTGAAACCTTTTTTCATTCCCATTTTATTGTATCTACCAAATTGTTCAAGCGAAATATATTCTTCTAGTTTGTAATGCTTAGGGGAAGGCTGAAGGTATTGTCCAATTGTAAAGAAATCTACGCCTACCGCTAAACTATCATCCATAGCGTGAGCAACCTCTTCTTCAGTTTCACCTAAGCCTAGCATTATCCCTGTCTTTGTATAGATATGGGGTGCTTGTTTTTTAATATATTTTAAAACGTCAAGAGAACGTTCATAGGTAGCGCGGTGACGAATTCTTGGAGATAAACGCTCTACCGTTTCGATATTATGATTAATAATTTCAGGATTTGCTTCAATAACAAGGTCAAGACTTTCTTTGTTACCTAGGAAATCTGGTATAAGCACCTCGATCGTTGTGTCTGGGCATTTTTCTTTAACAGCACGAATTGTGCGAGCAAATTGTTCAGCTCCACCATCTTCTAAATCATCACGTGCCACACTGGTCACTACCACATGGCGAAGCCCCAGTGTTTTACAAGCATCGGCTAAGTTTTCAGGCTCCTTGTCATTCACTTCTTCCATATTGCCTGTCAGAATATCACAAAAACGACAAGCTCTTGAGCAATGGCTACCAAGGATCATGAAGGTGGCTGTACCATTTTTGTAGCACTCACCTAGGTTAGGACAGGTTGCTTCAGCACAAACAGTATTCAGCTGTAAACTAGAAAGTAAGTGGTTAACTTGATCGACGGATTCATTGTCAAAGCGGATACGTGGTTTTACTTGGGTAGATGAAGAGGCGTTAATTTTCATTTAAACTTCCTCACTTTCTTCGATTGTAGCAATTAAATCGCCAGCATTAACTTCGTCACCTAGCTCGCGATGAACAGCTATAATCTTTCCTGTAAAAGGCGATTCAATCTCGTGAACAGCTTTATCTGTTTCCACAGAATACAATACTTCACCTTTTTGAATAGTCTGACCAATTTCAGTCGTCCACTCAATTATAACCCCTGACAATACTTTTGAACTTAATTTTGGAAATACGATTTCTTTTTTCAAAATGAATCCTCCAATCATTAATTTAAAGTTATTTCCTAGGAAATCTCTATGCTCCATTGTAGACATTTAATTAAGAATGTTCAATACTTTTCACAAAAAATTAATGCAATTCTCGTTCTTTGACACAAGTGTAAAACGCCTATATGAAAGCTTCTAGATGTATAAAAATTAGAAGATCGTGAAATATCAAATAAGCGCTTCCTTTAAGATTGTGATAAAATTCTCAAACGAATGACTTGCTTAATTAAATGTATAGGGAAAAATATTGAAGATATTGATGACTTGTAGAATAATAAAGAATGTCCTATTCTTAAAAATAAGGATAGACATAGATGAGGAAGTGTAAGTATGATTGAGAGTTTAAAATTATATTTTGAAGATCAAAAATCGTGGTGGGTTTTTCTATATAATGTTATTTTCGCCTTTGTTTTAGCAGTATTTGTCATGTTGATGGATAGTCGTTATTGGGGAGATCTAGATGCCTTGCCGAGTGTAATGCTGACAAGTCAAAATTTTGCTCAAATGATCTTAAGTTCTCTAGCAGGGTCGCTCTTTGCAGTTGCAACATTTACTTTTGCGACTATGTTAAGTGTAATGTCCTATTATGCTTCCAGCTTTGGGCCAAGAACAATTGAGAATTTTCTGTTTCGTAAAGTATCCACTCAAACATTAGGCATATACTTGGGAGGGTTTGTGTATTGCCTGGTTTCCTTGTTCTTTATGCGAGAGTCGGCAGACGAGTATTTAATTTTGTCAGGGACCGTTGCCTTGATGTATGGACTGGCGAGTGTCTTATTTTTCATTCGGTTTGTCTATGATATTTCACAATCAGTTCAACACAACCAAGTAATTAAGGGGCTTTTTCAAAGAGCTTCGAAAATTATTTCTCAAAATAAGCAGTTTTTTCAAGAAGCAGAATTTGTCAATCAATTACCTTCTATTCAAGGTGGAGCGAGTCAAAGTGTTTATTCATTGAAGAAGGGGTACCTCGATTTCGTGGATATAGATCGCCTATACGATTTATCTAAAGAATGCCATTGCTTGATCATTCTGAAAGTAAGAAATGGCGATTTTGTCGGTGAAGGAGCCGTTTTAGCCGAGGTATATTCGCCAAAAAAACAAAAAGAGTGGGAACAATTCCAAGAAAAGCTCAATCGTTGCTTTATTTTTCAACACGAACCTTCTTCCATGTATAATCCTGATTTTGCACTATCTAAATTGACCGATATTGCTTTACGGAGTGCTTCTCCTTCCATTAACGATCCAAATACAATCAGTCACGTCTTTCGCTATCAATCAATATTACTAGGAGAGTTGGGTCAGGCACCCGCTAGATATGCCGTTTATACTGATAAGGTAGAGCTTTCTTCTTCTCAGAAAATAGAAGTGGGCGTTTGCTATGATTTTTGTCCTTTTCAAAAGATTTTGTTTCAAAATTTTGGTCAATTGGTTCAATACATCGCTAGAGATGCCTATTTGATCAGAGATCTCTATGAAGCTTTATACTTTATAGGACTCAATTCTTCGCACAGACATCAAGAAGTGATTAAAGAGTTTGTCAATTATTTAACAGATAAGATAACCCGTCACTTTACTTCTGAATATGATCAGAGAATGTTTCAGGAAGTGACAGAACGGATTGCTATGTTAAGACATACTACTGAGGATTAATTAGAGGTGTAAAATAAAGTTGTATCGTGTTAAACTGTTTCTGTGAAGACATTTTAATTTATATAAAGACGCTTCATTCACACTGAGATGTTACTGACTATCATTAGTTTAAATTCGTTTTATTCAAGTCCTATTAGTATTTGGATTAATAAGAGTATCGAAGCAGACAAAAAAGTACAAAGCCATTGAAAACGCTTAAATAATCAGTTAATATGTATGCTATAGAGTGAAATTATAGTTATTTATAATAATGGAGGGTGACTAATGAGTAAAAAAACAATTATGTTGGTATGTGGTACAGGAATGTCTACAACCATGTTGGTTAACAAAATGAATAACATCGTGAAATCAGAAGGATTAGATTATGACATTATATCTTCTTCAATTCAAGAGATGGAAGATTATGTTAATAAGCAAAATATTGATGTCCTCTTATTAGGGCCACAAGTTTCCTACTTGTCAGAAGGCTTGTCGAAGCAATATGCGCCTAAAAAAATTGTGGTTGATAGTATTGATAAAAACGATTATGGCTTAGCTAACGGAAAAAAAGTTCTTGCCCACGCCGAATCACTTTTAGATTAATATGAGAACAGAAGAAGTACAAGAAATTGCCATGTTAATGATTGCTAATGGTGGGGATGCACGGAGTCAGTCTATGGAAGCGATACGGTTTGCTAAACAAGGTGACTTTGATCTAGCTCAGCAGAAATTTGCGCTAGCCAAGGAATCAATCTTGACTGCTCATCAACTACAAACCAAACTTTTAGTGGGTGAAGCTCAAGGAAAAAGCTCGGAATTATCCTTACTAATGATTCATGCTCAAGACCATTTAATGAATGCAATGACAGTCAATGATATGGCTAAAGAAATCGTCGATTTGTATCAATTAATCAAGCCGGTTCATAGAGAAATTTAATAAAAATTAACGAATCCCTCTTTTTAATAAAGAAGAGGGATCTTTTACACTTCCAAACATCAGAATATCCGGATTGTTGTATTGAAGAGAGGAGCTTTAATTGTTAAAATAAGCTTAAAAATGAAGTATAAGGAGTGGTTATATGTTGTCAGACTCAGTCAAAAAGCTAAAACAAAATTATGGTTTTTTTATAGGTGTTTTGTTAATAACATTAGTTGGAACATTTATTATAAATTGGATTTTAGGAATGTTAAATCCCGCTAACAATACAACGGAAGAAATAGTAGGGATGATTAATCCTGCCATGTCACCGGATCAGATGATGAATTTAACCAGCGATATGTTAGCTAGCAAGTATACCGGTTGGGGGGGAGTTATTACACTTATCACAATGATTCTAACTAGCTTTTTGAGCATTATGCAGCGACGTGCTTTTTTTCAAAAATTAAATTTTCCTGAAATGCGAATTGCTGATTCAGCTTTCTTTCATACATCACCCTTAAAAATAATCACCCTTCCGGTGAAATCTTTCTTTGCTACTTTACTAGCAAGTATTGCACAAATTCTTATAATTGGAATCATTGCTTTTATTCTGTTTTCGCAACTAATGGAAAAAGGTTCGGGTGTACTTTTTGGAGGAGCAATCCTTCTGGGTTTGATTTATTTGATTATGGAAGTCTTTTTTGTTCCAATTGGGTACTTGATTGCTTATGATGTAGATGGTAAATATAACTTCTGGTCAACTTTCACAAAAAGTCTTAGTATTGGTAAACGCCACTTTGGTCGTATTGTAAAAACTATATTTGTGAGATTTATTATAGTTTTAGTGCTTATAATTTTACCTCTATTATCAATCTTCTTCACATCCGACGGACTAGGTCCACTCGTTGCTGGTGGTTTAACTGGATTATTGGCTCTTCTTGCTTTTATTTTTTGGATCGGACCACTAGTCGAAGTTTACTTAATTAACACTTTGAATAAAATTTTTGAATTGGAATATTAAGTGAAAAAGCTTAAGGAGACTAATGATGAATGTTGACACCATTATGGATATATTGCAAAATGACATGAAAGTAGCTGTATTAGCTACGGTTGATTGCCAAAACAAACCCCATGCCCGTCATGTACATGTGGGGCTTGCAAATGATAAAGGGGTTTTTTTCATGACCAATCCAAAGACAAACCTCTACCAACAGCTTCAAGATAATCAATACGTTGCAGTGACTGCAATGAAGGAAGAAGATTATTTGATACAGGTGATTCGAGTAGAAGGCAAGGTTAGAGAATTAGGTAAGGAAAAATTGGTTGAAATATTAGGAAGTAATCCTTATGTCGAAATGGTCTATCCCGACCAAGCGGACCGAGAAGGCGCCCAAGTGTTTCAAATCTTTGAAGGCCAAGGCTTTTATCACTCTCTAACTCAAGGCCATAAGTATGAGTTTGAGATTGGCGGCAATGTAGCTACCATTAATAATTAATAAAATGAAAAATTTTCACCCTTTATAAATGTCCTACCGTTTATAAAGGGCTGATTTTTAGCTATTTAGAATACTCGCACTTATGAAGTTGGTGGTATGACAGGAAAGTTAGGAGGAACAAGATGTTCAAGGAAGCCTTAAAAAAGTTTCATAAAAATTATGGATATTATTTAGCTGTTTTCCTTATTCCGGTATTTGGTTTCTTTTTAATGAATCGTCTTTTAAATTTAGTTGGAGCTACAAGAATAAATTTTTTTTCGATTATTAATCAACCCATTGTTTTTTTTAATAAAATAGCTCTTGATAAATTAATTGATTCAGTGACTAATCAGATTATAGGAATAAATGGATTATTAACATTGATTTCAACTCTGTTCATTGCCTATTTATTTATAATGCTTCTGCGATCTATTTTTTTGAAATTAAACTTTCCCGCTACACGAATCATGGAATCTGCCTATTTTAAAAGCTCTCCTAAACAAGCAATCTTACTGCCGTTAAAATTATTTTTTACGCAATTTAGTATTTTTTTAGCAAGCAGTCTACTGTGGACCGGCTTAAACTTTATAATCTCGCAATTATTCGCAAGGAATTCCTTTGCTTCTTTCTTTGTTATGGTTGGGGTAATCGTTTTAACTATTATCACAGTACCTATTGCCTTCTTGGTAGCCTATGATATAGAAGGAAATTACAATTTCTTGACAACCATCACTAAGGGGCTTTCAATAGGATTACGTCATTTCTGGCAAATTGCCAAAACGATTCTGGCTCAGTTCTTGATAGTTGCCTTGATCACTTTTGTTTTTGTGTGTATTGGAATAATACTTGTTGCTTTATTTCACTCACAAACTTTAATCGAAATTTATATAGCATTTGGGATTGGGTTTGCCGTTTTCTGGACGTTTCCGTTTTGTATCATTTACATGGCTGAAACTATGAACAAACTATTTGAAAAGGAGTACTAAGATTAGTTAAAATCAAAAAACCATTCATCATTAACGATGAATGGTTTTTTGTGTTAGCTGAAAGTTACTCTTCCTTTATACCAAATATATTTCTCACAATCTCTTCAATGATACCCCCAATGATAAAAATAATCCATGAGGTTGCCCAAGTCGAAGTCATAAAAGACCATATAAAATAAATGGCAGAGACAATTGGCCAATAGATATCATCAATCAGTTTATTGATTCGTTTATGACGTTCTTTTTCTTGGATTTCTTTTTGATCAGCTTGTGCAGAAAGTCCAGCTTCTAATATCTTTTTATACATAGATAAATTTCCGCCAAAATAGATAAAAAGGAAGACTGCGCTAGCTACACAAACTAAGAGTCCTGAAATCGTTAAATCAACTAAACCAGAAGCAACATTCATATTGTCAACAATTATGATTGGGATAATAGGAATGAGAATTAAGGCAATTCCGCTAATGATAGCATAGGTATTTGCCTTTTCTTGTTGTTTCAGTTGGTTTTGAAGATCTTTTTCTATTTTTTTTGACAGACTATAATCTCCTTTGGCTACATTATCTGGTTTGTCATTAAACTGACTGGCCATTATATAAAACCCTATAGCAATGACTATAGAGATAATAATGACACTAGTACCAATATTATCTCCAACGGTACTGTCCTCGCCTAGGATGGCTTGCATGGTCATAAAGACTGAAGTAGAAGCGATCATCAAAAAAGTTCCTAAGGCAGTCAGTAAGGTTGATTTAATATTATTGGTAATATAGTCATTTAAATCCTTCTCATTTAAGAGGGGATAGTAGGTAGTTTGTTGAGTCTCACGGGTTTGAAGGTGGTAAGCTTGAATTATTTCGTCGATATTGCCAAATTCTGTAATGACTTTACCGATTGCTTCGTGTTCACTTAAGCCAGAAGCGCGTAAGTCGTGATATTTATCTTCCATATTTTGCAGAATTTCTTCTTTGAGTCGAAGTGTTTCATCTGTCGATTCTACCTTACTAAACATTGAGTCAAGATAACTTTTGATAACTTCCATGGTTAAACTCCTTTGATAATATTTTCGACGATTTGTTTGACCAGTTTCCATTCTTTTACTTTTTCTTGCAAAACTTTCTTTCCAAGAGCGGTTAAACGGTAGTACGTTCTTTGGCGACCATTCGTTTTGATACCTGGGTAATCTTCAATGAGTCCTTCCTTTTTTAACCGATTAAAAACAGAGTAAAGAGTTGTTTCTTTCATAATATATTCTTGCTGAGATAAAAGTGAGATTTGTTTGCCTATTTCGTAGCCATAGGAGTCACCTTTGTTAAGAATGGCTAATACGAAAAGATCGTTATATCCGCGGAATACATCACTATTGGACAATTAACCACCTCTTTCTTTTTTACTACATCAGATGAAGTACTTATAGTTTAAGCCAATTACTACGACAGGTAAAGTAGTTTTTGGTAAAATCAGACTATAGTCTGAGAAAAAAATACATTGACCATATAACAAAAGCGTTCAGATAAGAATCTGAACGCTTTTGAAGATCAAATTTATTATTTAGAATCGGGAATGAATTAGTTTTTAAAAAGTAATTCGTGCAATTTCAAGGGTTCGATGTATTGGCCATCTTTATAAACACGCATATTACCACCAGAAATTTCATCAATCAAGACAACTTCATCGCTATCTTTCAAGGTACCAAACTCAAATTTAATATCATAAAGATCGAGCCCATGAGCTTTTAATTCATCAGAGACAATCGTTGTTATTTGACGGGTTAATTCAATAGTACGATCAACTTGTTCAGCTGACAAGATGTTAAGAACAACGAGTCCTTCTTTGGTAATTGGTGGATCTTGACGGTCGTCGTCTTTAATTGTGAATTCTACATATTGAGGGAGATCGCTTGCTTCTTCGATATAATCACCATAACGGCGGAAGAAAGATCCGACAGCTTTTTGACGGCAAATAACTTCTAGACCTTTTCCGAATACTTTAGCAGGTTTGACCTCCATTGTTTGTTCATCAAGGTTAGCGTTGACAAAGTGTGTTGAGATTCCAGCTTGATGGATTTTCTCAAAGAAAAATTGAGACAATTCTAAACCTGCCCGGCCAACACCTTCAATCGAAAGGCCCACAGAGTTAGCACCAGGATCGAAGACTCCATTTTCTCCGGTGACGTCATCTTTAAATTTCAAGAGATAATTTCCATTCTCTAAGGAATATACATCCTTTGTTTTGCCTTTGTAAACTAATTGCATTTTTCAACACCCTTTCTTAATAGCATAAATTGATTCTAGCATACCCTCAATCACAGGAGTAGAAAAAGTTAGATGAATAAGAAGAAATCGAGCCAAACGTTCGGAAAAATATACGAACAAATTTTCTGGTTTGCAATCAAACCTGTGTTATAATAGGGTGAATGGATATGGAAGAGAGGGATCATTTTGAGTAAAGATAAAATTACGATTAAGGGAGCAAGAACCCATAATTTAAAAAATATAGATATTGAAATACCACGTGATCAGCTAGTTGTAGTTACCGGGTTATCTGGTTCAGGTAAGTCGTCTTTGGCCTTTGACACCTTGTATGCGGAAGGGCAAAGACGTTATGTTGAAAGCTTATCGGCTTATGCCCGCCAATTTTTGGGACAAATGGATAAACCAGAAGTTGATTCAATTGAAGGGTTAAGTCCAGCGATTTCAATCGATCAAAAAACAACGAGTAAAAATCCTCGATCCACTGTGGGAACAGCTACCGAAATAAATGATTTTTTACGTCTGCTTTATGCGAGAGTGGGTGTGCCTTATTGTCCCCGACACAATTTACCGATCGTTAAACAATCGGTCGAACAAATGGTTGATCGTTTATTAGAATTGCCTGAGCGTACTAGAATACAAATACTTTCCCCACTGGTACGCAATCAAAAAGGTCAGCATAAGAAAGTGATAGAACAAGTAGCAAAAGAAGGTTATGCTCGCGTGAGAGTAGATGGTGAAGTTTATGATTTGGCGGAGGTTCCCGAGCTTTCCCAAAAGGTCAGTCACACTATTGAAATTGTTGTCGATCGGATTGTTATAAAAGAGGGTATTCGTTCGCGTCTTTATGATTCGGTGGAGACAGCAGTCAAAGCTTCAAAAGGTTATTTAGTCGTCGATGTTATTGATGGGGAGTCATTATATTTTAATGAACATTACTCCTGTCCTTATTGTGACTTTTCTATTGACGAATTAGAACCAAGGCTCTTTTCTTTCAACGCCCCATTCGGTTCGTGTCCAGCCTGTGACGGTTTAGGATCTCGCTTGACCCCCGATGAAGACTTGATTATTCCAGATCCCAGTCTAACCTTAAGTGAAGGAGCTTTCTTACCTTGGGGTAAAGAAGGATCAGGATATTATGCTTCAATGCTCGAACAATTTGCTAAAGCCTATGGGATTCCTATGAATGTTCCCTATGAACAATTAACTAAAGACCAACAAGAAGTGCTAAAATACGGTCAGTCTAATTTTCAATTTAAATTTACTTTCGAGCCCATGCATGGTGGTAAGAAGCGAACAGTTGACCAAACATTTGAAGGTGTTTTTAATAATGTTGAACGGCGTTATAATCAAACAGCTTCTGATTATATGCGGGATGTTTTGCGAAATTATATGCAAGAATTAGAGTGCCCGACTTGCAAAGGGCAACGTTTGAACGAAAAAGCCTTGAGTGTAAAAGTGGCTGAAAAAAACATTGCAGAAGTCACAGAGCTTTCGATTGATTTAGCTAAGAAGCACTTCGAGAGTCTAACATTTAATGAACATGATCAAATGATTGCACAACCAATTATGAAAGAAATTATCGATCGCTTGAATTTTTTAAATAATGTAGGACTTGACTATTTAACGCTCGATCGTATTGCCGGTTCTTTATCTGGTGGTGAGGCACAGCGTATTCGCTTGGCTACCCAGATAGGATCTCGTCTGAGTGGGGTGCTCTATATTCTGGATGAGCCATCAATTGGTTTGCATCAAAGAGATAATGACCGTTTGATTCATTCCTTAATGGAAATGCGCGATTTAGGCAACACTTTAATTGTGGTGGAACATGATGAAGAAACCATGTTGGCAGCCGATTACTTAATCGACATTGGACCTGGAGCAGGTGACCAAGGTGGACAAATTGTTGCAGCGGGAACCCCTGAAGAAGTCATGAATAATTCTCAATCGTTGACTGGTAAATATCTAAGGGGACAAAAGGGGATAGCGATACCTAAAGAACGAAGACAAGAAGATTTAGGCTGGATTGAAGTCAAAGGGGCGAGTGAGAATAATTTAAAAAATATTGATATTTCTTTTCCGATTGGACGTTTGACTTGTGTTACGGGCGTTTCAGGTTCAGGTAAGTCCTCTTTAGTGAATCGTATCTTGAAAATAGCTTTAGCCAAACGATTAACTTCAACTCAAGAAAGACCCGGCAAATTCAAATCGATCAGTGGATATGAGCAGTTGGAAAAAGTGATTGAAATTGATCAAAGTCCAATCGGGCGAACACCAAGGTCCAATCCGGCTACTTACACCTCTGTTTTTGATGACATAAGGGATTTATTTGCCAATACTAATGATGCGAAAATACGCGGTTATAATAAAGGTAGATTTTCTTTTAATGTCAAAGGAGGCCGCTGTGAATCGTGTGGGGGTGCAGGAATAAAGAAAATTGAAATGCACTTTTTACCGGATGTCTATGTTCCGTGTGATGTTTGTCATGGGGCTCGCTATAATTCAGAAACACTGGAGATTAAATTTAAAGGTAAATCCATCAGTGATGTTTTGAATATGACAGTTGATGAAGCGGTTGAATTTTTTAATGCACATCCGAAAATAGCGCGAAAAATGAAAACTCTACAAGATGTCGGCCTCGGTTATATTCAGCTAGGACAATCTGCAACCACCTTATCGGGCGGGGAGGCTCAACGGATGAAATTAGCTGCGGAACTCCACCGTGTTTCAAACGGCAAAACCCTCTATATTCTGGATGAGCCGACAACAGGTCTACATGTGCATGATATAGTTAAATTGATGGATGTTATTAACCGTTTAGTGGATGCTGGAAATACCGTCGTAATTATTGAACATAATTTAGATGTGATAAAAACCGCTGATTATATTATTGATATGGGACCGGAAGGAGGAAGTCATGGGGGACAGGTAGTTGCAACGGGAACCCCTGAAGAAGTGGCTAAGAAACGTAACAGTCATACAGGTCAATTTTTGAAAGCCATTTTAAAGCGTGATAAGAATAAAAAATTTCAATAATAAAGAGCATGGGCTGGAAATTAAGTCTTCCGGCCTATGCTTTTCTTTCTGTGGTTAGGTAGTATGAGATTAGAAATCAAAAAAGGGATTTCTTTATGATACAAATATCAGCCTAGGGACCTATGATAAACTAGCTAATTCCAAGCATAATGATAAGTGAAGATGAAAGATGGATCAGTATAAATTAGGAGGATCACTATGAATGAGAAAGAAAGAATTATTGAATTAGTCCGTCAAAAAATTATTTCCATGGATGAAGCCCTTAGATTACTCGAAGCAGGAGGGATGACTTCAGAATCCTCAGCATCCACTGAGGAGACTGTTAAAGAGAATGCAGTTAAAACAGAGAATAAAGCCTTTGAAAAAGATGACCTAAATCGAATGATTCGTTCAATGGTTAATCAAGCAGTGAATGTTGGAACAAATGTTGTAAAAGAGGTAACTACAGCTGGCAACCAGGTGGTAAAAGAAGTTAATGAGTCATTAGAAAATCGTAAAGAAACAAATCATAAACCTTCTTTTAAAGGTCAAACAAATGATGAGGAGAATGCGATTTATCAAGCGAAAGCTGAGGCCTTTGAAACCAAAGGCCAAGCTATTCAGCTAGAGATCGAAAAAGTGAATGAACAACTTCACCAGTTTAACGAAGAAAAAATTATTATTCAACAGCGTTTGCGAGAATTAGAAATCTTGGCTGAAATTGAAGACCTTAATGCAGAAATGCAAGAACAAGTTGAGGATTTGACCTTGCAAGAAGAAGCAATCGAATCAGAGATCATCCGTTTAGAACAACAAGTTGAAGAACTGTATGATCAGCAAGAGGAACTCTATGCGGAATGTAAAGAAAATCAGCAAGTGGATCCAGAGTTCAAACGCTTTATCTCTAATTCAAGCCAAGTTATTTCTGAACAGGCTCAGCAATTTAAAGAGGAGGCAAGTCGAGAAGGAAAACGTCTAGGGGAACAAGTTACCGCATTTGTTAAATCGACTTTAAATAATTTCACAACCAAGGATGTCAATATTTCTTTCAATGTACCTTGGCTCAAAAGCCAAGAGCTGAGCCATACATTCACTTTTGACGGTCAACAATTAACCGATATTGATTTTAATATCTTAAATGGCGATTTACAAGTCGAAGTATATGAGGGTAAAGAGATAGAGGTTGAAGCTGACATCAAGTTAATGGGAGGTCAAGAAAAACTAACGCTCGAATTTTTTGAAGAAAAAGCGACCATGCTTATTGTTGAAAACAAGTTAGTTTTCCATGTGGATGCAATGAATATAATGCTGGATGCTAAAATCAGACTGCCTCGTAAGGCTTATTCTTCTATTCTTATCAATACCATAAATGGTGATATACGAGTGGATAGTCTTGAAACGAGAGAACTAAAGATTACTAGCAAACGTGGCGATCTACGATTAGGCCTAACTAAGGCAGATGAAATTATGTTAGATACAAAATTAGGTGATGTTAAACTTAAAAATGTAACTGCCGACTTGTTAGATATGAACTTAGTTAATGGGGATGTTAAAATTAAAAATTCAGATATCCAAGTAACTACTTTAAAAAATATTAATGGTGATTTCCGCATTGTTGGACCAGTTGGTAATATAAAAGCCAACACTGTCAATGGCGATTGTTATATTACTAAAGAAGACTTAAAGGCTGCGAACATTTCAATCACTGCTGTTCATGGCGATCTAAAAGTTAGCCTTTTAGCCGATCAAGCATTTATTGCTCAAGGCAAGCTTTCGGAAGGACAAGTTAAAGATAGAATGTCCGGTTTAGACCGTCAAGAAATTCTTGAAGATGGCAAAGCTTTCGTTTATAATCGTCCAGGGCAAATCGATAGTCAAGAAGTACAATTAGATGCCACTATTACCTTTGGGGATGTTTACCTGAAAGATGGTGACACAAAGACAGGAAAGGAAGATAAATAATGAAACGATTAACACGTTCATCCTCAGACCGTCGTTTTTTAGGGGTCTGTGGAGGTTTGGGAGAATACTTCAATATTGATGCGACATTAATTCGCTTAATTTTTCTTATTTCAATGTTTACAGGAGGAATTGGTGTCTTCCCTTATATTTTAATGGCGCTGATTATTCCTTATGATTATCAAGTTAAAGATCGTCCATATTATCGTGAAGGAACGAAGCGTCCCACTTTCAAATCGAGTAAAGTCGTTAAAGATATTACTCCAAACGATGATGACAACTGGAGTGACTTTTAATTAAGATAAGAGTGTAAAACTAAAATCTTGCATTCAAAATTACATAAGCGAAAGAAAGACTCTATTTGGAGTTTTCTCTTTCGCTTTTTTCTGTGGGTTTATTTGATTCAATGGCTCACTATCAAAGAAATATTTAAGTTTACTTTTGAATCAGACTATCCTCTTAGAGGCAGTATAACTAATATAGAAATATAAGTTAGCTCCTTTTTCTAAATAAATAAAAAAATTAATGAATTGATGATCAATTCAGCTATCCTTTTTCGAATGAACACGTGAAATTTTTATGTTTTTTAAAGTGGGTAGTTGACGGGCTAGAATTTGAGATGTACTACACTCGTTCTCTGCCAACATCTTCAGAATTTGCTATAATAAAGTATCATGTAAAGGAGCGTTCCTATGCTATTGAACCATTTTCGTTATACCCTCATTTGCTTTGGTCTTATTGAATATCTTCTGCTTCATCAAACAAGCATAAATTGGCTAGATATGTCCTGTATGCTAATTTGGATTGTTTTGCTACAAACTGCTTGGTTTATCGTTTCATCGGACAAGTTGCGTAGAATAATGTTATTTTTAGCGATGATGTTTGGGATTGCTCTATCTTATTATAATCACCAGCTTTACGTTTTTATGTTGATGTTAAATTTAGGTGAAAGCGCGTTGAATTTTACGGATCGATCTTTTCATGTCATTTCAGGTCTACTCATAATCAATGGTGCAATATTAACTTATCTTTATCCCTTAGAGATTAATATTATAATGAGTTTGGTATTGTTAGTGGCTAATATTATTTTATTGCAAATTCGACCTATGATTCAAGAATATTATCGACTCAAGGACGCTTATTATCAGCAAGAAAGGGAGCGCCAAGAACAAATAGAATCTACCAAGTATTTAATGAATCACATTCAAACAATGAAAGATTTATATATATTAAACGAACGCAACCGCATTTCCCGTGATATTCATGATTCGATTGGTCATGTCTTGTCAACAATTATCATTCAGCTAGGTGCCATTGGTAGTTTGACTAAAACAACCCAGCCTCAAGTTTCACAGATGACTCAAGAACTTCGTGACTTTTCAGCTAAGGGTTTACAAGATATTCGTCAAATTGTTCATGAAATGAAACCAGTAGAATTTCAGCGAGCCGAATTTATGGTTCGGATTAAAGAGCTTTTAAATGAATTTGAACATTTATCAGGAATACGCGTCTTAATCAATCATAATGAACCAATGTGGCAATTAAATAGTGCACAAGAAGCAGTCTTATATCGAGCTATCCAAGAATTTATTAGTAACTCTGCTAAATATGGAGAAGCTAGTGAAATTCGCATCAATATTCATTATACAGATGATGCTTTAATTTTAAATATGGCAGATGATGGTAAAGGTACTGATCATATTACGCCTCACTTAGGTTTGATGGGCCTAGAAGAACGGGTGCATCAAATAGGAGGTAAAGTCAGTTTCCACTCCTCTTCTGGCCAAGGCTTTAAAACTCGCTTGGTAGTAAATAAAGGAGGAAGAAATTATGAAGATTCTCTTAGTTGATGATGAACGACTGATTCGTAGCGGTTTAGCTATTTTATTAGAGGAATTCGAGGATGTAGATATCGTTGGGCAAGCCGGAAATGGTCAAGAGGCTTATGATTTTATTAAAGACCATGAAGTGGATGTCGTTTTAATGGATATTCGGATGCCAGAGGTAAATGGTATTGAAGGAACACGCTTGATTTTAGCAGAAAAACCACATGTTAAAGTGTTAATTTTGACAACTTTTCAAGATACAGAGTATATTGATGAGGCTATGCGATTAGGCGCTAGTGGTTATTTGCTCAAGGATTCTAGTCATAAAGATATCTATGAAGGGTTGAAATTAGCCATGGCTGATAAGATAGTATTGGATAAGGTGGTGTCTAAGCAATTTATGTCCAATTCCGTCGCGAAACTCAGTCCACAGGATTATGATCTCAATGATAAAGAATTAGAAATCATTACTTGGATTGCCAGAGGATTGAATAATGCAGAAATCGCTGAGAAGATGTTTTTATCTAAAGGAACTGTCAAAAATAATGTATCATATATTTTAAACAAGTTAGCACTTCGTGATCGAACCCAATTAGCAATTTTTGCCTTTGAAAAGGGTTTGGTAGACTCTCAATTTTAATCTTTAAAAAGAATCGTATTTCCGAATCCAAATTGAAATAGGATTCTTTTTTTTTGAATCTTTGCGTGAAGTCTCTCTTTAATAAGTGTTTTCTCATAGAGAGTGACTTTTGGCACTCTCTATGATGACTTTTGCGACTGGGAAGAGGTAAAAAACTTGTTAAAATAAATGTAAGTTAAAGCGTTATTCACCAGAATATAATTAGTTCAAGTCAATAAGGAAGGGGAACAGTATGTCATATATCGAGGTAAAAAATGTTTTTAAAAAATTTGGGAAACAAGAGGTATTGAATAATATCACTTTTTCGATTGAAGAGGGTGAACGGTTTGGTCTGATCGGTCCTAACGGGGCCGGTAAGTCTACCTTAATTGATATCATTACGGGCTTAACGCCAGTAAATTCCGGACAAGTATTAATTGATGGCATGGATATTCGCAATGACCGTGTGGAAATTCGTAAGCAGATTGGGTTAGTGCCTCAAGAAATTGCTCTTTTAGACCATATTAATGCCAAGGGTAATTTGGAATACTTTGGTTCACTTTATAATTTAGACCGAACTACCTTAAAGCAAAGAGTGACTGAAGCTTTGGAGATGACAGGTTTAAGAGACGATGTAAAAAAAACGATTAAGGCCTTTTCTGGGGGAATGAAACGTCGCTTAAATATTGCGGCTGCCTTGTTACACCATCCCCGGTTCTTAATTTTAGATGAGCCGACCGTAGGTGTAGACCCTCAATCGCGTAATAAAATTTTTGAATTTATTAAATTTATGAATGAGGAGCATCAAACCACCATTCTATATACTTCTCATTATATGGAGGAAATTGAAAATCTAACTCAGCGACTCTTTATTTTAGATCAAGGGGTACAAGTAGCTTACGGATATCAAGACGACATCAAAGCTATGGTTCAGGATAAGGTCAAGTGGATAGTGGAATTTGACAATTTACCTTCTAATATAAAAGAAATTATTAGTAATCGGATCCCGGGCATTCATCATCTCCATCAAGAAATGAATCGATTAGAATTGATGGTTGATCCGAGTCAATTTAAATCGACTGCCTTATTCCATACAATTGCACACGAAGAGCTTGAGCTTAACTCACTCTATAAAGAACCTCTGTCATTGGAAGAAGCTTTTCTTCAGTTAACTGGCAAACGTTTAAGAGATTAAGCCTTTTGATGAATTTGAAAGGAGTATAAGATGAAAAAATTTCTCAACTATTTCACGAACAATTTACGACTCTATCTTAAAGCTTTACCCGTTCAGTTGGCTCTTTATGTACTTCTTCCGATAACAATATCCTTATTCATGGCATGGTCCATGGCAGGTGTGTCAGAAGCGGATTCCAAAGATTTAGATATTGATATTCGTGTAGAGAATAAAGATCAAGGTGACTATGGCAAACTCTTACTTGAAACCTTTAAATCTAATTCCTTGTCTCAGTATTTCAATCTCAAAGAGGATGCCTCAATTATGATTACGGTTCCTCGAGGATTTTCAGAATCAGTTAATAAAATGCCGCTACAAATAACAGTCAAAGGTGATCCGCGAATGTCAGAAGTTGAGGTGGTCAAAAGCATTGTGGGACAGTGGCATCAAACCATACTTGAAAACATACATCTTACTCAAGCGAGTCAAGCTTTAAGTCAAGATCAACAGCAAACATTCAAGCAGCAGATACAAAAGCTCAATACTATTGATCTCAATGATTTTGTTCATAAAAAAGCAGTATCACAGGCTAAACACTTAAATGCTGTAGAAACATATTTAATCTCCGGTTTAATATACAGTTTGATCATTGGACTTAATTCAGCTACAAGTCTAGCGACTAAAGATGAATTATCTGGTTTAGTAAAACGCTTAAATATTATTCCTTTAACGACTGGCGAAAAAACAACTTTTGAATGGCTATCAGATAGTTTAGTCATGGTAATCAACACTTGTTTAATTTTAGCCTTAATGCGTTTTCACCCCGATGTTGATGGAAGACATTTGATTCAATGTATTCCCTGGCTCTTTCTCTATGCGGGATTCTTCCAAGCTATAGGCATGTTTCTTGTGTCAAGTTTACCTAAATTAGGAATTCAAGTCATGATCCAGTTTATTGCCATGTTCTTTATCTTTACTGGGTTGATCCCTCTTGGGGACTTGATGGGAGGGGCTGTTCAAGAATTGCTTTCGAAAAATTGGATGCAAATTTATATAATAAATCCGTTAAGATTCACCCTATTAGGAGAATCGATTCCGAATGCAAGTAGGATTATAGCTACCTTAGTTGGTTTAATTATAATATTGTTATCAATAACCTATTTGAGAAGACAAAGAAAGGAGCAAGGATTTTAATGAAGCAATATTTTAAACTGACAACTTTTCATATTAAAAGAATCATGCAAGATCCCAAATCTTTATTACTCGTGATTTTACCCGTTGCTTTGTCCTTCATGATGGGTATGATTTTTTCATCGGATAACTCACATCAGCAAGGGAGACATGCTTATTTAAGTCAGTCAACTTATTTTAATCGGGAGCTATATCCCCTCTTAAGCCAGTCTAATCAAGGAGAAATTCTTGAGGATCGTGAGCAAGCCGAAGAGAGGCTAGACCAAGGTGCAGTCGACGTTATCTACTCTATTCATGACAATTTTGAAGAAAATGGACAAATAACGGCTTTGTCATTAAATGGTGAAATATATAATCAATACGTGGAAGAAGAAGTGATGAGTCTCTGGCGAAATAATAAAATACAAGCTTCATATCAAGTATATGGGATAGTAAGTCTTCAAGAAAAAGCGCCCGAAATCACTATAGATCAGCAAAAAGATTTTCTGCCGGTGGGAATGATGCTTTCTTTATTTATGATATTCTACATGATGTATATTAATGCTTCGATGTTTGCGGGTGATTTATTGGACATGCGCAGTAACTATGTCTTAAAACGTAGTATTGTTTCTCGTTCGACAGGTAAAGCTATCTTGGGGAGTGTTTTATCCGCTTACGGTCTGATCTTTTTGGTGCTAAATGTCTTGGCCTTACTAATTGTGATGTTAGTGAATCAGTTACCGCTCCAATTTTTTGGATTAAGTGTTGCCTACTTCATGGCTAATGTTGCTTTTGTGATTGGTTATATCTTATTGATCGTTCGGGTGTTTAAGACTAAAGAAATGCTATCAATCGTTTCCATTGTTATTGCTATCATGTTCGTGCTTATGCCCCAAGTGTTAAAAAACACTCATTTTGAGCCCATATCGATGTTATCACCCTTTTATTGGACCATGGAAGGTTTGGATTATGCAAATTTCTTTCCTCAGGGTTTAATCATATTGTTAATGGCAATAGTCTTATTTACAGCAGGATCTTTTAAAATAGAAGACTTGGCAAAGGCCTGAGGATCATAAGCAAAATCATATCGAAAGAAAAGTAAATTTTTAAGAAAATTCCTAGTTTAAAATAAGTTCCTTTCAATCAAAGGAGCTTATTTTTTTCTGATAGCGTCATTTGCTAGTCAGAAGGGTCTTTCTATGATACCATTTTAGAGAAAAATGAATGGAGGATTGGACCATGGGAAAATATGTAACAGTCCAAAAATTAACTGATACTTTAGATGTAGAGATTGTCTATGGTCATGAGCATGTTGGCAAGAAAATTGTTTCGAGCGAAGTTTCTCGACCAGGTCTTATTTTAGCAGACTTTAAAGAATTCTATCCGAGTGATCGAATTCAATTAATGGGTCGTACAGAAATCTCTTATTTAGATACGCTCACTAGTCAAGAGCGAATTGAAAAGTTTCGTTCCATTTGTAGGGAGGATACTCCGGCTATTGTGGTAGCACGTAAAATTTCAATTCCTTCTGAACTTATTCTAGTAGCAAAAGAACGTAAAGTACCATTGTTATCTGCTCGATCTCGTACGAGTCGCGTGTTAGCAAATTTAACCAACTATTTGGAAGGCCAGTTGGCTGAGCGCTTTTCAAAGCACGGTGTATTTCTTGAAGTTTTTGGGATGGGTGTTTTACTGACTGGAACTTCAGGGGTAGGTAAATCAGAAACAGCTTTGGAACTAATTCAAAGAGGTCATCGCTTAGTTGCAGATGACCGAGTAGAATTTTTTATGGTAGACGAGCTGACTTTGATTGGAGAAGCACCTGAGATCTTGCAGAATTTATTAGAAATCCGTGGTTTGGGTATTGTAGATGTGATGAGCCTTTACGGTGTTTCGGCAATTGTCCGTTCTAAAAAATTAGAGTTAATTATTGAGATGGTCTTAGACGATGGCCAAATTGAATATGACCGTCTGGGATCAGGTCAACAGTATGACCGTATTTTTGATGTTCAAATTCCAAGAACGAGGATCCCAGTTAAAACGGGTCGAAATCTAGCCGCTATTATTGAGGCTGCAGCAATGAATTTTAGAGCTAATAGTATGGGCTTTGATGCAACAGACGCATTTAATGCTAAATTAGACGCTTTAATTATGTCTAATCGAGAGGTGAATAATGACTAATTTTATGAGCCCTCTTTTATTGAAAATTGATCGTGTTGCCTTTCATATTGGAACTTGGCCTGTTTATTGGTATGGATTGATAACTGGTCTTGGTATGGTTTTAGCCTATCTACTCTATATCTCTGAGGTCAAACGGAAAGGGGCTGATCCTGACAAAGCTTTCGATCGTCTTTTTTGGTCCATTATCATTGGCTTTATTGGGGCTCGAATTTATTATGTAGCCTTTTCTTGGCAGGATTATCAAGATAATCCGCTCAGTATTTTTGCCATTTGGAATGGTGGGATAGCAATTTATGGCGGAATTATCGCTGGCTTCTTGACCTTGGTCTATTTTATCCACCGAGATAATTTAAACATGGGATTAGAAATGGATATGGCAGCTCCCGCCTTGATGTTAGCGCAGATTATTGGGCGCTGGGGAAATTTTATTAATCAGGAAGCATTTGGCGGTGTGGTGAGCCGGTCTTATCTAGAAAATCTAAAGTTGCCTACATTTATCATTAATCAAATGGAGATTCAAGGTCAGTATCGACAACCTACTTTCTTATTTGAATCTGGGTGGAATGCAATCGGTTTAGTTTTATTAATAATTCTTAGAAGAAAGCACATCTTAAAAGAAGGAGAAATTGCCGGCCTTTATGCTGTTTGGTATGGCTTGGGCAGATCTTGGATTGAAGGCTTAAGAACAGATAGCCTTTATATGGGTTCTTATAGAGTCTCACAAGTATTTTCATTAATAGTGATAGTTGCCGCCGTAATAATCATGGCTTATCGGAGGATGAAAAAGGATTTACCTTTCTATATTGAATCAGATATTGGAAGATAAGGAGAAAATAAATGAATATTACAATTTTAGGATCAGGTTCTTGGGGATCTGCTTTGGCAAAAGTATTGTCAGATAATCAGCATCAAGTAACAATTTGGGGAATCGATCCACATGTGGTTGATGAAATAAATCACCAACATACAAATAGCCATTATCTCAAGGACTTTAAGTTGAACGACGAAATTAAAGCCACCGGTAACCTTGAAGAAGCGGTTGCAAAAGCAGACGTGATTCTTTTTGCAGTACCTACACAGGCTATCCGTAAAGTTGCTCAGCAGATAAATATACTTTTAGTTAAAAAAGAGGCTAAACCTTTAATTATTCATGTTTCTAAAGGGCTTGAACAGTCCAGTCATTTAAGAATATCCCAAGTCATCCAAGAATCTATAGATCCAGCTTTTTATAAGGGAATAGTTGTTTTATCAGGTCCGAGTCATGCGGAGGAAGTGGCGCGTGAAGACCTTACAACGGTAACGGCAGCTAGTGATTTTTTAGCTTTAGCCGAAATAGTACAAGACTTGTTTATGAATCACTATTTTCGGGTTTATACGAATACAGATGTGATTGGTGTCGAACTTGGTGCCGCCTTAAAGAATATTATTGCTTTAGGAGCAGGAATTCTTCATGGCTTAGGTTACGGTGATAATGCTAAAGCGGCCTTGATTACACGCGGGTTAGCTGAAATTTCTCGACTAGGTGTGCGTTTAGGCGCAGATCCGTTAACCTTCCTCGGTTTGAGTGGCGTAGGAGACTTAATTGTAACTTGTACCAGTCCTCATTCACGCAACTGGCAAGCAGGAAACCTATTGGCTAAGGGCCTAACCGTCCAAGAAGTTACTGAAGAGGTTCAAATGGTGGTTGAAGGAATTTTTACTTGTCGAGCGGCCTATGAACTCTCTCAACAATATCGAGTCGAGATGCCTATCACGAATGGGCTCTATCAAGTGCTTTATCAAGGTGCTGATGTTAAAGAAGAGGTGGTTCAATTGATGACCCGTTCAGGGAAACAAGAAGCTTCTTTGGCTCAACATAATGAAAATGTGAACGCAGAGAAAGGAAAATAAAATGACAGAAAAAAACGAAAAACCATTTGTAGAGGTAGATGTGGTGGTAGTTGGGGCAGGACCTGGCGGGATGACTGCAGCCTTATATGCCTCTCGTGCAAATCTCAAAACAGTAGTGCTTGAGAAAGGCTTACCTGGAGGGGAAGTCAACAACACAGCTGATGTTGAAAATTATCCAGGCTATGCCAAAATATCAGGCCCAGAACTAGCCCATAAGTTTTTTGAGTCTGCTATGGAGTTTGGCGCTCAACACTCCATGGAGAATGTCTTAGGGATTGAGTTACACGGCAATGTTAAACATGTAATAACTTCAAAATATATATATGTGGCACCAGTGTTGATTGTTGCTACTGGGTCGCAGCATCGAAAGTTAAATATTCCAGGTGAAGACCTTTTAAGTGGAAAAGGAGTTTCTTATTGTGCAGTTTGTGATGGATTCTTTTTCCGCAATCGTCACTTAGTTGTAGTAGGGGGAGGTGACTCAGCAGTCGAAGAGGGAATCTATCTTACTCAGTTTGCTGATAAGGTGACTATTATTCATCGCCGCGATCAGTTGAGGGCCCAAAAGATTTTACAAGAAAGAGCGTTTAAAAATGAAAAGATTGACTTTATATGGAATAGTACGGTCGAGGAAATTAATGGTGACCAGTCAGTAGAAAGTGTTACTATTAAGAATCTAAAGACAGATGAAACATATACGTATCCGTGTGAAGGAGTTTTTATTTACATTGGATTAAATCCAAACTCTTCTTTAGTTGGACATTTAGATATTACCGATGAAGAGGGCTGGATTATAACTAATGAAAAGATGGAAACGAAAATACCAGGTATTTTTGCTGTCGGTGATGTACGTCAAACTCACTTACGTCAAATTGCAACAGCTGTTGGCGATGGAAGTCATGCGGGCCATATGGCTTATCAATATATTCAGACTTTAGCTGATCACCCATCCTAAACAATCAGACTTACCTTTCTTAATAAGGGTAAGTCTTTTTTTCATTAAAAGAATTTCAAAATGAACAAGTATGGAGAAAATTTCTCCTATTTTTGCATAATCATGCTATAATAATTAACAATGAGAAAGGTGGCGAGAATATGCCTTGGCGCGAATTATACAAGAAATGGAAGAATAAAGAAGATCTTGATGAAGCAGTCAAAAGATCCTTAGAAAATCAAGTTGGGGATGAGACGAAAGATGCCTTTAATAACACTCTAGGTTTTGGAACGGCGGGCATGCGGGGCATCATCGGGGCTGGTCCTAATCGTATGAACATCTATACAGTAAGACAGGCAACAGAAGGCTTAGCAATGTTAATAAATGAGGCAGGTCAAGAGGCAAAAGATCGCGGGGTCGTTATCGCCTATGACTCAAGACACTACTCACCGGAATTTGCCATGGAGGCAGCTTTGGTGTTAGGTAAGTATGCTATTAAAGTTTATATTTATGAAAGCTTACGTCCTACTCCAACATTGTCATTTGCAGTGCGCTATTTACATGCTTATGCAGGTATCATGGTAACAGCTAGTCATAATCCAGCAGAATACAATGGTTATAAGGTATATGGCGAAGACGGTGGACAGATGCCACCTGAAGATGCAGACAATTTAACGCGATATGTACGTTCGATAGCAGATCCACTATCAATTGAGGTTGGTGATAAAACAGAGCTATTAGGTTCTGGTAAGATTGAAATTATTGGGGACCGCGTGGATCGTGCTTATCTGACTGAGATAGCAACGGTTACCATTGATGCAGACCTGATTTCAGAGATGGCAGATCAAGTAAGAATTGTTTTTACTCCCTTACATGGAACGGGTATGTACTTGGGTATGAAGGCTTTAGAACAAGCAGGTTTTTCTAATATCCACGTCGTAGAAGAGCAAGCAGAACCAGATGGCGATTTTCCAACAGTTAAATCACCAAATCCTGAATCACCAGATTCCTTTGATTTGGCTGAGCAAGTTGGACGCAATAACGAAGCGGATATACTTTTAGCTACCGACCCTGATGCAGATCGGTTAGGCGCCATGATTCGCACGCAAGAAGGAAATTATCAATTGTTAACAGGTAATCAAATAGCCTGTTTAATGTTGGATTATATGTTAAGAGCATACCAAGCTAAAGGCCAGCTTCCTGCTAATGGGGTGATTATCAAATCGATTGTATCCACTGATTTAGCAGAGGAAATTGCTAAGGCTTATGGTATTGAAACAGTAGAGGTCTTGACCGGATTCAAATTTATTGCCGAAAAAATAAAGCAATATGAAGAATCGGGAGCTCATCAGTTTATTATGGGCTTTGAGGAAAGTTATGGATATTTACTAAAAACTTTCACACGTGATAAAGATGCTATTCAAGCCTTAGTCATGCTTGCTGAATTGACCGCATTTTATAAAAAGCAAAATATGACCTTAGCAGAAGCGCTCAAGCAGATTTATGAAACATATGGCCATTATCAAGAAAAAACATTATCTATCTCTTTCGCATCCCTAGAGGGTAAAAATGAGATGGATGAAATAATGGATAAAATGCGTTCAGCTCGCTTGGAAGAAGTAGCCGGTATGTCGGTAACCGAGGGATATGATTACTTGAAAAGCCATTTGATTTATGCGGATGGAAAAGAATCAAGTCTCTCCTTTCCTAAATCGAATGTTCTAAAGTACAAATTAGAAGACGGTTCATGGATTGCTTTGAGACCAAGTGGGACAGAACCCAAAATTAAACTCTACATGGGTGTTAAAGCCGAAAGCGAAATCAGCGCACAAGATAAGTTGTCTAGCTTAGAAGCTTTTCTGAGTCAATTAATCCAATAATTAATAAAACTTTGCTGAATAGAGCTTTCAGATCATCTGGAGCTCTTAGGTCAGCAGAGTTTTTTGCTTAAGTGAGGTAAATAGGTTAAATTATATTTTATGCTATAATATAGTGTAAGAAAGACTAAAGAGAAAAGAGGGAGACCATGGCTAATTTAGAGCTGGTAATTATTACCGGAATGAGTGGGGCTGGCAAGACAGTAGCGGTTCAAAGTTTTGAAGATTTAGGCTATTATTGCATTGATAATATGCCACCCAATCTTTTACCGACATTCTGGCAACTCATGCGAGAGTCAGGAAAAATCACTAAAATTGCCTTAGTGATTGATTTGAGGACACGAGAATTTTTTGATGAGCTTTCCGATGTAATCGGTGCGATGGACAACAGCCAAGATGTTATGACCAGAATCCTCTTTTTAGAAGCAGATGATCAAGAACTGGTTTCTCGATACAAAGAATCTAGACGTCATCATCCTTTGTCTCAAGGAAATGAGGTATCGACGGTGACGGCAATTGCTAAGGAAAAAGAACTCTTGCGTGACTTACGAAGTCGTGCCCAGATGATTGTGAATACTTCTAATATGAAGCCTAGAGAACTAAGAGCCTATATAATGGAACATTTCGCTGAAAAAGAACAGATAATTTTTCGTTTAGATGTTATGTCTTTCGGATTTAAGTATGGGATCCCCATTGATGCGGATGTGGTAATGGATGTACGCTTCTTGCCTAATCCTTATTATATTGAGGATTTGAGAGGCTTAACAGGAGCAGATAAGGCAGTCTATGATTACGTTATGAGCCAACCAGAAAGTCAGATCTTTTATAATAAATTGATTGATTTGTTAGACTACTGTGTGCCAGGCTATAAGCGAGAGGGTAAAAGCAATGCGGTAATTGCAATTGGTTGTACGGGTGGACAGCATCGATCTGTTGCGCTTGCAGAAAGAATTGGTGAACATTTTACACGAATGAACTATTCTGTAAATGTTAGTCATCGAGATATGCTAAACAACCAAAATCAAGTACTAAAAAAGGATGCTAGAAATGAATCAAACACGTCATCCTCGTTATAAAGTTGCGGTAATAGGTGGAGGAACAGGTCTTCCTGTAATTTTAAGAGGATTAAAGAAATTAGATGTAAATATTACAGCAATCGTTACTGTAGCTGATGATGGCGGTTCATCAGGGGTCATTCGTGATTACATCAACGTAGTGCCACCAGGAGATATTCGTAACTGTATGTCTGCCCTATCAGAGGCAGATGCGGATCTACTTGAGCTTTTTCAATACCGCTTTAATACAGATGATGATTTCTTAGCAGGGCATGCTATTGGAAATTTACTCATTGCGGCCCTCAAAGAAATGAAGGGGTCTCTATCAGAAGCGATTGATATTTTATCCTATTTCATGAAAATTAGTGGTCAAATCTTACCGGCTGCACCTGAGCCATTGATACTACAAGCACTTTTTGAAGATGGAACAATTGCTGTAGGAGAATCTAAAATAGCCCATCATCGCAAACGAATTCAAGAAGTAAATGTGATGACCATTGATGGAAAACCAGCGATCAAGGCCTCTTCCAGAGTGGTTGAAGCAATTATGGAAGCAGATATGATTGTTTTAGGACCCGGTAGCCTTTATACATCCATTCTTCCCAATTTAATGATTGAGGAGATCGGTCAAGCCATCCTAAAAACAGATGCTCAAGTTGTTTATGTTTGTAATATTATGACACAATTAGGTGAAACAGAAAATTTCACTGATGCAGATCACATTGAAGTCTTACATAATCATTTAGGCTCCCAATTTGTGGATACGATTCTTGTGAATACTACCGAGGTTCCTAAGGAATACATAATTAACCAACCTAATAAAGAATATTTATTGCAAGTGAAGCACGATTTTAATGGGTTGCGCCGTTTGGGTTGCCATGTTATTTCGAGTGAATTTTTAAGTATGAAGGAAGGCGGCGCCTATCATGACACTGACAAAGTCGTAAAAGAGTTAGGCCGCTTATTGGACAGCATTCGTTTACTTGAAAAAAATACTTTGGTGGAAAGGATGCGACCTGTGATCTAAAGATGAGTTTGAGGCTGAATAGGAGAGAAGAAGATGACTTTTGCAGCAGAAGTAAAAAAGGAATGTACATTGTTAGAAGTTCATAAGGAACACGCTAAAGCAGAATTAGCAGCTTTAATCCGAATGAATGGGGCTGTTTCGATCTACCAGCAAAAATTGATTTTAAATGTACAAAGTGAAAATGCAGCCATTGCAAGAAGATTGTATACTTTACTTAAAGAACACTTTAATGCAGAGAGTGAGCTCCTTGTTCGGCGTAAAATGAAATTAAAAAAAAATAATGTCTATATCGTTAGATGTCGCTATCACGTTCAAGAAATTTTAGAAAGCTTAGAAATATTTGACCAATCAACGCTCATTTCTAGAATTGCTCCTGAAATTATGCAAAACGATCCCAAAAAACGTTCTTATCTTAGAGGGGCTTTTTTAGCTGGAGGATCGGTAAATAATCCGGAATCCAATTCCTATCATCTAGAAATTTATTCTAGTTATGAGGACCATAATGAAGATCTGTGCAAAATGATGAATGATTTCCATTTAAATGCTAAAACGATCGCCCGTCGCAACGGGTACATTACTTATCTTAAAGAAGCAGAGAAAATTGCTGATTTCCTAGTGATCATCGGAGCTAATCGAGCGGTATTAAAATTCGAAGATGTTCGGATCGTAAGAGATATGCGCAACTCAGTTAATCGTTTAGTAAATTGTGAAAATGCTAATCTTAATAAAGTGATCGATGCTTCTCAAAGGCAAATTGCAGCAATTAAACGTATAGAAGCAAAACAAGGCTTATCCTCACTTCCGGAAAAATTAGAGGAGATGGCAAGGTTTCGTATCGAAAACCCTGATATGAGTCTCAAAGAATTGGGAGAACAAATTCCAAGTGGTCCTATTTCGAAGTCGGGCGTCAACCATCGCTTGCGAAAAATCGTCGAAATAGCCGAAAAATTATAAAAATCAGATGAATAGCGCTTTTTCCTTTCTTTTAGTGTAGTTATAAATACAACATTTAAGGAGGGAAACCATGAATCAAGTCGTTTTTGTGGGTAGACTATGTCGAGAAGTACAGTTGCGAGAAGTTGGCGAGTCAGCAGCAGTCACTAATAATGTGATTGCGATTAAACGTCCCTTTAAAGATCGAAACGGTGAGTCAATAACAGACTTTATTCCGTTTGTGGCATGGAATGGCTTGGCTAAGATGATGCATAAATATGCTTGTAAAGGACAACGGATTGCTTTATCTGGAACGATGCAGAGTCGTACCTATTTGGATACTCAAAATGAAGAAGTTTATGTCATAGAATGCAATGCTAGCGAAATAACCCTATTGGATAAGCCCAAATCTAAGAAAGAAAGCAAAGCAGCTGTTAAAATGTGTGAGATGGAGCTTAGGCCAGAAGATATGCAAGTTGCCCAAGAGACGGTTCAACAAGTTTTGAATAACATCAGAGAATAAGAATGATTAAGAGTCCAAGTATAGCTGCTTGGACTTTTTAAATTTTAGGGTATTTGTTATAAGAATGAGTGACCACCTGCATTATCTTATTGGGAGTGTGCGTATGAAGTCTATTTTAAAGTAAAAATTATCCTACCTGAGACGGAGTGGGAATCATTTAGTGTTTCTTATAATGACATTTGTGTATAATAGAACCACAGAAACAAGATCGGTCAAAGGGGGAAGACGAATGAAAATATTGATGATTGAGGACAATGAATCAGTTTGTGAAATGATGGGAATGTTTTTTGAAAAAGAGAATTTCGAAGCGAGCTTCCATGGAGATGGGAAAGAAGGTTTTGAAGCCTATCAGAGTCAACCCAACGCTTGGGATATCGTTATTTTAGATTTAAACTTACCTTCTATGGATGGAATGACCATTTGCCGAAAAATTAGACAAATCTCTAAGGAAACACCAATCATAATGTTGACGGCACAGGATTCAGAAAGCGATCAAGTGATTGGGTTAGAAATGGGAGCTGATGATTACGTCACAAAACCTTTCAGTCCCTTGACACTATTAGCGCGAATGAAAGCACTTCACCGTCGCGCTCAAGTTGTTCCTACAGAATCAACCAATTCACTAGAAAATAAGTTTGACGTTGAAACGAAGACAGTTAAAATCAATACCTCTACTCGTGAAGCCTATTATCATGACGAAATGATTGATAGTTTAACGCCTAAGGAATTCGATTTGTTTGTGATGTTTGCTAAGCATCCTAAAAGAGTTTTTACGCGCGAGCAGCTTCTAAAAAGTATCTGGGAAGATCCTTTCTTTGGTGATGAGCGAACCGTTGATGCGCATATTAAAAAGCTAAGACAAAAGATCGAGCGATATGGCCCTCAACTTATTCAAACGGTCTGGGGTGTCGGATATAAATTTGAAGAACCAGGTGATTAATTATGAAGTTCTTGTGGCAGCAAATTGTTGTTTTTTTAATTGTACTATTTACTGCCTTAACGGTATCTGCCTATCGTATTTCTGAGTATATGGAAAAGAAAATATATGAAGATAGGGAAATGCAGCTACTACGCTATGGAGAGAACATAGTTGATAATTATTTTTCTAGAGAAGATCTGGTTCGTGCCTCTCAATTGTTATCCAGTGAGAAAATTATTATTCAAGTCAACTTGTCTGATGGACGGATTATCTATCCAACCTATGATCAACGCTTTGGCTCTAAATTAAGTAAAGAAGATCTTGAACAAATTGCAAAAGGGGTGAATGTTGGATTAAGGTACTCTCAAAGATACATTGATCCGGATACCCAGTTGCAAATGGCCACAGTTTATATTCCTTTAAAAGAAAATCAAGTTGCGGGCTTTCCAACCGGTTTTATTAGCCTTGGAGCCCCTTTAGAAGATTTAGAAGAAAAAGTAACAGCTATGCAAGAGAAGGTGCTGTTTGCTTATTCACTAGCCGGAATTGCAGGGATAGGAATAAGTGTTTTCTTCTCGATCTATCAAACTAATAAATTAAAACATTTGCAAAAGGCCAGTCAAGAGATTGCCTCTGGAAATTATGAAATTAAAGTCAATACAAAAGGTAATGACGAATTTGCTGATTTGTCTAGGGACTTCCAAAAAATGGCTGATTCTCTAGTTCAATATGAGGCTGAGGTTGAAAGACAAGAATCTCTAAGACGACAATTTATGATGGATGTCGCACATGAGATGCGAACGCCTTTAACAACGATGAGTGGTTTGTTGGAAGGGCTAAGATATAACATGATCCCAGAAAATCAAGTGGATCGTAGTTTGGAGCTTATTCACTCTGAAACCCAACGTTTAACGCGCTTAGTCAATGAAAATTTAGATTACGAAAGAATTCGTAACAAGCAAATCAGTTTGAAAAAAGTAGAAATAGATACAAAAGAATTATTTGAAAAAATAAAAGCGCAGCTGCAAGTGAAAGCAGATGAAAAGAATAATCTTATCAAGAGTAAAGTTTCTGACGACTTCACCTTATGGGCTGATTATGACCGCATTATGCAAATATTGATTAATTTAGTGACCAATGCTATCCAATTTTCGCAAGATAGTGAAATTGAAATAGAGGCATCAATGGTAGAGGAAGGATCACAAATTAAAGTGATTGATCATGGGATCGGGATCGATACAGCCCAAATTCGTTCGATATGGGAGCGGTTCTATAAGGTAGATGTTTCAAGAAAAAATACGAAATTTGGTGAATCGGGTATTGGCCTAGCTGTTGTTCAATCTTTAGTGGAAGCTCACGATGGTCAAATAGAGGTTGAAAGTGAAGTGGGAAAAGGGTCTGTTTTTACAATATTATTGCCCCGCCCAACTAAATAAGCTATAATGTGTCTTTGTTAAAGAATACGAAGATTAATATCAAAAAGGAGGCCGCTAAAGTGGGTAAAACACTGAAAGTTATCATATCTATGATATTGATATTAGCCTTAGTGGGGGTAATTTCTTTATATGCTTATATTGACTTGAGCTCAAAAGCAAATCATGTGCAAAAATCAAATAGTGAATTAATTAACACTAAAGATGAAATTCAAACTCAGATTGATGCGTTGTATTTTGATGACCAAAAAGATTTCCTGTCAGAGACTCTCAATCTAGAAATGATGAAACCTATCCAAGAAGAAATAAATAAATTGAATGAATCTACTAGCGTAAAAAATCAATTTCTTGATCAGTTAAAAGACATTGAATTGCGTTATGAAGCACAAATAGCAGTCAACGATTTCTTCCAAGGAACAGAAGAGGCCATTCGAGGGAATCAAGTGAATGAAGAGCTGATGATTCGCGAAGATTTAACAAAGGAAACGGTTCTTGAGGTGAAGGATAAGTACTATTTCATAGAGAAAATGGATGAAGAAAACGAGGTTCCAATTGAACTTGACAACTTTGAAAAATCAGTTAATCGCTTAATTGACCGTGTAGAGGGAAGTATGGATGAGGTTGAAGAGTTAAACACACTTTTTAAAGCGGTTGAAAAAATCGAAATTGTAGATGGCAATATTGGGAAAATTGCCCAGGCGATGCATAAATTTGATCAGCGACTTTTACAAGTCCAGAATTCATTGCCTTCACTCTATAAAAAAATGGATAAGAGAGCAGATAACTATACGGCTAAAATGATCCAAAAGGTTGCGGAAATAGCTAAAAATGTTCCACAATACTATCAGCTGGTTATTACTTCAGTAGAGCCATCGAAGCGTTTAACCGATGCACTTGAAGAAAATAGAGATTTATTTGAAGTGGTTGAAGCATCTACAATTGAATCGGTAGAAGTTTCTCAAACGATTCCCCAAGATACTCAGACATCTTCAAATGACTACTATTATGAGGAGCCAGAAAACTCTTGGACCAACCCAGATCCCAATCCTCCGACCACAAATACACAAGAAAGCCCAGGGCCGGTTGAACCAGAACCAAATGAACCTGAAGCAACAGCAGATTATTATAATAACAGTGATTATTAATCGCTCTTATGCACTTCAATCTCCATGCTGACTCCTTTTGATAAGAAGTTAGAGCGTTGGAAGATGAAGTGCTTTTTGTTAAAATAGACGTCAGTATGATAGGAGGGATCCAATGAGAGTCATATCTTATATTGCCCATGATCACTTAGCTAATTCATCTAGCCAACAGTTTTTATTAGCGAGTGGCAAAGCGTTGACTGCAATTGATTATGTCGACTTAACTAGTGAGTGGCATGAAAAAGGAAGCTTCAAATCAAGTGAAGAGCTAGCTAGACTGGCTAATTATGACCGTATTTTATTTCAATTTCCTTTATATTGGTACCAAGCTCCTGCGATTCTTAAAATATGGATGGATCAAGTTTTTGATGATCAATTGAATATTAAACAGACACAAAAAATACTCAGAGAGAAAGAGTTTGGAATCGTTTTGACGGTCGGATCAAAACGTGAAAGTTTTCAACCAGGCGAGCGCGTGGGAGTCACTTTATCGGAATTATTATCACCTTATTATGCTTGGTCAAATTATTTCGCTATGAAATACCTCCCTCCTTTTGTAATTTCACAATTTCATTATTTAACCGAAGCAGAAAAAAACAATTTGTTGATTGACTATGTTACTTATATAAAAATGGGAAGAATTAATTCACTGGAAGATAAGGTGAGAGTTTTATTAGATGAGTTGAACCGACTTGAACTCAATCTAGATCCAATTGATCAATTAGTATTCGATCAGTTTATTCAAAAAATTAACGAACAAGCGGATGAATTAAAAGAATTAAAATTTCTGGATGAAGAATAGAAGGTGATAAAATGTCAGAAGCTGAAATGTTTCAAGCGCATGTTGAAAAATGGTTAAATCACTGCAAAGACTATCCGAGTAAAGCCGTTTTAACTGTCGCATTAGCAGTTCTAAAAGAACAAGAAAAACGAATTGATCAAAATAGAGGACAATTAGATTCTAGCGCTTGGAGTCCCAATGCTTGGTCCTAACAAGGCTTGCAAGATACTAGTCGACCAATTATACTAAAAAGAAAGAAATCCTGGGAGTGAAGTAAATGTCAATTATAGAAGATTTAGAATGGCGCGGCGCAATTAACCAGCAGACTGATCCAGAGGGGCTAGCCAAATTATTAGCTAAGAAGCCAGTAACCCTATATTGTGGAGTAGATGCAACCGGTGATTCCATGCATATAGGGCATTTAATTCCTTTTATGGTTTTAAAAAGATTTCAATTAGCAGGTCACCAACCCATTGTTATAATAGGGGGCGCAACTGGATCAATCGGTGATCCTTCTGGTCGCACAAGCGAGCGAAGCCTACAAACGATGGAAGTTGTTCAAGAAAACGCAAAAAAATTAACACAACAAATGCAAAAACTTTTCTTCAAAGGGGATGCAACTGAAAATTCTTTTAAGATAATGAATAATTTTGACTGGTTAAGCAAAATTTCATTGTTAGAATTTCTTAGAGATTACGGTAAGCATTTTAATGTCAATACCATGTTAGCTAAGGATGTTGTGGCAAGTCGCTTAGAGCATGGAATTTCTTTTACAGAATTTTCTTATCAAATCCTTCAAGCCATCGACTTCCACTATCTTTTTAAAAGTCAAGATGTACAACTGCAAGTAGGAGGAAGCGACCAATGGGGTAATGTTACAGCGGGTTTAGATTTTATTCATCGAATGGAAGGACCAGAAGCTGAAGTTTATGGTTTGACTATCCCTTTAATGTTGAAGTCAGACGGAACTAAATTTGGCAAATCAGCAGGTGGAGAAACGATCTGGTTAGATCCAGAAAAAACAACCCCTTATGAATTTTATCAATTTTGGTTAAATCAAGCGGATGCAGACGTGATCAAATATTTGAAGTACTTCACTTTTTTGGACAAATCAGAAATAGAGATATTGGAGCAAGAAGTGGCTAATCAACCGCATCTAAGAAATGGTCAACGCCGTTTAGCTGAAGAAATCACCCGATTTGTTCACGGCCAAGACGCCTTAGAAGAAGCAGAAAAAATAACGCAAGCATTATTTACTGGTAATGTACAAGACTTAAATATGCATCAAATTGAGGCTGGCTTTAAAAATATGCCACAAGCCAACGCATCGAAAGAACCAATGGATATCGTAGTGTGGCTAGTTGAGACGGGTATTGTTCAATCTAGGAGAGAAGCTAGAGAATTTGTTAGCAATGGAGCAATTTTGATAAATGGAGAGAAAATAACGGATCTTCAATATGAAATAAGTCAAAGTGATGCCATCGGAGAAAAATATATTATTGTCAGACGGGGTAAGAAGAACTATACACTGGTTACCTTATCCTAATAAAGTAGAGCTTAAAATCCATAGGTTTATCCTATGGATTTATTTAATTAATCAAAGCTGTTAATGTTTCAGTTGTGTTACAAGTCCTATACGAATCCGCTAAAACGATCTTTTTTTACTTTAAATATGGTAAGATCATTCTTGTTAAGAAAGAAAATCGTTATATATATAAACTATGCAAAAGATCAAAGGGGAGCTAATAAGTATGAAAATGAATTTTTCCAAAAGGTTAGTAACCACATTATTAACTTCATCGCTTGTACTTTCAGCGGTAAGCACTTCACCAATTTATGCACAAAATAGTGATGAGATGAATTCAAATACAACTTATCAAGTAAATGACTTAAATGGTGAGCAAGCTCAGTTATACGCTAAGCTAGTGAATTCATACAATCAGATAGAATCAATTAAAGAAGAAGCAGAAGGACTTCAAAATTCTATTGTGGAAGATAACGAGACAATTGAAGCTTTAAATCAAGAGATCGATGAGTTGCAAGAAATGATTGATAAACGTCAAGAATTGATTGCAGAACAAGCCATTGCTATTCAAGAAAACGGCGGAACAACTAACTATTTAAATGTTCTCGCTTCTTCAGAATCACTTTCTGAATTTGTGGGGCGTATGGACGTGATTATTAAGTTGGTTTCTTCAAATAAAGATTTATTAAATAGCCAGAAAGAAGATATGGCGAGCGTTGAAGCTAAAAAAGCAGCAACCGAAGAAGCCAAGACTACTAAAATAAATAAAATGATTAGTTTAGAGGCCCTAAAAGGTGATCTGGAAGTTGAAACAGCATCTGCCGAGGTGGCTTATTCTGAATTAACAAGAGCAGCTGAATTAGCTGAAGAAACGCGTTTGGCTTTAGAAGCAGAGGCAGCAGCATTTGAAGCTGCCGCTCAAGTTGAAATTACTGAAAATACAGAAGTTACTAATGAAGTTGTAACTCCTGAATCAACCGAAGAAGCTGTGACAACAGTAGAAACACCATTAGAAACGATTGAGACAAGTCAGGAAGCACTTCCAACAGAAGAGCCTTCTTTTGAGGCTGTGGGTTCATTAGAAACAATTGAAAGTGAGCAAGCTGTAGAAACAATCCAAGCTGTAGAAACAAGCTCTGAACCGATTGATACAACTCAAATTGTAGAAACAAGTGCTCAGCCAGTAGAAACCACTCAAGTTGTCGAAACAAGCGTTGAACCGGTAGAAACAACTCAAATTGTAGAAACAAGTGAAGAAGTGATACAAGAAGAGGAAGTTCAAACACCAGATTTATCTTACAATACAGGATCTTTAATTGGAAATGCAGAAAAGTATATTGGAATCCCTTATGT
Source organism: Facklamia miroungae (assembly GCF_012396555.1). Lineage (GTDB taxonomy): Bacteria > Bacillota > Bacilli > Lactobacillales > Aerococcaceae > Facklamia > Facklamia miroungae. Next base: position 155,339 of record NZ_JAAXPS010000003.1, read on the forward strand.
CTGGGGTGGTAAATCGCCATCAGGATTTGACTGTTCAGGATTTGTCCAATATGTATTCAGAGAAACTTATGGAATGGAAATAGGTGGATGGACTGGAGCGCAAGAATATGCGGGAACTAGAATTTCAGTAGAAGAAGCTCAACCTGGCGATTTATATTTCTGGGGAAGTCCTGGAGCTACTTATCACGTCGCTTTAGCAACTGGTGGTGGAAGCTATATCCATGCATCTCAACCGGGAACACCTTTGGGCTATTCTAACACTTCATCATTTACCCCATCATTTGCGGTAAGAGTTTTATAATAATACAAAGAGTCAGGAAACTGACTCTTTTTTTGTGCAAAATTATAGAGGGAGCCTACCTTTAAACTATGCTATAATAGAGAGGATAATTTACTTGAAAGGGGCACTCATCCGTGACCGAACAAAAAACTTTTTATATTTCAACACCGATTTATTATCCTAGTGGTAAATTGCATATCGGTAATGCATATTCCACCTTGGCTGCTGATGCTATCTCGCGCTATAAACGTTTAATGGGCTATGATGTTTATTTCTTGACTGGAACTGACGAACACGGTCAAAAGATTGAACAAAAAGCTGCTAATTTAGGTTTGGAACCAAAGATGTATGTGGATAAAATGGCTGAAGAAATTCAAAAATTATGGAAAAAACTCGAGATTACCAATGATCACTTCATTCGGACAACAGATGACCATCATGTTCAAGCGGTTCAGAAAATTTTTGATCAATTATTAGATCAAGGGGATATTTATTTAGGGGAATATTCCGGTTGGTACTCTGTCAGCGACGAAGAGTACTTTACTGAAACACAATTAGCAGAAGTTTTTAAAGACGAAGCAGGAAAAGTGATTGGAGGGATTGCGCCTTCAGGTCATCCGGTTGAACTCGTTAAGGAAGAGTCTTACTTCTTTAGATTGGATAAATACGCTGATCGTTTAATTGAATATTATGAATCCGCGGAACAAGTAATCTTGCCGGAATTTAGAAAAAATGAAATGATTAATAATTTCATTAAGCCAGGGCTTGAAGATTTGGCAGTTTCTAGGACTTCTTTCTCCTGGGGTATCCCGGTTAAATCAGATCCTAAGCATGTGATTTATGTTTGGATTGATGCTCTTTCAAATTATATTACCGCACTTGGTTATGGTAGTCAGAATGATCAAGCCTTTAAGAAATATTGGCCAGCCGATATTCACGTTTTAGGTAAAGATATTTCGCGCTTCCATATGATCTATTGGCCAGCTTTATTAATGGCTTTAGATCTTCCGTTGCCAAAACGTATTTATGCTCACGGTTGGATTGTGATGAAAGATGGCAAAATGTCTAAATCTAAAGGCAATGTCATTTATCCAGAAACTTTGATTGAGCGTTATGGTTTAGATGCAACGCGCTATTATTTATTGAGAGAAATGAGTCTGGGCAATGATTCAGTGTTTACACCTGAAGACTTTGTTAAGAAGGTTAATACAGAATTAGCCAATGATCTAGGGAACTTACTCAATCGTACAGTGGCGATGATGAATAAATATTTTGAAGGAAAGGTGCCGGCTGGCGTAAGTCATTTAAATGATTTAGATAAAGAGTTTAGAACATATGTTGAGTCTCATATCGAAGAATATCGTAAAAAAATGGAATTAATGGCTTTTGATAAGGCAATTGATGCTATAATGGCTATCGTCTCAAGATCTAATAAGTATATTGACCAAACAGAACCATGGGTTTTGGCCAAAGATATACAAACAAAAGATCGCTTGGCAGTTGTGATGTATCATTTAGCTGAAAGCTTGCGCCTTGTTGGCCACTTATTGCGTCCATTCATGACGGAAGCACCACTTGAAATATTTAAACAATTAGGGATAAACTCAGAAATAAATTCGGATTTAACCGACTTAACTTTTGGTCAATTTCCCCAATCTGCTCAGGTGATTAGTAAAGGGGTACCCATATTCCCTCGGTTAGAAGTGGAAGAAGAAGTTGATTATTTACAAAAAATTATGACACCAGAAAGGAATGATCAAGTGTCAACTGAAAAATTAAAGGTTTCAGATCCTACTTGGGATCCCGAAGCAACAAAATTACTATTTGAAGAGACAGCTGAACTAGACTTTGAAGATTTTATCAAAACAGAAATTAAAGTAGCGGAGGTCATTGACGTTGATGAGGTGGAAGGGTCAAATAAACTTTTGCGTTTTCGTTTAGATGCTGGTGATGAAGGACACCGTCAAGTGTTATCTGGCATCCGAAAATATTATCCTGATTACAAAGAATTGGTAGGACGTAAAGTCTTAGTAGTGGCGAACCTTAAACCGCGAAAAATGATGGGTTACATTAGTCAAGGAATGATTTTATCTGCTGAGTCAGGCAAGGAATTACATTTAGTTTTTGCACCGGACCAAGCAGAAAATGGATCATTAATCGGTTAAAAAATTTGATAAAGAAGGGCAAGTGGGTACATTTGTCCTTTTTCTTTTGTCAATAATGACTTTTTGTTTGTTTAAAACAAAATATGATAAAATGTTAGAGATTGGAGAGGAAAAGAATGAAATTATTTGATACACATACACATCTAAACGTCTCCCAATTTCAGGGGAAAGAACGTGAATATTTGCAAAAGGCGAAAGAAGCAGGCGTGGAGTACTTAGCAGTTGTTGGTTTTGACCGGCCGACCATTGATCAAAGTTTAGCGCTCAGCCATGATTGCGAGAATATTATTAGTGTAGTCGGTTGTCATCCAACTGAAACCATTTATTATGATCAAGCATTTGAAGACGATTTACATGCTTGGTTAGAATTAGACCGTGTAAAAATGTTAGGAGAAATTGGTCTTGATTACCATTGGGACACATCACCAAAAGATATTCAAATCAAATTTTTTAGAAGACAAATAGCGATTGCCAAAGAACATAATCTACCCATTACAATTCATAATCGCGAAGCAACAGAAGATTGCTACCGCATTTTAAAAGAAGAAGGAGTACCCGAAGCCGGAGGGATTATGCATTCTTTTGGTGAAGGACCAGAAGAAGCTAAACGCTTTTTGGATTTGGGCATGCATTTATCGTTTAGTGGAGTGCTTACTTTTAAGAAAACTGATCAAGTCCGACAGGCGGCTTTAATCACACCTTTAGATAAATTGTTGATTGAGACAGATGCCCCTTATTTAGCGCCTGTGCCAATGAGAGGAAAGCAAAATGAACCAGCTTTTGTGAAGTATGTCGCTGAACAATTAGCTCAGCTAAAAAAACTTTCAGTAGATCAAATCGCTCAAATTACAAGTGAGAATGCCTTTGCTCTATTCAAATGGCGACCGAAAGAGGAAAATTAAAATGAGAGAAATAGAAGTGCCCAAGGAAGTAGTTGTAGTAGAAGGAAAATCCGATACCCAGCGCTTAAATCAAATATTTGGGTCAGCCATTAAAACCATTGAAACGAATGGATCGGCTATTGACAGCGCGATAATAAAGCGAATTAAAGATGCTGATGAAAGGTTTGGCGTAATTGTCTTTACAGATCCTGATTATCCGGGAGAGCGAATTCGTCGAATTATTCGTGCCGAAGTTCCATCGGTTAAAGAAGCTTTTTTGAGTCAAGAAGCAGCCAATTCACACCGAAAAAAAGATTCTTTAGGAATAGAACATGCAAGTGCTGAAGCCATTCAAACAGCCTTAAAAAAAGTAACACAAATGTCTTTTCAAGCAGAGCTTAAACCTATTCCTATGTCTGAGCTTGTAGCTTTGGGGTTAGCTGGAAGCGATCAGGCTAAACTTTTGCGTCAAAAACTAGCTGATCATTTCAACTTGGGACATGTAAATGCTAAGCAATTACAAAAGCAGATGGCCAAATATCAAGTTACACGCGAAGAAGTTATCCAAGTTTTAGAAGGGGGGAAAGCTAATGACCAAGAACTTAAATGAAAAATTTATCGCTACGCCTAGTCGAACGAGTGCAATCATGAAGCGTTATAATATCAAAATGAAAAAGAGTCTCGGACAAAATTTTTTAGTTGAGCCCCAAATTTTGCAAAAGCTGATTGAAGTAGCTGAAGTGGATGATGAGACGATTGTTATTGAAATTGGTCCTGGTATTGGAGCTTTAACAGAGTTCTTAGCTTTATCCGCGAAGAGAGTGCTAGCTTTTGAAATCGATCAACGGTTTGTAAATATTTTACAAGAGACATTATCTCCTTATAAAAATGTTGAGGTAATCCATCAAGATATTTTGAAAGTAGACTTTAACCATCAAGACTACCACTTTTTACATGAAGCCAAGCGATTAGTTGTCGTAGCTAATCTTCCATATTATATTACCACCCCTATTATTATGCATTTATTAGCGAGTCAATTACCTTTTCATAGCCTGGTAATGATGATGCAAAAAGAAGTCGCTGAGCGCATGACAGCTCAAGTAGGAACCAAGGCTTATAATTCACTGACGGTGGCGATTCAACTGCAAATGAAGAGTGAGTTAGCTTTCATTGTTCCGCGAACCGTCTTCATTCCTAAACCGAACGTGGATTCGGCAGTACTAAAATTAACAAAGTTAGAGAAAAATCCTTACGAATTAGACGACAGTGAAGCTTTTCAAAAATTTGTGCAAGCTTGTTTTAAGCAACGAAGAAAAACTTTATGGAATAATCTGAAAGCATATTATCAAGAAATAGATCCTGGACAATTAGAGGATTATTTTGCAAAAGTCAATATGGAACCAAGTCGCCGAGCAGAAACATTAAATTTAGATGAGTTTATCAAACTTTATTTAGTTATTAATGAAAAAAAATAACAGAATAAACTTATTGAAAAATTTAGTCACTTATGTTATATTGTGAAATTTGGCAATTTATGGTATAATGAGGTGCGAGGTGATAAGATGCCAAAAGACCTGATTGAAATCAAGTCAATGCTTGATGGTAGAGTTGGAGAAGAGATTATTGTGACTGTTCAGATGGGGCGCAAAAAAAAGCGGGAACGTCGAGGAACACTTGCTGAGACTTACCGATCAATCTTTATTGTTGACCTAGATGAAGAAGATAATGTGGATCGTGTATCATTTTCTTACCGTGATATACTTACCAATGCGGTACAAATTGAATTTTAGAGAATAATTATTTTAAGAGGCTTACTGTCTGCTTGGTAAGGCTCTTTCTTATTTTGTAAGATGAGCTATGGTATAATGAGTTGCATATATTATGGAGGTGTCGTGCGTGAAAATGATTGTTGGACTAGGTAACCCTGGTGAGCGTTATGCAGGGACGCGGCATAATGCAGGATTTGAAGTGCTTGATCGACTTGTAGATAAAGAAGGTCTAAGTTTTACCGATCAAAAATTTGAAGCAGATTTTACTATCTGGCATTCTCAATCCGATAAAGTTCTTTTAGTTAAGCCCTTTACCTATATGAATAATTCAGGGCAAGCAGTTTTACCTTTTATGTCTTATTTTGGACTCGCAATTGACGATTTAGTCGTAGTATATGACGAACTAGATCTAGAACCAGGACGTATTCGCTTACGCGAGCTAGGCTCAGCTGGTGGACACAATGGAATGAAATCAATCATCCACATGTTGGGAACGAGTGAATTTAAACGTATTCGGGTGGGTATAGGACGGCCGCATCCGGGATGGAAAGTGGTTGATCATGTTTTAGCCCCTTTTGACAAAGAAAGTTTACCGCTAGTGACTCAAGCCATTGATCAAGCGGCGGATGCCTTAATTGACTGGGTGCATGGAAAGTCGTACAGCGAAGTAATGAATCAATATAATAGAAAATAATCCATGGAGCAAGGGTGTTTCCTGCTTCATGTTTTTGTGTTGGATGTAGAAGGAGAGATTCAATGTTAGATAAGTTGCAAACTACAGCCTTTAGTCAAAGTATCCAGACAATTAATAAGGCTAATAATTCCTCTCTTCCCCATTTAGTAACGGGTCTGGACGGAAGTGGGAAAGCGATCTATATCGCAAAACTTTACCAAAAAGCTCCTAGTCAAATGCTGATAATTGAAAGCAATCCGAACCACTTAATGCAAATGTTGGAAGATCTTTCTAGTCTTTTACCTAACGTTGCCATTTATTCTTTTCCTGCAGAGGAAAGTTTAGCGTTAGAGTATTCAACAGCTTCTTTAGAAGGTAGAGCACAAAGAGTAGAGTGTCTTCAAGCTCTATTAAGTAAAGAACCAGCAATTATATTAACGAATGTAGCTGGGATTCGCAAACGCCTTTCACCCATTAATGACTGGCTAGCCAATCAATTAGAATTAGCCATCGGTGATGAAATTGAGAGAGATGTTCTAGAGAACGTTCTCTTTGAATTAGGTTACCAAAGAGTATCAATGGTTATGGCTCCGGGTGAATACTCTGTCAGAGGAAGCATTATTGATTTTTATCCTTTAAATTATCCCTCCCCTATTCGGTTGGATTTTTTTGACGTTGAATTGGATTCAATTCGGTACTTTGATGCCGAAAGTCAGATTTCAAAAGAAAACTTGCAATCTATTAAGCTTGAACCAGCGGTCGATGTCTTGTTTACCCAAAGACAACAAAATAATATTAAGGATCAATTAATTGAAGAGATAACAGTAGCAAGTAAAAAAATTAAAGATTCCGAATTGAAACAAAAAATAAAACAATTTATGGGAGAACAAATTCAAGGTCTAGATCATGATCAATCGCTGGATAAGCATCAAGCATTTCTATGTTTCCATGATTCAGTCGGACACTCTATCTTAGATTATATGCATTCAACAGGTCGCTTGATCGTTAATGAATTTTCTAAGATACAACAAGAAGAAGTTCAACTAATGGAACACGATCAATTTTGGATCGAGCAAGAAACCTTGAAGGGTCACCTATTTCCCAATCAAAACTTAAAGTTATCAGCTTTCAATCAAATAAAAGAAAGTCATCATCAAGTTGTCTTTTTTGACCTTATTCAAAAGAGTATGGGGAAACAGACTTTAGCGAGTATTCATCATTTTTCTTATCGCACAATGAATGCTTTTTACCATCAAATGCCATTAATTAAGGCTGAAATGGATCATTGGTTAAAACAGGGTCAAAAAATCCAGTTAATTGTTGAATCAGAAAAGCGGGCTAAAAAAATTCGTCAATTATTCGCAGAGTATCAAATTGAACCTGTTCATCTTCAAAAAGACGAAAAATTTATACCAGATCAAATCAATATCTTGGTAGGCAATCTCAATCAGGGGTTTGAACTGCCAAATGATAAATGGGTATTATTAACTGAAAAAGAGTTGTTTAATCGCATAAAAAAGAAAGTGATTAAACAGCAAAAGTTATCCAATGCAGAACGGATTAAATCCTATAATGAATTAGAAACCGGTGATTATGTGGTTCATATTAATCACGGTATTGGTCGTTATACGGGAATGGAAACAATGGAGATTGCTGGCTCACATCGTGACTTACTCGTCATAGAATACCAAAATAACGCTAAAGTCATGGTACCGATTGATCAACTTCATTTGATTCAAAAATATGTTTCCTCTGGAGAGGCAAAGACACCTAAGATTCATCGTTTAGGTGGTACCGAGTGGACCAAAACGAAACAAAAAGTTTCCAGTAAAATTGAGGATATAGCTGATGAATTGATTGAGCTCTATGCAAAACGCGAGCAAGAAAAGGGCTTTGCCTTCAATGAAGATAGTGCAGAGCAACAAGAATTTGAAAATGCCTTTCCTTACGTGGAAACACCTGATCAACTTCAGGCCTCTTCGGAAATAAAGAAAGATATGGAAAAAGAACGACCGATGGATCGTCTCTTAATTGGTGATGTCGGTTATGGGAAAACTGAAGTGGCAATGCGAGCGATCTTTAAGGCGGTCATGGATGGTAAGCAAGTTGCTTTTCTCGTACCAACTACCATTTTAGCTCAGCAGCATTATAATTCATTGATGGAGCGATTTGCGGACTATCCCTTTGAGATAAGAATGTTAAGTCGTTTTGTCAGCAAAGCTAATCAAAAGGAAACGATTAAAGATCTTAAAGTAGGAGCCTGTCAAATAGTGGTCGGGACTCATCGGATTCTATCGAAAGATATTGCCTTTCTAGATTTAGGTTTATTAGTTGTCGATGAAGAGCAGCGCTTTGGAGTAAAGCATAAAGAACGCTTAAAACAGTTACGCTCTCAAGTAGATGTTTTAACTCTCACGGCGACCCCGATTCCTAGAACGCTACATATGTCAATGATCGGCGTAAGAGATTTGTCTGTGATTGAGACGCCGCCAAGCAATCGTTACCCTGTACAGACCTATGTGATGGAACGAGATGAGGGTGCTATTAAGTCGGCGTTAGAGCGTGAAATGGCTCGAGGCGGACAAGCCTTTTATCTTTACAATCGCGTAGCTACTATTTACCATCGGGCGGAAGAATTAGCCCAATTAGTACCAGAGGCTCGTGTAGCAGTTGCTCACGGTCAAATGAGTGAGATCGAATTGGAAAATGTGCTTTATGATTTTGTCCAAGGGGATTATGATTTATTAGTCACGACTACGATTATTGAAACGGGTGTCGATATTCCCAACGCTAATACTTTATTTATTGATCATGCAGATAAAATGGGATTATCAACGCTTTATCAACTTAGGGGAAGAGTCGGACGAACTAATCGTTTAGCTTATGCCTATTTAATGTATGATCCTATGAAGCAATTAAGTGAAGTGAGCGAAAAACGTTTAAATGCCATCCGTGAATTCACGGAATTAGGGTCTGGATTTAAAATAGCCATGCGCGATCTTTCAATTCGTGGTGCAGGTAATCTCTTGGGAGCTCAACAGTCAGGCTTTATTGATTCCATTGGGTTTGATTTATATTCTCAATTGCTCAAAGAAGCAGTTGATAAAAAACAAGGTAAAGAGAACCACCAAAAGGCTTTTGAACAGAGTGAAACGGAAATCGATTTAGCCATTGATGCCTATTTACCAGCAACCTATATCGAAGATGAACGTCAAAAAATTGCAGCCTATAAAGCTATCCAGCAGATTAATTCCTTTGAATCATATCGGGATGTACAAGATCAATTGATTGATCGGTATGGGGAGTATCCTGACCAAGTAGCAGATCTATTAGATATTGCGCTACTTCGTCATTTAGCTGATCAAATTGGTGTTTTAACTATTAAAAAGCAACACCAGTATGTCATTTTAACTTTTGATGAGAAAGCCACTCAGTTTTTCTATGGTCCTAATATTTATGAGGCCTTGCAAGATGTTAAAGCTAGAGAAGTGATAACTAAGCCCAAAGACCGAATGCTAGTAAAATTAACGATTCAGGGCTTGAAAAGTTACGAAATTTTGAGTGTTTTAAAAAAATTATTAGATCAAGCAAATCAAGTTTATTTCAACTATCAGAATCGTCAAAATGAACTTAATCAAGCATTAAACTAAAAAGGAGTGTTTATCGATGCGTTTAGATAAGTTTTTAAAGATTTCAAGGATCATTAAAAGAAGAACCGTCGCCAAAGAAGTAGCTGACCAAGGGCGCGTTCAAATTAACGGGCAAGTCGCCAAATCGAGTTCAACGGTGAAAGTTGAAGATGAAATCAAAATTACGTTTGGCAATCGAATGATGGTCATTAAGGTTAAGCAATTGCAAGAATCTACTAAAAAAGAAGATGCGGCCAAGATGTATGAATTAATCGGTGAAGAAATAATTGAAAAATAAACCAAAATCCAAAGATTAGAGGGTGCATTCTCATTAAATTACTGCTATACTCAAAAATGAGAGAGTGGTGAAAAAATTGAATGAAAAAAATAATCAGCAGCCCAATCGAAAAATCTTACCTTTTGATCAGACTAATCGTCCATTAAAAGCTTCTAAAAAAAGCAGACAGGGTCGATTTTCTAAACACATGATACCTATTGTAGGCGTTTTTTTGACCTGTTTATCTATTTTTTCGCTTTTTCAAAGCTTTCAAAAGCATAAAGAAGTTACAAATCAATTAGTTCAAGCAGAAGTAAGTTTGAAAGATTCTATAGAAAAAAATAAACAAGCCAAAGCAGAATATGAACTATCAAAAGATAAAGAATACATTGCTAAGATAGCTCGCAAAGATTATTTTTTTTCAAAAGATAATGAAATAATTTTTGATATTGAAGAAGAATCAAGTGAACAATAAAAGGTAATTAATTAATAGTATTATTATAGGAGGAAAAAGAAGTTTATGGCGGTAGAAGTAGGACAAAAAGTTACAGGTAAGGTTACAGGAATTAAGAACTTTGGAGCCTTTGTAGCGTTGGAAAATAATCAATCAGGCTTAGTACACATCAGTGAAATATCGGATGGGTTTATAAATGATATCAACGAAGTTTTATCTCTTGGTGATGAAGTAACAGTGAAGGTTGTTTCGATTGCTGATGACGGAAAAATAGGCTTATCCATTCGTCAAGCTGTCGATAAACCAGCAAGCTCCTCTCACGATAAAAGAAATGATGACGGATCTACTGCCAAATTCCGCAAGCCTAAAGAGGCGCCTCGCCGTAATTTTCATCAAGAATATCCTAAAGTTCCACAAGGAAAGGGTAATTCTTATCCTAATCAAAATGTTTCAGGTAAATATGCTCAAAAAAGCAATGATGATTTTGATCAATTAATGAGTAATTTCTTGAAAGATAGTGAAGACCGTTTGATCTCGCTCAAGCGTAATACTGAAGGGAAACGCGGCGGACGTGGCGGACGTCGAAGCTAATCGATAATATTAAACGGACTGCAATAGACTTTTATATGTCTGTTTGCAGTCTTTATTTTGAAAGAAGTAAAGGTGGGAAGCCATGGAAGCAACCTTTCGACAATTTAAAAACAAAGTGGAATCATGGCCGAGTTGGGAAGAGTGCCAAACAATTGTCTTGGCTATCTCTGGCGGAGTCGATTCGATGGTGCTCTTGCATTTAATGATTGAATTGGTTCAATTAAATGAATATAAAGATCGGCAGTTAGTGGTGGCCCATTTCAATCATCGTTTGAGGTCACCAGAAATTCATGACAAAGAACAAACCCTCGTTGTAGAAACAGCTAAAAAGCATGATTTAGTTTACTTCGTTTCAAAGTGGGAAAGTCCTAGTAAGTCTAATATTGAGGCGAATGCCAGACAGGCGCGCTATCAATTTCTAGCGGATGTCTTAGACGCTAGTCAAGGTGATTGCTTGATGACAGCCCATCATTTAGATGATGCGGTTGAAACAATGTTCATGCGTATGGTTCGTGGCACTTCTTTGAAGGGCTTAACAGGCATACGCGATAATTATCAAAGAGTAATGAAAGCGACTAATAATGGAGTAACGGTGACCGCTTTGATGCGTCCTTTAATCAATTTTCGAAAAGCGGATCTATATCGATATGCCAAGGCCCATCAAATCAGGTACTATGAAGATGAGAGTAATCAAGAGACAGAATATTTAAGAAATCGGATTCGCCAACAATATTTACCACAAATCGAACTTGAGAACCCTCAATTTTACAATAATTTGTTTGCCATGCAGCAGCAATTGACTTCTTCTTACCAAGCCCATTATGAGACCTATATGAAAGAAGAACCTATTCTTCTAGCTAAACTGGAGGCTAAACGTTGGGCTCTAGATGTAGAGAAATGGCGCAATCTTTCCTATGAATTTCGCGAAGTCTTTTTGACCATCTTTTTTGAGGAACGCTTCATTGAGGTGGCGGGTCAATACGATAAAGAGGCTATCAATCATTTGCTAGACCAGATCTTAAACACCGAAAACCCTAACTACCGCTTCAACTTAGCACCAGGTTGGGTATCACGGAGGGAATATAATTATATCTTTATTGAGCCAGAAGAAAGAAAGCTGCCCCAACTGTCTGATTACCGAGTGGATTTATCATCTAACAACAAGTGGTTTAGTCTTGGTAATGGCTTGTGGATTGGATTATTTAATCGCGCTTTTGTCAATAATCAAATGCGAAAAGCCGTAGATGATTTTTTGGCTCTTGATTTGTCAGGATTTAAAAGAACGCCAGCCTTTCACATACGTCACCGACAAGATGGGGATTTGATTGAGTTAAATTCAAGTAAGGGTTCTTATCATAAAAAAATATCAAGGATATTGATTGACGATAAGATTCCTTCCTCTTTGAGAGACCGAATCTGGTTGATTGTTAATGATGATAATGAAGTGATCTGGATGATTGGTCATCAAAGTTCCTCGAAATATCAGCCTCAAAAGCCAGAAAACATCACACACTATCTCTTAGTCCAAAAGATGTATTAAAAGGGTGCAAGAAAAATAATAAGTATGTTAAAATACATAAATACACTTTGATAAAGAAAAGGAGTCACTATGTTAGAACAAGATGTTTTAAAAATACTCGTAACAGAAGAAGAATTACGAGCAACCGTGCAACGCTTAGGAAAAGAGATTACTACACACTATCAAGGTAAAGAAGTGCTTGTGGTTGGTATTTTAAGAGGGGCCGCTCTTTTCATGGCTGATCTGATTCGTCAGATGGATTGCTATGTAGAGATCGATTTTATGGATGTATCTAGTTATGGATCAGCCACAGAGTCTTCTGGTGAAGTTAAAATAATAAAAGATTTAAATAACAGTGTAGAAGGAAAAGATATTTTGATTGTAGAAGATATTATTGATACCGGCAGAACCTTAAAATATATAATCGACCTACTTAAATTTCGTAAAGCCAATTCAATTAAGATATGTAGCCTCCTAGATAAAGCAGAGCGTAGGATTGAAGCGGACGTTACCGTAGATTATGTAGGCGTTGAGGTGCCTAATGAGTTTGTGGTCGGTTATGGCTTGGATTATGATCAAAAATACCGTAACTTACCTTATATCGGTGTATTAAAACCTGAAATTTATTCATAGACTATTTGAACAGTATATTTGTCTTTTTATAAGATTAAGTGTATTCTTAATCAATAATTGAAGTTAAGGAGAAAGAAGCGAATGCAAAAACCAAATCCGAATCGAAATCCCTTTCGAAATCCCTTTCGAAACACATTAGCGTACATTTTAATCGGTTTGGCTATTTTAGGTGGCTTTACCCTCATGACAGATGGCGGCTCATTTATGAAAGCGAGCCAAAAGATAACTACTTCTGAATTCATTAGACAGCTAGAAACAGATAAAATAGCTGAATTTGAAATTCAAATTGGATCAGGAGTATATCATGTAAGAGGAAAATATCAACCACAAAAATCTGAGTCTAAATCAGATGATAAAATAGTCGAAGTGATTAAGGGCGACAGTAAAACGCAAGCCTTTGAAACTGAAATTTTACCAAATGATTCGATGCTTAAACAAGTTACCGATCTTGCTGAAAAAAATGAAATTAAATATAAATCCATTCCAGAATCTTCAGCGGGAATCTGGCTCAACTTCTTACCCATTCTACTCTTATTGATACCTAGCTTTTTCTTAATGTATACCATGATGCAAGCTAGCAATGGTGGCGGTAAAGGTGTCATGAATTTTGGTAAATCTAAATCAAAAGATGTTTCCAAACAAAAAGTTAAAGTAAGATTTTCTGATGTTGCTGGAGCTGATGAGGAAAAACAAGAGTTAGTTGAAATCGTTGAATTCTTAAAAGAACCTAAAAAGTTTACAGCCTTAGGTGCAAGAATTCCCGCTGGTGTACTTTTAGAAGGGCCTCCCGGAACAGGTAAGACTTTACTCGCTAAGGCTGTAGCCGGAGAAGCGGGTGTTCCATTCTTCTCTATTTCAGGTTCAGAATTCGTAGAGATGTTTGTCGGGGTAGGAGCGTCTCGAGTACGTGACCTCTTTGAAAATGCTAAAAAAGAAGCTCCAGCGATTATATTTATTGATGAGATCGATGCAGTGGGTCGTCAAAGAGGTGCTGGTATGGGGGGCGGTCATGATGAACGTGAGCAGACCCTCAACCAATTACTCGTTGAGATGGATGGTTTTGAAGGAAATGAAGGAGTCATCGTGATGGCTGCTACTAACCGTTCCGATGTTCTTGACCCAGCGCTTTTACGTCCGGGGCGTTTCGATCGTCAAATTTTAGTGGGTAACCCAGATGTTAAAGGAAGAGAAGCTGTATTGAAAGTTCACTCCCGTAATAAAAAATTGGCATCTGACATTGATTTGAAAGTGATTGCTCAACAGACACCAGGCTTTTCTGGTGCTGATTTAGAAAACTTATTGAATGAAGCCGCTCTAATTGCAGCTCGTTTCAATCGTAAAGAAATTACAGCACCCGATTTAGATGAAGCGCATGACCGTGTAATTGCCGGGCCTGCTAAGAAAGATGCTGTTGTTTCTGAACGACAAAGAAAAACAGTGGCCTACCATGAAGCAGGTCATACTGTGATTGGTATGGTCTTAAGTGAAGCACGTACGGTCCACAAGGTAACCATCGTTCCTCGTGGTCGAGCAGGTGGCTATGCCATCATGCTACCTAAAGAAGATCAGTACATCGTGACTTACAAAGAACTTTTTGAACAAGTCGTAGGTCTATTGGGTGGTCGAGCAGCTGAAGAAATTGTCTTTAACCATCAATCAACAGGTGCTAGCGATGACTTCAGACAAGCGACAGCCATTGTTCGTAGCATGGTGACACGTTACGGAATGTCCGAAACGATTGGAACCGTTCAGTACGAAAGCGATAGTCAGCCATTTGCTGGTCGCCGCTATGGTACAGAAGATCATACTTCTTATTCTGAGCAAGTAGCTTATGAAATTGATAAGGAAATTCACCGTATTATGAACGAAGCTTTGATGGAAGCTTATCACATTATAAATGAGCATCGTGCGCAATTGAATTTAATTGCTGAAAAGCTTCTGGAGATAGAAACCTTAGATGCGCGACAAATTAAAGCTCTGTTTGAAACAGGTCAAATGCCAAAAGCAGATGAAAGCGAGTCAGAAGAACCTGTAGAAGAGCCGACTGATTTTGAAGAAAGCAAGGAAAAATCTTTACAAGAAGATCCTCAAAAAGAGTCAGATATAAGTCAAGAAAACGAATAAGCATGTTAGAAGACAGGCTCTTGCCTGTCTTTTATCTTAGATTTTATCAGGAAGTAGGGAAGAAAATGAAATGAAAATTAATTAAAGCACTCGCTTTTGATGATCAAATTCGCATCTATGTAGTTGACGCGACGGAACTAGTCAGTCAAGCTCAAGTAAAACACAAAACTTGGCATACCGCTACAGCTGCTTTAGGGAGAAGTTTAGTTGCGACTGCACTTTTGTCAGCTAACCTAAAAGGGGAGGACCGTATCCTTGTTCAAATAAAAGGAAGTGGGCCAATAGGCTTAATTGCTTGTGATGGCGACACGCACGGAAGAATCAGAGGCTATGTTACCAATCCAAAAGTTGCTTTAGAGTTAAATAGTAAAGGTAAAATAGATGTGGCCGGTGCGGTTGGACTACCTGGTAGTCTGAAAGTTAGTAAGTATATCGCCGATTCCGATCCTTTTACAGGCCAAGTCGATCTTATTTCAGGCGAACTCGGTGAAGACTTTACTTATTACATGGCTGTATCGGAACAAACGCCGTCATCGATTGGTTTAAGTGTGCTAGTCAATCCTGATGAGACCGTTCAGTCAGCGGGAGGGTTCATGATCCAAGTGTTACCGGGAACTTCGGAAGAAGTGATTGATCAGTTAGAAGCAAAAATTAAATCCTTAGGATCACTTTCCGATCTTATTGATGGGTCAGATGATATCAGAGAGCTTTTAGATTCCTTAGTAGGCTCTAATAATAGTCGTATTCTTGTAGAACAAAGCGTCGAATTCTCTTGTCCATGCAGCAAGGAACGATTTGCGCAGTCAATGGCTGCTTTGGACCCAAAGACAATCCAAGTAATGATAGATGAAGATAAGGGAGCAGAAGTAATTTGCCAGTATTGTAATGCCGTTTACCAGTTTAGTGAAGCCGATTTAAGAGATATTTTAGACCAGCAATAATAGGGTTATTATAGCCATGACAAATGAACCTACTTCATGTAGAATGAAATAGACAGTATAAAGTACTAGTAGGAGGAAAACCGATGTCTGATATCAAAGATAATCAAGAATTTGAAGAGTTAAATGACCAATTAGTGGTTAGAAGACAAAAAATGCAGGAAATGTCTGAAGCGGGAGTTAACCCTTTTGCTGCAGGTTTTGAACGTAGTGATTACTCAAGTGATTTAATTGAAAAGTACGATCATTTTTCTAAGGAAGATATACAAGCAAAAGAAGAAATTGAAGTTTCCATTGCTGGACGTATGGTTTCAAAACGTGGAAAAGGAAAAGCCGGATTTGCTCACCTCTTAGACATGAAAGGTAAAATTCAAATTTATGTCCGCCAAGATCAAATAGGTGAAGATGCTTTTACTTGGTGGAATGCAGCTGACTTAGGAGATATTGTGGGGGTTCGAGGCAATTTATTCAAGACAAAGACTGGTGAGTTATCTGTCAAAGCTAAAGAGTTTATTCCCTTAACTAAAGCATTAAGACCGCTGCCTGATAAATTTCATGGTTTAACAAATATCGAACAGAAATATCGTCAACGTTATTTAGACTTGATAGCCAATGAAGAAAGTTTTGAGCGTTTTGTCAACCGCTCTAAAATCATTCGTGAAGTGAGACATTATTTAGATGATCGTGATTACTTAGAAGTTGAAACACCTGTGTTACACAATTTAGCAGGTGGAGCTTCAGCGAGACCTTTTATTACGCATCATAACGCTCTAGATATGGAGTTGTATCTCCGGATTGCTTTAGAATTACACCTAAAACGTTTAGTGATTGGTGGAATGGAAAAGGTTTATGAGATCAGTCGAGTTTTCCGGAATGAGGGGATCGATACTACCCATAATCCTGAGTTTACAATGATTGAAATTTATACAGCTTATACGGTATATACAGATATTATGGATTTAACTGAAGGATTAATTCGTCATGTTGCCAAAAAAGTTTTAGGAACAGCGGTTCTTGAGTATGATGGTAAAACGGTAGATCTCGAGTCACCATGGGCACGCCGCCATATGGTTGATTTAATTAAAGAGGAAACAGGCGTTGACTTTTGGCAGGAAATGACTTTAGATCAAGCTAAAGCACTCGCTAAAGAACACCAAGTTCCTGTTCAAGAACATGATTTATCAGTAGGACATATCATCAACAATTTTTTTGAGGAGAAAGTTGAAGACACTCTGACTCAACCAACCTTTGTATACGGGCATCCGGTTGAAATATCGCCATTAGCTCGCAAAAATGAAGAAGATCCTCGTTTTACTGACCGCTTTGAACTATTCATTGTAGGTAAAGAATATGCCAATGCCTTTACAGAATTAACGGATCCAATTGACCAAAGAGAGCGCTTTGAAGCTCAAATGGCAGAAAAAGATGCTGGAAATGATGAAGCTCAACCAGTTGATGAAGATTTCCTAGAAGCATTAGAACATGGAATGCCTCCAACCGGTGGTTTGGGAATTGGGATCGATCGATTAGTAATGCTATTAACGAACTCACAATCGATTCGTGATGTCCTCTTATTCCCAACTTTGAGAAACCATTAATAGACTATTTATACTTCGTCTTTGGCGAAATAAGAGACCACCACAAACAATTAAAATGTTTGTGGTGGTTTGAGATTAATAAGAGGAATTTGTTTAATGTCTCAGTATTAAAAAGGAGATAATAGAATGAATACAAGTAGAGTAGAAGCATTCAGTGATGGGGTCTTAGCTATTGTAATAACCATCATGGTTTTGAAATTAAAAACGCCAGAAAATTTAGATCTTGCCGGATTGAAGGAAATCTATCCAACATTATTAGCCTACATCTTAAGTTATGTTTATGTAGGAATCTACTGGGCTAATCATCACCATCTCTTAGCCGTATTAAAAACAGTAAATGGTAAAATTTTATGGCGCAATCTTTTTTGGCTCTTTTTTATGTCTTTAATTCCAACTTCGACAGAATGGATGGGTCTAAACCCGTCTGTTGAGTTGCCTACTTTCTTTTATGGGTTAATATTATTGATGTGTGCGATATCTTATAATATTCTCCAAACAGAAGTAATCCGAGTTAATGGCAGAGATTCAGAATTAGCTGAACGGATAGGAAAAGACTATAAGGGCAAAGGATCTATTTTAGCTTATTTAATTGCTTTGATCTTCGCTATATATCTTCCTTTAATAGCTTATGTGATCTATGTTGCAATCGCTTTGCTATGGATAATTCCAGATAAACGGCTTGAATATATTTTTTATCAAAACGAGTAGAAACTCATTTTTTAAATCATTCTTTATAAGTAAGCGAAGTGATCATATTTTTTTGTCCCAAAACATAAATGGTGTATCATGATAGATATCAAAAAACTGGAGGAATTAAAATGGAGTTTTTAAGAGAAGATCATGGGGTTGTCATACGCGATGACAAAGGTGAAATACTTGCAGAAATAACTTATCGAGACACTGACGATGACAAGTTGGTGATTGCAAACCATACCTTTACCTCTGATAGTCTTAGAGGAAAAGGTATAGCAGGACAACTATTAGATGAGCTGGTTGCAGATATGGAAAAAGAAGGTAAGAAAATATATCCAAGTTGCCCGTTTGTTATGAAGAAGTTTGATCAAGAATCAGCTAAATATAGTCATATTGATGCTCGCAAAAATCAAATGTAATTATCGGTCAGTGAATGAACCAAAGGCAGCCCCCGAGCTTTGCTTTTGGTTTTTTCAGTCCTTTAATTAGACAATAAAGCGCTACCATGTTAACCTTTATGTAGAAGTTCTAGTCCATTTATTATTAAAAGAAAAAAGTGTATGAATGGATTAGGCCTTAGTCGTTCATTAAGAACAAAGTATAGAAAGGAAGGATCAGTATGGGTCACAGTTTTGTCAAAGATTTGAGGGAGTTACAAAACAAGGAAGAAGCTTTACGACTTTCCATATATATGCCAACCAATCGTGGGGGGGTAAATAGGCAAGAAGATTTAATTCAGTTTAAAAATTTAGTTCAAGAAATTAAACCAAGCCTAGAAGAACTTAAATCGGAAGCAGGAGAAAAAATTTTAAATGAATTAGAAAGACTCAGAAATGATAAAAATTTTTGGGATCAGACCAAGGAAGGGCTAGCACTCTTTATTAGTCCAAAAGAATTTGAAGTAGCTTATCTTCGTTCTGAATTTAAACCAGCCGTTTATCTTGAGAAAGAATATTATTTGTTACCATTGCTAGCTTATTATGAAGAATTGAATGAAGTAATTATTGCCGATATCTCTAAAGACGCAGTGAGCTTATTTGATGCCAATCAGTTCAATAGTGAACCGTTAGCTTTGGATGGGGACATTGATATTAAGCAATTTTCAGAAATCTATGATGATTTAGACCCTGACTCGCAAGTGAATGTTCATTCCTATGGAGGACGTCAAGAGCCTGGTATGCATCATGGACACCGAGCCACCCCGGAAGAGAAAGATCTCGATCGAGGGAAATATTTCACATACTTAAACAAAAAAATGCATGAACTTTCTAAGCATTATCATCGCCCTATACTATTAGCAGGGACGGTGGAAAATCTAGGTCATTACCAAAAGGTAAATGGAACAGATTCTATCTATTTTGAAAAAACAATTGATAAGCCTTTCCAATCGATTGATTCGAAAGAGAAAACCAAAGTTTTGAAAGAAATCTTAAGTCAAGATCATCAAAGTTTTGCACAAGACAAAATTAATCAAATTGAGAAAGCGCGTAATCAAGGTAAAGTTGCCCATGATTTTGAAAAAATTAAAGATCTAATCAAAGAAGGTCGCATCGAAGAATGGATTATTCAATACCATACAGATTATTTGTTGCAAGAAGAAGACCTAAATCACTGGGTACTAAAGGCAATGAATCAAGGAACTAAGATCGCTCTGGTATTGGAAAAAGTGGAAGGCATTAAACAACAATTTTCAGCTATAATGAGATTTTAATGACAATTAAAATCATCTTGCTGCTTTAACTATACGAGTACTAATAGGACCAGGCCAAGAAGAGATAGTGTTACTTCTTGCCCTGGTCTTGTTCATGTAAATTGAGCTTCGAATAGCTGACTTGGACAGGAAAAAGCTGTAAAATATGTTGACGTTCGATTTTCTTCGTGTTAAGATAGTGAAGGTGTTTTTATTGACAGATTCCTGAAATTCAGTCGTGCTGACTGCTATAGATTCACCTATCAGCGCAGACCTCGAAAATGATCGAGCCTGCGGAAAATTTATATCAATAAATGACACACTTGGATGTGTGGACTAAGAAATTTATGGAAGGAGGACTTTTGATGCCAACAATTAATCAACTGGTTAATAAACCTCGTAAATCAAAAGTAGTTAAATCAAATTCACCCGCATTAAACGTAGGTTACAATAGCTTCAAACGTTCAAACACAAAAACAATGTCTCCGCAAAAACGTGGGGTATGTACACGTGTGGGAACAATGACTCCTAAGAAACCGAACTCTGCATTACGTAAATATGCCCGTGTTCGTTTATCTAACCTTATGGAAGTAACTGCTTATATTCCTGGTGAAGGTCATAACTTGCAAGAGCACAGTGTGGTTTTAATCCGCGGCGGACGTGTGAAAGACTTACCAGGGGTACGTTACCATATCGTACGTGGCGCGCTTGATACGGCAGGTGTTAATGATCGTAAGCAAAGCCGTTCTAAATACGGTACTAAGAAACCAAAAGCATAATTTTTAATCATTACTCATTTTTTTGAAAGGAGGAGTTTGAATGACTCGTAAAGGAAACATTCCCAAACGTGAAGTGTTACCCGATCCAATTTATAATTCTAAAGTTGTTACTCGTACAATTAACCGTTTAATGGTTGATGGTAAACGAGGAAAAGCTTCATCAATCTTGTATAGTGCATTTGACGTTATTCGTGAGCAAACAGGTCAAGACCCAATGGAGGTTTTTGAGCAAGCCATTGAAAATATCATGCCATTATTAGAAGTTAAAGCTCGCCGTGTTGGGGGTTCTAACTATCAAGTGCCAGTCGAAGTAAGACCAGAACGTCGTTATACATTAGCGATTCGTTGGTTGGTAACATATTCTCGTTTACGTGGTGAAAAGACCATGGAACAACGTTTAGCACGCGAAATTATGGATGCTGCTAACAACACAGGAGCCTCAGTACGTAAGCGTGAAGATATGCATAAAATGGCAGAAGCTAACAAAGCCTTTGCACATTACCGCTGGTAAGATTTATAATGGTATTGTTAACTTAGGTATCCTTTGTTAGCAGATAATGATACATACTAAGGAAAGAGGGGTAAATATACATGGGAAAAAGAGAATTTTCTCTTGAAAAAACTCGTAACATTGGAATTATGGCCCATATAGATGCTGGTAAGACAACGACAACTGAACGTATCTTGTATTATACCGGTAAGATCCATAAGATTGGAGAGACTCACGATGGTGGAGCTCAAATGGACTGGATGGAACAAGAACAAGAGCGCGGTATCACCATTACTTCTGCTGCAACTACAGCACAATGGAAAGGTCACCGCGTAAACATTATCGACACACCAGGACACGTGGATTTTACGGTTGAAGTAGAGCGTTCATTACGTGTATTGGATGGAGCGGTTGCCTTATTAGATGCTCAGTCAGGTGTAGAGCCTCAAACAGAAACTGTTTGGCGTCAAGCGACAACCTATGGAGTACCTCGTATTGTCTTTGTAAACAAGATGGATAAAATGGGAGCTGACTTTGAATATTCTCTACGTACTCTTCACGAGCGTTTAGATGCCAATGCAGTTGCTATGCAAGTTCCGATTGGATCTGAAGATGAATTCAAAGGGATTGTTGACGTAGTTCATAAGAAAGCTTACATCTATAACAATGACCTAGGAACAGAAGTCGAAGAAATGGATATTCCTGAAGAATTCCAAGCCAAAGCAGACGAATATTATACTAAATTAGTTGAAGCAGTAGCGGATACTGATGAAGAAATTATGATGGCTTATCTCGAAGGTGAAGAGATCGCTGAAGATGTTTTGAAAAAAGCAATCCGTAAAGCGACATGTAATGTTGAACTTTACCCAGTATTTTGTGGTACAGCCTTCAAAAACAAAGGTGTTCAGTTATTATTAGATGGTGTTATTGACTATCTACCAAGTCCATTAGATGTTCCGCCTATTATTGGTTTTGAACCTGGAACAGAAAATGAAATTGAGCACCATGCAGATGATAATGAATCATTCGCAGCTTTAGCTTTCAAGGTTATGACTGACCCATTCGTTGGACGTCTAACATTCTTCCGTGTTTATTCAGGAACACTTGAATCAGGTTCATATGTTCAAAATGCAACAAAAGATACGCGTGAACGTGTAGGACGTATCTTACAAATGCATGCCAACTCTCGTGAAGAAATTTCTGAAGTATTCTCAGGAGACATCGCTGCAGCTGTTGGACTTAAAAACACTGGTACAGGTGACACTTTATGTGATCCAGATAACTTAGTTATTCTTGAATCAATGGAATTCCCTGACCCAGTGATCGAAGTTGCAATTGAACCAGATTCAAAAGCAGACCAAGATAAGATGGGCTTAGCCTTAGCGAAATTAGCCGAAGAAGACCCAACCTTCCGTGCATCAACTGACCATGAAACAGGTCAAACAATTATTGCTGGAATGGGAGAATTACACTTAGATATCATCGTTGACCGATTGAAACGTGAATTTAAAGTATCAGCAACCGTTGGAGCGCCACAAGTTTCTTATCGTGAAACTTTCCGTGCAGCTACTCAAGCTGAAGGTAAATTTGTACGTCAATCAGGTGGTAAAGGACAATACGGACACGTTTGGATTGAATTCGAACCGAACGAAGAAGGAGCAGGCTTTGAGTTCGAAAACGCAATTGTCGGTGGGGTTGTTCCGCGTGAATATATTCCAGCGGTAGAAGCAGGACTTAAAGATGCAATGGAAAATGGTGTCTTAGCAGGCTTCCCATTAGTAGATATTAAAGCCAAACTTTATGATGGTTCTTACCACGATGTCGACTCTTCTGAAACAGCTTATAAAGTTGCTGCTTCTATGGCTCTTAAGGCTGCTGCTAAGAAAGCACAACCTTCAATCCTTGAACCAATGATGGCTGTTGAAGTAACAGTTCCTGAAGAATACTTAGGAGATGTGATGGGACACGTGAACTCACGTCGTGGACGTATCGAAGGTACTTCAACACGTGGAAATGCTCAAATTGTTAAATCATTCATTCCATTATCAGAAATGTTTGGTTATGCAACGACTTTACGTTCTTCAACACAAGGTCGTGGTACATTTACAATGCAATTTGACCACTATGAAGATGTTCCAAAATCAATTGCTGAAGAAATCATCAAAAAATACGGTGGCTCATCTTCAGACAATTAAAAGTAAGCAAGTGCTTGCTTAAAGAAGAAAGACCAAGGTTAAGGAAATATCCGTTGAATTCACTTCAATATCTTTGGTATAATAATTTTGATAGATTGCTTAATCTATAAACACTTTAAAAAATTAGGGGGATTTACTCAAATGGCAAAAGAAAAATACGAACGTACGAAACCGCATGTTAACATTGGTACTTTAGGACACGTTGACCACGGTAAAACAACTTTATCAGCTGCAATCGCAACTGTTTTAGCTAAGCATGGATTTGGTGAAGCAAAAGACTATGCTTCAATCGATAACGCTCCAGAAGAAAAAGAACGTGGAATCACAATCAATACTTCTCATATCGAGTATGAAACTGCTAATCGCCACTATGCACATATTGACGCTCCAGGGCACGCGGACTATGTTAAAAACATGATCACTGGTGCTGCTCAAATGGACGGTGCTATCTTAGTAGTATCTGCTGCAGATGGTCCAATGCCTCAAACTCGTGAGCACATCTTATTATCACGTCAAGTAGGAGTTCCTTACTTCGTAGTCTTCTTAAACAAAGTTGACATGGTTGATGATGAGGAATTATTAGAATTAGTTGAAATGGAAGTTCGTGATATGTTATCAGAATACGACTATCCAGGAGATGACATTCCAGTAATCGCTGGTTCAGCACTTAAGGCTTTAGAAGGCGATGAAGCTTATGAAGCTAAAATTATGGAATTAATGGAACAAGTAGATGCTTACATTCCAGAACCAGAACGTGAAACTGACAAGCCATTCATGATGCCAGTCGAAGACGTATTCTCAATTACTGGTCGTGGTACTGTTGCAACTGGTCGTGTGGAACGTGGTCAAGTACGTGTTGGTGACGAAGTTGAAATCGTTGGTATTGCTGACGAAATCATGAAGTCTACTGTAACAGGTGTTGAAATGTTCCGTAAGATGTTAGACTATGCAGAAGCAGGAGATAACATTGGTGCTTTATTACGTGGTGTTACTCGTGATAATATTGAGCGTGGTCAAGTATTAGCTGCGCCTGGAACAATCACTCCACATACTAAGTTCGAAGCTGAAGTATATGTATTGTCTAAAGAAGAGGGTGGACGTCATACTCCATTCTTCACTAACTATCGTCCTCAATTCTACTTCCGTACAACTGACGTTACAGGTGTTGTAGAATTACCAGAAGGAACTGAAATGGTTATGCCTGGAGACAACGTTTCTATGACCGTAGAATTAATTCACCCAATCGCTATCGAAGACGGAACTCGTTTCTCAATTCGTGAAGGTGGACGTACAGTAGGTGCAGGTACAGTAACTAAAGTTAATGCTTAATTAAAATATTAACTAACTTAAGCCAAGTGTTATCACTTGGCTTTTTATATTGGAGTGAAATGTTTGTTGCAATAGGGTTGAGAATGATATACTTAATCTATAAAATTTTGAAAGGAGAATGACAATGGACTTAAACGGTATCGTAAGTTCGATTCCAGGAATGATAGGCTCTCTGCTTCTATTAATAGCAGCACTTATTCTGGCGCATTTTGCAAGAAAATATGCAATCAAAGCCATGGAAAGTATTGACTTTGATTTAAAATTACAAAAATGGGGGTTAGCGAGAACCGATGAGGAATCAAATACCTTCTTAGAAACAATTGGAACATTATTATATTTTATTATTGTATTATTCTTTGTGCCATTTATTTTAAACGGTTTGGGCCTTGCAGGTGTAGTGGATCCTATATCTAATATGTTTGCGAAGTTCTTTGCCTATATTCCAAATATTATCGCAGCTGCTTTAATCATATTTATAGGTAATCTTTTCTGTAAATTTGTTAAACAACTAACTCAAAATTTATTGGAAGGTTTTAATTTAGATCGATGGTATAGCAAGATGACAGGGCAAGCTGAGCAAGAAAAGTTAAACGATACCCATTTAGCAGAAGTTCTTTCAACGGTGGTCTATGTTTTAATCTTTATTCCAATTTTAACCGTTGCTTTGGAAACATTAGGTATTCAGACAATTTCTGCTCCGATCGTCGGTGTCTTAAATTCCGTAATGTCAGCTATTCCCAATATAATTGTTGCAGTAATTCTTGTCTTTGTAGGAGGATTTATAGCTAAATTATTGGGTGATTTATTGGAAAGTCTCTTAAAGACATCTGGAATTGATCAATATTCAAAATATCTAAATTTTAAAGGCGAAAATCATATTCAAATTTCAAGCGTGATTGCGCAAGTAGCGAAGTCCTTGTTACTTATTTTCTTTATTGTAGAAGCCATATCCGTTCTTAATCTTGAAGTTTTAAATGCAATTGGCACTTCAATTATCGCATATATTCCTGATGTAATTGCGGCGGCTCTTATTTTGGCAGTCGGTGTGATTGGTGGAAATATTCTAGCAAGTTTCCTTAAAGAAGTATCTGGTAGTAAAGTTTTTGGTGAGTTTGTTCGTTATGCGATTATTGTACTAGCAATCTTTATGACGCTTAACCAGTTGAAGTTTGCTCCTACCATCGTGAATGCTGCCTTCATTATTATTTTAAGTGCAGTAGCTATTGCATTCGCTTTAGCGGTTGGAATTGGCGGTAAAGAATTTGCAGCTCGTCAATTAGAAAATATTGAAAAAAGTATTGAGCACGAAGAAGAAGAAAATCAGCGATTTTAAAAATAGTTTGGCTATAAAGTAAAGGAAGCCCTCTATTCAGAATTTGAATAGGGGCTTCCTTTATGTTTAAAGATAACGAAGCTTATCAGAGTAAAAGTTTGTTATAATGACCAATAATTTGTTCCGCTAATTCTTCAATGGATTGGTTTTCAACATTAATGACTGTAGCATTTAATTGGTGGTATAGGTCATCAGCAAACATTAATTCTTGCTTAACTCTTTCGAGAGAAGAGTAAGTGGCTTTTTCTCCGAGGCCCATCATCTCCACTCTCTTTTTACGAATATTTTGAATATAAAGAGGAGAGGCAATGAGACCGAAAATCCGTCTAGCGTCTGCTTGGTAGATTTCATCAGGAATATGAACTTCAGGGAAAATAGGTAAGTTAGCCACTTTGTATGATTTGTTAGCTAAATACATACTTAAAGGTGTTTTAGAGGATCTTGAGACACCAAGTAAAACAATATCTGCTAACTCAAATCCTTTTTTATTTTTACCGTCATCATATTTTACTGCAAACTCTATTGCTTGAATCCGGTCAAAGTAATGATCATCAAGTCTGTGTAAGGTTCCTGATTTTTCACTAGCCATCATATTTGTTTTTTGTGAGATCAAATCAAGAATCGGGTGAATAACATTATGATACTCTAACGCATTATCTTTTGAAAATTCACTGGCAAATTGCTCGAGACCTTCATCGACTAAAGTAGTAATAATTATCGCATTTACTTTGGCGGCTTCTTCAAGAATCGGCTTCAATTCATCCATGGTGTTAATGAATGGAAATCTTTTTAAGCTAATATTGGTTAATTTTGGAAATTGAGCGAGAGCAGCGTTCGTTGCGCGTAATGCTGTTTCACCGACAGAATCTGAAATAACATAAAATTTATAAGTATTTGTTACTGGCATATTATTCCTCCGATTGGCTTAATTCAACTAGAAGATTCACGATATGAGTCTTAGATACTTTACCGAGTATCTCATAGTCTGCAGTGACGATCGGTAGTGAATCAATCTGATGTTCAGATATTAGACGCGCAGCGTCAAGTGCCGTCTGGTCCGGTTGAGCCACAATAATATTAGGCATTCGAGTCATAATGATTGCTAAAGGCGTATCCATTAGCTGGCCGATAGCTGAACGGAGCAAATCTTTACGGGATACAATTCCTGCTAACTTATGATCTGCTTCATCAATAACATAAATAGAACCAGCATCATACATAAATAAGTGAGTAATGGCGTTTTGAACGGTGGTATCTGGTGTGACTGTGATGGCTTGCACCATGATGTCTTTAACAAGATATTCTGAGAAGGCCTCATATAATAAGGACTTTTCTGTTAATCCTGAATAGATATAACCCACTTTTTGACGAGCATCTAAAATGCCAGTCATCGTTAAGACAGCGAAATCACTACGCAATGTTGATTTTGTAAGACCAAGTTTACTAGCAATTTCGTCGCCGGTTATTGGTTCGTGGTTTTTAACAATCGAAATGATTTCTTCTTGTCGGGGTGAAAGTTTCATAGTTCCCCTCCTAGTTTAATTGATTAAGCATTGATAATAGCACTTTGAGCCGCTGCTAGTTGTGCGATTGGTACACGATAAGGTGAGCAAGATACATAAGAAAGACCGATTTGATGGAAATGAGTAATTGACCTTGGATCTCCACCTAACTCACCACATACCCCTATTTTTAAATTTTCTTTGATTGAGCGTCCGCGCTCAACCGCAATTTCGACAAGTTCTTTAACGGCAAAAGTATCAATCGTTTGGAATGGATCATCTTTTAGAATACCTTGGTCAAGATATTGATTCAAGAATTTACCAGCATCATCACGAGAATAGCCAAATGTCAATTGTGTCAAATCATTAGTTCCGAAAGAGAAGAACTCAGCGTCTTTTGCTAATTGATCAGCTATTAAACAAGCACGAGGAGTTTCAACCATCACTCCAACTGTAAATTCCATATTTACATTTGCTTCATCAAGCACTTTTTTTAGATGAACTTTAATTTTGTCTTTTAAGTGGATTAATTCTGCTTGAGAACTTACTAAGGGAATCATAATTTCAGGTTTAACAGCCACGCCATTTTTAGCTACCTTCATGGCTGATCGAATGACAGCCTCTGCCTGCATCAGATAAAGCTCAGGGTAAGTCATACCCATGCGACAGCCACGATGTCCCATCATTGGGTTGACTTCTTTCATTGACTGTACGCGGTCGCTTAATTCTGAAGGGTCTATTTGCAATTGACTGGCAACTTGTTTAATTTCATTTTGCCCATGAGGTAAGAATTCATGCAATGGTGCATCGAGTAAACGAACCACGACTGGTTTTTCTTGCATTAATTCAAAAATATGAGAGAAGTCTTCTATTTGAAAATCACGAATGGTATCCAGACAGATTTTACGGTCGGATGGATTCTTAGCAAGTAAGAATTTGCGAATCGCAATTAAGCGATCTTCTTGGAAGAACATGTGCTCAGTTCTTACTAGCCCGATTCCTACTGCTCCAAAACGCAATCCGTTTTCAATATCATTTGCTGTTTCGGCGTTCATTCGGATAGCAAGTTTAGCAAATTGACGAGACCAATCTAAGACTTGGTCCAAGTTTTCATTTGCTCCTCCTGCAACGGTTGGAATTTCACCAATGTAAAGACAACCTGTAGTTCCATCGACAGAAATAATATCGCCTTCATTCAGCAAACCACCTGGATAGGCAAGTGTCTTTTTATCTTCATTAATATCTAACTCACTACAACCGGCTACGCAACATTTACCCATTCCACGAGCTACCACTGCAGCGTGAGATGTCATGCCTCCTTGACTTGTTACGATACCGTTAGCAGAGTTCATACCTACAATGTCTTCAGGCGAAGTCTCATGACGAACTAAAATAACAGATTTACCGGCATCAGCCCATTCTTTTGCAGTGATCGCATCAAATACAATCTGGCCAGTTGCTGCACCGGGACTGGCAGGCAAGCCTAGTTTAGAAACTAATTCAGCTTGACCTAAAGCATTTGGGTCGAAAGCAGGGTGCAATAAAGTGTGAAGTGATTCAGAATTAATTGTCAAGAGGGCCTTATCCGGCGATAGAATACCTTCATTTACAAAATCAACCGCAATTTTAACTGCTGCTTGGGCTGTTCGTTTACCATTTCTAGTTTGAAGAATATAGAGTTTCTTATCTTCAATAGTAAATTCGATATCTTGCATATCAGAATAGTGTTTTTCTAATTTGTTGGTTAATTCGAGGATCTCTTGGTAAATTTCTGGGAACTGATCACGCAAACGGTTAATGGAAACAGGAGTACGAATTCCAGCTACCACATCTTCTCCTTGTGCATTGGTTAGGTACTCACCGTATAACTCATGTTTTCCATTTGCAGGATTGCGGGTAAATAGTACACCAGTACCACTTGTTTCACCGCTGTTACCAAAGACCATTTCTTGAATATTGACAGCCGTTCCAAGATCATCAGGAATATTATTTAATCTACGATATACAATAGCACGTTGGTTATTCCATGATTTAAAAACGGCTTCAACTGCAGCGTAAATTTGTTGGTAAACATCTTGAGGGAATGGATGGTTTAATTCTTTTTGGTAAACGGCCTGATAGTCTTTAACAATATCTTTTAGATGGTCAGCCGTTAATTCGTAGTCATAATGTAAATGATTATCTTCTTTAACTTTATTAAGAATTCTGTCGAATTTAATCATATCAATTTCATAAACAACATTCCCATACATTTGAAGGAGGCGTCGATAGCAATCATAAGCAAAACGTTCATTATTGGTGATTTGAGCCAGTTTTAAGACATTCTCATCGTTAAGACCAAGATTCAATATAGTATCCATCATACCGGGCATAGAAATTTTTGCCCCTGAACGTACAGAGACTAAAAGTAAATTTTCTGAATGGTTAAACTCTTTTTCAGAAATTGCTTCAAGCTTCTTAACTGCTTGAGTGATCTCATCTTTAAGTTCGTCTTTTAATCCTCTAGCTTCTTCTAAATATTCTAAACAAGCTTGAGTCGTAATCGTAAATCCCTGCGGCACAGGAAAACCAAGGCTAGTCATCTCAGCCAGATTCGCACCTTTTCCACCTAACAGATCTTTCATTTTAGCGTTACCTTCGCCAAATGCATACACACGTTTCATCAACAAACCTCCTAAAATTTAAATAGTGCAACTTACCATATTATATAATGCACACTATTACCTGTCAATCTCAATTTTTTGGAAACTACATAGAAAAACTTGTTCAATATAGCGTTTTAAGTGTTGTTTTTTATCAAAATAAAACTCTTTATAATAAGGAAGCAAAAATTTGTCTTATTTTCGAGATAATGGTAAAATGTGATTAATAAAAGCCATTGTGAAAAAATTAATTTGGAGGCAAAAAAATTTATGAAAATTTTAATTATTGGAACGAACCATGCTGGAATAGCTGCTGCAAACACTTTGCTAGAGAATTATCCAGAGCATGAAATTGTAATGTTAGAGCGCAATTCGAATCTTTCTTATTTAGGATGCGGAACCGCATTATGGGTTGGACGTCAAATTGACGATTATAAGGGACTTTTTTACACAAATGAAGAAGCTTTCGCTAAAAAAGGAGCCCGTATTTATACTGAAACCGAAGTCACTGAGATCGATTTCAAGAGTAAAAAGGTTTACGCACAGAAAAAAGATGGAGAAAAAATTGAGGAAAGCTATGATAAATTGATTTTAGCTACAGGATCCTTACCGATCTCTCCCAAATTCCCAGGTTATGATTTAGAAGGCTTACACTTTTTAAAACTGTTCCAAGAAGGTCAGATCGTCGATAAAGCCTTATCCGATGAATCTGCTAAAAATGTTTGTGTGATTGGCGCAGGTTACATTGGGGTGGAAATTGCAGAAGCGGCTAAAAGACGTGGTAAAAATGTCCGTATTTTCGATGCGGAAGCGACTTCATTAGCTAGCTATTATGATCCAGAGTTTGCTAAAATGATGGACCGTAATTTAGAAGATCATGGTATAAAAACCCATTTTGGCGAATTAGTTCAAGAGTACATTGGCGAAAATGGTAAAGTTAAAGCTGTGAAAACTGATAACGGTACCTATGATGCAGACGTTGTCATTAATTCAATTGGTTTTCGAGCTAATACAGATTTAGGAAAAGACCATTTGGAATTATTTAATGGAGGTGCTTATCTAGTTGATCGTCATTTTAAGACTTCAGATGAAGATGTTTATGCTATAGGAGATTGTGCAAGTAATTATTCGAATGCTATTAAGGATACAACCTATATTGCTTTAGCGTCCAATGCTGTGAGGTCAGGAATCGTAGCTGCTCATAATCTTGCGGGAACTGAGTTGGAAGGCGCAGGTGTACAAGGCTCAAACGGGATCAATATCTTTAACTTAAAATTGGTATCAACCGGTTTAACTTTAAAGGCCGCTGAAAAAGCTGGAATTGAAGTTGATTATGTTGAACACGAAGATACACAGTTTCCTGGCTTTATGCCCGAAAATTACCAAGTGAAATTAAGGATTGTTTTTGAAAAGTCAAGTCGACGCATCGTAGGAGCCCAATTGGCCTCCGATTATGACGTCTCACTACTCATCCATATGTTCTCCTTGGCAATTCAAGAAGAGGTTACTATAGATAAATTAGCGCTTTTGGACACCTTCTTCTTGCCTCACTTTAATCAACCATATAATTACATTACAGTGGCCGCTTTAAAAGCTAAAAAATAATATAGGTCGACCGTATTAAAGGTTATTCAATAAGGTAGTCAATGTGACTAGGCTTGAGAAGTTAGAAATTAATCTCACTTTCAAAGGTCTATCAAAGTCGCATAGACCACCTTATTTTTTTATAAAAACTCTGATTATTCTTCAAATATTGCTTGCATTAGCAAAATATCTTCGGTATAATATCGGTTGTGTCAATTGGAGGGCTGCGCCCAAAAATCGACATAAACCCTTGATGAGAGGGAGAAATGCAGTGAAACGAGAGGTTGTGACACGCTAGGCCGAGTTGCCAAGGTCGAGTGTGTTAGAAATTCTTGTGGAGCAAGTCACATATTTTATATTGACGAAGGAGGAAAATAAAAAATGGCAAATCAAAAAATTCGTATTCGCTTAAAGGCTTATGAGCACCGTGCTTTAGATGTCTCTGCAGCGAAAATTGTTGAATCTGCTCAAAGGACAGGGGCTAAGACATCAGGTCCAATCCCTTTACCAACTGATCGTACAGTCTATACTGTTATTCGTGCAACGCACAAATATAAAGACTCTCGTGAGCAGTTTGAAATGCGTACACACAAACGTTTGATCGATATTGTTAATCCTACAGCCAAAACCGTAGATGCATTAATGAAATTAGACTTACCAAGTGGTGTGGACGTAGAAATTAAATTATAAAAAATAAAATAATGGAGGTGTACTCATGACCAAAGGAATCTTAGGAACAAAAGTCGGAATGACTCAATACTTTACAGAAAATGGAGAATTAATCCCAGTTACTGTTATTCAAGCTCCTGCTAACGTTGTTTTACAAATTAAAACAGTCGAAACAGATGGCTATGAAGCAGTTCAAGTGGGATATCAGGATTTGCGTGAAGTGTTGACCAACAAACCGCACAAGGGTCATGTAGCAAAAGCTAATGCTACTCCTAAGCGCTTCGTTCGCGAATTTCGTGATGTTGAGCTAGGAGAATATGAAGTAGGGCAAGAAATCACAGTTGAAACATTCGCAGTGGGTGACATCGTCGATGTGACGGGTACATCAAAAGGTAAAGGTTTCCAAGGAGCAATTAAGCGTCACGGACAATCTCGTGGACCGATGGCTCACGGATCTCGTTACCACCGTCGCCCTGGATCTATGGGTATGGCATCAGATGCTTCGAAAGTCTTTAAAGGTAAGAAATTACCTGGACAGACAGGTGGCGAGCGTATTACCATTCAAAACTTGGAAATTGTATCAGTAGATACTGAGAACAATGTGATCCTTATTAAAGGAAATGTTCCAGGAGCTAAAAAATCACTCGTTGAAATTAAACAAGCAATTAAAACAGTTAAATAATATCTAAGAGGGGAGGAACGAGCAAATGCCAAAAGTTACATTATTTAAACAAGATGGAACACAAGCAGGAGAAGTTGAATTAAATGAAGCGATCTTCGGAATTGAACCTAATGAAGCGGTTGTTTTTGAAGCGGTCGTTATGCAAAGAGCTTCACTACGCCAAGGGACTCATGCGGTTAAAAACCGTTCAGCCGTAAGTGGTGGGGGACGTAAGCCGTGGAGACAAAAAGGAACAGGACGTGCACGTCAAGGTTCTACAAGATCACCTCAATGGGTAGGCGGTGGAGTAGTCTTTGGGCCAACACCTCGTTCATATAGTTATAAATTACCTAAAAAAATGCGTCGTCTAGCTTTACATTCTGTATTATCTCAAAAAGTACTTGATGAGAAAATGACAGTTGTTGAAGAACTAGTATTTGATGCACCTAAGTCAAAAGAATTCAAAAATGTTTTAAATAACTTAAATGTTGATAGTAAAACATTGTTAATTTTAGAAGGCGCAAACGAAACAGCATACTTATCAGCACGTAACATTCCTAATGTGAAAGTGATTGATGATTTAAATGTAAATGTTTTAGATGTAATTGATGCGGATCGTGTGTTAATTACTCAAGCTGCGCTTTCAACAGTAGAGGAGGCTTTAGCATAATGCAATTATCAGAAGTTCTATTACGTCCAGTAATTACCGAGCAATCAATGCTAGCCATTGATGACAACAAATACACTTTCGAAGTTGACCGTCGTGCTAATAAGACTCATATCAAACAAGCTGTTGAAGCAATGTTTGAAGGTGTTAAGGTTGCGAAAGTTAACACAATCAATGTAGATGGCAAAGCTAAAAGAATGGGACGTTATCAAGGTTTCACACGTAAGTACAAAAAAGCAGTGGTTACCTTAACAGAAGATTCAAACCGGATCGAATTATTTGGCGAAGACGCTGAATAATTCTCGAAAATATTAAAATAGGAGGGTAACGCAGTGGCAATTAAACATTATAAAGCGACGACAAATGGACGTCGTAACATGACTGGATATGATTTTTCAGAAATCACAACACAGATACCTGAAAAAACCTTGTTAGAGTCACAAAAACAACGCGCAGGTCGTAATGGCCAAGGTAAAATCACCGTGCGTCATAAAGGCGGCGGAAATAAACGGGCATACCGTGTCATTGATTTCAAACGTAATAAAGATGGAGTGGTTGGAACAATCGCAACCATTGAATACGATCCAAACCGTACAGCAAATATCGCTCTTGTCCACTATGAAGACGGTGTGAAGACATACATTTTAGCTCCAAAGGGTCTTAAAGTTGGTCAAAAGATTGAATCTGGCGATAATGCTGATATTCAAGTGGGTAATGCTTTATCGTTAGCAAATATCCCAGTTGGTACTGTTATCCACAATATCGAATTGAAACCTGGTAAGGGTGGACAATTAATTCGTTCTGCTGGAACAAGTGCTCAAGTTTTGGGTCATGAAGGTAAGTACACTTTAGTTCGTTTGAACTCAGGTGAAGTACGTATGATCTTATCTACTTGCCGCGCAACAATTGGAACAGTAGGTAACGAACAGCATGAACTTATTAACTTTGGTAAAGCAGGCCGTTCACGTTGGTTATCTAAACGACCAACTGTTCGTGGATCTGTAATGAACCCTAATGATCACCCACACGGTGGTGGTGAAGGTCGCGCTCCAATCGGTCGTCCATCTCCAATGACACCATGGGGTAAAAAAGCTATGGGTGTTAAAACTCGTAATGTTAAGAAAAAATCAAGCAAGTTAATTATTCGTGGTCGTAAGAAATAATAACCAATAAATTCTGAAGGGAGGCTACATTGTGACTCGTAGTTTGAAAAAAGGACCTTTTATTGATGAACATTTAATGAAAAAGGTAGAGGCTCAACAAGATGCCCAGAAAAAACAAGTGATTAAAACATGGTCTCGTCGTTCAACAATTTTCCCTAATTTTATTGGGATGACAATTGCTGTATATGATGGACGGAAACATGTGCCTGTATTTATCCAAGAAGACATGGTAGGTCATAAGCTAGGAGAGTTTGTTCCTACACGTACTTATAGAGGCCACGTTGATCAAGATAAGAAAACTAAGAAACGCTAATAAGAGGAGGTATTTAAGATGTCTGAACAAACTACATCTGCAAAAGCAATGGCAAAAACAGTTCGTATTGCTCCTCGTAAAGCTCGCTTAGTAATGGATCTTATCAGGGGCAAGCAAGTTGGAGAAGCAATGGCTATTTTGAAATTCACTCCAAAAGCTGGTTCGCCAATTATTGAAAAAGTATTAAAGTCAGCAATTGCAAATGCTGAGCATAACTATGATTTAGACTTAGAAACACTGTATGTTAGTGAAGCATACGTAAACGAAGGACCGACAATGAAACGTTTCCGTCCTCGAGCTAAAGGATCAGCTTCACCGATCTTAAAACGTACTAGCCACATCACAATTGTGGTATCAGAAAAAGAGGAGGCTTAATTAATGGGTCAAAAAGTACATCCGATTGGAATGCGAGTTGGCATCATCCGCGATTGGGATACTAAATGGTACGCAGATAAACAATATGCAGACTATTTACACGAAGACATTAAAATTCGTGAGTATCTCTACAAAAAATTAGCTGATGCCTCCGTATCTGTAATTCAAATTGAACGTGCAGCAAACCGTGTAGTTGTTTCTGTTAACACTGCCAAGCCTGGTATGGTTATTGGTAAAGGTGGATCAGAAGTTGACGTATTGCGTGCGGAACTAAATAAAATAACAGGTAAGCAAGTTCAACTTAATATCGTTGAAATCAAAGAACCTGCATTAGATGCAAAATTAGTTGCGGAAGATATTGCGCAACAACTAGAAAACCGTGTGGCATTCCGTCGTGCTCAAAAGCAAGCCATTCAACGAGTGATGCGAGCTGGCGCAAAAGGAGTTAAAACAATGGTTTCTGGCCGTTTAAATGGTGCAGATATGGCAAGAACAGAGCACTATACTGAAGGCACAGTTCCATTACATACTTTGCGTTCTGATATTGATTATGCTTGGGAAGAAGCAGATACACAATATGGAAAGCTTGGAGTAAAGGTATGGATCTGTCGTGGTGAAATCTTACCAACTAAAAACAACAATTCTCAGAGAGGAGGAAATTAATCATGTTAGTACCTAAGCGTGTAAAGCACCGTCGTGAATTCCGTGGAAAAATGCGCGGAGAAGCTAAAGGTGGAAAGCAAGTTGATTTTGGATCATATGGTTTAAGAGCAACAGAAACGGGTTGGATCACCAACCGCCAAATTGAAGCAGCGCGTATCGCAATGACACGTTATATGAAACGTGGGGGGAAAGTATGGATTAAAATCTTCCCTCATAAATCATATACAAGTAAAGCAATTGGTGTCCGTATGGGTAAAGGTAAAGGAGCACCTGAAGGCTGGGTA
This sequence comes from Facklamia miroungae, assembly GCF_012396555.1. Taxonomy (GTDB): domain Bacteria; phylum Bacillota; class Bacilli; order Lactobacillales; family Aerococcaceae; genus Facklamia; species Facklamia miroungae. Next base: position 191,902 of record NZ_JAAXPS010000003.1, read on the forward strand.
GCACCTACTAAACGCGGAAAAATTATGTTTGAAATTGATGGGGTAAGCGAAGAAGTAGCAAGAGAAGCTTTCCGTTTAGCTTCCCACAAATTACCGATCAAAACAAAATTTGTAAAACGTGAAGAATATGGTGGTGAATCGAATGAAAATTAATGAAATAAGAGAATTATCCACTGCTGAAATGGTTGAAAAAGAAAAAGAATTCAAGCAAGAATTGTTTAACCTTCGATTCCAATTGGCAACAGGACAATTAGAAAACACTGCCCGTTTACGTCAAGTACGTAAATCTATTGCTCGCATTAAAACAGTCTTGCGTGAGCAAGAATTGTCTAAGTAAAAACGACAAAGGAGGCACATATTAAATGACTGAACGTAATCAACGTAAAGTTTATCAAGGACGTGTTGTGTCGGATAAAATGGATAAAACCATTACTGTCCAAGTAGACACTCGTAAAACACACCCTAAATACGGTAAACGTGTTAAATATTCTAAAAAATATAAAGCTCATGATGAGCTAAATCAAGCTAAAGAAGGCGACATCGTACGTATCATGGAAACTCGTCCATTATCTGCTACGAAACGCTTCCGTTTATTAGAAATTGTTGAAGAAGCAGTAATTATCTAATAATTGCGAAAATCGGAAGGAGGATAACGAAATGATTCAACAGGAAAGTCGATTAAAAGTTGCTGATAATTCAGGAGCTCGTGAAGTGTTGACAATTAAAGTGCTAGGCGGATCAGGGCGCAAAACAGCTAATATTGGTGACGTCATCGTTGCAACGGTTAAACATGCAACGCCAGGTGGAGTTGTCAAAAAAGGTGATGTTGTTAAAGCAGTAATCGTTCGAACAAAATCAGGAGCTCGTCGTAAGGACGGTTCTTATATTAAATTCGACGAAAATGCATGTGTAATAATTCGAGACGATAAGAGCCCACGTGGGACACGTATCTTTGGACCAGTTGCACGTGAATTACGTGATAACAACTTCATGAAGATTGTTTCATTAGCTCCAGAAGTTCTGTAATTTTAAGAAAAAGGAGGAAACAGTTCATGCGTATTAAAACAGGAGACAAAGTCCTTGTAATTTCAGGTAAAGATAAAGGGAAACAAGGTACTGTTATTAAGAGTATACCAAGTGAAGACAAGGTAGTTGTTGAAGGTATTAACATTGCGAAGAAACACCGCAAGCCAAGTCAAACACAAACAGGTGGAATTGAAGAATTTCCAGCAGCGATTCACGTATCAAATGTTAAATTAGTGGATCCTGAAACTGGTGAAGCTAGTCGAGTAGGTTACCGTTTTGAAGATGGCAAAAAAGTTCGTTTTGCAAAAAAATCAGATAAGACTATCAATTAATCAGAAGGGAGGAACTTTAAATGACAAATCGTTTGAAAGAAAAATATCTTAATGAAGTTGCCCCAAAATTGGTAGAGCAATTTAATTATTCTTCAATTATGGAAGTCCCAAAAGTTGAAAAAATCGTAGTCAACATGGGTGTGGGTGACGCAACGGGTAACACCAAAAACTTAGAAAAAGCGGTTGATGAATTAACTTTACTATCTGGTCAAAAGCCAATTATTACTAAGGCTAAGAAATCAATTGCAGGTTTCCGTTTACGTGAAGGAATGCCAATTGGAGCGAAAGTAACTTTGCGTGGAGAAAGAATGTATGATTTTCTTGACAAATTAATTTCTGTCGCATTACCACGAGTAAGAGACTTCCAAGGAATTTCTAGTCGAGCTTTCGACGGACGTGGGAATTATACTTTAGGAGTTAGAGAGCAGTTGATCTTCCCAGAAATCAGCTATGATAACGTGGATAAAGTGCGTGGGATGGATATTGTCGTTGTAACTACTGCTAAGACTGACGAAGAATCACATGCCCTTCTAAAAGAATTAGGCATGCCATTTAAGAAATAATAAAGGAGGCATTATCTTTGGCTAAAACATCAATGAGAATTAAGAATAAACGCAGTCCAAAGTTTAAGGTTCAAGAGTATTCTCGCTGCGAACGTTGTGGACGTCCACATTCAGTATACCGTAAATTCAAGCTTTGCCGTATTTGCTTCCGCGAACTTGCTTATAAAGGACAAATTCCAGGCGTAAAAAAAGCAAGCTGGTAAGAATTATATAATTAATCAAAGGAGGTAAATCCACATGGCAATGACAGATCCAATTGCAGATTTTCTAACAAGAATTCGTAATGCAAATAGTGTAGGACATAAAACCGTATCTGCACCTTCTTCAAATGCTAAAATTGCGATTGCTGAGATCTTAAAAAGAGAAGGTTTCATCAAGAACTTTGAAATTACTGAAGATAATAAACAGAATGAAATTACGATCTTCTTAAAATACGGTCGTAACCAAGAAAAAGTAATTACTGGTATCAAACGTATTTCTAAACCAGGTTTACGTATTTATGCCAAATCAGAAGATATTCCTAAAGTATTAAATGGTTTAGGAATTGCAATTATTTCAACATCAAATGGTGTTGTTACAGATAAAGAAGCCCGTCAACAAGGTGTTGGTGGCGAAGTATTAGCTTATATTTGGTAAAAAATATAAAATAAAAGGAGGTGCAGCCCTGTGAGTCGTATAGGAAAAAATCCCGTAACAATTCCAGCTGGCGTAACCGTTTCAATGGATGGTCATACAGTGACTGTCAAAGGACCAAAAGGTGAACTAACTAGAGAACTTAGTCCAAACATTATTGTAGAAATTAATGAGTCAGAGATTACTTTTACACGCCCAGATGATTCAAAAGAAAACCGTTCACTACACGGAACTACTCGTTCATTAGTGAATAATATGGTTGTAGGTGTTTCAGAAGGGTTCAAAAAAGAACTTCAACTCATTGGAGTTGGATATCGTGCTCAATTACAAGGCAGTAAATTAGTTCTTAACGTTGGCTTGTCACATCCTGTCGAATTTGAAGCTACTGAAGGTGTTTCTTTTGAAGTTCCTTCAAATACACAGATTATTGTGAACGGTTATAGCAAAGAAAAAGTCGGCGAATTAGCTGCTAATATTCGTGGCGTACGACCACCTGAGCCATATAAAGGCAAAGGTATCCGCTATGTTGATGAGTATGTTATTCGTAAAGAAGGTAAAACTGGTAAATAATCAAATTATTTATCAAATCAAAATTAAATTAAAGAGGTGACCATTGTGATTACTAAACCAGATAAAAACAAATCGCGTAAAAAGCGCCATAATCGTATTCGTAATAAGATTTCTGGTACTGCTGAGTGCCCACGCTTAAATGTATTTCGTTCTAATACAAACATCTACGCTCAATTAATTGATGACGTAGCGGGTGTGACGCTAGCAAGTGCCTCTAGTAAAGATAAGTCAGTAGCTAAAGCAAGTAAAACTGAACAAGCTTCTGCTGTTGGTAAATTGATTGCTGAGCGTGCTGCTGAAAAAGGAATTAAAGCTGTAGTATTTGACCGTGGCGGATATATTTATCACGGACGTGTTAAAGCCCTTGCTGAAGCTGCACGTGAAAACGGACTCGAATTTTAAGAAAAGGAGGAAACCGATCGATGGTTAATAATAAACCAGAAAATATAGGTGAAATTGAAGAACGTGTAGTAGCGATTAACCGAGTTACAAAAGTTGTAAAAGGTGGACGTCGTTTACGTTTCTCTGCACTAGTTGTTGTTGGAGATAAACAAGGTCACGTAGGCTTTGGAACTGGTAAAGCTCAAGAAGTTCCTGAAGCAATTCGTAAAGCAATTGAAGATGCTAAGAAAAACTTAGTAAGCGTACCAATGGCAGGAACAACGATCCCTCACGAAGTTATCGGTGAATTCTGTGGTGGACGCGTGTTGCTAAAACCAGCCCAAGCCGGTTCTGGAGTAGCAGCAGGTGGTCCAGTACGTGCCATTATGGAACTAGCAGGTGTAGCAGATGTAACTTCTAAATCATTAGGTTCTAATACACCTATTAATATGATTCGTGCGACTGTTGAAGCCTTGAAACAATTAAAAATTGTTGAAGAAGTGGCTGAATTGCGCGGTAAATCAGTTGAAGAATTATTAGGTTAGGAGGAAAGTCCATGGCAAACTTAGAAATCACTTTAAAACGTAGCCTAATTGGTCGTAAAAAGAATCATGTAGCTACTGCCAAAGCTTTAGGGTTAACAAAAACATATAAAACCGTTGTAAAACCTGATAATGAAGCTATTCGTGGAATGCTCCAAACAATTAGTCACTTAGTAGAAGTAAAAGAAGCTTAAATCTAGTATACTAGTATAAGGAGGTGCCAATATGAAATTACACACATTAAAACCCGCTGAAGGTGCACGTAAGGAACGTAACCGTGTCGGTCGTGGACAAGGTTCAGGTAACGGTAAGTTAGCTGGCCGTGGACAAGGTGGACAAGGACAACGTTCAGGTGGAGGCGTACGCTTAGGATTTGAAGGAGGGCAACAACCTCTATTCAGACGCTTACCAAAACGTGGATTTACCAATATCAATCGTAAAGAGTATGCAATTGTTAACCTAGAATCATTGAATATCTTTGAAGAGGGCACAGTTGTTTCACCTGCTTTATTGATTGAAACAGGTGTTATTAAAAAAGAATTATCAGGAGTTAAAATCTTAGGTGAAGGTAAATTAGAGAAAAAATTGACAGTTCAAGCAAACAAATTCTCTAAAACTGCAGAGGAAGCTATTACTGCAGCTGGCGGATCAATCGAGGTGATCTAATGTTCACATTTATTAAGACTGCTTTTAGTTCGCGAGATGTTAGAAGAAGAATTCTTTTCACCTTGTTTATTTTAGCACTCTTTAGATTAGGATCACATATTCCTATGCCCGGAGTAAATGCTAAAGTGTTAGACTCTTTAGCAAGCAATGGTCTCTTAGGCCTCTTAAACACTTTTGGTGGTGGAGCCCTAGGCCGGTACTCACTCTTTGCCATGGGTGTTTCGCCTTACATTACAGCTTCCATTATAGTCCAACTTTTACAAATGGATATTATTCCTAAGTTTACAGAGTGGGCTAAACAAGGAGAAGTAGGTCGGCGTAAATTAAATCAATGGACCATTTATTTAGCTATAATGATTGGATACATTCAGTCGGCAGGTCTTTCATATGGGTTAAACCAAATGTCAGGCCTTGGCTTAATTAAGGATCCACAGCCTTCAACTTATTTGACTATCGCTCTTGTTTTAACAGCAGGAAGTATGTTATTAGTTTGGTTGGGAGAACAAATCACTCGTAAGGGAATAGGTAATGGTATTTCTATTCTGATCATGGCTGGGATACTTGCACAAGTTCCCCAAGAGATTGTTGCTTTTGTAAATACAATGTTAATCAATGCCGGTGATAAATTAGGAGTGAATATTTTAATTGGATTAGGAATTATTTTGGCTTTAATGATTATGACGACAATTGTTGTTATTATGGAAAGAGCTCAACGTCGTATTCCGATCCATCATTCTAAAAAAGTATCTGGCGCGAGACACATGGCACACTTACCATTAAAAATTAACTCAGCAGGAGTCATTCCAGTGATCTTCGCTACATCATTTTTAACAACACCTCAGACGATTATGGGACTTATTAATCCGAATCCTGATGGGGGAATGATGGAATTCTTTAGTAAAGTGTTAAATATTCAGCATCCATATGGTGCGATATTTTATACAATTCTTTTAATCGCATTCACCTTCTTCTATTCCTTAATTCAAGTGAATCCTGAGAAGGTAGCTGAAAACTTGCAGAAACAAGCTGCTTATATTCCGAGTGTACGTCCTGGTAAAGATACTGAAGATTATATTACTCGTTTAATTAATCGTTTGAGTGGGGTAGGCTCAATCTATCTGACAGTAATTGCCTTATTACCAATCGTTGTGAGTTTTATTTGGAAAGTACCTGCCAATATTGCTTTATCAGGTACAAGTCTTTTAATTGTAGTTGGAGTTGCAATTGAAACTGCTAAGCAAATTGAAGGTCGTATGATTAAACGTCGTTATCAAGGTTTCTTGAATTTATAATTGCTTAATCGACAAATATAAAGGATGGTTAATGAATGAATATATTATTGATGGGTTTACCTGGGGCGGGTAAAGGAACTCAAAGTGAACAAATTACTCAAGATTATCCGGTTGTCCATATTGCTACTGGCGATATATTCAGACAAGCGATCAAAGATGAAACGCCACTTGGTTTAGAGGCTAAGTCTTACACCGACAATGGCAATCTCGTTCCAGATGAAATAACAAACGGACTTGTAAAAGAGCGTTTAAAACAAGATGATGTAAAAGAATATGGGTTTATGTTGGATGGTTATCCAAGAACCTTACAACAAGCCCGCGCTTTAAGCGACAATTTGGAAAGCCTCGATTCTTCAATCGATGCTGTTATATATATTGATGTGGATCCAGAAGTTCTTAAAGAACGTCTAAGCGGAAGAATTATCTGTGGATCCTGTGGAGCAAGCTATCACAAGATCTATAATCCGCCAAAAGTAGAGAACACATGTGATTCATGTGGCGCTCATGACTTCTATCAACGTGAAGATGATAAACCTGAAAAAGTTGCTCATCGTATTAATCTCCAAATGGAATCGATTCAACCGATTCTAGCATATTACGAAGAACTTGGATTGTTGCACAGAGTGAGTGGAGAAAATTCAATCGATCAAGTTTATAGCAAAATTCAAGAAGTATTAAGCAAATTATAAGACTTCGTCCATAGGAGGTAAGTGAATGGCAAAAGATGATGTAATTGAAGTAGAAGGTATTATTATGGAAACTCTACCAAACGCAATGTTCAAGGTAGAACTTGAGAATGGTCATGAAATATTAGCACACGTCTCTGGTAAAATTCGCATGAATTATATTCGCATTTTACCTGGAGATAAAGTCACTGTTGAATTATCCCCTTATGACCTTTCTCGTGGCCGCATTACCTATCGTTTTAAGTAGTCAACGAAATAAGGAGGAGCATAATGAAAGTTAGAGCATCAGTTAAACCAATTTGTGAAAAATGTAAAGTAATTCGCCGTAAAGGAAAAGTTATGGTGATTTGTCAAAATCCCAAACACAAACAACGTCAAGGATAATAATTAAGAAGGAGGAAATTGCATGGCTCGTATTGCAGGAGTAGATATTCCCCGCGAAAAACGTGTAGTCATTTCTTTAACATATATCTTCGGAATCGGCAGCACTACAGCTAAGAAAATTTTGGCTGAGGCAAATGTATCAGAAGATACACGTGTAAAAGACTTAACTAACGATGAATTAGATCGAATTCGTGAAATTATTGATAAGATTCGTGTTGAAGGAGACTTACGTCGTGAAGTAAGCATGAACATCAAACGACTTCAAGATATTGGTTCATTAAGAGGTATACGTCATCGTCGTAATTTACCTGTACGCGGACAAAATACTAAGAATAACGCCCGTACACGTAAAGGACCTAAGAAACCAATTAGATAGATTTTAATAAAGGAGGTTATAATTCATGGCAAAACAACAAGCACGTAGAGGTCGTCGTCGTGTTAAAAAGAATATTGAAAAAGGAATAGCTCATATTCGTTCAACTTTTAATAATACGATCGTGATGATCACTGATGTGAATGGAAATGCTGTTTCTTGGTCATCAGCAGGATCTTTAGGATTCCGTGGCTCAAAGAAAGCAACTCCGTTTGCAGCTCAAATGGCATCTGAGGTTGCAGCAAAAGGTGCAATGGATCATGGCATGAAGACAGTTGAAGTTACTGTTAAAGGCCCAGGATCAGGTCGTGAGTCTGCAATCCGTTCTTTACAAGCAACAGGATTAGATGTTACAGCTATTCGTGATGTTACACCAATTCCACACAACGGATGCCGTCCACCAAAACGTCGCCGTGTTTAATGATAATTGTGTAGAATCAGATTAGAAACGAAATTATCATCGCGACAGACGTTTTGAAAGGGGCAAATAATCGATGATCGAAATTGAAAAACCAGATATTAGAACGATTGAAATCAGTGACGATGCTAAATATGGTAAAATTGTCGTTGAGCCACTTGAACGTGGTTATGGAACAACCCTTGGAAATTCATTACGTAGAATTTTGTTATCTTCATTACCAGGATCAGCGATTACGAGTGTTCAAATTGAAGGTGTAGTACATGAGTTTGCTACCATTAAAGGGGTAGTTGAGGATGTACCAACGATTATCCTACATCTGAAGGAAGTAGCCTTTAACACACATACGGAAGATGATAAGGTAATTGAATTAAATGTTGCAGGTCCTAAAACAGTAACCGCAGCAGATATTATTCATGATAATGAAATAGAAATCTTAAATCCTGACTTATATATTTGCACACTAGCAGAAGGCGCACAATTAAACATGCAAATGAATGTAGCAAACGGTCGTGGATTTGTTCGAAGTGAACACAATAAGCGAGAGGATACACCAATTGGTGTATTACCGATTGATTCGATCTACACTCCAATCAAAAAAGTCAACTACCAAGTTGAAAACACTCGGATTGGACAGCGGAATATTTATGATAAGTTAACACTGGATATATGGACCGATGGTTCTATTAGTCCAGAAAAAGCTTTAAGTTTAGCTGCAAAAATTTTAACTGAGCACTTAAATATTTTTGTAGATTTGAATGATGAAGCACGTAATACTGAAATTATGGTCGAAAAAGAAGAAGCAGAAAAAGAAAAAGTGTTGGTCATGACGATCGAAGAGTTAGATCTATCTGTTCGTTCTTATAATTGTCTGAAACGTGCTGGAATTAATACAATTCAAGAGCTAACTAATAAATCAGAAGCTGAAATGATGAAGGTTCGTAATCTTGGACGTAAGTCATTAGATGAAGTTAAAAACAAATTAGCTGGTTTAGAATTAAGCTTACGCGAAGAAGATTAGTAGAGAGTAAAGGAGGAAACTGAATGTCATATCGTAAACTGGGTCGTACGAGTGCACAACGTAAGGCTTTACTACGTGATCTAACAACTGATGTAATTATCAACGAACGTATTGAAACAACGGAAGCACGTGCAAAAGAAGTCCGTAAAACGGTTGATAAAATGATCACATTAGGCAAAAAAGGTGATTTAGCTTCACGTCGTCGTGCAGCAGCATTCTTACGCAGAGAAATTGCGGATGCTCGCATCGAAGGTGATGAAGTGGTAGTTGAGAGTGTTTTAAATCGTGTATTCGATACTTATGCAGAACGTTACGCTGAACGTAATGGTGGATACACACGTATCCTTAAGAAAGGTCCTCGTCGTGGAGACGGAGCACCTATGGTTATCTTAGAATTAGTTTAAGATTAATCATTTCTTAAGTAGATTAATTCACTTTGATGATGGAGAGTGTTATGATTTCAAGAGATAATCGTGGAGTCTAGCTCTATAGCAACCAATTTAATTGGTGGATTGAGATTAGTAAGATACTAATCTCAATCCTGCTATCATCTTAAAGTGTTTTTTTTATACATAAAACTTGTATTAATAGTTAAGGAAAGCAAACGGCTTTAACTATTACGATAAGAATATATTTTGAGGAGAAAATAATGAAAGAAGAAATTATCCGAATTGATTCAGTTTCTTTTCAATATCCCGGAGCAGAAAAAGATGCTATCAGTGATGTTTCCTTAAGTATTAAAAAAGGAGAATGGATTGCATTAATTGGTCCAAATGGATCTGGCAAATCCACACTCTCCAAAACAATTAATGGACTTTTGGTCCCTTACAAAGGTGAAATATATGTTAAAGGGATGAAATTACAAGAGGAAACCGTTTGGGATGTTCGTCGAGCTGTAGGAATGGTCTTCCAAAACCCCGATAACCAATTTGTAGGGGCTACGGTAGAAGATGATGTAGCCTTTGGGCTTGAAAACAACGGTATTGACCGGGAAGAAATGAAAGTCCGTGTGACTGAAGCGCTCGAACAAGTTCGTATGATTGATTTCTTAAAGAAAGAACCATCAAGATTGTCAGGAGGACAAAAGCAGAGGGTAGCCATCGCTGGTGTTATCGCTTTGCGTCCAGATATCATTATTATGGATGAGTCCACAGCAATGTTAGACCCATTAGGTCGCAAAGAAGTCGTAGAAGTGGTTAGAGATATTAAGGATAAATATGGCTTAACGGTTATTTCAATAACACACGATATTGATGAAGCGAGTTTGGCTGATCAGATTATTGTTCTAGAAGAGGGAAAAGTTATATATAAAGATACACCAGCTAATATTTTTTCTTTAGGATCGACACTGATTAAAATGGGACTTGATTTACCATTTGCTGAAAAATTACGTTTGCAGTTAAAAGATAAAGGAATCAACGTACCAAATCGTTACTTAACAGAGGAGGAAATGGCAGAATGGATATCTCAATCGTATTTGAACAAGTAGACTTTACCTATTCACCAGGCACTCCCTTTGAGGTTCCTGTTTTGAAAGGTATCGATTTAGAAATACCAGAAGGAGAAGTAACAGCCATTATTGGTCATACTGGATCGGGGAAATCGACTTTAATTCAGCATTTAAATGTTTTATTAAAGCCAACCAAAGGCAAGTTAATTATCGACGGCCGTGAAATTACAGCAGAGTCAAAAGATAAAAATCTCAAAGCACTTAGAAAAAAGATAGGAGTTGTTTTCCAATTCCCCGAAACTCAGCTGTTTGAAGAAACTGTATTAAAAGATGTTATGTTTGGACCCCAAAACTTCGGCGTGTCAAAAGAAGAAGCAGAAAAAATTGCACGAGAAATGCTTACTCTAGTAGGAATTGATGAAGAGCTCTTTGAACGTTCGCCCTTTGATTTAAGTGGAGGCCAAATGCGCAGAGTGGCTATTGCAGGAGTACTTGCTTTGCAACCAGAGGTTTTGATTTTAGATGAGCCCACTGCTGGTCTAGATCCCCTTGGACAAATAACTATGCTTGAAATGTTTATGCAATTACAAAAAGAACACCATCTTTCGCTTATATTAGTGACTCATCAAATGGACGATGTAGCTAAATATGCTGATAATGTTGTTGTTCTTGAAAAAGGACAAATTGTAAAACAAGGGTCACCTTCAGAAGTATTTTCTGATCCAAAATGGTTAAGAGAAAAACAACTAGGTCTTCCTCAAACTTTAGCTTTTTTTGAGTTGCTTGATCAAAAAATACCAGAAAATATAATGCTTAAAATCAAACAATCACCACTAACGGTTGAAGAACTAACCGAAACACTCATTGAAATTAACCATCAACAAAAAGGTCGGGAGGTTAGTAGGAATGAATGATAAAATTCTAATTGGCCGTTACATTCAAATAGACTCTTGGGTTCATTCGCTTGATCCGCGCACCAAATTGATTGCTACTTTTTATTTTATTCTGCTCGTATTCTTTGCAAATAATATACTAGGATATGGGACGCTATTTTTGGTACTTTTATTTGGCATCAAGTTGAGTCGCCTAGACCTTAAGTTTTTCTTCAAAGGCTTAAAACCGATGATTTGGATTATCCTTTTTACAGTTGTTTTTCAAATACTGTTCACGTCAGGGGGGCAGACCTATTTCAATTGGGGCCCTATTTCAATCACTTCTTTGGGGTTATTGGGTGGTTTTTATATTTTTATGCGTCTTTTCTTAATTATAATGATGTCGACTATTCTGACTTTGACTACAGCTCCGCTTGAGTTGACAGATGGAATCGAACATCTTTTGCGACCATTGACGCATTTGGGTTTTCCATCCCATGAAGTGGCTTTGATGCTTTCGATTGCTTTGCGGTATGTTCCTACTCTTTTAGATGAGGCGCAAACGATTATGAATGCTCAGCGGTCGAGAGGGGTTGAATTTGATGAAGGTTCGATGATGGATCGGATGAAAGCGATTGTCCCGATTTTGGTTCCACTCTTCGTTTCAGCATTTAATCGGGCAGAAGAGTTAGCAACTGCAATGGAATCACGCGGTTACCATGGGGCTGAGGGCAGAACAAAATATCGCTATCTAGATTATGACCGTAATGATGTGATTGTTCTCTGTGTCATGATTTTAATCACTATAATAATTATTGGAATTCGATTCTATTTTTAATAGTAATTTCACTCACTTAAAGACCTCCTAAAGACTAACTTTAGGAGGTCTTTAAGTTAAATGAGAGGTATTCCATTGTAAATTAATTAATGACTCATTTATTTTTCATTTTCACTATGAAATCGTTATCAAATCTGATAAAATCTTTCTATGAGATTATGAAAACGTTTGAGGAGGATTTTTTATGAATAATCGTTTGAAATTATTGAGTTCTTGTGGTCTAGCGCTCATGATGCTTTCACAAGCAAACCAAGTGGACGTCCAAGCTCAAGAGACAAAGGTCGATCAGACCCAGGCTCAGACATCGGTTCAAGCAGAAAAGTCGTTAAAAGTACAAGAGGTAGATAAGACAGCTGAGCCAATCCATACAAGTGAAGTGAAAATAACGGAGAAATTAAGCGAAACAAACGTAGTCACAACCACTAGTGAAAAAGTTGAAACTAACAAGACGGTTGAAACGACTGAAACGACTGAAACGACTGAAACGGTCGAAACGACTGAAACGACTGAAAGGATTGAAACGACTGAAGTTGTCGAAACAGCTGAAGTAGTTGAAACGACTGAAGTGAATGAAACAAATGAGGCATCTAAGCCAAGTGAAGAAAGTGAAACAACAGTAGAATCAGAAAGTGATGAGACATCAAAAGAAAAATCTGAAAATAATACTTTAGCAGAAGAAAAAATAAAAATTATTGTACGAACAAACAATAAGGCGGCTATCGATCGCGCCAACTACCATAATGAGAAAGAATATCAATTAGCGGTTAAAGAAAGTGAACTTGAAGTTAAGCAAACGATTAAGGAAATTACTGAATTGCTTGCAGGTCAAGGACTCGCCTTAGAAGGAGACCAAGAATATTCTGCTTCTTTCACAGGCTTTTCAGCTTTAGCTAATCAAGCCACAATCGAACACCTTAAAAAGATGACCCAAGTATTATCAGTGGATATTTCTCATAGTTTTAAACGTCCTGATGCAGAAGCAAACATGAATAATTCAGGTCCTTTAATTGGTATGGATTTATTATCAGAGTTTCAAAGTAAATATAAGGGCGAAAACATTGTAGTTTCTGTCATTGATACAGGATTTGATCCTTATCATCGTGATTTTGTCTTAGCCGATGATGTTGAGAAGCGTTATGACGAGGCCGAGATGAATGCTATGATTGAATCATTAGGTTTGCCAGGAAAATGGTATTCAAATAAAGTGGCTTACGGATATAATTATGCTGATAATATAGATACTTTACAGTCGAAAAATGAGCACGGAAACCACGTAGCTGGAACCATCGGAGCCAATGGAGATCCTGAAAATGGTGGTATTCGTGGTATTGCTCCTCACGTACAATTGCTGTTAATGAAAGCTTTCTCCGAAGACCAAGTCAATGCGACAGTCTATGAGGATATTTGGATGAAGGCCTTTGATGATTCTGTCAAATTAGGGGCAGATATTATTAATATGTCACTAGGAATGTCAAGTGGCTTCAATATTATGGGGGATACCCCTATGGCCAAAGCCGTCCAAAACGCTCGTGATAAAGGAATTCTTCCGATGATTGCAGCCGGTAATGACAGGAATGCTACATGGGGTACAGATTACACCCAATTAGGTAAAAACCCAGACAATGGCACCATGGGGTATCCAGCGAGTGTTGATCCTTCAATGTCAGTAGCTTCATTTGATAACTTGAAAGAAATGAAACGCTATGTAGAGGCAATAGTCGATGGCAAAAGCGAATATTTTCCTGGATCATTTACTTTCCCAGAAGGAGAAAATAAAGCACCACTTCCTTTGATAGAGTTTGGTAAAGGGAATAAAGAAGATTATGAACAATATTTGAGAGAAACAAAGGAAGAAGTTGATTTTTCAGGGAAGATAGTTCTAGTTCAGCGTGGTGATGCTTCATTTAATGAGAAGTACCAATTAGCGAAAGAACATCATGCTGCTGGCTTAATTATTTATGATAATGTTGATAGTCCCTACACAATGGAAATGACTGGTATAAAAGGTTTAGACACAAAAACACCAATAATGTTTGTTACACAGAAATCTGGTATTAAATTAAAAGATCTCGCTATAAGTAATCAGGATGCTCTCTTTAAAATTTCGAAAGAATTATATGCTTTCAATACGTTGACAGGAGGAAATTTAAGTGAGTTCTCTTCTTGGGGACCTTCTACTGACTTGTTGCTTAAACCAGATATCGCTGGACCAGGTGGTTTTATCTATAGTTTAATGAGTGATGATCGTTATCAAACCATGTCAGGAACTTCCATGGCAACGCCTCATCTATCAGGTATGGCTGCCTTAGTTATGCAGAGACTTTATGATGAAGGTATTTTAGTTCGTCATGGTAAAGAAAAAGATCCTCTTCAAGACGATTTAGCTATGTTATTCTTGATGAACACAGCTATTCCAAAACTTAACACCTTAAAAGAAGGAGCTTCTTACTTTACCCCTATCCAACAAGGGGCTGGGTTGGCTAATATTCATAAGGCACTCGATAATTTGGTCACTGTGGTTGCCACCAATGAAACAGATACCAAAGCAGATGGTAAATTAGAACTTAAAGAGGTCAAAGACCAATTTGATGCTAGTTTTATGCTTAAAAACTACGGTAAAAACGATCAAACCTTCGAAGTATCGTATGTTCTTTTAAAAGACACCATTAATGAAGAAGGACGCTATACTGAAATCTCTGAAAAAGTTAGAGAAGAAGTATTAGGTGAAATCACGGTAAAAGCCGGTCAAACTGCCTCGATGGACCAGATTATTTCAACCATGGGCATCGACAACAACCAATATGTTCAAGGTTTCTTCTTCTTTAAACCGCTAGATTCTGAAGGAACAGACTTATCATTACCTTTCTTTGGTTTCAAGGGGGAGTGGGATAAATTACCAATTATTGATGAGATGATCGACTTTTCAGATGCCGAAAATGTTAATTTCTTGCCAATTGAATATGATAACGGCGGAGTGGATAAAACAGCCTTTGTTCGCAAAGGCTTAAAAGAAGGTTGGGATTACTTTAATGCTTGGAAAGTTAAAGATGATAAAGTAATCTTTGTTAATAGCAATGAGAATAATAAATTTGAAAACAAGGTTACTCCTAAATTAGCCTTCCTTCGTGATGCAGTAAATGTTACCTTCCATGTTGAAAATGCGAAAGGTGAAAGAATAAAAGACCTCGCAATTATTAACCGGATGTTTAAAGTCGCTCGTTTATATGAAAAACCGTATCTCTTCTTACAAGACCCTTGGGGAACAGCTTGGGATTATACCGATACCTTTGGTCAACAAGTAGATGAAGGTGAATACTACTATGTGATTGAAGCACAAATTGATGCCCCAGACGCTGAAAGACAACGTTATGAATATAAATTTGTTCTAGATAATACTGATGCTAATTTAAAAGCAGACCGTAAAGAGAATACAGTAACCTTATCGGTTGAAGATAATTTAGCGGGAATCTATGCTGTAGAGGTGGCGAGTGATGAAGTCTTGGTATCACGGAAAGAGATTGACAAAGTAACGAATCCTCAATTATTAAAGGAAACCTTTACAATTAATCTTGAAGAAGACCTTAAAGACAAAGACCTTAATATTTGGGTTTATGACAATGCTAGAAACGTTAAACAATATCGTTTGTTAGCAAATGGTACCTTAGAAGAAGTTAAGAAAGAAGAAGGTAAACCAGCGGAGGTACCCGAAGAAAAAGTTACCGAGGACAACAAAAAGCCTGGTGAAAAGCCAAGTAATCCAGCAGAATATATCACAGAAATTGGTCTCGATACAAGTGATCTCCCATCTATTGTCACTAACAGCCCTTGGTATTACCAACCAATTGGAAGCCAAGTAGAATTTATTGACCTCTCAGGAGAGGTTCATGATTATAAGGAAGTTCACTACATTGAGTATCGCATAACCGATGAGAAGGGTAACGTCATTGTAGACAGTCAACCCGTTGCCTTTGAAGAAGTTGACGGACACATTCTCTTTAAAAAAGATATACCGACCGAAAAGTTAGTTGGAAATGAAGTCTACAGTGTTGAAATAACAGCTTATGTTATGAGTCCAAATGATAAATTAGTGAAGCAACAAGTTGCCCACAGAATCAGACGGGATCACCAAGCACCGGAACTTAAAGTGAATCAAGTCTTTGGCCCAGATAAAGATCTCTTGTACTTTGAAATCGACTTTAGTGACAACATGAATTATGTGGAACTATGGGCAAACAATGACATGATCGGTCGTGTGGATAAAACTTTTGATTCTTTAACAAATCCAATCCCAGTTAATGGAAAAGTTCTTTATACAATTCCTAAATCCAAATTAGGAGAAAAATTAACCTTTACAGTTTATGATGACTTTGGTAATCAAAGTGAGACTACTTCTATCCCGGTTCAACTAATGGAATTAAAAGAAGTTCCATATAAGGTAGTTCCTAAGTTTAATATCAACTTGGCTGTTGATGCAGTGAAGATTGTTCAAGAGGGTAAAGAAGGCAAAGCAAATATAGATGAAAAGGGTAAACTAATTATTCTTGAAGCAGCTCAAGATCAAATCATTGAATATGGGCCAGCCGAAATACCTTTTGAAACAATAAGAAGAAAAGATTCTACTCTACTAGAAGGTGTTGAAGTAACGACTCAAGAAGGGGTAAAAGGATTAGTTAATCCACTAACTGGTGAAATCATTGTCCCAGCACAAGATAAAATTATTGAAATGGGTACAAAAGCGTACACAGGTCCAGAAAGATCAGAAGATACGGACGTAATCAATATGTCTGAATTAGACCCATATATTAACCGACTTGAGATTAAAATAGCTGATGTTGATGGATATCACCGTCCTAAAGATATATCAATCGAAGAAATTGAAGCTTTTCTTTTTAGGGTAAAAGCGACCGATCCAGCAAAAATATCTAAGCAGCAGTTTTTACTATGGAAGAATATGTTGATTGACTATGCGAATGCGTTTATACCGATTCACGGCTCTACTCCGCAAAAGGGTGAGAGTTTCGATGGTAATCAAAACGCACAAACTTCGGTTGAAGGCGCAAGTGTCTTACCTAAAACTGGAGAAGTTAAACACAATTATTCTTTAGTAGCATCGCTTCTATCCTTCATTGGGCTAAGTACTATTGCTTACTCAAAGAAAAAATAAAACGTAAAAAATAATACTTTCTCTCTTCCAATTATTATTTGGGGGAGAGAATTTTATCTTTAATGAACTGGTCATTAATCTTTATAATAAATAGCAAAAACCTTATAATAATAAAGAAGATAGAAAGGAGTGGAAGATTGCCACGATATGTAGCTAAAGTTCAATACGATGGTAGTCGTTATCACGGCTATCAAATCCAAAAAAATGGCACCTCCATTCAAGAGCGAATTGAGCATGCGCTCCTCTTGATCGCTAAAAGAAGTCCAAATAATCCGATTAAAATAGTTGGTTCTGGAAGAACTGATGCGGGGGTGCATGCCCTTGGACAGGTCATTCATTTTGATTTTCCAGCTTCAATTCCAGCAACTAATCTATTACGTGCCCTTAATTCGATTCTTGCCAAAGATATCCGAATTGTTCAATGCAAGCAAATAGAATCCGATTTCCACGCACGTTATGATGCGATTGGCAAATCTTATCGCTACCGAGTAGATATTCAACGATTTCCTGATCCTTTTAAGCGTCAGTTCACGACTCACCATGGTTATCCTTTTAAAATTGAAAGAATTCAAGCAGGCTTAGCATATTTGAAAGGTGAACATGATTTCACTAGTTTTTGTTCCACAAAAACAGATAAACAGAACAAGGTGAGAAATTTATATCAAATCGAAGCAAATATAGACAGTCACAATCAAGAATTAGTCTTTGATTTCAGGGGTAACGGCTTTTTATATAATATGATTCGGATTATAGTTGGCACTTCGCTCCAAATTGGGGACGGTCTCAAGCAGCCTGAAGAAATGCAGCGTTTGTTACAAGTTAAGGATCGAAATCAAGCAGGTCCGACAGCTCCCCCTCAAGGGCTCTATTTGATGCATGTCGAATATAAGGAGGATCCATTTGATTCAGAATAGAAAAGAAAACCTGTGGAGAATACGTCGAGTTGAAAGTAGGGATATTGAAAAACTCCAGCCCTTATATGATGAAGCGCGAGCCTTTCAATTATCCACTGGCAACCTGAGCCAATGGGAAGACGGTTATCCCGGAAGACAAGTCATTTTACAAGATTTTAAAGCGGGCTATTCTTATTTGTTGGAAGATATAGCTAACGGAGACTTACTAGCTGTTATGGCCTTAATCCCCGGTGCAGATCCCACTTACAGTGAAATTCAAGGTCAATGGTTGAATGAAAAGAACTATGTCACTATTCATCGATTAGCTGCTCGGCCATCAATCAAAGGGGGCGGTCAAGAACTGTTAAAATGGGCAATGGCTAACTATGCAAACATTCGGATTGATACGCACAACGCCAATCAACCCATGAAGCATGTATTAATGAAATTGGGTTTTCAATATTGTGGGGTAATCAAATTATTGAATGGTGATCCGAGAGATGCCTATCAATACTATCGAAAGAAGGAGATTGAATGTTAAAGGATTTTGATTTTAAAAATACAGATAAAAGATTTGAACAATTTCAACGGTCTGAACTCGGTGAACGGCTTGATCAATTACAACGCACTGTTCAAGGACTTAAGATACCTGTCTTGATCTTAGTAGATGGGTGGGAATCCTCAGAAAAAGGCTATGTGATTAATGATTTAACGCGCGAACTGGACCCAAGATATGTTCGGGTAGAAGTATTTGATAAAGCCAAAGAAAGCGAAAAGCTTCACCCATCAGTTTGGCGATTTTGGCAAAAACTCCCATCCAACCAAGAAATCGTGGTCTATGATCGGTCCTTCTATTATCAAGTATTTAACCACGATCAAAAAAGTGATAAAAAATTAGCCCAAAGGGTTCAAGAATTAAGAGAATTAGATGCGACATTAATTAACAATGGTACAATTGTCATCAAATTGTTTTTAAATGTTTCTAAAAAAACACAAAAAGAGCGAATAAAAGAATTAGAAAAATCAGTTGAAGGTAAACGCTTATTATCAAAAGAAGATTATGAGCAAAATGAAAACTATAAAGAACATCAAGAATGGTTTTCAAAAGTGCTAACTCAAACCAATCAGAAATTATCGCCATGGCATATAATAGACGCAGAAGATCAAAAATACGCTTCAAAAATGGCTTTAGGTATCGTGATTGACGAAATCCATCGAGGAATTGAACGCATTGTTCAATGGCGTACGCGCGAAGAAGCAATTCAACGTGACCGTCAAACAACCTATCAAGTCCTTGACCAATTTGATTTAAACAAAAGCTTGTCGGAAGATGACTATCATGAACAATTGGATGATTTACAAGATAAGGCAGCAAAGTTAGTCTATCAATGTTATAACAAAAAAATTCCGATTGTATTAGCCTTTGAAGGAATGGACGCAGCGGGTAAGGGAGGAGCAATTAAACGATTGACACGGCATATCGACCCGCGTTCATACAAGATTTTCGGGATTAATGCACCGGATGAAGTTGAAAAGAATTTCCACTATTTATGGCGTTTTCAAAAGGAAATGCCGGAAGATGGGCAGATGGTTATATTTGACCGATCTTGGTATGGTCGTGTTTTAGTCGAAAGAATTGAACATTTCACACCTGAAAGAGATTGGGAACGAGCCTATGAAGAGATCAACCAGATGGAAAGAACCTTGTATGATCATGGCACGGCAGTGATGAAATTCTTCCTGTATATTGATAGCCAAGAACAAGCTAAACGCTTTGAAGACCGAATGGAAGATCCAGATAAGAATTATAAAATTACAGATGAGGATTGGCGTAACCGAGAAAAAATGCCTCAATATCTTGAGGCTATGAATGAAATGCTCGTGAGAACAGATACAGACTATGCTCCATGGTATATTATCGCAAGTAATGATAAACGCTACGCTCGGATACAGGTCTTAAAACATTTTATAGCTCATCTTGAAAAATTCATAGATAAATAAGAAAAGCAGCCTTTTTCATAAGGCTGCTTTTTGGATATAAAAATTTAAAAGTTATTTAAGATGCTTTCGAAGCATATCATGTTTAGCAACAGGTTGGCTTACTTTCATAGTCACGATTTGCATGGCGTGAGGAGCCACCTCAATTTCTTCGCCGGTATCATCCCACATTTTATCTAGAATTTCTTGATGATTCCTCATGCCAGGACCATAAAATTCAATCGTTTCGCCAACTTTAAAATTATTCCGTTGTTGAACAGTAGCAATAGCCGTATCTGGGTCATAGTCAAGCACCTCTCCGATGAAAGAATATTCTGGACGACGGCGTCTTTTACCAAATAATTGTTCCTTTTCGCTAGGCTCATCATAGTAAAAGCCGGTTGAAAGTTCACGCTGAGCAATTTTCCATAGTTCGTCAGACCATTCTTGCTTAATCTGATAATGTTCGGGATCTTCTAGGAAGCTATCGATTGCTTTGCGATAAACATTTACAACGGTTGAGATATAGTGAATGGATTTCATTCGACCCTCAATTTTTAAAGAATCAATACCTGCTTCAATAATTTCTGGGATATAATCTAACATACCCATGTCAACTGCGGACATAGAGAAAGGCTCTTTGATTCCTGGTTCGCCAGCGCCTACCATAATCTTTTGTTCTAGGCTAGGTAGCTCAAATAACCCATAATGCCAGCGACACGATTGACAACAACCTCCACGGTTAGCATCTCGATTAGCCATATGATTGGAAAGGGTGCAACGTCCGGAATAGGAAATACACATAGCTCCGTGGATAAAAGCCTCAATTTCAATACTGGTATTCGCACGAATTTCTTTAATTTCTTGCATGGAGACTTCGCGTCCAAGCACACAACGTGTTAGACCTGCTTCTTGCCAAAAGTTTAAGGTTTCATAATTAACCGCCGATTGTTGGGTAGAAAGGTGAATATCTAGACCGGGTGCCTCACTCGCACAGATCTGCATCAGCGCAGGATCCGATACAATAACAGCATCGATACCCAGATCACGTACTTGACGGAAAAAGTCACCGGCCCCTTTTTCATCATTTTGGTGGGTGATCATATTTGCAGCCACATAAACCTTGGCATTGCGTTCATGAGCAAAGGCTACACCTTCAGCCATGTCTTCAAAAGAAAAATTCCCCGCTCGCTTACGGAGACCATAGTCATTTCCACCAATATATACAGCATCTGCTCCATAATGAATGGCTGTTTTTAATTTTTCAAGGGTACCCGCAGGCGCCAGTAATTCTGGTTTTTTATAAATTGTTTTAGTCATGAGATCCTCCTATTGTACTTGGTCTGCTTCATACAAGAAGAAACCTGTACCGAGTTCGCGGTTTTTAGTGTGATAATGTTTGACAGCGACACTATGTAACTCTATGCCTTCTGATGTGACTTGGTTTTTTTCAATCAATTCTTTGACACGGAGGAATTGACTGGCTATTTGATTAAAATCTTCTTCAGGAGTAAATAAGCCATCTAAATACCAATGAGTCTGTTCTTCTTTAGCTAAAGCGGGTAAATATTCAAGCAAGTTGAGGTCCTTATTTGCAAAGATATGCGTCCCGTGTTGATCTGTGTAAATCGAATAATGGCTATCTTTTTTATTGGGTTCGGAAAGAAAGAGTTCTCGATCGGTCAATTCTTGGGTATCTTTTTGAATGTAGTTAAAATAATTGTTCAATAAGCGACGTCGACTTTGGTGAATGCAAGTAGCTCCATAGACTTGATAGACAAGTGGAATTTGGCTTTCTTTTAACATATCCTTTAATTCAACAAAAGGGACTTCACTCGCAACAAAAGCTCTTTGAGCCCCGAATTTGGCCCAGAAATTGACTTGTCCTGCAGAGGTCATGACAACAGAAGCATTGTATAAATAAGGCAGGTAGTATTCTTTTTCTTTGAGTATTTGAATCAAGCCCGTATCACCTACCATGATTTGGTCGGCACCAATTGCTTTAATTTTTTTCAAAAAAGGTCGAGCTTGTTCAATTTGCTCATTATGCAAGATAGCATTCATAGCAATAATGACTTCTTTTTTATTAAGATGCGCATAATCAATAACTTCCTTCATTTCCTCGATAGAGAAATATCCAGGCAAGCGCAAGCCGAATACTTCTTCACCTATCACTATTTCATCAATTCCAATATCGATTAGTTTTTTTGCTTGTCCTATCGATTCAGCTGTTGCAATCAACTTGATCATTAGAACGCCTTCTTTCTAAAGTTAGTTTATTCACCTATCAATTATATACGAGAGTTCTAAGATAATAAACCTCAATTTATTTTAAACGAATCTCTTCACAATCCAAATTAAATTGGAACCGAATCCATAAATCGTGTTATAATATTAGTGTCGCTGATAATATATTTCCTATTTAAAAATAGGTAAATGAAGGGTGGTGAATGAATGGCAAATTTAGTCGAGACTGTCAACCAATTGGAAGCATTAAGTGCTACTAAAGTGGCTGAATTTGAAAAAAAATTGCAAGAAATGCAAAATAATTTTGAAGATCAGAAGCTCACATACAAAAATCAGGTTGAAACAGATCTCACTCAATTTAAACAGACTATGAGGGAAGAATATGATAAAAAATTTCTTGAGGTTGAATCAGACCTAAGAAATAAAAGTCAATTATCGATTGGTCAAATTGAAGATGAGATTGCTAACCGCCGTGAGGATCTTACGCAAAAAATTGCTGAAAAGGTGGTGAAAGAAATATGGCAATAGCTAGAATGGCAAAAGTTTTAGCAATTGTAGAGGAAGAAAATCGTGAAAACTTGATGCAAGCATTTCAAAAAATGCAAAATATTCAAGTAAAAACAATTGATTCTGAATTGTTAGAGAAAGAGCCAAAGCTGGACTCTAAAAAACTGACAGAGTACATGGATCAGTTAGAAAATGTCCGGTCAGCAAAAAAATATTTAGAAAGTTATCTTTCGAGTGAATCCTTCAAAGATAAATATTTGACGCCCTTACCAGAAATGAGTATGGAAGAAATTGAGAAAAGTCAAATCGTTGAAGAAACCAGAGAGATTACACAAAAAATCTGGCAGCAGAAAAAAACGTTAGAGGAGATTAATTCTCAAATTCAAATTAATGAAAATGAAGCTGAATTTTACCATAAATGGCGGAACTTAAAGGCTTTACCTGAGTATCACAATGAGTATCGCTATACGCGTTTATTATTGGGGACTATTCCTCAAACAGCCGATAACGAATACTATGATGTTTTAAAGCAAGACAACCGTATTTCAATCGAAGAAATTTACCAATCAAAAGATGAAATTGGATTAACAATTGCTTTTGACAAAGATGATTCTTTTGAGGTCAATCAATTTCTTAATCAAAACCGCTTCCAAGCTTTAGATTATCGGTTTAAAGATCTACCAGCCAAGCTTTTGGAAGCTGCGCATTTAGAAGCTGAAACCTTAAGAAAGAAAGCGCAAGCTTTAAGGAAAGAACTCGGAAGTTACCGAAAAGAATATAATCAACTAAAAATTGCAGAAGAGGTATTCTACGCCAAAGCAGAAAGACAAAAAGCGACAGAATTAGGCCTGCAAAAGAGTGATTTGTTTGCACTTGAGGGGTGGATTGAAGAAAGCAAAGCCCAGGCAAGTTTGGATCAAGTAAGACAAGCACTCAATGGAGAGGTCTATCTAGATTATGTGACACCAACAGACGAAGAACATGAAGAAGTGCCAATTCAATTGAAAAACCATCCCCTTATCGAACCCTTTGAAACAGTTACTTCGATGTATGGCTTACCAGCCTATAAAGGGTTTGATCCAACATCATCTTTAATGCCCTACTATTGGATTTTCTTTGGGATGATGATTGCTGATTTAGGTTATGGGATACTTTTATGGTTAGGAACCTTTATTCCCTTAAAATTCTTTAATATTGAAGCTGGAATGCGAAAAAACCTTCGTTTCTTCCACTTGCTTTCTTATGCTGTTTTGCTTTGGGGACTAATTTATGGTTCATTCTTTGGAGAATCACTTCCATTCAAATTACTCTCTCCAACTGAGGATGTTATCCAAGTTTTAGCTTTATCAATTGGTCTCGGATTTATTCAAATTATCCATGGTCTTTTCTTAAATACTAAATTAAATTGGGTTTCCGATCGATTGGGTGCGATTAAGGATGGATTAGCATGGATAGTCATGTTATTTGGCTTTTTAATCTCTGTCCTAGGTCCAATGTTATTTAATTTACAGACTTTAAAACAATTAGGTTTATATATAGCCGGTTTTGCAGCTATAACTATTCTAATTGTTGCATCACTTAAAGGTAAGAATAAACTAATTGGTTTTGGAGCCGGTTTATATGATCTATATGGTATCTCCTCTTATTTAGGGGATTTAGTTTCCTATAGTCGTTTGATGGCTTTAGGAATCGCTGGGGGATCAATCGCCTTAGCCTTTAATATTTTGGTGGCTTACTTACCTCCAGTGGCAAGATTTTCGGTTGGAATTATATTGATTATAGTCCTACAATTATTTAACTTTGGATTGAGCGTTTTGAGTGCTTATGTCCACTCAGCGAGATTGATTTTCGTAGAATTTTTTGGCAAGTTTTATGAAGCAGGGGGACAAGCCTTTGCCCCACTAAAATACTTAGGCAAATATATTAATATTAAATAAATTATCTAGGAGGTAATAGGATGGAATTTTTACAAGAGCACGGTGGTTACTTATTCGCCGTATTAGGTATTGCAGTTGCAGTTGTTTTCTCAGGATTTGGTTCAGCTACTGGTGTGGGTACAGCAGGTAGTTCGGCAGCAGCTTTAACCAAAGACCAACCCGAAAAATTTGTACAGTCTTTAATTTTACAATTGTTACCAGGTACGCAAGGTCTTTATGGTTTTGCGATTGGTTTCTTAATCTTCTTACAGTTACAACCAGGTATGGACTTACAAACAGGGCTAAACTTATTAATTGCTGCATTGCCAGTTGGATTCGTAGGTTGGGTTTCAGGTATTCACCAAGGTAAAGTAGCCGCAGCAGGTATGCAAATTTTGGCTAAGCGTCCCGAAAAAGTTATTAATGCAATTATTTATGCAGTAATGGTTGAGACTTATGCGATTCTAGCATTTGTATTCTCATTCTTACTTGTACAAGGATAGGAGGATAAACTTGTGGGAGACATTGAAACTTTACAAAATAAAATCTTAGGGAAAGTTCAAGCCACAGGTGAAGCAAAAGTTCAAGAACTTCAAAAAGAGCTATCTCAAGCTTTAGAAGATTACAAAAATCGACTAAATAAACAATTTGAGCACGATAAAGAAAACTTCATTCGCAAACAAGAGCAGCAATTCGAAATCCGTAAGCAGTCTTTAGCAAATGAATTAAGAAATTCAGAGCTTACGCATAAGCAAAAATTATTAGAAGAAATTATTCAAGACGTTCCTAATCAATTAAATCATTCGATTGCGTCTGATTTGAATCAAATGATTCAGTCTGCGATTCAAAAATTGGATACCCATCAAGCTTTTGAATTAAAAATAGGTGAAAAGTCTCGTCAATTTATATCTGATGATCAAGCGAATGAACTTCATGCTACTTTTGATAACATGCACTGGGGCGAAAATATTGCCAAAAAATCTGGCTTTATCCTAACCCAGGCAGGAATGAACATGAATTATCTTTTTGAAGATGTGATCAATGAACTGAAGCCTCAACTGCTTATTGAACTCGAAAAACAACTGAAAGCATAGGGGGGCTTATTATGAAAGAATTAGAGTATGCTGGTTTAAATACGACCCTGCGCCTCTATGAAGCTCAACTTCTCAGCCAATCAGACTATGAAACTTTATTACAAATGGATAGTGCGGATGAGGTTTTAGATTATTTGGGTAAGACAGCCTACTCAATACCTGAAGAGGTTCGTTTGAATAGAAATTTTGAGCCAATCATTCAACAGCGCTTAGTCCATGTTTATGAAGAGTTACTTGAAGCATCACCTGATAGGCGTATTATCGAAATATTCTCATTAAGATATACTTATCATAATTTGAAGCTTTTGATTAAAGAAAAGTACCTCGATGAAGATTTATCTCATTTATATATCCCAATTGGCAGTTTTTCCAAAGAAGAACTCGCCCAAGTGGTGTCTACTAAAGGACAAAATGAAGACCTTCATCCTGTTTTACAAGAGGCTGTTTATGACGCGATGACGGCGGTTGAAGACACAGGTGATACACATTCGATTGATGTCATTTTAGATACAGCCTATTTAAGACATATCAGATCTCATGCCGATGCATTGCAGCATGAAGAATTAAATCGTTTTGTAAAAATGAAGATTGATTTTCAAAACTTATTAACCTTTGTTCGTGCTTTTAAGCAAGGTCAAAGCACGTCATTTATATATACTTCACTCTCCAGTCAAGGAGCGGTGAGTCGTGATGATATTATTGAAAATTGGCGCGAAAAAGACTTAAATGGCTTAGTTGAGACGTATCAAACTGCAGAGTATATGATTAATCTCGATCCAGTATGGGATCAGTTACATGATGAAAAGGTTAACCCCGCTGAATTAAATACCTTGATTCAAAATGAATTCAGCCGTATTTTAAGGTCATTCTCATTTGATGCTTTTGGGCCAATGCCAGTGCTTACATATCTTTATTTCCTAGAAAAAGAAGGCGATAATGTGCGCCTCATTTTAACCGGAAAAGAGAATCACTTAGACAATCAACTAATTAAAGAAAGGATGCGACCAATTCATGGCATATAAAATAGCAGTTATCGGTAACCGTGATGTCGTATTGGCCTTTAAACTATTAGGTTTTGAAGTCTATCCTGCAAGTAGTGGCGAGGAAGCTAGAAAAATCCTACATCATTTAGCGGAAGAAAAAGTAGGGGTTGTATTATTAACGGAAAATCTAGCACAAGAAATTCCCGATACGATTAGTCACTTTGACACATTACCAACACCGGCAGTCATTTTGATTCCAACCCATCAAGGATCCTTGGGAATCGGCATGGCTAAAGTCAATGATAATGTCGAAAAAGCGATCGGACAGAATATATTATAAAAGGAGGAAAAAAATGACAACTGGAATTATTCAAGAAATTTCAGGACCTTTAGTTAAGGCTAAAGGGATGAAAGACTCCTCAATTCGTGAAATTGTTTTAGTTGGAGAAATGCAATTGACTGGTGAGATTATCGAAATGCACCAGGACGTTGCATCGATTCAAGTTTATGAAGAAACATCTGGTCTCAAACCGGGCGAGAGAGTGACCCCAACAGGAAACCCACTCTCAGTAGAATTAGGACCGGGTCTATTAACGAAGATGTTTGATGGAATTCAAAGACCATTAGAAGATTTCATGAAAAAAACAGAGAGTAATTTTTTAGTAAGAGGAAGTAATATTGACATCTTAGACCGTGACAAGGTGTGGCACTTTGAAGCACGTAAATCAATTGGGGACCACGTAGTAGCTGGTGATATTATTGGAGTCGTTCAAGAAACCAAAATTATCGAGCACCGCATTATGGTACCCGTCGGCATTGAAGGTACGATTAAGGCGATTGAATCGGGTTCTTTTAAAATTGAAGATACAGTCTGTGTAATTGAAACAGACAAGGGCGAACAAGAATTAAATATGATTCAAAAATGGCCGGTTCGTTTAGGACGTCCTTATAAAGCAAAGTCTACACCTAAAGCACCACTTAAAACGGGTCAACGAGTAATTGATACCTTTTTCCCAATCACTAAGGGTGGGGTTGCTGCCGTACCAGGTCCATTCGGTGCTGGTAAGACAGTTGTTCAGCACCAAATTGCTAAGTATGCAGATGTTGATGTGGTTGTTTACGTTGGATGTGGAGAACGTGGAAATGAGATGACGGATGTTATTAATGAGTTTCCAGAATTGATTGACCCGAAAACAGGGGAATCAATCATGCAACGTACGATATTAATTGCTAACACATCTAATATGCCGGTGGCAGCGCGTGAAGCTTCTATCTATACGGGTATCACAATCGCAGAATACTTCCGTGATATGGGATATTCTGTAGCCATCATGGCGGATTCTACCTCACGTTGGGCGGAAGCATTGCGTGAGATGTCTGGGCGTATGGAGGAAATGCCTGGAGACGAAGGATATCCGGCTTATCTTGGTTCGCGTATCGCGGAGTATTATGAACGTGCGGGATTGGTTCAAGTGCTTGGATCCGATGATCGTATTGGGTCTGTGTCTGCCATTGGAGCCGTTTCTCCTCCGGGTGGCGATACTTCAGAGCCGGTAACTCAAAATACCTTACGAATTGTAAAGGTGTTCTGGAGTTTAGATTCTAAGTTATCTCAACAGCGACATTTCCCAGCTATTAACTGGTTAGATTCTTACTCGCAATATTCAACCGATGTTCAAGCCTATAATGATGAACATATTGATCCAAGTTGGGGCGACAAAGTCCGTCATTGTTTAGCATTATTACAAGAAGAATCAAGTTTACAAGAGATTGTAAGGTTAGTCGGTCTAGACTCTCTTTCTGAGAAAGATAAATTAACGCTTGCTATTGCTGGTATGATTCGTGAAGACTTCCTACAACAAAACGCCTTTGATGATGTGGATACGACTACTTCAGAAGAAAAACAATTGAAATTATTGAATTTAATTATCAATTTTGAAACGGAAGCTAGAGAAGCTATGAAATTAGGAGCTTACTATAAAGAAATCATGGAAGGTACTCAAGAAGTGCGTGAACAGATCGCTCGGGCTAAATTTATTCCAGAGGAAGAGCTTGGCCGTTTAGATGAGATCGATAATCAAATTGTGGCATGTATGAAACAAGTACTTGAACAAGGAGGTGGAGCGAATGCTTAAGGAATATACGAATATATCTGACCTTTACGGTCCTTTGATGATTGTTGATGGCGTAGAAGATATAGCCTATGATGAATTAGTAGAAATCGAGCTCCACAATGGTGAAATTCGAATGGGACAAGTTCTCGAAGCC
Source organism: Facklamia miroungae (assembly GCF_012396555.1). GTDB lineage: Bacteria > Bacillota > Bacilli > Lactobacillales > Aerococcaceae > Facklamia > Facklamia miroungae. The sequence goes on from NZ_JAAXPS010000003.1 coordinate 220,998, forward strand.
AAAGAAGGTAAAGCTGTTGTTCAAATCTATGGTGGAACAGCTTCGATGAGATTGTCCAACATTAAAGCGCGTTTTAAAGGAAAACCTCTAGAATTCGCTTTATCTGAAGATATCGTTGGGCGAATTTTCGATGGTATGGGAAATGTGATGGATGGCGGACCACAAATTATTCCTGAAAAATTTGCGGATATTAATGGTCAAGCGATCAATCCAATGGCACGTGACTATCCGGATGAATTTATTCAAACAGGCATTTCGACCATTGACCACTTGAACACTTTGGTTAGAGGACAAAAATTACCGGTATTCTCAGGTTCAGGTTTGCCACATAAAGAATTGGCTGCCCAAATTGCACGTCAAGCAACTGTTTTGAACTCAGATGAGAATTTTGCGGTTGTCTTTGCAGCCATGGGAATCACTTATGATGAGGCGGAATACTTCATGGATTCTTTCCGAGAAACAGGAGCGATCGACCGTTCAGTGATGTTCGTCAACTTAGCGAACGACCCGGCTATTGAACGTTTAGCAACACCAAAAATTGCTTTAACGGCGGCTGAATATTTAGCCTTTGAAAAAGATATGCACGTTTTAGTTATTATGACTGACATGACCAACTATTGTGAGGCTTTACGTGAAGTATCGGCTGCTCGTCGTGAGGTTCCAGGACGTCGTGGTTATCCAGGTTACTTATATACCAATTTATCAACGCTTTATGAACGTGCGGGACGCTTGGTCGGAGCGAAGGGATCAGTGACACAAATTCCAATCTTAACCATGCCAGAAGATGATATTACGCACCCAATTCCCGACTTAACAGGCTATATCACCGAAGGTCAAATTATCTTAGACCGTTCTTTAGATAATCAAGGAATCAAACCGCCGATCAATGTTCTGCCTTCCTTATCTCGTTTGAAAGATAAAGGAACCGGGGAAGGAAAAACAAGAGAAGACCATGCACCAACTATGAACCAATTGTTTGCAGCTTATGCAAAGGGTAAAGAAGCTAAAGAATTGGCTATCGTTCTTGGAGAATCGGCCCTTTCTGATGTTGATAAGCAGTATGTGAAGTTCACAGATGAATTTGAAAAACGCTATGTAAATCAAGGCTTTGACAAGAACCGTGATATCTTTGAATCATTGGATATTGCTTGGGACTTATTGAAGATTTTACCTAAGAGCGAGTTGAAACGGATCAAGGACCCAATGATCGAGCAATACTTACCGAAAGGAGAGTAATGCATTATGGCAAACGTATTAGGGGTAAAGCCGACCCGGATGGAACTATCTGCTTTGAAAAGCACCCATGCTTTGGCTAGTCGTGGGCATAAACTCCTAAAAGATAAGCAAGACGAGTTAATGCGTCACTTTATCGACTTGATTCGTAAAAACAACGAATTACGTGAACAAGTTGAAGCGGAACTCTCAGAAGCTTTGCAATCTTTTGTGATCGCAAAGTCTTTAATGAGTGATAACTTTATTGAAGAGATAGCAGCCATTTCAGGTCAAAAGATTGATCTTTCAATTAATTTAAAAAACATCATGAGCGTCAATGTGCCTCAAATGGATTTTAATCTAGAAGATGATATTGATGATGAGCCTTTACGTTATGGCTATTTAAACTCCAATGCGGAGTTGGATGAGGCTTTAGATGGCTTACGGAAGATTTTGCCTAAGTTACTGAAACTGGTTGAAATTGAAAAAACGTGTCAATTGTTAGCAGATGAAATTGAAAAAACAAGAAGACGTGTTAACGCTCTTGAATATCGAATGATTCCAGATACCCAAGAGACTATTAACTATATTTCAATGAAACTAGAAGAAAACGAACGGGCAAGTATTACCCGCATGATGAAAGTTAAAGATCTATAACAAAAAACGCCAATCTCTTTATAGAGGTTGGCATTTTTAATAGGTAATGCTAATGAATAAATTACATGTTTACGTTATGATAAACTTTTTGGACGTCTTCATCATCATCCAAGGCATCAATTAATTTTTCGAAGGTTTCAAGGTCTTCTTCATTCAGTTCAACTTCAGTTTGAGGAATCATCTCAGTTTCAGCCACTGAAAATTCAGAGACACCGAAGTTTTCCAACGTTTCCTTAATAGTACCATAATCGCCAGGTTGACCATAAATTACTACAGAATCTTCTTCAGTATAAACATCTTTGACATCGATATCGGCTTCTAGTAAGGCCATTGTTATAGCTTCTTCTTCTTGACCTTCAACCACAAAGACCGCAACATGATCAAACATATAAGAAACAGAACCCGCAACACCCATATTTCCCCCATTTTTATTGAAGGCCATACGGACATTGGCGGCAGTACGATTGACATTATTAGTTAAAGCATCCACTATGATCATTGAACCATTAGGTCCAAAACCTTCATACCGTAATTCTTGGAAGGTTTCATCAGCAGAACCTTTCGCTTTATCGATCGCTTTGTTGATGACATGGGTAGGCACATTATATGTTTTTGCACGATCAATAACAAATTTTAATTTTTGGTTAGTTTCCGGATCTGGGTCTCCTGATTTAGCTGCTGCATAAATCTCAATACCAAATTTTGCATAAATTCTAGAAGTTTGTTGATCGGTTTTCGCTTTCTTTTCACGAATATTCATCCATTTACGACCCATTTTTTTCACTTCACTTTCATTATAGTCTGTTTGTATTATAGCGAAAAATGTCACTTATTTATAGATTTTTTTTAGAATCAAGGTGCTTTCCTTATTTACTAATCAATCGTATGGAAATATAATATAAAAAAGCGGCTTATGAGCCGCTTTTAGAAATGAAACTTAATTTTTTGGATACATTTCATTGATGCGAGCTTGAATGGCTTTATCATTGACAAATTCTTCGAAAGTTGAATTGATTCGGTCAAAAGCGCCATTTGGAGTAATTTCAATCACACGATTGACAGTGGTGTTTAAGACTTCGTAGTCATGTGAAGCAATTAAGATAGCTGATTTAAATTTGACTAAACCATCATTTAAAGCTGTAATGGACTCAAGGTCTAAGTGATTGGTCGGTTGATCCATGACTAAAACATTAGCTTTGGATAGCATCATCTTCGATAAGAGGCAACGCACTTTTTCGCCACCGGATAGAACATTGACTGGTTTTAAGACATCGTCACCGGTGAAGAGCATTCTTCCTAAGAAAGAACGTAAAAAGGTATTATCACTTTCTTCCTTAGAAGCATATTGTCTCAGCCAATCGAGGATAGATAGTTCGACACCATCGAATTCATCACCTGAATTACGCGGTAGATAGGTTTGAGAGGTAGTCACGCCCCATTCATAGCTACCCTTATCTGCTTCAAGATTGCCCATGAGTATCTCAAAGAAGGCAGAAATGGCATTATCATTACGTGACACAAAAGCAACCTTATCATCCCGATTTAGGGTAAAAGTGATGTTATCAAATAAGACTTCGCCGTCAGTCGACTTAGAAAGACCATTCACACTGAGTAAGTCATTTCCAATTTCTCGCTCTGGTGAAAAGCCCACGAAAGGATAACGACGACTGGATGGTTGTATATCATCTAAAGTAATTTTTTCTAATAATTTTTTCCTTGAAGTTGCTTGTTTTGATTTTGAAGCGTTAGCAGAGAAACGAGCAATAAAGTTTTGTAACTCTTTAATTTGTTCTTCTTTTTTTGCGTTTTGATCAGCTTGCATTTTTGCAGCCAATTGACTGGATTGTAACCAAAAATCATAGTTACCGACATAGATTTTAATTTTCCCAAAGTCAACATCGGCCATGTGGGTACAAACGGTATTTAGAAAGTGACGATCGTGAGAAACAACAATCACAGTATTAGGGAAATCCATGATAAAGTTACTCAACCAATCGATGGCTTGAGCATCTAAACCGTTGGTCGGCTCGTCCAAAAGTAAGTTATCTGGTTTACCAAAAAGAGCTTGGGCAAGTAGAACTTTGATTTTATCTGCTTCAATTAATTCACTCATCTTGGCTGTGTGTTGTTCAGTTGGAATGCCTAAACCTTGTAACATATTCGAAGCTTCAGATTCTGCTTCCCAACCACCCATTTCCGCAAAAAGACCTTCTAATTCACCCGCTCGAACGCCATCTTCATCAGAAAAATCAGGCTTCATATAAATCGCATCTTTTTCTTTTTTAACCTCATATAGCTCTTTGTGTCCCATCATTACGGTTTCAATTACTTCATAGTCTTCGAATCCGTAATGGTTTTGGTTGAGGACGGCGAGTCTTTCATTGGGGTCCATCGATACATTCCCTGTGGTAGGTGTAATTTCACCGGATAAGATTTTTAAAAAAGTTGATTTACCAGCACCATTAGCTCCTATCACGCCGTAGCAGTTGCCGGGGGTAAAGTTAATATTTACCTCATCAAATAATTTTCGATCTGGGAATTGTAAACTAACATTTGATACATTGATCACAAACATAACCTCCATCATAGATTCATAGACATACGCCTTCATTCTAGCATGTTCAGCCCTAAAAAGCATTAAGAATTATTGGATAAAACGACTAAGGACACTTAAATAGTTAAATAAAAAAACCCTGTCAGTCTAATTGACAGAGTTTAAAAATTATAGGCTACGTAACCAGTCTAAGAAACGTTTAAATAAAGAAGTTTCTTCTGTTTTAACGGACTTAGGTTCATTTTCTTTATCAGGATTTAGTTTGCTAAGTCGGAGTCTTCTGCCTTGTTTTTCCTTTGCTAAACGTTCATCTAGATCTTTTTGACGTTGGGTTGCACGTTCGATTAATATTTCTTGCGAGTTAATTTTTTTATCATCAATTATAATTGGACGGATATAATCACCATTTACTTGAAGTTCGCGTGCCTTCATATTATCAGCTAATTGAAGCTCTAGATAATCAATAATATCAGCTTCAATATCTTTATCTAAAATTGGAAATTCAATTTCTACGCGTTTGATCATGTTTCGTGTCATCATGTCAGCCGAAGAAAGGAAGAGATGGTTATCCCCATTATGGTTGAAATAATAAATTCGAGAGTGTTCTAAGAACCTTCCAACAATTGAACGAACGCGAATATTATCGGAAATACCAGGGATGCCCGGTTTCAAACAACAGATCCCTCGAACGATTAGGTCAATTGAGATGCCTGCTTGACTGGCTTCATAAAGTTTATGAATGAGCGGCACATCTGTTAGCGAATTCATTTTGGCAATGATACGCCCATTACCATATTGCTTTTGAAAGACAATTTCTTCATCAATGTAATCCATTAGAGAGTCGCGAATAGCAAAGGGTGAAACGTGTAAGTGTTTATAATCAGGCAAATTCGAATAACCGCTTAAATAATTAAAGAAGTGAGTGGCATCATCAATAAGCCCAGGATGGGTTGTGAAAAGGCCCATGTCAGTATAAATTTTGGCCGTTTTATCATTATAATTTCCTGTTCCTAAATGTAGATAAGGTTGAATTTTATTGTTTTCTTTGCGGATAACAAGCGAAATTTTTGAGTGTGTTTTTAATTCGCTCACTCCATAAAGGACATGACAACCCGCTTCTTCTAATTCTTTGGCCCAATACACATTATTTTCTTCATCGAAGCGAGCTTTTAATTCAACTAAGACAGTGACTTCTTTACCATTCTCAGCCGCCGTTTTCAAAGCAGAGATGATCGGTGAATTTTTGGATACTCGGTAGAGCGTTTGTTTGATCGCAATTGTGTGCGGGTCTTGAGCTGCAAAGGCGATTAAGTTAACCACAGGATCAAATGAATCGTAGGGGTGGTGAAGGAAAATATCATGATCTTTAACTTGAGTATATAAATCTTCACCTAAATGCTTCGGATTAAGGAAAGGCACATGCTCTTCAAATAAGAATTGAGGGGCCGACTTCCCGATTTCTTCTCTTAGTTTAAACAGGAAAGTTAAGTCTAATGGACCATCAATTAGATAGACAGCATTGTCTTCTAAATCAAAAACTTCTTGTAAGTAAGATAATTGATTTTCAGAAAAATTCATTAGTCGGGACTTGTCAATTTCAACACGAACAGCCATGCCATTTTTTCTTTGTTTAACGTAATCTTCGATTAAAACAAGTAAATCGGAAGCACCATCTTCAACAATTGAAAAATCGGCATTGCGCGTGATTCTAAATGGATAAGCAGCAACAACTTCATATCCTTCAAAAATATCATCCAGATGATGAATAATAATATCTTCTACTAAGATAATTGAGTTAATCTGTCCCTCGATGACAAAATAACGGTCAATCAATTGTGGAATAGGAACAATTGCACGAAGTTCCTGACCATCTTTTTTCAGTTTGACCATAATGTTTATGACTTTATTGACCAGATGTGGGAAGGGCCGATAGGCATCAATACCTAAGGGCGAAAGGGTAGGTAGTAAGAGCGTTTTGAAATAATATTCCATTTCAGCCCGTTCAGTAGTGGATAATTCGTCGATTGATTTCATTTGATAGCCGGTATTAGCTAGCAGCGGCATTAATTCATGATAACGCTTATATTGTTTATCGACGTTGCGGTGATTACGTTGACTAATATTTTCTAATAATTCCTTGGGTGTTTGACAGGTTTTATTCTCAGAGATTGCAACATGCGCTAAATATTGATCATAAACGCCTGAGACCCTGACCATAAAAAATTCATCAAGATTCGAAGAGGCAATGGCTAAGAAGTTCATTTGTTCCAGTAAAGGATTAGTCATATCATAAGCATTGTCGATACAACGCAAATTAAAATCTAACCAAGACAGTTCTCGATTAAAATAATAGTCTGGATTATCAAATTGACTACTGTTTTCACTAGAATCAGAACTTTGCTTTACTTTTTGAGCAACGATGTTTTTTTTCTTTTTTTTGGTCTCAGACATTTTCTCAGTTCTCCTCTCAATTCTTATTAAGCATCTAAATCGACATATTTCAGTTTTAAGGACCCATTCAAGCTGCGAGCAATATGTTTAGAATGGCGCTCGGCTCGATATTGTTCAGCCACTACAGGGCCGTGATGATAGAGTGTTAATAGATAATCTTTTTTCTTTTTTTCAAGTTTGACTTTTTTGATCGGGGAGGTTTTTGAGTCGTTTAAGGCTTGGCTAAATTTTAGGATGCCTCCTAGTGATTGCAATTCTTTCATGTCATTTTCACTAAACCAATCGACGAAGGGTTGGCAATATTGATAGAGTAATGATTTATTGCGATAACTACTCAATAGAGCTAAACGAACACGATCACGGTGAGAGAACCCTGCTAAGTCCATATTCGATAAGAGATAAAATGTAGTCTGGGAGTCTGCTTCTTGCGAAATAAATTGACCACATTTATAGAGGTAACTAGCCATTTCAAGTTCAACTTGTTGAGCATAAGAATAATTCAATTGACTCAAATCAGTGAGCTGTTTATAGAGGTCGATAGCTATCTTACTCCTGACCTCGGCAACTTTTGGATGGACTTTAAAATCACGGCATAATTTGGCCACGCTTCGCACATGGATATGCTCAGGATCGATTGGCTGGTCGAAATGATCGTTTAAGTAGTATGTAATGATACCTTCTCTAAGACCCTGTCTAGAAATATATAAAGTTGGGGCATCAACCACTTGATAAAGCTCTATCAGGGCTAAATTGGCAGGGATAATAATATCGGTTCGATCAGAACTTAAGCCGTCAATATCTTGCATATCCTGATAATTAGTTGTTTGAAAAAGATCGAGTGTAGTTTCTAAGTTTATTTCTGATAGTCGGTAGCCATGCAGACCTGCAATGGGGTAACGCTGTAAACGTTGATGAACTTGAGCAATATTACGAGCAGATCCTCCCACTGCGACAATAGGATATTCGATTTTTTTTAACCATGAGAGTGATTTGAAGGCTTTTTGAAGGTAGCGTCGGGTTTTTTCAATGGCTACGGCATCATTATGTTCTTTACCTGCGAAAAATTTCTCTTTAAGGCTCACAACTCCAAAAGGAAAGGAGTGATAATGCTTAATTTCTTTGTTTTCTGATAGAGTAATCTCACAAGAGCCACCCCCCAAGTCAATTGTTACCATATTACGGTTTGGCAAGGAGTGTGAAATGGCATATTGACCAAGTGAAGCCTCTTCTTTTTCGGACAAGATCCGGATTTCGATACCAGTTTCATCTAAAACGCGTTGGATAATGGTCTCTTGATTTGCAGATTGACGAATGGCTGCCGTAGCAAAGACAATCAATTCTTCAATTTCGTGTGCTCTGGCTGCGTAATTAAAGCTGGCGAGTGTTTCGGTTAGTTTTTGAATTCCTTGGTCGGCCATGACAATTTGCTCGTGATCATCGTTTATTAAATATTGAGATAAACGAGCTGCAACCTTGAGGTTCGTAATTTCATGAATTTCAAAGTGGCTATCAATCCCATAGATGACCATGCGGATTGTATTTGAGCCGATATCGATTAATCCTACTTTATTGGAATACATTCATTTCCACCTATCTATTTTGACTTAGTAACTTATTAGCATTATTGATTGCTAAGGATCTCTTCAATTGCTTGAACAAGCTCAGAAGAGTGCCTAACAATCTTTCCATTTAATTTGATAAGACCTACTGTATAGAGGTTTACGTAGGGAAACTGTGACTCAGCAACATCTTTGAGTGCTTCAATTTTTTGAGGATTATCTGCCCCTTGCTGTCTCGTATCGGAAAAGAGACCAATAATTGGAATGCCTGCTTGATAAGCAATACCAATTTCACTAGCTACTCCAGGATCGATGATTTGACCATCAAGAACGGCTACTAAAAGATCACTTTCTAATACAGCTTCCGTATCCAAACGAGCAATCATTTTTGAATCAGCATAAGCTTGTTTATCATTGATTTCAGCTTGCTCTTGTGGGAGGAAGATATCTAATTCAGGCATGGCTTGACGTAATTCATTAGCAACTTTTTGATTAAAGGCTAGTTCCATTTCATTAAAGAGGGGGCTAGCAAAATATAATTTAGTCATTGAATGATCCTTTCAAAAAATGATAGTAGTGAACATCTCTAAATAGAACGGACACAAATCTATTATAGTAAATTTTTCCTGTTTCGTGTATTAATTCATTAGATTCTTTTAGATTAATTATAAAAAAAACATAGTTAGTAGTTTATATACTAACTATGGCAAAAGATTTAAGCTAAATATTTGAGACGTAGAGCATTTAGTAGAACAGATATTGAAGAGAAACTCATAGCAAAAGCTGCGATCATCGGATTAAGCAAAGGCCCGCCAAATAGATAAAAGAATCCCATAGCAAAAGGGATACCAATTATATTATAGAAGAAAGCCCAGAAAAGATTTTGTTTAATATTGCGTATGGTCGCATGGCTTAATTGAATAGCTGTTGGAATAGTCGTTAGATTGTCATTCATAAGCACAATATCGGCTGATTCAATCGCAATATCGGTTCCTGAACCGATAGCCATACCTATATCGGCTTGAGCGAGAGCAGGGGCATCATTGATCCCATCACCTACCATAATTACTTTATTACCCTCCGCTTGTACTTTTTTAACAATCTTTGATTTGTCTTCTGGTAAGACTTCCGCAAAAACTTGGTCAAGTCCGACTACTTGTCCGATATGCTTGGCAGTTGCTTGATTATCGCCGGTTACCATTATCACTTTTAATCCCATTTCTTTAAGTTGCTGAACAACTCCTGCACTAGATTCTTTGATAGGATCTGAAATGGCTAAAATCCCATGAAATTCTTTGTCAATACTAAAATAAATAACGGTTTTTGCTTGTTCACTTAGTTTTTCAGCTTGAGCAAGAAATTCTTGCGGAATGGGAGAGGTCAATATTTCATTCATCAATCGTAGATTTCCTATATGGATAACGGATTGATTGACAACTCCACTGATTCCTTTTCCTGTGATGGTTTGAATTTGTTTGAGAGGTGTATATTGGATGTTTTGACTTTCAGCGAAATTAATGACTGCCTTTGCTAAAGGATGTTCAGAATTGGATTCTACACTGGCTAGCATACTCAATACGATGTCTTTTTTGTCTTCTGACAAAGGATAGAAGTCAGTCACACTTGTTTTACCTTGGGTGATGGTTCCTGTTTTATCCAGCAAAATAGTATCAGCCTGGTGGGTGGTTTCTAAACTTTGACTACTTTTAATCAGAATCCCCTTTTGAGCAGCATTTCCAGTACCAACCATAATAGCAGTAGGGGTAGCGAGTCCAAGCGCACAAGGACAAGCAATAATTAGTACACTAATAAAAATCTGTAAACTAAAAGTTAAGGATTGATTCATAATAAGTAACCAAAAAAGACCGCTTAGAATGGCAATAATCATAACACTTGGTACAAAATAGGAAGCTACCTGATCTGCAAATTTTGCAATTTGGGCTTTAGAAGATTGAGCTTCATTAACTAATTTAATAATTTGTGAGAGGGTAGTATCTTGTCCAACACGAGTGACTTCAACAGTGAAGGAACCCGTCTTATTAATACTGGCGCCCGTCACCTTATCCCCCGCTTTTTTGCCGACAGGCATCGATTCTCCGGTTAGCATCGACTCATCGATACTCGATTGTCCTTGGAGAATGACTCCATCCATAGGAATGGTATCACCTGGTCTTATTTGCAGGTGGTCGCCGGGTTGTATTCGCTCGCTAGGAATAATTTCAATCGATCCATCTTCTTTAATTCTTCTTGCTTCTTTTGGAGCTAAATCCATTAAAGATTTGATGGCAGAAGAGGTTCTTCCCTTAGCAAGATCTTCCAAGTATTTACCAAGAGTCATCAAAGTAACAATCACTGCGGCTGATTCAAAATATAATTCTAAATGATGACCTGATGGATTAGGATGAAGTAAAAGATAAATAGTGACAACGACTCCTTGAATAAAGGCAGCCCCACTACCAATCGCCACTAGAGAATCCATATTAGGATGACGATTGATTAGACTCTTAAATCCACGAATAAACATTTCTTTACCTAAATACAGTAAACCGGCACTTAAAAAGAGTTGTAACAAAGCATGGATTAGTGGGTTTTGTTTGATGGACAGAATAGAGGGTAAGTTGATACCTATCATTGGACCCATGGCTATTAGTAAGAGCGGTAAGGTTAATAAGACCATACCGTATATTTTTCGTTTGCTTTTAGTCAAATGCTTTTGTTCTCGTTCGATATCTTTTTGATAGTGTTCTTCAGGTGAAATAATTAAGCTAGCGTCGTAACCGACTTGTTGAACTGCTTGAATTGCTTGTTCAGGATGTGCTTTATCTTTCCATTCGATGTTCAATGTAGCAGTCGCATAGTTAACTTGAGCCGAGTGAACATCAGGCATTTCCTTGGCAGCTTTTTCGACCGTTTGAGCACATGAAGCACAGGACATACCCTCAATGCGAAAATTTTGGATAAGGGCTTCATCAAAAGATGGAAGGAGATGGTAACCAACGTTTTCAATGCGGTCTGCCATTTTTTCAAAATTGATGATTTGTGGATCATAATCTACTTTGACTGTTTGCTGGAGTAAATTAACTTGGGCTTGGTTAACCCCTTCTGTTGCATTTAAGGCCTTTTCTACTGTACTCGCACAAGCAGCACAAGACATTCCTTCAATAGAATAAATGGTGGATTTCATACTAGACCTCCCTGACAGGTTTATTTTTTGGATAGTTGATAATGGGTATCCTTCAATTGATGATTCAGATCTTCTATGGTTAAATGATCTTGAAATTCAATAGTGACCTCTTTATTGTCTAATTGAATATGAAGGTTCTCTACTCCATCGATCGCTAAAAGTAAATCTTGAATTGTTTGAGCGCAATGACTACATGACATCCCTTGGACTGTAAAAGTTTGTTTTTCCATGATAATTCCTCCATTAAATTAATGTGATTGAGAATGACAACAACATTGGCCAGATGGACAGTTACATACAAGTTGTTGTGGAGAAGTTTGCTTTTTAATTAAAAGCTGACTAATTAACTGTTGACAATCCTCTTGCGATAAGTTGGTTTGATCTAAGAGTTGACTAATGGCTTCAGCTTTTTGAAGATTACAAATCCGCTGAAGAAAACTATTTAAGACTAGCTGATTAGCTTTTTTTTCACTAATTGTAGCTTGATAATGGTAGGGTTTTTGATCACCGGTCAGTATTAAATGCTTTTTTTGTAAAAGACGATTAATTAAAGTCTTGATGGTTGCCTCCTTCCAATCTGAAAATTGATTTGCAATGTCAATAATTTGACGAGAGGTAAGGGGTTGATGGGACCAGACGATCCGCATGATTTCCCATTCTGCATCGCTAATAGTTGGAACTGAAAGTTCTTCTTGCATCAAAAAACTCCTCTCTGATTACATTTGTAACTATAATTAAAGTTTACATCTGTAAACACATAATTGCAAGTTTAACCTTAGTTTTTTATACGATTTACCGCTATAATAAAGAAAAATAATATGTAGGAGGGAAAATGATGAAGAAGTACTACAAATTATTGGCTCTAATACTAGCAATGGCATTAGGTCTGATTGCTTGTGATAGTGGAAATAAAGGGCCATCTAACTCACAAAATGTTTCAGAACGAGTCCTCACAGATACAAAAGATATGGATAATCAGCAAATGAAAATGGCTGATGAAAACTATCAAGAGGAATCTAATGTAGATCAAAGTTACCTCATTCAAAATGCTGATATGTATTTTGAGACTTTAAAGTATGATGATTCTAAAAAAGCCTTGTTCGAAATCATTAATAATAGCCAAGGTACGATTCAGTACCAAAATGAATTTCTCATGGATGGTGGGTATGATTCCGATGCTAATCAAGAATTGAGAGAGTTAAGTTTGGTGGCTCGTATACCTCAAGCCGATTTTAATCAAACGTTTGAAAAGCTTCAAGATTTACCAAATGCCTCACTACAATCTGCAAGTAGGGGATCTGAAGATGTGACACGATCGGTGAATGATATTGAGATACGTATAAAGGCCGTAGAAGATCGTTTAGAACGCCTGAATGATTTATTAGATAAAGCAGAGAAGATTGAAGAAATTGTTCGAATTCAAACAGAAATTGAAAATGCTATTGTGCAAAGAGATCAATATTTGGCAGAAAAAGCTAATCTTAAAAATGAAATTGATCAGGCTACAATAAATATAACTTTGCGTGAACGCTATGTATTAGCGCAAGAGCGTAATCAAAACTATTCTTTTAGCACCCGTATTGCGAATACATTTAAACAAGCTTTAGTTTCGACTAAATGGCTGTTGGAAAATATAGTCCTCTTTTTGGTAGCCGCTTTCCCATTACTAATGATCCTGTTGATTTTATATCTGTTCTACCGGTTAGTGGTTAAACAATTTTTAAAAAATTATCGCATGTATCATCCTAAAAAAGAAAAAAAGAATAAAATGTTGGCCGGAACGGAAAATGAAGAGAATGAAAAGTCTGAGACATCAATTAAACAGACACTTCCTCTCAATGAAACAGATGAAAAAAGTGAAAACATCCGAAAATAGTCAAATCTAAAACAATTAATAATGAATTAAATGAAATTATTGAGAACAGTTTTATAAAGGTGTATCATAATAGTGATAGCGAAATATAAGGAGTGGTTCATACATGTTTCAACAGTTACAAGACAATATTAAGGGTAAAAATATTTCCATTGTTTTCCCCGAGGGAAATGATGCGCGTGTTTTAGGTGCAGCTGTTCGCTTGCATGCTGAAGATATTGTAAAGCCGATTGTATTAGGAAATGAAAAAGAAATTAGAAAATTAGCTGAAGAAAAAAATTGGGTGATTGAAGGAATCACAATTCATGACCCATCAAATTATGCAAAAATGGACGAATTAGTTGAGGCTTTCGTGGAACGCCGCAAGGGGAAAAATACGCGTGAACAAGCTGTTGAAATGTTAAAAGATCCTGCTTATTTTGGTACGATGCTCGTCTATACTGGAGAAGCGGATGGAATGGTTTGTGGGGCTGTTTATTCAACGAGCGATACTGTCAGACCTGCTTTGCAAATTATTAAAACTCGTCCAGGCGTTAACCTCATCTCAGGTGCTTTTATCATGGTACCACCCCATACCAATGGTCAAAAGCTAGTCTTTGCTGATTGTGCGATCAATATTAACCCTGATTCACAATCACTAGCTGAAATAGCAGTCGAGAGTGCTAAGACAGCTAAAATTTTCGGTATTGATCCTAAAGTAGCCATGTTAAGCTTTTCCTCCCATGGATCTGCTAAGTCACCAGAGGTTGATAAGGTGGCTGAAGCAACAAAAATGGCTAAAGAACTTGCACCAGAATTAATCATTGATGGAGAAATTCAATTTGATGCAGCTATTGTTCCAGAAGTTGCTGCTCAAAAAGTTCCGGGATCCATCTTAGATGGACAAGCTACCGTGTTTGTCTTCCCTGAAATCCAATCAGGTAATATCGGCTATAAAATTGCTCAACGTCTTGGAAACTTCCAAGCGGTCGGTCCGATTCTGCAAGGTCTTAACAAGCCGGTTTCTGACCTTTCACGAGGTTGCGTAGAAGAAGATGTTTTCAAGGTAGCCATTATTACAGCCAATCAAGTGATCGGTTAATCGAGCAGATAACTAATAATAATAGTCTGAACTTCCTAACAAATTATTTTGCTAGGAAGTTTTTTTGTTAAATCGCATAAAAAGCATTCACAAAATGAAAGTTAATGGTACAATGAACTTTGTGAAAAAATAATTCTGGAGGTTATCAATGAAAAAAACACTCTCAAAGCAACTATTACTGGTCGCAACTCTTGTTCTCAATAGTCTGACCCCTATCGTTTTACAGGTTAACGCTACAGAACCAGTGACGGTAGAAACGAGTCAAGCACAAAAAGAATATGATTCTCAAGCGTCGAATTTGACCGAGGTATTAAACCAGCCTAATAATGCAGCAATAAATAGTGATTCACCTGAAAAAGAGGCTGGGTCAACTGTTTACGATTCACAAAGTTTGGAAGAGGGAGTTTCACAAACTCCTCTAACTGTTGAAGAATATAAACAACTTGATGCTACAACCTTAGCTGAGATGATTCGAAGTGGGAAAACGACTAGCCAAGAATTAATTGAGTTGGCTTTTCAAGTGATCGAAGAAACGAATCCTGATCTTAATAATATTATTTCAACTCGCAAAGAGGAGGCTTTAGCAGAAGCAGCCGCTTTAGAAGATAAAGGACAACCCTTTTATGGTGTGCCTATGTTGGTAAAGGGCTTAGGTCATTCAGTTGAGGGTGGTATAAATTCGAATGGTTTGAAATTTTTAGAAGATCAGATCTCTCAAAGAGATGGACGCCAAGTTAAAGCGTTTAAAGAAGCAGGCTTTATAGTGATTGGACAAACCTCGTATCCTCAGTTTGGTTGGATCAATGTCACCAACTCTGAATTATACGGAGACACCCATAATCCATGGAACTTAGACCATAATCCAGGAGGTTCTTCTGGAGGATCTGCAGCCGCTGTAGCGATTGGACAAGTACCAATTGCCAGTTCAAGCGATGCCGGGGGATCAACCCGAATCCCAGCTTCATGGTCTGGCCTAATTGGTCTACATCCTTCCAGAGGAATCTTAACTTGGGACAGTAGCTCTGAAAAAAACCAAACCACACATTTTGCTGAAACAAAATCAATGCAAGATACGATTACTCTTTTTGAAACGTTATTGAAGGATAAGACTAAAAATGAAGTGCTTGAGGGGACATTTGATAAGTCAACACCAATTGCCTTTACAACCATGACTCCAGCTGGCACAGTGATTTCACAAGATGCAATAAATGCGGTTAGAGGGGTAGTTAACTTCTTAAAAGGAGAGGGCTATCAGATAGAAGAAGTTGCTTACCCCGTGGACGGTAAGAAACTGATGGAAAATTATTACATTCTCGCTTCTTCCTATGCAGGATCACTCGATTATATGGCGAAAAGGCCGTTAGGTCGCCCTATTCAAAGAGAAGATGTTGAATTGCTAACTTGGGCCTTGTATCAAACTTCTAAAGACCTGACTAAAGAAGATGTGGCTAGCGCTTGGGAGAATATCCAGCAGATTACTGCAGAGATGGAAGCTTTCTATACTAAATATCCAGTTTTGCTAACAGCTACTAACGCTTTCCCTGCACCTAAAGCTGATTATAATCATATCAGTCAGGAAATGGCTGTAAAAATGGAAGACATGTCACAGTTAAGTAAAGCAGAAAAATTACAGCTTATTTATGACCAATGGTTACCAGCCTGGACCTTAACTCCCTATACCCAATTGGCTAATTTAACAGGGACCCCCGCCTTAAGTTTACCGACCTATCTAACGGCTAATAATTTACCAATGGGTGTGATGTTTAATACGTTTGCTAAAAACGATCGGAGTCTCTTACAAATCGGAAAATTGTTAGAAGAAAATAATCGTTTTATAACCTATTATCACCGACCTGAAAAGCCTCAACCCCCTGTAAACACTCCAGAAACGGATGGAGGAGAAGAGGAACTTCAACCTTTACCTAGCCAAAGTGAGGAGGAAGAAGTGATTGTTGAATCGCTTGATTCAGTTGAAGAGTGGAATAATTTAGAAGAAAATATAGAAGATACAGTCGATAAAGTTAAAATGGAATATCCTACTTCTAAATCTGGATTAGACAATCATCAGACGACTAACTCACAAACGGTAGCAGCTAAGACAGATGATTCCCTGCCCGCAACAGGAGAAAAGCCTTTATCCCTCGTATATGGTATTAGCTTTACTATGCTAGGATTAGCTAGTTATCTTATTAGAAAAAAATACTAAATGAATAGAAAGAACCGCCCCAATAGGAGCGGTTCTTAATTATTACATGTGTCTATATAAATTAGGCAGGATCAGTAGTATCGGCTTCTTGGGCAGGAATAATGGTAACAGGAATATCATCAATCGTACCATAATACCATTCAATCTCATCGCCGTCTTCTAGTTTTTGAGAGACAACACCAAGTTCAGCAAATTGCTTATTTATGAGATACATCCATGTATTGGGCGCGTAATCATTTTCTACACCCTCAATAACATCGACAACCCCTTCGTCTTCATTAAAATTGAATTCTAATTCTTCAATGGCGGACATAGCCTCTAAAACACTTACTCCACCAATGTTATTGACTTGATATTCAAGCGGAGAACCATTTTCTTGATTGATAATAATTGTAGCTGTACCTTCTTGGCCTTGAGCGTCATTGGTTGGTGTTTCTACTGTTGTTTCTTCCGTCGTTGTTTTGTCAACATCAGCTGTTGTCTCTGCTGGTGTCGACTCGCTTGTCGTCGTTTCCTCAGTAGGAGCATTTTCAACACTTGCTTTTTTATTTCCGGGTAATTTATCGCAAGCTGTTAAAAATATCGCCAAAATTATAATGGTGGAAACTTGTAATATTTTTTTCATGAACTGACCTCCTCATTTTCTATTACTATAAAATTAGCAATAATTAACTACAAAGTCAAATAATTCGTAGTTTTATGGAATCTTCGCTATAATTAATTTAGAAGTAGAATGAATGGAGAAATAGATGATGAAGTATACTAGCCATAGTTTAACAGAGACTCAAGCATTGGCTAAAACTTTGGCACAAATTATTCAGCCGGGCAGTTTAATTCTCCTGTCAGGCCCCCTAGGATCGGGCAAAACGGCATTTACGCAAGCTTTTGGTCAAACCCTCGGTATTCAAAGGGCCATCAAAAGTCCGACCTACACGATTGTCAAAGAATATGAGTTAGATCAAGTTGCTGATCGGTTAATACATATTGATGCTTATCGCCTAGAAGAAGGTGGAGCAGATACAGTTGATTTTGAACAATTCTTGGATCCAAGGACGCTTTGTTTAGTGGAGTGGCCTGAATTTATTATGGACTATTTACCTAAGGAATATATAAAGATACAGTTCGAACTTATCGACAAGCAGCAACGGCAAATTGTAATTAGTCTCTCACCTCAAGCGGACCAAAAACATGAGACTATATATCAAGATTTGTTGAGACATATAGAAAGGATTGATTAAAGAATGCCTCAGTGGGAAGACCCTAACCAAGCAAAGCAAGTTGAAGTGGTTGAAGAGGAAATTAAACTTTCAATCCGCCAAGCTCAAGTTAAAGATGCGCGAGCTATTTTAGGCTTAATGAGACATATTGGTAAAGAAACGAAATACTTAACGACAGGTCCCGAAGGGCTCCCGCTGGATGTTAAACAAGAGCGAGATTTAATCCGCAAGTATGAATTATCTGAAAAATCCTTATTACTTGTCGTTGAAGTCGATGACCAATTAATTGGTATGGGTAATTTAGCCAATTTATCAAATCGCAAACAAAATCATATTGCTGAAATCGGTGTATCCCTTGTCAGAGAATATTGGGGCTATGGGATTGGCAGAATGATTGTAGAAGAATTAATGGGATTTGCTGAAAGAGTAGGAATTAGCGTTTTGTGTTTAGAAGTTGTCACTGAAAACCAACGCGCGGTTCAATTATATCAATCGCTAGGTTTTGAAATTAAAGGAACCTTGAGTCAACGATTGCGACATGGCCATTTTTATTTTGATGTCTACACAATGGAAAAAGTCATCAATTAAACCGCTTTCAAAATAGGATGTCACTTTACAAGTGACATCCTTTTAACTAGAATAGAAAGACGATCATATTGAAGGGGAAAAAATAATGAATTTATTAGAACAATTTCCTAGCATCAAAATTTTAAAAGATGAACCATTATCAAAATATACTTATACAAAAACAGGCGGGAAGGCAGATTACTTAATATTTCCGCAAGACCGTTCCCAAGTGGAACAAATAGTCAATTATGCCAGAATAGAACTTATACCCTTAACCGTATTGGGGAATGCGTCGAATTTAATTGTAAAAGACGGCGGGATCCGCGGAATTGTCTTAATGATGACTGAAATGAAAGCAATGCGACTGATCAATTCACAAACACTTGAAGCAGAGTCAGGTGCCTCGCTCATTCAATTAACTCATCTGGCCTTGAAAGAATCCCTCGCTGGCTTAGAATTCGCCTGTGGCATTCCTGGCTCAATTGGTGGAGCTGTCTATATGAATGCGGGTGCATATGGCGGAGAAGTCAAAGATGTCATAGATGAGGTTGATGTTATCAGCCGTGAAGGCCAAATTCGCACATTCAAAAATGCTGACTGTCTTTTTTCTTATCGTCATTCAATTTTTCAAGAACAAAACGATTTAATCTTGGCAGTTCGTTTTAAGCTTCACATGGGAGAAGAATTAAAAATCAAAGCAGAAATGGATCGCTTAACAAAATTGCGGGAATCAAAGCAGCCCTTGGAATACCCTTCATGTGGTTCTGTCTTTAAAAGACCTGAGGGTTATTATACAGGCCAATTAATTCAAGAAGCAGGACTTCAAGGACACCGCATTGGAGGTGCAGAAGTTTCGCGAAAACATGCGGGCTTTATCGTTAATATCGATCATGCAACAGCTACGGATTATACGGATTTAATTGCTTATATCCAAGCAACGATTTGGGAAAAAAACCAAGTGCGCCTTGAAACTGAAGTTCGCATTATCGGTGAAAATGAAATTTAATCGCTTAATTTAATCAGAAAGTCACACCATGCGTTGTGGCTTTTTTTAGTTATTAAATGTGAAAGTTGAATATTTTGAATATAAAGATTAAATTCTAAATTCTAGCTTACCAAGCATACTAATAAAATGATATAATCTGGCGGAAGGTTAACTTCAAAAAATACAGAAGAGGGTGGCAAGCATGAGTGAAGCATTGTTAAGTGTTGAATTGAAAAACGTTTCAAAACACTTTGATGATCAAATGGTTTTAAAAAATATCGATATGGAGTTGGAACAGGGACAGTTTTATACTTTGCTTGGACCATCAGGATGTGGTAAAACTACAATTCTAAGAATTATTGCTGGTTTTACGAAAGCGAGTGAAGGAACCGTTTCGATTCAGGGTAAGGAAGTAACCGATATTCCTGCTAATAAACGAAAAGTAAATACGGTATTTCAAGATTATGCGTTATTTCCGCATATGACGGTGTTTGATAATATTGCTTTTGGTTTATCAGTAAAAAAAGTTGACAAGCAAACAATTAAAGAAAAAGTATTAGCTGCGCTAAAGCAAGTGCGGTTAGAAGGCTATCAAGATCGAAACATTAATGAAATGTCTGGTGGACAAAAACAGCGTGTCGCCATTGCGCGTGCTTTAGTAAACGAACCGGATGTTTTACTTTTAGATGAGCCCTTATCTGCTTTAGATTTAAAACTAAGGACCGATATGCAGTACGAATTACGTGAGTTACAAAAACGTTTAGGGATTACCTTTGTCTTTGTGACCCATGACCAAGAAGAAGCTTTGGCGATGTCAGACTGGATTTTTGTTATGGACAAGGGTGAAATTGTCCAATCCGGCACGCCTTCAGATATTTATGATGAGCCAATCAATCGTTATGTGGCTGACTTTATTGGTGAATCAAATATTATTGATGCGACCATGATTGATGATTATCGGGTTGAATTTGTCGGTCATGAATTCGATTGTGAGGATGCAGGTATTCCTAAAGGTGAAGCTGTTGAAGTGGTTATTCGGCCAGAAGATGTGCGGATCACTGCTCCTAATCAAGGCCAAATCAATGCAACGGTCGACACCATGCTCTTTAGAGGTATGTTCAATGAAATTATTGCTTATGATGACGATCAAAATGAATGGATGATCCATACAACTGAGAAAGTTGAAATTGGCCAAAAAATTGGTCTCCAGATTGGGCCAAATGAAATTCACGTCATGCGGTTCAACGAAACCGAAGAAGAATTTGATGCCCGTCTAGAACAATATGAGGGGGACGACGATGAAGAAGAGTAATATTCATTTACTAGCAATACCATACTATTTGTGGTTAATCATTTTTGTAATTACTCCCTTACTTGTTCTTTTTCAACGTTCATTTATAGGGATAGATGGTCAGTTCACTTTGGCTAATTATCAGCACTTTTTCAGTTCAATGGAATATATCCGCATGACTCTGTCTTCATTCTGGTATGCTTTTTTAGTGACTTTTTTTACTTTTTTATTAGCCTATCCTTTAGCGTATTTTCTGTCAAAAAGCCCACATAAAGATTTATGGTTAATGTTAATTATTCTGCCAACTTGGATCAATCTTCTTTTAAAAACGTATGCCTTTATAGGTATTTTCGGCAATTCTGGTCCCTTAAATAATTTCTTTGAAATGATTGGTCTTGGCAGACAACAGTTATTATTTACGGATACGTCTTTCATATTAGTTGCGGCTTATATTGAATTACCCTTTATGTTTCTGCCTATTTTTAACTCTATCAACGAAATTCAACCTAGTCTCTTAGAAGCGGCCCATGATTTGGGGGCTTCTAAATTGACCATTGTTCGGCGCATAATCTTCCCTTTGTCACTGAGAGGTGTGCGCTCCGGAGTTCAAGCAGTCTTTATCCCTTCATTGTCTCTATTTATGCTTACCCGTTTAATCGGAGGTAATCGCGTTATTACCTTGGGAACGGCTGTTGAGCAACATTTCTTGGTCACTCAAGACTGGGGCATGGGATCAACAATTGGTGTTGTGTTAATGTTGATTATGTTTATTATTCTATTTATTACGAGAGATCGGTCTAAAGCAGGAGGTGTTCAAGATGCATAATACGGAAAAAAGAATGGGGTCAACTATCTATATTGGTTTTGTTTTCTTATTGATGTATGCGCCACTTTTTTACCTAATGTTTTATTCTTTCAACGCAGGTGGCGATATGACTAATTTTTCCGGGTTTACGTTTGAACATTACCAAGCCTTATTTGAAGATACGCGACTAATGACTTTTATCCTCAATACCTTTATAGTGGCTCTTTTATCCGCTTTAATTGCGACGATAATCGGTACTTTAGGGGCGATTGCTATTTATTATTATCGCTCGAATCGAAATCGCCAAGCTATTCTTAACTTAAACTCGGTCCTAATGGTGACACCGGACGTTATGATGGGGGCCAGTTTTCTCTTAATGTTCTCCTTCTTGTTAAAATTTGAATTTGGTTTTACAACCGTTCTGTTATCACATATCGCTTTTAACGTTCCGATAGTTGTTTTGATGGTTTTACCGCGCTTATATGAAATGAACCCATCGATGATTACAGCTGCTCAAGACTTGGGAGCCAATCAAAATCAAATTCTTTCAAGGATTATTTTACCTTCGATTAAAAGTGGTGTTTTGGCTGGCTATTTCATGGCGTTCACCTATTCATTAGATGACTTTGCGGTTACATTCTTTATCACCGGAAATGGCTTCTCAACCCTTTCTGTCGAAGTGTATTCGCGTGCCAGAACAGGTGTTAGTTTAGAAATAAATGCGTTATCCACTTTGATGTTCCTATTAGCTCTTTTACTTGTGTTTGGTTACTATAGTTTACGCGTGGGTGAACAAAGACGAGCAGCTCTTAGAGTGCGTCAAGCGAGAGGAGGTAAGTAATGAAAACCTTAATTAATGCAGCAATTACCATTCTAGCAGCAGTGGGTCTGATGTTTATCGGACGTTACTATCTGCAATCGAGTCAAGGCTTAACCGGCGAGAGTAACATTGTTAATTTTTATAATTGGGGCGATTATATTGATCCAGATTTAATTGACGCGTTTGAAGAAGAGACTGGCTATGTGGTTGTATATGAGACTTTCGATTCCAACGAAGCCATGTTAACTAAGATTCAACAAGGAGGGACCAATTACGATTTAATTGGTCCTAGTGAATATATGGTTGAAAACATGTTGGAGTTAAATCTATTAGAAGAAATTGACCATGATAAATTACCTAACTTAAAACACATTGATAAAAAATTCCTTGACCAAAGCTTTGATCCAGGCAATCAATATTCCGTTCCTTATTTCTGGGGCACATTGGGGATTTTGTATGATACGAGTCAAATTCCTGAAGGAGAAATAACGAGCTGGAATGATCTATGGAAAGATAAGTATCGCAATCAAATTATGATTATTGATGGCGCGCGAGAAGTGATTGGGATCGGTTTGCAATCCGAAGGTCATTCCTTAAATGAAACCGATAGTCAATTAATTGAGCAAGCAACTGCAAAAATGAAGACGCTTATGCCTAATATTTTAGCTTTACTCGCAGATGAAATTAAAATGTATGCTTCAATCGGAGAAGCGCCGATCGCTATCACCTATTCAGGAGAAGCGGCAACAGCTATGGATGAAAACGAGGATTTAGCCTATATGGTTCCTAAGGAAGGTTCTAATATATGGTTTGATACCCTAGCTATTCCTAAAGGAGCAAAAAATGTTCAAGGTGCGCATGCTTTAATGGACTTTTTGATGCGACCAGATATCGCAGCTAGAAATGCAGAATATATTGGGTATGCTACACCAAATAAGGATGCGATTGATCTGATGGATCCTGAAGTAATTAACGACCCAGCTTTTTATCCACCCCAAGAAATTACTGACCATTTAGAAATCTACCGCAATCTGGGTCAAGAAAAATTGATTGAATATAACGATGAGT
This sequence comes from Facklamia miroungae, assembly GCF_012396555.1. Taxonomy (GTDB): domain Bacteria; phylum Bacillota; class Bacilli; order Lactobacillales; family Aerococcaceae; genus Facklamia; species Facklamia miroungae. The sequence goes on from NZ_JAAXPS010000003.1 coordinate 244,528, forward strand.
ACTTACGTGTTAAACTTGAACCAAGGTATTAGCTAAAATTTACATATTCTTTACAAAAAACAGGCCCTAAAATTCACAATCACTTGGTAAACTTAATCTAACATTTGATTGGAGTGATTAAATGGCTTTGCAATTAGTAAGTAAGCGGTTAAATATCAAAGAACCTAATGATCCAGCAGCTTCCTTTGTCATCGAACGGTTGTTGGTTCCTGATGCGATTGAACAAATTAGTTTTGCCTTTATTCCTTATCAGGAAGCTTATGTAATTGATTCATTTATTGTTTATGATTCAAATTATAATGTGCGTGTCGATATTCAAAATATTTGTGGTAGTCGAAAGATTATTCTTAGCCGTGACAAACTCGCAAGTAGTACAGGGACGAGAGTAGGACCCATTCCTGCTGGAGAGTGGATTGTCGTTTTTAAATTAGCCTTGCCCAAACCAAATTGGGAGTGGCTCATTGAATATGAAGTCCAAGCTCAGCCTCTGATAACTAGCCAAATGAGTCAATAAGCTCTATAGGTGATTTTACCAATAATAAGTTTCAACATCGTCCTTCAAGAAAGATAAGAACGATGTTGGAACTTATTTTTTATTAAGAATATGCGAATTATTATCTATAAATAAGTAAGGACTTGATGAAATATTTTTAATAATAGACTGTTTGGGCTTTCTTTGTTATATAATATAATGACAAGTGTGTTGCTTAGTATACTCTAAGCAATTGTTAGGAAAAGAGGAATCTTATTGGTTAGAGAAAATGTCATGACAGTGGTCGTGCCTTGCCATAACGAGCAAAAAACAATCAAGGCATTTATAGAGGCCATCTTGCAAGTGCAACAAGATTTAAGACAAGTCGAAATTGAATTACTACTAGTCGATGATGGGTCAACCGACCAGACACTAAATGTTATTAAAGAGCTTGAAAATCACTATTCGGATAGTATCGAATATTTATCCTTTTCACGAAATTTTGGCAAAGAAGCTGGTCTTTATGCCGGATTAAAACATGCAAAAGGGGAGTATGTGGCGATTATGGATGCTGATTTACAGGATCCACCAGAATTATTAATTGAGATGTATCAAATGATTCAGGATCCAGAGGTTGACGTGGTTGCCACAAGAAGGATATCAAGAGAAGGAGAGCCACCGGTTCGGTCTTTTTTTGCGAGTCTATTTTATAAAATAAATAACCTAATTTCTCGCGTTCAATTGGCCGAAGGTGCGAGAGATTTTCGTTTGATGAAGGCGCAAGTAGTAGACGCAGTAGTTTCCTTGAGTGAATATAATCGTTTTTCAAAGGGGATTTTTTCTTGGATAGGCTTTAAGGTGAAGTATTTGGAGTATCCAAATATTAAACGAGTTGCCGGTCAATCTTCCTGGTCTTTTCGAAACCTCTTGGACTATGCCATTGATGGCCTTATTTCTTTTTCTGATTTACCTTTAGCCATTGCTAGCTTCCTAGGTTTTGTTAGTCTAGGTTCGGCTATGATTTGGGGTTTCTATTTATTAGGTGCTTATCTATTATTTCAAGTAAGTGCTTCTTCCATTAGTTTATTGGCTCTACTAATTTTAGTGATGGGTGGTTTCCAATTTCTTTGTTTAGGTATAATCGGCAAATATCTTAGTAAGATTTTTACCGAAGATAAACGAAGACCGATTTATTTGGTGCGCGAAGAAAAGCTTTTTGATTCAAATAACACTGATGAGTAAAGGAATACGGTACGAATAAAAACGATATAAAACAGCCTGCACTTATCAAGAGTACAGGCTGTTCATTAATTGGAAAATAAGATTTTTCTTGATTTAATAGGTCGTTTTATAATCAATGAAAAAGTTATTGGTCACTTTCATGTTGAATACCAGGACCAGGTTGGTGGTTGGCAATATTGGTGGCCCATTCATAATCAACCATGATAAATTGGCCCAGATAGTCATTCTTTAATTCTTTTGCAAATTTATCTTCGATAAACTCAGTAAGAGTGGGATGGTAGTCGACCATTAATTGTTCGTCTTCAGTGAGATAGAGGAATTTATCTTCATTATCTTTGTGAATGAAGAAACGGTTGAGTACAGTTCGATTGGGTTCTTGTTGAGCAAAGAGTCCGTCAGTTAAAATCTTAACTACTTCCATCACTTGGTCATTAAAACCTTGGTCAAAGATTTGGATTTTTTCAATTAATTGAGGAGCTGAAGTTACAACTCTTAAGTGATAATCACTAATATCTATACCCTCTTCTTGAGTCATCACACTGAGACCTTGCAAGATCTTTTCACGATATTCTTTAAATTTTGGTGCTAAGTAGATTAATAATTTAAGTTCAGGATCGTGGTAGAGAATCTGTGTTTCAATCTGTCTTTTAGCGCCACACTGATCGCACTCAAAAGCGAGCAATTGTCCTTCTAGTAATTTCTGTTTTAATTCGGGTTGTTTTTGACTATTAATAGCTGTTTCGATAGAGTGTTCGTGTTTAGCGTGGCAGATTGGACACTCAAGATGAATTGTTTGCGGCATTTCTTTGCCTCCTTCATGGGATTGTTGTATCTAGTATATCAAAAAAGTAGGAAGATGAGAAAGGTTCAATGAAGATAATCATGTAAGCGATTCACAAAAAACCTAAAACTGTGCTATAATGGCTAAGGAAATAGGTAAAAATGAAAGGAGAGCTTTATGAAGAGTCTAATAATTTATGAATCACCTTATGGATCAACACTACTGTATGCTAAAGCTCTTCAAAAGGTCTTCGATTTTCCGATGGTTTCTTTAAGTGAAGTGGATAAAATAAATTTAAACCACTATGATCTAATCATTGTGGGCACTTTTGTTTTTTCTGGCCGAATTTTTAAATCAATCAGGATCAATCAACTTATGAATCACTATAGTGAACCAAATTGGGTATTATTTACGGTTGGCATTTCAACCCCTAATTTGACGAACTTTTCAAAGATGCTAAAAGAGACTTTTACAGAAAGAGTATATAAGCAATTAGCAACCTTTCATTATCGAGGCCGGATTGCTTCAAAACGTTTTTCTCTGATGTATTTAGCTTCAAAGCGGATGAAACGTCAGCCAGGAACGAGCTTAGATGATGTGATCTTGGGTCCTGAAGAATGGCATTTGTTAGATTATCACGGTGGTACAGCTGAAAAAGAGGATTTAAAGCAAATAGCGAATATGGTAGAGTATATACGTGAAATGGCACAATACATTGGATAACGGAGGAATATTATGGAAGAAGCAAAAAAAAGGGTTGGAGAATATGCAGCGTCCTATGTTGAAGACGGCATGGTTGTCGGTCTAGGAACGGGATCCACCGCTTATTGGTTTATTGAAGAAGTAGGACGTCGTTTTCAAGCAGGTGAACTAGCTAATATTTTAACCGTCTCAACTTCTGATCGTTCATCTGAACAAGCTCGTCGACTTGGCCTGCCTTTAAAAGAGATTGATGATGTCAACCATATTGATTTATTAGTGGATGGCGCCGATGAGACAACCCGCCAGTTTGCTGGGATTAAAGGCGGTGGTGGTGCATTACTGCATGAAAAAATTATTGCGGAACAAAGTGATAAAATTATTTGGATCATGGATGAAAGCAAACTAGTCAACCAATTAGGAAAATTCCCTTTGCCGGTTGAAGTCGTACGCTTTGGATCGTGGAAAGTTTATGATGCTTTTGCCAGTGCAGGCATGAAACCAAGTTTTAGAAAAGTCGATGGCGATAAACTATTCATTACCGATTCTGGCAATTACATCATCGATTTACACCTCGAAGAAATACCCAATCCACAAGTATTGGCAGCAGAAATCAAGGCCAAGGTAGGGGTTGTCGAACATGGCTTGTTCTTGGATTATGCGGACATCATACTCGTTGCTCAAGCTGATGGAGAAATTATTAAGATTGAACGCAGTAATACCACGAACTAAACTAAATTTAAGGATGATGAAGTATGAGAATGGTGGATTTAATCCATAAAAAACAAGAAAATCAGACGTTGACTCAAGAAGAAATCCAGTATATTGTCAAAGGTTTTACGGAAGGCAAAATTCCTGACTATCAAATGGCGGCTTTTAATATGGCCGTTTACTTTAATGGGATGAATCCTAAAGAAGTGAGTGCCTTGACAATGGCCATGGTAGAATCAGGCGATCAAATTGATCTGTCTGCCATCAAAGGGATTAAGGTAGATAAACATTCGACCGGTGGTGTGGGAGATACTACCACATTAGTTCTGGCTCCTTTGGTAGCTTCATGTGGGGTACCCGTTGCTAAAATGTCAGGCCGAGGGTTGGGTCATACGGGTGGTACCATCGATAAGCTCGAAACGATTAAAGGATTTCAATTTGAGCTTTCACAAGAAGACTTTATTCAACAAGTCAACCAACACCAAGTAGCCGTAGTAGGACAAACAGGTGATTTAACACCGGCTGATAAAAAACTTTATGCCTTAAGAGATGTGACTTCAACCGTTCAATCGATTCCTTTAATTGCCTCCTCGATTATGTCTAAAAAAATTGCTTCCGGGGCGGATGCGATTGTCTTAGATGTCAAAGTGGGCGATGGCGCTTTTATGAAAACCATCGAAATGGCAGAAGAATTAGCGACTACCATGGTAGAAATCGGTAACCATTTAGGAAGAAAAACAGTTGCTGTCCTATCGAATATGGACCAGCCGCTTGGTTTTGCCATTGGCAACACTTTAGAAGTCAACGAAGCGGTAGAGACGCTAAAAGGAAATGGGCCAGAGGATCTTACCCAATTATGCTTAAGCTTGGGAGCCCAAATGCTCTTATCTGCTCAACGCGTAAAAAGCATACAAGAAGGTACTGATCTACTGCAAGAACAAATTGACTCGGGAGCTGCTCTTAAAAAATTCCGTGAATTTATCGAAGTTCAAGGAGGCGATGCTTCCTTTATTGATGAGCCCGAAAGACTTGGTAAAGCTAAGTATCAAATTCCTTATTTAGCTAAGAGCTCCGGTGTTGTCAGTCATTGGGTAGCTAATCTTGTAGGCGAAGCAGCAATGGTTTTAGGCGCAGGTCGTGCGGTAAAAGAAGATCAAATTGATCCTGTGGTTGGTATCGTTCTAAAAGCTAAGGTGGGTGACAGCATTCAAGAAGGTGAACCTTTGGCTATCATTCATTCTAACCGTGAAGACATATCAGACTGCTTAGCACGTTTAGACCAGGCGGTTCAAATCGCTGACTCTGCCGAAGAACTACCCCTTATTTACAAAACAATTGATTAAAAATAATTAAGAAGAAGGAAGTAAATGATGAAAAACAATAAATTATTCAAGTATGTACAAATCGGGATTTATGCCGCACTGATTATTATTGCGATTACTGTGATTCGAATCCCAATGCCCTCAGCTATTTCGAATTCTTTTGTCCATCCAGGCAATGCTTTGGTTATTTTAGCTGTCTTATTAATGGGCTTTAAGCGTGGAACGGCCGCTGCCTTAATTGGTCTCTTTGTTTTCGATACTATGAATGGTTACATCCATGTCGTTCATTTTACCTTGCTTGAAAACTTCCTTGTCTTAATCGTCGTCTCACTGGTTTACTCTAAAGTCTTTAATAAAGAGGATCGAATGGGACATATTATAAGTTTAGGAATTATCGGGGCTTTGACTAAGATTGTCTTAATATTTGGTAAACATATCATTAATCAAATGATTTTAGGTGCTAGCTATTCAGCAGCGGTGGCAATGGCCATTACTGCTATGCCAGCTAGTCTGTTTACAGGATGGGTAACAGCCCTCTTAGTACCGATCTTATACCTCCCAATGAAGCGGATTTTCCAACGTTACCATACCATTGGCGAATAATACTAATTTTAATTCTTGGTTCGGGTGAAAGACTCGGACCTTTTTTATTGGAAAAAATAGCCCACGATTGATCAATCGTGAGCTATATTTAGTTTTATACTTTTACCGGTTCTAAGGCAGCGTTAGTAGTGTGGATTTTTTGATAATTTGCCTGCTTAAGATTTTTAATGGAGAGCATGAAGCAGAAGGAAATGATATAAAGGCTCGCTAAGAAAATCATTACTGCTCGCATAGCGTAGTTTTCTAGAATCATACCAATGATGACAGATGAAAAACCTCCAATCGCACGGCCTACATTTAAAATCGTGTTATTGGCTACGGCTCTGACCTTATGTGGGTAGAGACGGGTAACCATGGCGCCATAGCCAGCAAACATTCCGTTGACGAAGAAGCCCATTAAAGCCCCACCAATTAAAAGGCTAAGTGCTGAATTAACAAAAGTAAAGGCGAAAACAGAAATAGCTGACATAATTAAGAAGACACTATACACAATGCGTGGGCCAAACATATCTAAAAAGTAACCAAAGACTAGCATACCGATGGACATACCAATAATGGTTGAGATCATCCAAAGATTAGAATTACCGAGGCTGATACCTAACTTGCCTTGCATCATGGTTGGTAACCAGTTCATCATCCCAAAGTAACCAGCAATTTGAACAGAAGTCATTACCATCAAAGCAATTGTTTGATGAGCTAAAGCCGGTGTTTTAAAAAGATCCGAAATTTTACCAGCTTCTTGACGATCAACTGATTGACTGCCACGATCGGTGATTTGTTTTTCATCAATCATAAAATGCATGTAAGCTACTAAAATCAAAGGTAAGATACCTAGCGCAAAAAGCCCTCTCCAGCCAAAGATAGGAGCAATTAAACTGGCTAAGACAGCAGATGTAATGGAACCAATTTGGCCCATGACACCATTGAATGAGGAGATACGTCCCATCTTATTGCTAGGAACAATTCCTGCCATTATAGCGAGGGCAACTCCATATTCGCCACCGACACCGATTCCTGCTAAGAAACGGAGGGCAAGTAGGGTATTAATACTTTGACTAAAGAAAATAAGCGCTGTAGCGATTGAGAAGATAGCTACGGTCCATTTAAGAACTCTGAACTTGTTATAGCGGTCAGCTAAAACACCAAAGACTAAACCACCGAAAAGCATTCCAAAGTTAGTAATCGTTCCAATCCAACCAGCTTGAGTTGAAGAAATATTCAAGTCAGTAATAATTGACGAAAGGGAAAAGGCCAAAAACATCACATTGACATCATCTAGACCTGAGGCAATCATTGAGGTAACTAAAGCACGACGATCATAATTAATGGTTTTCATATTTTTCTCTCCTTAATAAAAGTTCACAGACTTTTTTAATTAAATTTTTTAAAGCCTTTAGTTAAAAGCTTGGCTCCAGGCTTGAGGATCCTTGTACCATTTAGCTAAACTGTGTTTATGTTCAGCTAAATCAGGTTTTTGAGTGACTATATCGATTAAAGTTACATAATCACTTAGAGTGACCAAAGGAAAAGTTTCTTTAGCAAAGTTTTGGCGCCCCGCCTCTAAAAGGTAATTGAAGATAGCCAAGGCTCCAATCACTTGGCCGCCAGCATTTTGAACGGCATGTGCCGCTTTAATCACACTGCCACCTGTTGAGATCAAATCTTCAATCATGAGGACTTTCTCGCCAGGTTTTAGACGGCCTTCAATTTGATTATGCATGCCATGACCTTTAGGACTCGAGCGCACATAAATCATCGGTAAGTCCAATTCTTGAGCAAGAAAAGCAGCGTGAGGAATTCCAGCAGTAGCTGTTCCAGCAATCACTTCTACATCGGCAAAGTTTTCTTTGACTGCTTGCACCATCGCATCAATCAAAAGTTTTCGACTTGCAGGATGACTGATAATTAGGCGATTATCACAATAAATGGGAGATTTTAAGCCACTTGACCAAGTAAAGGGGGGATCAAGGCTGATTTTAACCGCTTCAATGTCCAAAAGGATATTAGCAATTTTTTCTTTATTGTTTTTTGGCTGACTAGTTTCCATAAATACCTCCGATACAAATGCTTTTTTTAGTTTGAGCCATTTTTTCAACGATATCTAGGTAGGCCGCTTTAGGATCAGTCGCTTGCGTAATAGGTCGACCTACAACAAGCCAGTCACTCTGATTAAGAATAGCTGTTTCAACATCTGCAATGCGGTGTTGGTCGTCTTGACTGGTTATTGTTTTTGGCCGAATTCCGGGTGTTACTGTTAAGAAATCAGCATGAGTGATGTTTTTAATCGCCTTAGCCTCATGAGGTGAACAAACTACACCGTCCAGTCCTGCTTGATGACTTAAACTTGCATAATGGAGAGTCGAGGCTTCTAGACCCACGCTAATCAGTTGTTCTTCTTTGACTTGTTGCTTAGTGGTTGATGTCAATTGAGTGACTGCAATCAAAAGAGGTTCTTTGCCACCAGCTGGGGTCCCTTGAATCAAACCTTCCTTAGCAGCTTCCATCATTTTGCGTCCACCTGCTGCATGAACATTGACCATAGCTACGCCTAATTGGGCCAAAATCCGCATGGACCGCATTACGGTGTTGGGGATATCGTGTAGCTTAAGGTCAAGGAAAATGGCATGACCTTGACTGGAAATGGTTTCTAAAAGCTGAGGCCCACCTAAATAGAAAACTTCCATACCTATTTTGATATTATGAGGACCTTCTGGTAAGAGGCGCATAAACTGTAATATTTCTTTATCACTAGCGAAATCAAGTGCAATGATTGGGAGTTGAGGATTCAGTTTCATAAAGCCCACCTTTCTAATAAAAAACGCCTAACCACATATTCGGTTAGGCATAAAAGATATATCCATATAAGCATGCCAATCGGCACACCAAGTGTTAGGATCCTCTTTCATGCTTCTCTGAACATGTTTAAAGCGATCGTTTCAAATTGCTAAGAGTATAAAATGAATGGTCCGAATTGTCAATAGGTAAATAAACTTTAAGAAAGATTAATGCTTAAATGTTCATTGTTTAGCGCGGCGGTTAGCCAAATGTTGTAGATCAATCTGTCTAAGCCTTGCCCAATGATAGCTTTCACCTGAAATTAGCAAATCAGATTTTCCTAGGTCATCCACTGACTGACAAGACAGAAGTAATAAAGTGCGTTTGAGAGCAATCGTCCAGTCTTCAACCCATTGGATGGTTTCCTCAACACCTAATTGGTCAACGGAGTGGAGAAACTTACCAGCAATACCGCAACTTCTAGCTCCAAGCGCTAAGGCTTTTACCACATCCAAAAAGTCACGAATACCACCAGAAGCTAATATCTCGACTTGATCTTGAAAGGGAAGTGATTCAAGCAAAGATTCAACACTCGTTTGCCCCCAATTGGTCAAACTTGAAAAATCAAATTGATCATTACGATGGTTTTCGATTTGAACAAAATTGGTTCCCCCACGTCCGCCAAGATCGATTGTTTGAACACCAAGGTCTAATAATTCCTGTATGGTTTCGCGACTCATACCGAAGCCTACTTCTTTGACGATGACTGGAACGGACAGATGATCGACTATTTTTTGAATGTTTTCTTTCCAGGTGGAAAAATCACGGTCGCCTTCTGGCATCACTACTTCTTGAGCAGTGTTCAAATGAATTTGTAAAGCGTTGGCTTGAATGAGGTCGACGGCTTTTTCGGCATTCGTCAAATCATGGTGGGGACCTAAATTGGCAAGGACAAAACCATGGGGATTCTCTTTACGAATAATGGTGAAGGAATCAGCGACTTGAGGATTTTTAAGCGCTGCTGAAATGGAACCCACAGCCATAGCCAAGCCAGTTTCGGCTGCCACTTGAGCGAGTTGTTGATTATATAGTTTTGTTTGAGGACTGCCGCCTGTCATGGCATTGATATAAAAAGGATGGTCGTGTTTTTGACCTGCCCAGTGGGTCGAGAGATCAATTTGGTCTTGTCTAAGTCGGCCGATCGATTGATGAACAAAGCGGATATCATCAAAGGAGTTCCTTTTTTTGGTTTGATGTTGGTCTAAAGCATAGCGCACATGATCATCTTTACGGTTGATATGTAGTGAAGAGTCCATATTACTCCCATCCTTTCTTAAGATATTTGAGGGGCTGGACCAAGGTCGAGTGGAATAATTTGCTGGGTCTGCCATTGACTGACAATCGCTGCTTTATACTGAAGGTCAAAGCCTAAAGCAATCCCACAATCACCGCCACCAGCACCGGAGCTTTTAGCAGCATAGTGGTGATTGTTAGCGATCGTAATCAGCTTTGTTAAAGAATTAGTTTCAATAGATAGATCATAGGCTCCGCTCAAATATTCCAGTGAATCCCGGTAGGCATTGATGGCTTGGTCTATACTCTGTGGATGGTTTTCAATTAAACCTTCTTTCAGTTGTAGGACTGCTGATTGAGCTTGATCTAGAAAGGCCTGATAGGGTTGAGGTCTGACTTTGACTTGGTCTAAAAGCTGATTGACCAGATTGTCGGTTGAGGCAGGCTGTTGCGTCCATCCAATAAGAAGTTGTAATTCTGTAGGAACCTCGAGTCTTTCGATCACAAGGCTCGGCCATTCGCAGTTTAATAAGTTCGTGATTGAAGAACTCTCGGTCATCATTGCTTGTAAAGCATTTCGTTCAGGAGCTTGATAGTAAATCCAACCGCCAAAGCTATTGGCTGCAAGATCACCAAAACTACCAGCAGTACCCAGTTGAAGCTGACTAATGACCGCTAAGCGATAGAGCTTTTCGGGAGTGATTTTTAAATCATGGAAAGCGAGTAAAGCCTTGAGGGTTCCGACTGTAACTGCTCCGCTAGAGCCTAGTCCATATTTTAAGCCAGCTTTATTCATTAGATGGGATTGAATTTGAAGATGAAAAGCTTGAAAATCAATCCCACATTCTTGCAAGAAACTTTTTGCTACCTTTATTGCTTGGATCACATACCGCCACTTTGAAAGTTCCTTCGAAGTTAGAGGCGGTTGATTGGCTTGAGTCAAAGCTTCTTCCTTTACAGCTAGCCCAAGAGTTGGATAGTCTGCTTGATGGTTTTCGACAAGTGAGTGTTCACCGGTTCTTTTGGTTATTTTCAGTTCTAAATATTGATCAAGAGCTAGGAGAATAGCCGGTTGGTTGGGAGCAAGCACCGCATACTCCCCAGCAATGTACAGCTTTCCAGGCACTTTTATGGTCAAGCTTTTTTGTGACTGAGCAGGAAAGTTAGGATTCATGTTGAGCCTCCTAATTTTTAAAGGTAGGAATTGGAAAGGGTTGTGGACCGGGACGAGAGACAATAATATTTTGTGGGTCAAAAGCCTTACTTAAGTGTGCTTGAATAGCTGGAACTTCACTATAAGGACAAATAATTTTGACGTTCGGGCCAGCGTCCATGGTAAAGTAGGCCGTTAGACCTGCTTTTCTTAGTTGACGAACAGCTTCCATGGCCTGAAGCGATTCCGCTTGGAAATAAGTAAAACTAGGATTAGCAGCCAACATGGTGGCATGCATCTTCATCGCATTATGCTCGGCAATTTGACCGATTTGGTGAATATCTCTGGCTTTAATGGCCCGTTTGATATGCTTTAAATCACTGGCCACTTCTTCTGCCCATAAGGCATAGAAGGGTGAACTTTCAATCGTGTGTTGCATGGCTTGACGGCTAGAAAAAGGTTTAGCCGCTTGATTGACAATTAAAGCGATCATAGCAATATCCCAATCGGCCTCATCAAAGGGATGGGCGAAACTTGATTGGGAATCGTCGCCTTGACCTTTCTCCCATTCGACAAAACCACCAAATAGGGACCGCGAAGCAGAGCCTGACCCAAAGCGAGCCATAATAGAAAGCTCCTTTTGCGGTAAGTTTAATTCTAAAGCACCATTACAAGCACAGGCTAAAGCGGCAAAGGCTGAAGCGGAAGAAGCCAGACCAGCAGCAGTTGGGACATGGTTGTAACTTGTAACTTTTGCCTTGAGATCAGTAGCCTTTAGCTGGCGAAAACGGTCTAAAAAATTCGAAATTTTCTGAACTTCATTTTTAGATTGAGGCTGGTCATTTAAGATAAATTGGTCGCTGGCGTAGTCTTTCGCAAAATGGACTTGGGTTTGGCTATAAAAAGCCTCTAGCGTCAAAGAAAGGCTAGAGGTGACAGGTAGCATGAGGTCTTGATTTCGCTTGCCCCAGTACTTAATTAAGGCAATGTTGGTATGGGCTTGATAGGTAGCTATATAATCTTTAGACATGATGCGACTCCTTTGCTTGGTTTGCTTTGGAAAGATTGAGTAACCAAGTTTTTTCTGCGCCGGCTTGTTCCATTGACTCCGCAATTAATTGAGCGTGTGTTTGGTCATGAGCCAGAGCAATCACACAGCCGCCCATACCCCCGCCGGTTAATTTAGCACCGAGCGAACCCGCTAACCAAGCCGCATTGACGATATGATCAAGCGACGCATTTGAGACGCCTAATTGGTTGAGGTAATAGTGGTTATATGTCATTAAGCGACCAAGTTCTACGGGGTCCTTTTTACGGATGGCTAGGAAGGCTTGGCTTACAAAAGATCCGATCGTTTCCATCGCTGAGTTGACAAAGGCTGCTTTGCTTTTTCTTAACTGGGCGACATGGTTCACAGCTAATTTGGTTTGTCCAGCTTGGCCTGAATCGGCGACTACGAGATAAGCCTGCAGATCTAATTCAAAATCACGCGCTTGTTGACTCTTGCGATAAATGATGGATCGATTAGAAGAAGTAACCAAGGTATCAATACCAGAAGTCGATTGATGAGCAATGACTTCTGCTTCATTGGTAATCATACGTAAGTGGTAGTCTTTGATTGATTTGCCATAATAGTCACAAACCGCTCGGATGAGGGCTACACTCACAGCTGCTGAAGACCCCATGCCACGCTCTTGAGGAATTTCAGATAAAATTTCAATATGGAGCGGGTAGTGTGGGAGATGTTTTGAATCTAATGTTAATTTTAAGGCCATCTTCAGGTTGTTTAAGTGAGCAGGTGCTTGATCAAAGCGCCCCTTAAAATAAGGACAGTCGATGGTTGAATAAGTAAAGGCACTCGGTGTGATCTTTACTTTGACCTGGCACGTTTTAAAAGGGATGGCAATCGCGGGGTAGTCGTAAACCACTGAATGCTCACCCATTAAGATGATTTTAGAATGAGCATTTCCAAGTCCCAAATATTTTTTATTTATAGACTCCGATGAGGGAGAAGATTGAGGCTTACCGAATGATTGGTCCATGAATTTGCTCCTTTCTCTAAAAGATATACATTAATGATAGCGCTTATGCTAAAATAAGAGCCAAAATATGCGCTAAAAAAAATACTGTTTCATTGGAGTATTTTAACATACATTATAAGAAGTTTGTATTAATTCATTATGAGACTTAAGTAGGAGGTACTTATGTATTTTTCAATTAACGATTATTATGCGACCTATAATCGTAAAGAATGGCAAGCTTTTCAATCTGATGACCTAGAGATGATTGCGATTGATAAGCTGGCAAGTTTGGTGTCTATTCAAGATAGACTAACTCAAACGGACGTTCGAGAAATTTATGGCCCCTTATTACATTATATTGAAGCTGACTTTCAGCATACTATGCAGTATAGCATGGCTAAGCAAAAGTTCTTTTCCATGGGAGAAGTAGACCCTTTTGCTTATCGTAAGGTGCCATTCATTATTGGCATATCTGGATCGGTTGCAGTTGGCAAATCAACTACCGCTCGGCTACTTCATCAATTGTTGAGTGAAACCTTTCCACGACGTAAGGTTGATTTAATCACAACCGATGGTTTTTTGTACCCTAATGAGGTGTTAGAACAAAGAGGAATGCTACACCGTAAAGGCTTTCCCGAATCTTATGATATGCCTCTATTGCTTGAATTTATGACCCATATTAAGACGCAGACTTCACCCTTTTCAGTTCCGACATATTCCCATCTGAGTTATGACATCGTCAAAGGTCAGTATCAAATTATTAATAATCCAGACATATTAATTGTTGAAGGAATTAATGTCCTACAATTACCATCCAATCAACAAATTTACGTCAGTGATTTCTTTGATTTTTCGATATATATTGATGCAGATCAGGAGTTAATACATCAATGGTTTATTAACCGCTTTTTAGTCCACCTACAAATGGCAAAAAAAGATCCCTCCAATTATTACCACCAAATGAGTGATATGTCTAAAGAAGAAGCAATTGCTTATGCAGATAATGTTTGGTTGACTATCAACTTGCCGAATTTAATCCAGCATATTAAACCCACTCGCTCGAGAGCGGATGTTGTTTTACATAAGTCAGTTAATCATTATATTGATCAAATTCACGTGAGAAAGTATTAGAACGAAGTGGCGTAAGGTAAATGATCTTTCGAAAAAAACGAACAAAAAGCATAAAGTCCGAATAAAAATATGGAAAAAGATTCTTTCATTCGTTCAAGCATGTTAGAATGGAAGCAAGATATTAAAAATGTAGGAGGAATACAATGGTAGAAATTAGAAGACCTGAAGCTATGGAACGCATTTCAAGCCGAGAAATGGCGGAGAAATTTATTGAAGAGCAAATGACCTTGATCAAAGAGCAAGTAGGCGACAAGAAAGTTCTGTTAGCACTATCGGGAGGCGTGGATTCCTCTGTCGTAGCCGCTTTATTAATTAAAGCAATTGGCAAGCAATTAATTTGTGTCCATGTAAACCATGGTTTATTACGTAAGGGCGAACCTGAACAAGTGATTGAAGTCTTTAAGAATCAGATGGATGCCAATTTAATCTATCGTGATTGTACAGATCGCTTCTTAGATAAATTAGCAGGCATAACTGATCCTGAAGAAAAACGGATGATCATTGGGAATGAGTTTATTGAGGTCTTTGCTGAAGAAGCGCGCAAACTAGATGGTGTCGATTTCTTGGCCCAAGGAACAATTTGGCCAGATATTTTAGAAAGTGAAGACGGCATCAAGGCCCATCATAATGCAGGTGGCCTACCTGAAGATTTAGACTTTGAATTAGTTGAACCAGTACGGATTCTTTTCAAGGATGAAGTCCGTATGGTTGGTGAAGCATTAGGATTACCAAGTGGTATGGTTTACCGTCAACCTTTCCCAGGACCTGGTTTAGGGGTTCGTTGTCTTGGAGCGATCACTAGAGATCGCTTAGAAGCAGTCAGAGAGTCTGACGCTATCTTACGTGAAGAGTTCGCTAAGCATGGTTTAGCTGAAAAAGTATGGCAATACTTCACCATCGTGCCTGATTTTAAATCTACTGGCATCAAAGATGGCAAACGTACCTATGACTGGCCAGTCATTGTGCGTGCAGTCAATACCAAGGATGCCATGTCTGCTACCGTTGAGAATATTCCATTTGAATTAATGCAACACCTTGTTGACCGCATTACCCATGAAGTGCCAGGTGTGAGCCGTGTGCTTTATGACTTCACACCAAAGCCTACAGGAACCATTGAGTGGGAATAGTTAAATAGAATAACTTAATAAATAATGCAAAAGGCTTACAGAAAGAGACACCATAGAGATCTGAATAAAGATCTATGGTGTTTTTTAATGCAAGTATTTATTTTAAACTTAGATTTTTTAAGAAAGGAAGATAGTCCGCTGAACAAATACTAAAGATACAGAATATCTTAGCAAAAAAAGCGTATTAATAAATGCTAAAGAATTTGCAAACTTGGATGAAATTGAGAAGTTGATTAAAGAAATTTGTAAATAAGTATAGTTTGGAACGTTTGAACAGTGATTTAAACAAAGCACAGGAGATTTTAGATTGGAATCTCCTATGCTTTGTTTAAGTCTATATTATATTTTGCACAAATATTTTAAAGGTTCTGCTTCAAATTATCTTGCCCTGATAATTCATGTAAACTTAAGGCCCTACTTAAGGAGGGAATATGATTATCATTCTTTACATTAAATTCAGCAATTCCCTTGCGGAAATAAAGTAATCCAAGAAACATAAGGGTGTTATCTTTTATACTTAGTTGGTTGGATTGATTTGCATAGGCTAAGGCTTTCTTGTGAAGGCCTTAGCCTATGGAAGGTATAGGATAGGTTGAAAATAATTCTAAGCCTTAAATTTATATTTGTTTCATCCAGGTGGTCTAGAGAAAAGAGCAGGATGTCTTGGCAGGAATCAATTCTTCCAAGCTTATTTTCTAATAAGGTAATATTCATTAGCTATCTTATATTCAATCTCTTTTTTTACTTCGAAAAATTTATCTTGATTATCAAGTCTAAAATTTAATAGGATTAGGTTTAAATCTTTTTTAATACAAGGGAAAGGACTTCTAAGGTAATTTGATTGGGCAAGACCTTTCCATTTTCAATTTTTCTCAGGGTATCTGTAGAAAGTAAAGCTAAATTATCTATGTCTTTTTGAGTATAGCCCATATCCTTTCTTTTATTACAAATATAATTGCCAAAGGCTGTCAGATTATAGTACATACCAAGATTCCTACTAATCCCGACTTAAGTCGGGTTTATTTTATTTTAGTATATTATATTATGTTTAGTGAGTTTAGTAAGCTGGTAAATTTAAAAAAGGAGAAGATCAAGCAATGAAAAAGTTATTAATATATTTTGCTTGAAGCGTAAATCAAAAAAAACGGAAAAAAAGTAAGAGCGGATAATAAAGTTAATAAGGAAGATATCGTATATTTTATTTATTCAACACTGTATATATCTTCGGTTTCATTAATAATGATCTCTGCTGGGGTTTATATTGTTGATTTAATAAAGAATTCTCATTTAATAATAGATTCATTTAAAAATATAATGGTAGATTTGAGAAATGCGAATATAAAAATAGGATTAGCAAACTTAATGAATTTGTTTATTAAACTGACGCCATTGATTATACTTGGATTCACGGTTTTAAAATCAATACTATAGTCAATAATATTAATAATAGGGAAACTTAAAAAGGAAAGTAGTTGTGAAGATATATGATTATTAAATTAAGGATTATTAAAAAATAATAATCTTAAAATAAAAATTTTTAAATTTTAGAAAGGTTGACTATAATGATTAAATTCGAAAATATAAGTAAAGAGTTTACATCAAATGGAAATTCCCAAATGGTACTATCAAACATAAATTTAAGAGTTAAAGAAAAAGATTTTATTACAATTATTGGTAAGTCAGGCTCAGGAAAAACCACATTAATTAATTTGATAGGGTTAATAGAAAAACCTACTAGTGGAAGCATCTATTTCGAGTCAAAAGAAATAAATTTTAAGAAAGAGAAAGAAGTTGAGGAATTAAGGGGCAATTATGTAAGTTTTATATTTCAAAATGCAAATTTGATAAGTAGTCTAAATCCAATAGAAAATATAATGTTAGGAATGAATAAGGAAAAAAATAAAGATAAAAAAATGAAAATAGCTAAAAAATTATTAGAAGATGTAGGATTAAAAGGAAAAGAAATGGCCAAAATTAACAATTTGTCAGGAGGCGAACAACAAAGGGTTTCAGTAGCAAGGGCACTTGCAAATTCTCCCAAAATATTAATTTGTGACGAACCTACAGGCTCATTAGACAAAAAAACTGGAGAAACAATAATAGAATTAATAATATCTATTTGGAAAGAGACTGAAATGTCTTTAATTGTAGTAACCCATGATCAGGACTTAGCAAATCTAGGACAACGTAAATTAGAACTGGATGAAGGTGAACTTAATGAACTCTAGAGAATTATTTAAATTGTATTTTTCTAAACAGTTGACTGAGAATAAAAGTATACTTTTACTAGTTGTAATATCATTGATTATTGGTTTTTCAATTTCTATCTTTGTTCCCATTATTAGCTATAACCAAAATAAAGCAATAACTAATAATGTGGATAAAATTAATGGCGGAGATATTAAGATAGAAGGTAATATGATATTAGAGGATATAAAAGCTGAATTATTTAAAATTGATAGTAATGCTGAAATAATAAAGAATAATGTTATGGGTTCAGTTATAAAGGAAAAAAAAGATAATAAGTTTATTTTTGATTTATTAATTGGAGATTATAAATTAAATGAAGATGAAATAATTCTGGCTGGAAATACAGCTGATTATTTTGGTTATAAACGAGGTGATGAAATTGAAATATTAGTTAATAATGGGTATAAGAAATTTACAATAAATGGTATAGAAAATATAAGTTCTGGAGTCACAAGTCAAGCTGAATTTATAGGATATGGTAAAATTAATCAAAACCATTTATCTGAAAAGGCAGGGGAGCCAAATTTAATTATTATCAATTCTAAATCTGTAGATATAATTAAAGATAAATTTGAAAACAAATTCCCAAATCTTAAATTAACAACAATAGAAGATGCGAGAAAAGATCAGGAAGATTCTATTAAGATGCAAAGTGTAGCAATGAATTTATTAAATGTGATGGGTTATATTCTAATGATGTCTGTTTTAGCAGGAACTATAATGATGTTTCTAATAAAATACAGAAGGGACATTTCAATATTAAAACTTTTATTTATAAAAAACACAGTAATTAATAGAGCTATTTTTATAGAATTTTTTAGTATTGGTATAGTTTCACTTGTTTTATCCTTACCAATATCATTTATTGCTCAGCAAATAATAACCAATTCTTTAGGGATACAAAATACGGGTATAAATAGTCAAATTTTAATATTAATATTTAGAGGTTTTATCATAAACTTCTTTTTACTTATGATTACTGTAAAAGTATTGTCTTCTGCAGCTGGAGCGATTTCTCCCATGAGTTTATTAAATAAGGATTATACAGATCTATTTAAAAAAATCAAACGGCTGGGAATTATTTTACTACCTTTGATTTTAGTTTCCATGTTTTTATATGGAGTTTTTTCTGGAGAAAATATGTTATTGCTAAGTTTTTTTATGATCCTAGTATTAATGTCAATATTACTTTTGATGTTATTATTGATGTTTTTTATTTTAACTAAAATACCAGTTAAGAATGAAGTTTTAAATTATACTAGCAAGACTTTCAGAAATGAAAAAGGTATAAATATATTATTAATATTAAACACTACTCTTCTTTTGATTTTTTTTTTAATAGGATTTAAATTTCCTAATTTTTTAAAATTAACCTATGATGAAAAACTAGAAAATGATATCCCTTATAATAACATGATAGCAAGCGAAGATTTAGATAATATAGCGATAGAACTAAAAGAGAAGCTTGATGGGGATAAAACTTTTACTTTGTTTTCCAGTGAGGATGGTTTAATGGTTTTTGAAGACAAAATCGTAGATATTTTTGAGGTTGGTGTGGACATAAAAAATTATAACAATAAATTCAAAGTAATAGAGGGAGAAGATTTAATTGAAACAGAAAAAGATGGAATACTAATATCCGAAGATTTTAAATCCAAAGAAGGTTTAAAGATAAATGATGAAATTCAAATTGTAACTCAAGAAAAGATATCAAAACATTATATTAGAGGCATTTATGATAATGGAACTATAAACTCCAATTGGATTTTAAAACCTAAGATTGATAAAGAAAATTCAATGATTCTTTTAAAAACTGATAAAGAAATTTCAGAGTTAGAAATTTCAAATGCTGTTATAGCAAGTCTTGATCAGGTGGGGCAAGCTATGCTGAAGAAAGCAGATGAATTTTTGCGGGGTTTTAGATATATATGTTTAATTTTTAGTGGAAGTGCTTTATTATTCAATGTTTTGTTGATGATGTCAAACGGTAGTATGAAGATGAGAGATTTTACGATTATTAGAGCTTTATCAAAGAAAGATAGTTTTATTAAAATTTCTACAGTAATTAATTTCTTATATGCTACTATCCTTTCTTCAGTGTGTGCGGTTACAACTTATTGGCTAGTAGGACAGTTTGTTTTTAAAATTATCCTTGACTTAGAGATGGTTTTAGATAATAAAACTGTCATTATGACTATAGTTCTTTCTGTAATTTTCAATTTTATAACTTATTCTCAAATGTTCTTTAGAACAAGTAAATTTATTGATTATAATATATTAAGGTCTGATTGATGGATACAGTTTTAAGATTATTTAAAAGGATTTTAATTGGCATAACATTATTAGTTATATCATTTATTCTTGCAATACTAATAAAGGTGATAATTATTTTAATAATTTCTGTATCACCGGCTATTGGAAGTAAAGAAGATATTATTGTTTTTATAAGTAAATTGACAAACTCTACTATCTTAGTGTTTCTGCCTTCGATATTACTAAGTTTTGTTTGTTCAATTTATTTAAATAAATTTGAAGAAAAAACATATGAATTGATAAAATTTGAAACTAATAAGATTATTATTACAGGTTTATTAGCATTATCAATGATATCTATTATTATTTTAATAGATGTGTTAATTTTTAGGAGTAGTATTATTGCAAACAAAGCTGAGTGGAAAATAGGAATACTACTTATAGTATTTCTTTTTCAATCTATAGGTGAAGAATTACTGTTTAGGAGTGTATTGTATGAGGAATTAAAAGCTAATTTTTCTAAATTTTTTTTACTGCTAATAAGTTCATTATTATTTATTTTATTACATCTAGGGTATCCAAACTTTGGTTTAATACCAGCAGTTTATTTATTTATATAATCTGTAATTGCATCCTATATATATGATCATGCTGGAATCTATGGAGCAAGTGTCTTTCACTGGTTATGGAACTTTGCATAGATTTGTATATTTCTATTCCAGTAAGTGGAATAATTAGAGGTGATTTAGGAAGATTCAAACTAATTAATCCTAATATTAATTTAGGATTTGCTCTAGAAGGAAGTTTTATAAATATTTTAGTTCAGATTTTTGTATTTTTTCTTTTAGTAATAATAGAGAGGATGATTTTAAATGGAAAGAAATTGTTTGAGATGCGGCACTAAAATGATTCCTGGTTACAAATTAAAGTTAAATTTTAAAGTTTATGATATTATAGTTACCAAAATTAATAAAAAATTTTTTAGAAAAGTTGATAAGCCAAGTGTAAGTATTTGTCCTTCATGTGGAGAAATTTCACTGTATTTAAAAAATGTTAAAGATATACAAAAAAATGGTTTTTGATTTATTTGATTTAATAAACGAATTATAGTTTTAGAATACATGTAAAGATATTCAATATAAATTATAAAACTGGATAGGCTATCTTAGTGTAAAATAGTTGTAGGACAAGAAAACAAAAAATATAGAGAATATCGTTCCCTATGATATTAGGATTAATTCAGAATGTAAATAGTATTGAGATGATACAGCACAGAGGAACCTTATTGAATTTAATGGGGAAATTATGAAATTCTAAAGGGAATTAAATTATTTTTATTAGGATGGTCTATATTATTATGTCTGTTTAATTGGAACTGGGACTGGAACGGGTAAAAGAAATTGAAAATACACCTAAATCACACGCACAGAACAGAAATGAACTGCTAAATAATAGCTGATTTGAAAGCTTTACTATATAGTTGATGGTATAAAATAAAGAGTGGGAATAAAAAATTATAAAAGCATACTTTAAATTTTGATTTTTAGTATTTTATTATAAGCTCTGGTCATTATGATTAGAGCTTTTGCTGTATATAAATTGTTTTGTTAGTGTAATTAAAAACTTAACAGTAGTAATAGCTATGACGGAGGATAAGTCTATATGTCTTTATTATTTTAAAGAGGAAGAAATTTTTACAAAAAGGATATAAGACAGATAATAGAAGAGATTAAGAAAATACAAGAGAAAGTATTTAAATTCTTAAACTTAAGTAAATTAATTTAAAGAGTTGGTATCAATTGAAAGTTAATTCCAGTGTTTTATTTAAATAAATCTTACAGGTGTAAAAAGATATTGTGTTTGGTATAATTATTTTAATGGTTATTCAAATTAACATGAAGATATAAAAATTTTAAAGGAGATTCAATTTATGGAAGACTTTGGACGAGTTATTTTTAAGATTGATGAAGTTTTAGAAGCAAAAAATATCAGCAAAAATAAATTAGAAAAAGAAGCAAATCTTCAAAGAACTCAACTTAACTCATACTGTAATAACAAAGTTAAGCGAATAGATTTAGCAACGTTAGCGAGGATTTGCTTTGTTTTAGATTGCAAGCTTGAAGATATTATGGAGTATGAGAGGTAGAAGCAGATGAGTACAAATTTAAATAAAGTTAATGATGATTTCATAAATGATTATTTTTTAGATGAAGAGCATATCGATGTAAGTAAAGAGGTTAACCTTGTTCTTTCTATTGCAAATTCACTTAGAGGAGCATATGAAGCAGAAAGATACAAGGATGTTATTATCCCAATGGTAATTATCAGAAGGTTTGAGTGTGCTCTTGAAGAAACTAAAGATAATGTAGTTGAACTTTATAAAAAAGATCCTAAGAAACCTGCAGTGTTCTATGAAAGAGAAGCAGGATATCCTTTTTACAATACAAGTGAGTTTACATTAAAAAACTTGTTAAATGATAGTGATAATATAGCTATCAATTTTGAAAGTTATATAAATGGATTTTCGCCGAATGTTAAGGAAATTCTCACTAACCTAGATATATACAATCAAATCAAAAAGTTAGATAAGTCCAATAGACTTTATACAATTTTAAAGAAATTCTCCGAAGTTGATTTAGACCCGAAAAGAATTGATAACCACTCAATGGGTTATATTTTTGAGGACATTATTCGTAGATATTCAGAAAACGTTGAAGCTGGTGACCACTATACACCCAGAGAAGTTATTCGTCTACTTGTAGATGTTTTATTAGCCGAAGGATGCGATGATTTACTTACTGGTGATGGTAAAGTTTGTACCGTCTTGGACGCTGCTTGTGGTAGTGGGGGAATGTTATCTACTACTTATGACATGTTGAAAAGAAGAAATTCTGGTGTAGATGTTCGATTGTTTGGTCAGGAAATCTTAGAGACGTCTCATGCTATCTGTGCAGCTGATATGCTTATCAAAGGTCAGGATATTAGAAATATTCGTGGTGGTGATCCTGAAGCTAACACTTTAATGACAGACTGCTTTGAAAATCAAAAAATGCGTTTGGTAATTATGAATCCTCCATTTGGAACAGCGTGGGGAGGAAAAGACACTCCCGAAGGGCAAGAGAAAGCAGTCAGGAAAGAATACTTAAAAGGCTTAAACGGAAGATTTGGAGCTGGATTACCTGCAACAACAGATGCACAGCTACTATTCATGCAACATGCTGTCAATAAACTTACTCCAGATGGAAGAGCCGCTATTATTTCAAATGGTTCACCTTTGTTTTCAGGTGGAACAACCAGTGGAGAAAGTCAAATTAGAAGATGGCTAATTGAAAATGACTATATTGAGGCTATTATTGGTTTGCCTGGACAGCTTTTCTATAACACAGATATAGCTATATATGCCTTTATCATATCTAAAAACAAAAGAAAAGATAGACAAGACAAGATTCAGCTTATTAATTCTGTAGATATGTATAGACCATTAAGAAAGTCCTTAGGTAAAAAGAGACGAGAGATAGATTTAGATAGTAGAAAGAAAATAGTTCATTTATATTCGGCTTTTGAAGAGAACGAATATTCTAAAATATTTCCTAAGGAAGAGTTTCTATATAAAGAGTATGTTGTTTATGAGCCACTTCAAAGGTCAGGCAACTTATCTCTAAAGAACATTGAAAAGCTTGAACAAAGTGATTTATTTACATCTAATTCTCATATTTTTAATCAGACAGAATTTGAAGAATTAGAGGAAATGAATCCTAGAAGTGCAAAAGATGAAAAGAAGTATCAAAAATATTTAAGTGGAAAGAAATATACTAAAGAGGTGATTAAAGCTTTGAAAGAAAATGCTTCAGATAGAGATTACGATGATCTATCTGAATTTCAAGGGATAGTTAAAGGAATTCTAAAAGGTATTGAAGGGCACTTAGATAGTAGGCTTAAAAATATTCTTTTGGAGCTAACAGAAATTGATAAAGGTGCAGTGGTGCAAAAAGATCGAAAAGGTAATGTTGAGATTGATACTACAACAAAAAACACTGAAATAATCAAATTATCTTACGATATAAATGACTATTTTGAAAAAGAAGTAATACCTCATGTTCCAGATGCTATTTATTTTTATGATTATGATGAAAAGAAAAACAATAGTAAAGAAAAATTAGGAGCTGAAATTCCATTTACTAGATACTTTTATGAATATGAAGAACCAGAAAAAGCAGATGATTTACTTGAAGCATTTATTTCTATTGAAAAAGAAACCAGAAACTTAATTGAAGAACTTTTGGGCAGAGGTAAATAACATGAAGAACAATTATATGCTAGGAAGACGATTAGATTGGTTCGATGATATACCTGAGCCATGGAAAGTGTTTCGACTAAAAGATGTCGTTAAAATAAATAATGGTAAAGACTATAAAGATATTGAAGTTGAAGAAGATGGATATCCTGTTATTGGAAGTGGCGGAGAATTCGCAAGAGCCTCTAACTTCATGTGTAATGAAGAATCAGTACTATTTGGAAGAAAAGGAACAGTAGATAGACCTCTTTTTTTAAAGGAGCCTTTTTGGACTGTTGATACAATGTTTTACTCTACAAAGAAAAAAAAAATTAACATGAAGTATCTTTATTATTGTTCATTGTGCTTTAATTATGATTATTATATGACCTCAACGGCTTTACCATCTATGACTCAGGGGGATTTAGGAAACATATTAATACCTTTTCCAGATAAAAGTGAGCAGAATAAAATTGTTGAGGAGCTAGATTCAGAAGTTGAAAAAATAGATACGTTAATTTTAAAGACTGAGAAACAAATAGAGATTCTTGAAAAATATAAAAAATCTTTAATTACTGAGATAGCTACAAAGGGACTTGACGAAAGGATACAGTACAAAAATACGCTAGTAAATTGGATTAAAAAAGTTCCAGTACATTGGGATGTAAAAAAATTAAAGTATATATTAAGCGATGATGAAGTAAACATGAGAGTAGGTCCATTTGGTTCAGCTTTATCAGGCAATGATTTTAAGGGTGAAGGAAGATGGGTTTACAATCAAAGAACAGTTTTAGATGATAATTTTAAGTCTAATGATACATTTATAAATGAAGATAAATGGAGGGAGTTAAAATCTTTTAAGGTTGAAGCTAAGGACATACTTTTAACCACTCGAGGAACAATTGGCAAAGTGGCCATTGTTCCAGAAGATTTTGAATTTGGAATAATTCATCCGTGTTTAATTAAGTTTAGAATTAATAATGAGATGATTAGCAATAAAATCTTAAAATATATTTTTAATGAGACTGATATAGTCAGAGATCAGTTAAATTATCTAAGTAATAGTACTACTATTGACGTTATTTATTCATACAACTTAAAAAATATATATTTGCCAGTAATACCTAAAGAAGAGCAACCTTTGATAGAAGTATATTTGGACAAGAATTATAAAGTTATTCGAAACTTAATTGAAGGAAAAAAGAACCAAATAGATAAATTGATCAAATATAAAAATAGCGCTATTTATGAATACGTCTCAGGTAAGAGAAGAGTAGGAGGGTTTAATAATGGCGATTAAAAGTGGACAACTTAGAGAAAAAAAAGATTTTCAAAAACTGATTCTTGAGTACCTTGAAAAAGAAAATAATTACATTATAAGACCTGCTCCAGAGTATCATCCTGGTTATGCTATGGATATCGGTATGTTATTTTCTTTCCTAGAAGATACGCAAAAAGAAGAACTAGATCAGTTAAGAAAAATCTATAAAGATAAGACAGAAGAAACAATAGTAAATTATCTTAATAATGAAATAAATAAGTCATACAGAGGTGTATTAGACGTTTTAAAACATGGAATCGAGTTTGATTCAGGTGTAAAGCTTCTCTTAATGTACAGAAAACCAGCGAATACATTCAACAAAGATGCTCTAGATAAATATAATAAAAATATTTTATCTGTTATGGAAGAAGTAAATCACAAACCAGATGAAAGAATTGATTTAGTTATTTTTGTGAATGGAATTGCTGTCATCACGTTTGAATTAAAGTGTAATACAACAGGGCAAAATTATGAAGATTCCATAAGACAATTTAAGTACGAAAGAGATCCTAAAACTAGGTTATTTAAGTTTAAGTCTGGCACGATAGTAAATTTTGCTATGGATTTACACGAAGTATATATGTGTACTCACTTAAAATGTGGTTCATCGTACTTCTTACCTTTCAATAAAGGTTCAGGTGAGGGGATTGAATCTGGCAAGGGAAATCCACATAACGAAGATGGATTAGATGTTTCTTATATGTGGGAGGATATTCTAAAAAAGGATACGGTACTATACCTTATAGATAAGATAATTTATTTAAAAAAAGAAAAGAAAGAAGATGAGTTGACTGGAAGAATAAAGATTAGTGAAACTATAATTTTTCCTAGATATCATCAGTTCAATGCAGTTAGAAAAATTGCTGTAGATATAGAAGAGAATGAAACTTCACGAAATTATCTAATAGAGCACTCGGCAGGTAGTGGTAAAACAAATACTATTGCCTGGTTGTCTCATCGCCTAGCTTCTCTTCATAATGATAAGAATGAAGCTATATTTGACACTATTTGCATTATTACCGATAGAATTGTGGTCGATAGGCAGTTACAAGACGCTGTGCTTAGTCTAGAGCATAAGGAAGGACTAATTAAAGTGATGGATGATAAATGTTCCTCCTCAGATTTAGCTGATGCACTAAATGGAAATACTAAAATCATTGTAACTACAATTCAAAAGTTTATGTACATTAAAGAATTAGTTGATAATTTAAGAGAAAAAAAATTTGCCCTTATTATTGATGAAGCCCACTCTTCAACATCAGGTAGTGCGATGGAGTCTGTTTCGTATAATTTATCTTCTTATCAATTAGTAGCTGAAGAACAAGAATTATATGAAGTTGAAAATGATGAAGAAACGACTATGCAGGATCAAATTGAGGGTGAAATTAGAAGAAGTGGTAAGCCTGATAATGTTTCAATGATAGCTTTTACTGCGACACCAAAATACACCACATTACAACTATTTGGGACATTGAATGAAGAAGGAAAGAAAACAGCTTTTGATTTGTATTCTATGAAACAAGCAATTGAAGAAGGGTTTATTCTTGACGTCTTAGATAATTATGTTACCTATAAAACGTATTTCCAAGTAAATAAAGTTGTTGATAATGATCCCGAATTAGATTCTATTGCGGCTAAAAGAAAGATTGTTAAATATATAGAACTTCATGATACAAACATCTCTCAAAAAGTAGAGATTATAGTCGAACACTTTAGATATAATGTCATGCATGAGTTAGACGGCAAAGCCAAAGCTATGGTTGTTACATCATCTAGACAATCAGCTGTAAAGTACAAAAATGCTTTTGTTGATTATATTAATGAGAACAATTATAAAGGGATTCAGGCACTTGTAGCATTTTCGGGAAAAGTAACACTGGATGGCAAAGAATACACTGAATCGGTCATGAACAATATGTCCGAGGATAAGGTAGTAAAAGCATTTGACAGTGATTTATATCAGGTATTATTAGTTGCAAATAAATATCAAACAGGATTTGATCAGCCTAAATTATGTGCTATGTATGTGGATAAAAGATTGAAGGGGGTCAATGCTGTTCAGACATTATCTCGTTTAAATAGAACATATCCTGGTTATAACAAGAAAACTTTTGTACTCGATTTTAGAAATGGATATGAGGACATTCAAAAGGCGTTTGCGCCATACTATACAGAAATAGTTTTGGGAGAAACCATTACTCCTTCAGCCATTAGAGAGCTCGAAAGGAGAATCTCAGAATATCGTTTTTTAGATTATTATGACATTGAAGAGTTTAATCAATTGTTATATAAAGAAAAAAGACATTCGAAAGATAAAGAGAAAATGTGGGCTCTATTGGATAAGAGTCTTCGTGTAATCAATCAAAATGAAGAATTAGTTAAATTAGAGATTAGGAGTGAAATTAGGAAGTTTATAAGATTCTATGGTTTCTTAATTCAAGCTACTAGATTCCAAGATATTGATTTACACAAAAAATATAATTTTCTTTCTTATTTAATAAAAGAAATTGAAGTCGGAAAAATCAGCAATGATTTTGACATAGCTGATAAGATAACAGCTACAAACTTCAAGCAAATACAAACTGGTGAGTATAGCAGTGAAATTGAATCAGAACCTGAAATTAATTCGCCTAAGCCAAATGAAGTTAGGTTTGAGGAAACTGTAAAAGAAAAATTATCTAAGATTGTTGATGACATTAACTTAGCATATAACAAAGAATTTGATTTTGGTGTGGTTACAAAATCTGCTCTTCAAGTGAGGGATATTCTTCTTAAAGATAGCAAACTCAAAGATAGTGCTAAAAGCAACTCTATAAATGATTTTAGATTTGCTTACTTTGATGCAGTCGAAGAAGCACTTGTAAAAGGATATGAACAGAATGCAGATTTCTTCTCAATTCTACTAAATGATGAGGAGAGAAATAAACAGCTAATGGGTGTCTTTGTAGAAGATATTTATAATAGCTTGAAGACAGTTGTGTAGGAGGAAAAATGAAAGATTTATCACGAAATATAGAATTAAATTGTCCAATATGCGCAAATGATCAGTTTGAGTATGATTCAGAATTGGAGTCGACAACTTATAAGTGCTCGGATTGTGGAAAAGAGTTCACTAAAGATGAGCTATTGGAAGCGAATGAGTATAAAATTAATGCAAATTTAGAAGATGTAAAGCAGGAAGCGTTAATGGAAATAGAAAAAGAATTGAAAAAAATATTTAAGAAATCTAAGTGAGTGTTCTTATGCCTGTACAATATGAAGAAATACTTAAAGTAATAACAACATACATTATTCCAATCTTATCATTCTTTTTTTCGGCAATTGCACTATTCCAAAGTAGAAAATCAAGAAAGGTTGAAGAAAAGTTAAAATCTTTAGAGCTCTATATCAAGGAGCATCAAGCTAAGAAAATTGAGGATAAACAAAATACTCCAAATAGACCAAATATTGAGGCTAAAGTATACAAAGTATCTAAAGAGTCTTATAAAGCTAAAATATGGAATTCTGGTAATGCTACTGCATACAATATTACAGCATCCATCCCAGAAAAATATAGTGTTCTCCTTATGAAAAACAAATTCCCATTTGAATACCTGAAGCCTAATCAGAGCTTTGAGGAACATGTAATTTATCACATGGGATCAAGTCCAAAATTTGAAATAGAGACAAATTGGGAAGATGCAAACGGCAAGAAGTACAGTAATACTGAACTCCGCAGTATATAAGGAGGATAATTATGAAAAGTCAATTGAAAAATGTAATAAGAGAATTTAAAAATGAAATTAGTAAGGATGATAATGAATTAGCCTTTTCTATTTTAGCAGTAAATCAATCTAGCCAAAGAAAATCTAAATATAAAGGTTACATGATACAAACAACATTATCTGACATAGAGCCAACAATATCAGAAACTCTAAATTTCATTGAAAAGAATGTAGATACCAAAAGTCTCGATGAATATGATTTGCATATATCATTTGATGATTCAATTCAGTATCTAGAAGAAGATAATATTTTCTACGGGCCAAAAATTTTGGGACTTATTTCAAATAAAGTAGAGGAAGAAAACAAGTTCAGTATTAAAGAGGACTATAGTAATATTTCATTTCTTGTCTTCAAATTATCTAATGGTATGAATAATCTATATATTTTTACAAAATATGTAAAGATAGGAAGAAATTTCAAGAATTCATACAAATTTACATTTAATGGAGAAAAACTTGTACCTTTTAAGAAGACTTTATTTGCAATACCAAGTGTACCAGATGCAATCTTACTAAGTGGGTCTGATAAAAGTAATCCTGCTATGGGGAAATACTATATTTTTAATCGAAATAATTTCAATACAATATTCGGCTACACAGATGCATTCAATGAGATTATTGAAAATAATAAAAATAAAATTAGGGACTATAATATAATTTCTTTTTCAGATGATTTTTTAGAAGAGTGTAAAAAAGATGGTAGATATAGGCCGAGAATTACTAAAATAATTTTAGGTAAAGGTTTTGAAGAATATGAGAAAGTAAAATCAAATTCAAAAAATGTTGTAAAAGATTTTAAGCTGAGTATTGATTTTACTGATGATGGACAAATAGAGTATAAATCAAAAAAAGATATACCAGAGATACTAAATTTATTGCAAAGGCACTGTGTTATTGATGCTCTTAGTTCCGAGAAAATGTTAGCGGCTGCCATCGACAAATATAGATTGGAGTAAGTATGAGAAAAGTATTAATGTTCGTGTCTTCATACATTCCTTTGTATCTACTATTAGCAGTCAGAAACATTCTTGATAAAATTACTATAAAAGATTCTTTTATAACTGGAAATGAAATTGTTGAGAAAATAAAAACATATAATCCACTTAATAGTTTAGATGAAATGATGGTTCTAATTCTATTAGCAGTTTCTATAATTTCATTTAAATTTTTGATAAAGATGACAAAAACAGAAACAAATAGAGTGTATTATAGTGTCTTAGAATATAATGACGAAAGTGCGAATTACTTTTTCAACTATATTTCATTATATTTATTATCTAGCTTTGGATTTGACATAGGAAACATAGTAGATGTATTTTCTTTTTTCTTTATTATGTTTTTGATAGGTTATGTATATGTTACAAGCAATCTGACATATATCAATCCGGTTTTATATTTGATGGGATATCGAGTATATGCAGTTATTCTTCAAAGTGATGAAAAATATAGTAAAGAGACTATTCAGACAAATATGGTCACAAATAAAGAAATAAACCTTAAGGAAAATGTTAAAATTCTAGCTTCGTCTGATGAAGATTTTGTAGTTTTTAGTAAACTTATTGATGAGAAGATATGAAACTATATCTTAATATGAGTTTTATATCTGATCATTGATACTAAAATGATACTATTCTTCAAAAAACAGAGAATAATTTGAGTAAAAACTGCCCTTTGTTCACAAAAGTGACCATTGAAAAGCCTTGTAAATAGCACTTTCAACTTTTCTATAAAGGAGTGGGAATAGTGAAAATTATATTGTTATTATGAATCATAAAATTAAAAATATCAAAGAATTAGTTCAATATTTAACATTATATAGTACGATATTTTTTTCGGATGATGGAACTGAAGTAGTTATGAAAGATAAGAAAAATAATAAGGAATATAAAGTTATTTCTAATATAAAGAATATAAATGGGGAAAAGGGTAATTATTTTACAATAAATGTTTATCAAGAAGATGGAGTTCATTGCTTTGAATATTTTGATAAGTTAATAACAGAGATTATGAGAAATTAAAAGGATATTAACGAGCAAAGCTTTTTATATTAGAAGATGGAGTATCGCAATATTATGCGGAGAAAGCATATTCTAGGTTGTTCTATATTGAAAACTTGCTTCGTTCATTTATTACTGAACCAATGATTCTTTTGGACCTAATAACTGGGTAAATAACATTGGAAAGCAGTTATTAGAAGATAATAGTAAAAATAAATTAAATAATAATTTTCTATATAATAGTGATTTCAATCAATTAACAACTTTTTTAACAAAAAAATATAGTGAAAAGACAGCAGATGATTTTTTAGATGAAATACGAGAAAAAGTAGAAGCTATTAAAAATAAAAAAGGGTTTTAATAATTTTAAAATACTATACGAATTGGAAAGCCTTATATAATTTGGAATCGCTTTGTAAAAAAAATACAGACACTAATATTGAAAGTGAAGAATTTAGAAAGAAAATGGAAATATTTTATTCTTTAAGATGTCAAATAACACACTCAAATTTATTCACTAAAGATGATTATGAAAAATTTGAATCATTGTCAGAAGAAATGACTAAAGTGATAACTGAAATGATTAATAAAATTAAAAAAATTAAAAATATTGATGCTGAAACCACAGCTCTATTAAATGAAGCACCTGATGAATTAGATAGTGAAAATCCAACCTATGATATTTTAATTGTTCGAGCAAAACCTGAAGGGTTTGAAAAAGTATTTTTGGGGGAAAATAAATGGTATTTCATAAGGATTTCAGATGAGAAAAAAGAGTAGATCAAGTATATTGCAGCTTATGAAGCTCAGAATAATAAGCGTATTAAATATTATGCAGAAGTTGATCATATAGTTAATTCTGATATAAAAAGTGTTATAAAATAGTGTGTTTTAAAGATAAAGCTAAGGCACTTTATAATGAAAGAATAATTGAATTAGGTTTGAATCAGTACTATGCACCACAATCTACTCGCTATATTAATAGTGAAAAATTATTTGATAAAAATATTAAAACTTTGGCTCAATTATTTAATTAAAACTATAAAAAATATATGTTTAAAAAAATTGTAAAATTAAATAAAATAAACACCATAAATAATTGTACTAAATTTAATTGCAAAAATTTTGAAAGTAAATCTAAGATTTACATACCTACTACACATGAGTTTAAAGGAATAGATGGTGATTCAAAAGATAAAAATATTTATCAGAAAATTACTGGAGATAACAAAATAGATGGTGAGATTCGTAAGTTTCCAATTTCTGTAAATGTTTTGAATAAAATTCTTTGCACTTCAAATCCAAAATCTTTGCTACTGATAGATTTTTTATTTTACTTTTTCTTTCTAATAAAAGTAGATTTCAGCAGAAGATATTTCAGCAGAATTTAAGTATGAGGATAAAAGCTTTAGGATAAAATTAGACTTAGATTCTAAAGCGTTAAACTTATTTCCGGTTTATGATTGGATATTTAATAAAGAAAATTATAAAGAATCTTACGAAGTTAAGATAAATATTGTTAGGCAAGTTATTATAAATAAACAAAACTTAAAAGATATAAGTGGATTAATTTAGGATAGTAGTTTTGCTTTTAAAAGAATTATATCTGATAAAACAGATGATTATTTTGAACAACTTAATCAACTACAGGTTGATTTTTTAATAGTAGCCAAAAATGAGAGTAGTGCAATAAGGACACTCAATCTTACTTTCTTTGCTTGGTTAGGATATTTAGGTATTGAACTATTTAAAATTATTGTAAATTATGATGGATCAGAGATTATTTCATACCTTCTATAATTTTATTTTTACTGCCTATGTTATAGAGATTAAATCATTAGGAAAAACTTATGATGTAATTAAAGAGATTTATAAAGATAAGATTTTGTTTGAAACAGAAGAAATAATTAAGTTTGAAAAAACTATTCAAAAACCTGAAATAGGAAGACTTCAAAAATTAGTTTTTACAATCCTTATTATAGTTTTGTTTATTAGACTTTTTCTTACTTTTCTTTGGCAATTTTTATATATTTAGAAGGATTAATAAATAGGGTAAAAAAAGCGATTGAAAATGGAAGTGGAATGGCAGAAAAAATCTAAAAATGTGCTTAAATATTCCGTTTTTAAAGAAAACGAACGAACCAAAATGCCGCAAAATGGACCTTTTGGACATATAGGATTTTTATAGGAGAAGAGTGGGAATAATTACGAGTAGCTTAAAGTAAATTTTTATTCTATAAAATAAATAAATCGACGAAACCGACGCAAAATCGATGTAAATTGTTTCGTCGGTTTTGAGTTATACTCATTTTAAGATAGCTAATAGGAGTAACTAATTCGTATAAAGAGAGTAGTGGTTTTCAATTTAAATAAAACGCTCGATTAACCTGAAATAGTTCGAGTATTTATATAGGAATTATTTATATCACAACAAAATAAATTTTAGCGTGAAGGAGACATATGAGGCACTCTAAATTTACAAAGGTCATAATGGTTTTAGCAAGTATTTTCATAATGACACTCTATCCATTTGGAACTGAAAGTCAGACGGCAACCGCAGCCGTAAGTAAGCCAGCAGAAAGAGAGCCTTATGGTGTTTTTCTCAGCATTGATAACAGCGACCTTTCAAAACTAGACAAATATGAGATTGTGGTCATTGACGCTCAATATTTCAGCAAGGAGGATATTGATAAACTTCATGCTGAAGGTCATACGGTGTATTCTTATCTAAATGTAGGTGCTGTTGAAAATTTCCGAGATTATTTTAGTAATTACAAATCTCTGTTTCTGGGAGAATATGAGAATTGGGAAGAAGAACAATGGGTTGATGTATCTGATGAAGAGTGGCAGGCGTTTATCGCAGTAAGGTTAGCTGGGGAACTATCTAGGAAGGGTGTGGACGGCTTTTTTGTAGACAACTGTGATGTATACTATAACTTTCCTAGTACGAAGATTTTTAACGGTATGACGAATATCCTTCGAGGTCTGATGAAATACGATAAAGCCGTTATTATCAATGGCGGCGACCGTTTTGTTGATGAATATTACAATAAATCTGGTTCGGTTAGTGATATTCTGACGGGTATCAATCAGGAAACTGTTTTTTCTGCTATTGATTTTGAGAGCGAAAAGCTTACAAAGCAGATTGATAAAGAGAGAGAACACTACCAGCGATATATCACAAAGTATAGCCAAGAAGGTGCTGATATTTACCTTCTTGAATACACCACTAACCAATCATTAGCACATACCATACAAACCTATTGCACTAAAAAGCAGTTTAAGTATTATATATCCGATTCCATAGAGTTGGATTGATTGCTTTTTATAGTATAAGTTTACTGACTGGATTTAATCCTTCTAATCTAAGCAATAAGGAACCACTTAAAATGTTTTTTTCGTACCCAATAAGCACTGATCGTGCAAGCAGATGATACTAAAAAGGGCATCTCTGCGACCGATGATTTTTTGATTTGATGCAACTCCTTGTTGACCGTATTACCCATGAAGTGTAAAGCGTGAGCGGTGTGCTGTAAAACTTTGCACCAAAGCCTATTGGAACGATTGAGTGGGAGTAAGTTAAAAAATGGATGAAGTCTGAAAAATCGAACAGTAAAATGGATGAATTGATTAGAGATAGCTAAATTAGACCGTAAAATTAAAATTACGGTCTTTTTATGTTAGAATATTCCTCTTAAAATCTCAAAATTTTTAGGGAAAGAGTTTTAAATTAATAAATTAGCTATCTTTTATCAACGATCCAAACTTAACATTTTACTCATAAGTAAAAAATCTTTTTAGCTATGCATTATTAGATAAAGTTTAGATCATTGTACAAAAGAAAATAGGCCATGTAAAAGGATCTTAATATAGCCTTTTTCCTTTGATAAAATTTATGTTTTTTGTCTTTTGTTTATCTTTGATTAATGTATGAATAGTTTTTTGATTTGGCATACGGATAATTTTCACTATAAAATATATGTATTTTGATATAGTGCCTAAATAGCAGAAAGGGCTGAATGAGTATACTTTACTTTAGTTTCAAGTTTTTCAAGAATAAAAGCAGCTTGTCTTCTTAAATGTTTGACTGATAAAAAAAGTCATAATCCAAGCATTAGGAAGAATATACTAAGAAACGAATAGTATTATTAAAGATGTTATTGTATGTATTTTTAATTAAATTCTCTAGGGGTAACCATAAGAATTATTTAATAAAGCAATTGCTCTTATAATGCCGAATATACCGCTTTTAATCATTGAAGATGATAGAGACCTCGTGGATATGCAGGAAATGCTTTTAGAAAATAAAGAGATAACTGTCTTAAAAGCTTATCGTTCTGATGAAATTCCTAACGATCTATCTGGAGTCGATTTAATCCTTTTAGATATCAATTTGCCCAGAAATAATGGATTTGAAATCTGTAGACAGCTAAGAGAAAGATGGTTAATGCCAATTTTGTTTTTATCAGCAAGATCTAATGAAGAACATAAAATAAAAGGCCTAATGTTAGGGGGAGAGGATTACATTACCAAGCCATTCTCTTTGGATGAGCTTTATGCTAGAATTTATACTAACTTAACTAGAGGTGATCGAAAAGGACAAGCATAATCAAATAATGTTTCGCTTCTTGTTGAATCTGGAATCTGTAAACTTAATGGTGATGAAATTGAGTTGACAAAATCTGAATACGAAATAGTAGTCTTACTCATCAACAATCCCAATCAAATTTTTAGCAAAGTAAGAATTTATGAAAGTTTAAGGGGGATTGACACCTATGGCAGTTCGCAGGTGGTTTCGGAGCATATCAGAAATGTTAGAAATATATTTTCAGAACATACAGAAAAAGATTTGATAAAAACACACTGGGGGCTGGGCTATTCATGGATTAGCTAAGAGAATTTTCTAAAAATTGGAAACTTCGATGGGCATTTAATTTATATTTGTCTGTTAGTCTAATTTTTTCGCTTCCGTGTGGATTGCTATTACAAGTTTTTTTAGAATGCTTTTAATGATCGAGCGAGTCTTCTCCACAGTATGATTTTTTCAGATTTATTGCGAGCATTGATTGATTTCACACCGATTGTGGTGATTATCCTATTCTTTTCTCTTTTTTTTTTAACTTATTTTATAAGCATAAAATAGAATTAATTTTTAAATTTATAGAAAATTACGAAGAGGCGAATATAGAAGACCAGAATGAACTGAGTAAGAAGGTCTTTGAATTGATACTGAAAAATATAGAATTAAAGAAAGACCATTTTAATTCTATTCAAAAGACCAACGAACTCTCTAAAAAATTGGATTCGATTTTACATGAGATAAAGAATCCACTAGCTGTGCTAAGTGGTGACATGGGAATGCTGAATACAATTTATGAACCGGATGATGAAAGAGTGAAGCGAATTTTATCTCGCATGACTAGAAGCGAAAAGAGGATTCAAGATTATGTTAATAATCTCCAAATAGGTCAGAACATGGCAGATAGGGAACTAGACATTCGAACAATCAAGAGTAAAGACTTATTGTATATGATAAAGAAGGAATTAGATTGCTGGGAGGATAATCTTTCTTTTAGGTGTAAATTAAAAGATTTATCTCAAACATCGATCTGGACCTAGAAAGATTCATAGAAGGTTTGCTTAATATTCTTAAAAATTCAAAAAGACATGCTAAAAATCAAATAACTCTTTCCCTTTATGAAAATGAAAGTTATTTAATAGTAGAAATAGAAGATGATGGCTTGGGATTTTCTCAATAAGCCCTCAATAATTATAATAAGCCCTACTTTAGTGAAAATCCCTTAGTAGGTAACATGGGACTGGGACTGTACATTACAGATGAAATAATGAAAAAAACAAGGGGTAAAGATGGTCTTGAGCAATAATGTAGGAGCCAATACAAATTATTTATAAAAAAGCTTAATCTTGGAAAATTATTGGAAATTGTTTTATATACTTCAACAATTAAAAGAAATAGGTTAAAAGAAAAGTGTTTCGGTTTTTATTTTTAAGCAAAAGAGGCTGAACTTTTTTGTCCTATTAATAGGTTCCATGACTATCTAAGAAAATTTAATTATAACTCGGCAAGTTTTAAAGAGGCTCTTTTAAAACTATTTAGAGTTTTAGATCAAGAAAACCATAAAAGGTATCTTATTAAACTGATGAGTTTCTCGCTCTTATATGTTAATGGTTAGGTATTTAAAAGATAGATCTTGTTATTTCCAGAAGAAATAATCGATAGTATTTTGAAGAGAATATCTGCAATTTTTGATTAGTCAAATGTTAGTCTAACTATTTTTGGTGGTGTATTTGAATCAATCTTAAATCCAGATACAAGATGTGAAGGTGGCATGAATTATACTTCGATCGAATACATCAACAAGGTTATTTATTCTTCATCTTTCAGATGAATGACGAGAAGATTTAAAAGAAGGGACTTTTCTAAAAACAGTTAATGCTAAGAAAAAAAGACTCGAAGAACTTCAATATAAAATGTTTATCTTAAGTTGTTAGATCATGCTGCGGGAACTGATGTGATACTTATGCATAAGGTTGCGATAATCGATGACGATGAAGAGTCTATTAATGCTTTTGAAAAAAAGTTTAATATGAAAACTATTAGTAGGTAAAACAGAGCCTAAAGGTTTCAATCTTTAAAGATTCTCTGACTGGGTTTCTTGTCATGATTAGACATAAGGCCAATGAATAGGATGATATAATGGTTTTTAAGGTGTTATCAAAAATAATTAAACATTGGTGTTTTGCTTAGAATCGATGTTTAGAAAGATGTACCTAAAGAACACCTCAGTGTTGGAAGATAGCATGGCAGAAGAGAGGAGAAAGTATAAATTTGAGATGAGGTCTTAAAATGAATATAATAAATATATCATTTAGGATCATTCTACTTCTTGTTCTAATTGCAAGGATGTCGGCTTTTATAGAAGGAGATGCAAGAACAGCTATACAATGAGTATTTTAACTTATTTATTTAGTCCTGATGAACTACCTATAATAGGAGCCTTGGTAATTATGCAATAACTTTTGTGAAAGAGTGTATAAAGACGATATAATGTTTAATGAGGTATATATAGCAAATGAATTAAAAAATTAGATTTTATGGGGATATGAGAGGATAAAAATTATGTTGATTAATAATAATGCAATACCAATAAGAAAAAGGATGAAAGAGTTGCTTTTTGATTATCTAGTTATTCTTCTGTATCTGGTGCTTTTATTTGGGATAGCTATGTCAATTTATATGTGTTTATTCAAAGGGATACCTCAAATGAATGAATTACAAGCTCAACTAATTGCAATCTTGACATCAGTCATTCCTATCATTTTGATCTTTTCTTATTTAGACTATTCAAAAGATGGAAGTCTAGGAAAAAGTAAGTCAGGTTTAATACTTGTTTATAAGAAAAAATCTATTGAAGCGAGCCTAATAAGAAACTGTATAAAATTTTTTCCTTGGCAGCTAGGACATATATCTACAATTCATGGCATATATACAAACTTTGATTCATTATCGATTGTGCTGTCTATTATCAGTATGACATTTGGGCTACTATTGTTGTTAATGGCTCTTCTCAGACAAGACAAAAGACACTTAGGTGATTTACTTGCCAATACTCAAGTTCAATTAAATGGTAAATAACCCTAGTTTACAAAACTAATAAAATTTAATAAACATCATACTAGACGTTAGAAAAATAAAATTCTACCGTCTTTCTTTAGGCAAAAAAAGGAAGGGCTTGATGGAATTTGATTACTTTTATAATTTAGATGGTGATCGATATAGCTTTTATATGCTACCAAAGATTGTATTCAGTGGGACATCTTTAAGAATCTGCCCTCTGACTAAAAATTTTTTAATCCAGTTTACTCGAATGAACGAGTTTATCTGCAAAAAATACAACTGGCGGGACGACAAGAAGAGAGTCTATATCATCTTTTCCATTGACCAAGTAATGGAAGTGCTAAACAAGTCCAATCAGACCTCAGTGAAGGTGCTAATTGAGTTAGAAAAGATTGGTTTAATCAAAAGAAAAGGGCTAGGTAAGTCTAATTCAATCTATGTGAAAGATTTTGTGACAATAGTAAATACCAATTGTTTTGTAAGATTGTACAATGTTTATTTAACAGAAAAAGAGATTCAAACATTAAGAGAAGAAATTCCCTATCACTTAGACAACTTTGCTGAAAGGTTATCAGCCTATATGAAAAGGACAGGTAGGGACTATAACGACCACAAATCAACTATCCTTTCTTCCTTCTATCAAGATTAAGACAATAAAAAAGAAAAATCACCAGTAAGAAAAACAGACTATGAGAAAGAAGTTCATCTGTAAAAAAGAGTTAGAATTAAAAGAACTAAGCTATACCTTTAACGAAAAGGCAAAATATATAAAGAACGGCATGGTTTATTGCAAAAAATGTGATGAGAGATTAGCTATAAATTCTATAGCGTTTTTTATTTAAAAATATTTGCTAGAAATTGTTAATGTAAAAGGGAAGAAGAGAAAGCCAATGGGAAAGGCTGAAGAAAGAAGAAATCAAGAGATTAAAGACAGCTTGTTTTAAGTTACTAGTCGAGTGGGAGTATACCTTTGATAGCTTTAGAGGAAGACCCACTCAACCATATATTGTAGTCAAGAAGTTTATCAAAAAGTTTAACCAGATGGAAAAAGGAAACATAGGCTTACTCTTTATGGGAGTGTGGGAAGTGGTAAATCAAATCTAGTAAGTGCCATTGCAAATCACCTAATCGAAGAAGAAAGGAGAAGAGTTTTAATCAAAAACTTTGCTGAAATTATCAAGGAAATTCAAAATGGTGGCTTTTAACTAGATAAGGCTGATTATATTGGGGAATTAGTCAAGGCTCCCCATTTAAACTTAATGATTTAGGTATTGAAAGAGATAGCTCTTATACCAAAGTATCATATAATAAATTAGAAGAGAAAGCATTCGTTATATTTGAATTTTTTTTGAAATCGAAATTAGAAATAAAGGCAATGGGGAAGGAATATTTTTATTTATGGAAAGAAATATAGTCAAGTCCATAATCTTGTGTAAAGTAGTATACAATGCTCTTTACTCTCTTATTGGTTAAACTTGATATACTTTCTTGAAGAATTGAGCTATTCGTCATGCGTGTCCATCAGGACAGCACCAATTAACCGATTGGCTGCCGCACGATTGGGGAAAATGCGACTAATCTTTTCTCTTCGGCTTACTTCTTCGTTCAATCGTTCAAGAAGATTCGTACTTTTTAATCGATTGTGGCCTTTACTAATTACTGTGTATTGAAAGGCATGTTCGAAACTATTATTTAAAGTCTCAGAGGCTTTTGTATAGTTCCTTTGATCGATATAGTCAGTAATTAGTCGATTTTTAAAGGGCACAAAAGGACTAATTTGTCTTAAATGAACCTTTAACACCTGGGTGATAAAACTCACAGAGAGTTGTAATAGATTATGATACTCTGAGACCCTTGATTTACATGTCTGTTCTAAGGGTGCGAGAGGTATATGATAATACTTTGATACTAAAAAATGTGGGCAATCATTGGAAATAAAGAGTATTATAAATCATAGAAGACTAGTTCAAAAAACCTTGATTTTTTTGAACTAGTCTTCTTTCTTGTTTTCGATTCTTCTTTTAATATCATCAATTTGACCCAAATTTATTGGATTTTACATTTGTTAAAATATAAATACTTTAGTAGTTTCTTCAATCCAAGTATCTATTGGAGTCCTTGCATCATATTACTTTTCTAGCGTCATGAAACATACTGGTAGTTTCTTTAATGTCAGCCTATTCACTTAGAAGGCCGATTATAAAGTTTACTTTTCAATTTTAGGGTTATTTTATTAGAACAATAATTTCCTTCAGGTCCTTTTCTCTTGCAAATCCAATTGGTGTATTATCATCAATTAAAAATAGAATAGGAAAAAACCACTTATTTTTTTTTAATAAGCGGGAACTTTCCCAGTACTGAAAGGGTTATTAGGAAGTAAATATTTGATAGGCTCTACTTTGTTTAATATAATGAAATGAAGATTCTTAGAATAATAAATACATATAAAGGGGAGAATATAATGCTAAAATTACACAATCAGCCTTTTGATGGATCATTTGGGGAAATAATAAAGGACTGGTTAAAACAATCAAACGGTGATTTTTATGTAATTTCTGCCTTTGCTAAAAACTCAGGTGTATTATTGCTTGGGAAAGAAGTTGAAAAGTTAAGACAAAATGGAGGAACAGCAACTTTCATTGTTGGAATTGACCTAGAAGGAACATCTGTAGAAGCTTTAAAGAACTTATTGAGAATTTCTGATAATCTT
The DNA here is from genome assembly GCF_012396555.1 of Facklamia miroungae. Classification (GTDB taxonomy): domain Bacteria; phylum Bacillota; class Bacilli; order Lactobacillales; family Aerococcaceae; genus Facklamia; species Facklamia miroungae. Next base: position 286,065 of record NZ_JAAXPS010000003.1, read on the forward strand.
TATGTCGTTCATTCAGAAAATATCGTTACTTTTCACCCTAAAATATATTCCTTAATTGAAAATGACACGATAAAATTAGCTGTAGGGTCTAATAATCTTACAAAGGGTGGTTTATATAATAACTTTGAAAGCTCAATGATTACATATAAGTCTCTAGGGGAAGTTTCTATAGAGCAAGAGTTAAAAAAAACAATTAAAAATTTCACCAAAGATGAAAATGATTTTGTAATGTCTATTAAATCCGAAAATGATATTGAAGAGTTACATGGTATGGGTTATATCAAGCTTGAAAGAGAGCTTCAAATTGAAATTATCAATAAAAAAGCTAAGACACCAAGCGAGAAAAAAGAACCTGAAGAGAAAAAATTCGGGAAGATAAAAGTAATAAACTCAACTAACAATAAAAGACCAGAAACTAATGATGAGGATGCTGATCAAAAACTTAAGGTTGAATCGGGAAGTGAACTAGTAACAACCGCTCCTAAAACTGATAACACTTCAAAGGATGTAGATACTCAATCACCTATAATGATATCAGGTAGTGAGGAGCAAGTTATTAATGATGTTTTCTGGTTTGAGGCCAGAAAGCTGACGGGTGGTTCTAGAAACATATTAGATTTATCAAAGAGTGGAAATCTGCAAGAAGGATCTGCAGAAGAAACTACCTACTTTAAAAACCATGATGAAGTTCATGGTGGTGTTAAGTTTTTTGGTTTAGATCCGGAAAAACCTTCTGAAAAAGATATTACTTTAAATTTTAATGGGGAAAATTATGCTCCTGCAACTATAAAATATGCTGAAGGTAACTCTAACTGGAGAATACAGATTAAAGGTTATAATAAGAATAATATACCTATAACCAGCGTAATTGGTACCAACATGATTGACCAAATACTAATGTTTGAAGGTGTAAGTGATGAACAATATATACTGAACATTATACCTCATGACAAGCTAAACCTTCTTCAGGAAAATAGTGTTTTCTGGGCAACAAATGGAAGAAGTAGCACTGGCCGTAAGTTTGGATATATTATTAAAGAGTTAGAAGAATAGAACTATTTGTTATTAGAGTAGTAAGCAAGAAAATTGCTTGCTATTCTTTTTATTTCTTCATCGTTAGTTTGATATAATTTTGCTATTAATTCATCAATCTCTTTTTCACATTCCATTATTTTACTCGATTTATAAGCATAAACTTTACTATTAAATAAATCAGAAACCCTAGGATCATTTCTATATAACCAGCCAATTCTAACTTTTATATGTTCATATATACTAGTTTTATAACCTTTATAAGTGACAATTTTATCAAAGTCCTTAATCTCGGGTACAGGTATATCTTTTATAACTGATTGAGTCAAATCAATTCCAGGCATTTTTAATCTTACAATGTAATCAAAGATAACACTATTAAATATTGCTAAAATTATAATAGTTTTCTTTTCGTCATTAGCTTGTAAGAACTGTATAGATTGAGCTGTAGGCATAAAAGGTAATACTGTAGCAAGCATAGTTCTTTTGTTAGTGGTTGAGGTCAAACTTCTCCACATTATAGTGAATATATCAGAGTAATTTTTAGAAATCTTTTTCCAGAAATTTTGGTTAATATAATATCTGGATTCAGGAATTTGTTTGCTATTCGTCTGTAGGATAGAAGATGCTTTAGGCTTATATCTATCTTCATAACTCTTTCCTTTATAGGTTGAATACATTGAGTCATATCTTTCAATAAATTTACCTTCATAAATAGGTATTCCGTCTTCTGGTTTTGTTCCAATATGCTCGGAATGATTTGTTAAGTGAACTAGTCTTCCGAAATATACATTCGGAAAAACTTCATCAAAAGTTCTAAATTTCTTTGAAACTCTTAATAAAAATTCGAATTCTTTCATATTATCACAGTTTGGTATCATCCTATTTGTTGGGTTAATTTTTACAAGGTTATCTCCAGTGATATCGATTTCTTGAATATCTTTATAATCATCAGAATTTCTTATTCCGCTTCGAAGACTAAAGAATTTATTGTTAGTTTTTGAAGAAATTACAAAAGCAAACTCTTCTCGAGAGTCTATCGGAAATATTTTTTCTGAATTAATAAAAATATCTACACTTTCCAAGTGTTTCTCATCAACTAAATGCCTGAATAGTTTTCCATTAGCAGGTGTTTTAACCATTGATGATTTAACCAATAATCCTACGCTTCCACATTCATTTAGTATATTGTATGATAACTCGTAAAATAAACTATATGTATTTAATTCTCCATAAAGAGAATATTTAAGCCGCGGGTTAGATTTTAAATTCTTTTTAACACTATCATAATCTGACTTATATTCTTTATAATAAGCATAGTTTTTAGGGCTTATTTCTTTATATTCGTCTATTAAAATTTTTCTTTCATTTTTTCTAGCCACATTAGATATCTCAGGATTAAATATACTAAAAAAGTTTCTTTCTTCAAACCTTATTTTCTCCCAGGGAGGGTTGCCAAGTACAATATCAAAACCATTAATTTTAGATAACTTATCTATAATAGACATACTTTTATTATAAAATCTATTTTGACTTGCTAACTCCTCTAAATTAGAGCCTTCACACTCATTCAAAAGAGGATTACCTAAAATTAGATTTAACCTTGAGCAATCTAAGTTATATTTATTTGAGATATTAAATTCAGAAATTAATAGAGCTACTGGATCAACATCTGAACCATATAAGTTTTCTATGACCGTGCTGATAAATTGCTCATTAGAGCTAACATGGCTTTTAACAACTTCTAAATAAGACGTTAGGAATACACCAGAGCCTACGGATAAATCAGCTACCCTTAAAGTTGAAACCCAATCCAAAAATTCTTTACTTTTAGTATCAATGCCCGATGGCTTATTATTCTTTAAAAATGTTAAGAAGGTTTTTTCGGTAAGAAAGTAGGACAAATCTTCAGGTGTGTAATATGCCCCTAAATTATCTCTGTGTTGTTTATCTACTACATATACGTACTTTTCTCCATTCCAAACTATATCATCCGCTAATAATAGTTGATAAATATTGGATAGGTCTATCTTTTGAATCTTATCTTTTAAAAAGATATTCAGCTCTTCTTGATGCTCAGTAAAGAACTGGCTATTTAAAACCTCATCTTCGAACTTCCACTTCAAACCATTAGACTTTTTAAGAAGGTAAGCTAGGCTATTAATGATCTGATAATTTAATTGATTTTTCTTAATAACCAAGTCTCTCCATAGCATTCTTCCTTCTTGATTTATGTTATCAATAATTAGTTTTTCTATGTTTAAGACAATCTTGTCATGCCAGTTTTTATTCATGTTTAACCTCACAAATGACCTTATCTTTAACTTCTAGTACAGGAGAACCCATAAATATTTCATTATGTATTACATTAAAACTATTTCTTATCCAATTTTTTATAAAATCTTCATCTTGTTCAAAATACATAGTTAGATATTCTACAAGCTCTTCTATATGTGTTTTTGACACTTCTAACCCTTTAGATACAGAATATTTAAAGTGACTTAGAATCAAATTATGGAGAATTAAGTTCTTGTACTTACTAAGTATAAGCTCAAATTTATCTAAATCTTTTTTTATGTAAGAACTTACTGAAAAAGGATTTGTTTCTAATTGCATGGAAATAAACTCTAAAGGGCCATCAACACCAATTTCGTGTTTATTTAATCGGACTTTTTTTATAGCTCCTACTAAGTCAGTACATTTATCCCATTTTTTATCAACTTCTTCAAGGTTAATTATTTTATTTTTTTTTAATGTATAAGCTGGAAATCCAATTTCATCATACATATGGCCAATATTTTCTTTTGAAATCTCTGCTGCTGAATTTATATATTCATCAATAGATTGTTCGGCATTTAACCTCCGTAACTCAGCATCTATCTCAATATTTACTATATATTTTGCAGCCTCATTTAAATTTTTAGGAAGAACACTTAATAAACTGTCATTGTATTCAAAATTATTAGGTCTATTACTTAAAACAATTTTCTTTGATTCAATACAAATCTTTGAAAGTGTGGTCAAATATTCAGAGTTAACAATGTCTTCTGTTATAGGTAAACCTCCAATATATCCAGCCGCAATGGTTAATTTTGGTGAGAGAGCTCTCATAAAATAAGATGCAAGTAAACTATTTAAGTATGCCAGCATAGCAAAATGATTACCCTTTATCATGCGAATACCTGGACCAGAAGCAATAAATATTTGGCTTTCGAGTAATAGTCTGACATTTAGTCCGCTTGTGCCAGTATCGCTAAAAACAAGCTCTGTATTATCGAAATGCTTAACATTTCTTAGTGCATGTCCTTTTTGATTTTTTATGTACTCTGCATCTTCACCCCATTTAACAACATATCTATTTAAACCCTGCCACTTTGAGTATCCGCCACCTTTACTAACTAAAATCCATTCAGAGTCGTTAAAATGCTCCCAGAAATACCCTACAAGCTCTTTGTTATTACCTGTAGAAGTTCCTTGCATAGGCACTGCAAAGTCTGAAACTTTTAAGCCTGAGTAATAGAAGTCTTTAAATGTTCCAAAATTTAAAAAATCAAATCTATATTTCTCATTTGATAGGATGATATCTTGTTTAATTTTAATATTAGATATGTTTGAGTTATTTAAGGCATGTGCCTTTCTTGATATATTTAGTTTCTTTAAATTTTTGAAAGAAATATAGTTATTATTACTATTTCTAAAGTTATGGAATTTTAAAAGAGCAACATTAGATTTCTCGCCAGACAAATCAAAAAAAGCTCCTGATCCAAGATCAACTATATCTTCAACATAGTGTTCATTTAAGAATTTTTTTCTAAATTCAGCAAATGTCTTTAAAAACATCCATGCGTTTTGAACCACCATTAATGAAACACCGTTTTTGGTTAAAAAATCAGAGGCTTTTTCAATGAAGGCCACACACACATCGCTATTTGAAAGTGGAAAGTTTTCATTTAAAAACTTACTTAAGCTTTCATTCATTCCTTTTTTAGTAGCGAAGGGTGGGTTAGTAATGACTACATCAAAAGAATTATATAAACCTCTTATTTTAATAGTTTCATCAGATATAGTATTATATAGATTTATTTCATTAGATAGGCTTCCAGTTATAGATCCATTAGTAGTATAGTATATATTGGGTTTTATTGATTGCCATAAATCATGGTCTAAAGTATTAACATGTTTAGATAATTCCTTTATACAAGCAATACGAAGATTTAATGTTGCAATAAAAGCTAGATCTTTATCTATATCTATGCCTACAACATTTTCAAGATGTTTATTTATAGAATCAATATCTTTGCAGGAATCGTCTAGATTGAATCTGTTTTCCAAAACAGAAACAAGCATATTACCACCACCGCAACAAGGGTCGATGATACTAGATTTAAGATTCTCTATATCAATATGGTTCACTAAATAATCAATCATATATTGCTCTGTAAAAAACTGAGTTTTAGATAAAGATGTATCATCTGAAAAATATTCATTTAAATATTGGTAACTCCAAGAAAGGAGATTAATAGGACGATCAATAAGAGATTTTGTTAAACTAGTTTCTATATATTCAAATGTTTTTGCAAAGCATTCTGTATCTATTGAATTTATTCTTATCATTTTTTCTAAACATGTTTCGCAAATTTTCTTTAATTCATCTTCCTCAAACATAATGATGTTTTTTAAAAGTAAACAGTTTAGGGATGTAAGAAAATAAGTACGAAGCTCTGAATCACTGCAAGAATTTTCAGTTAATTTTGAGAATGTATTTATAATCGATTTCAATTTCCTTCTATTTTTTATATCACTTGAGATATTTTTTTTATTTTGCTTGGAAGGGTTTATTGCACTTTCTGGGATTAACCAAACACCGCTTTTCTTAGCTGCCCCTTCTATTCTTCCTTCAGATGCTAAAAACTGTATGCGTCTTTCTGATAGTCCCCATTTTTTAGAAATCTCACTAATTGTATTGAATTTCATTTCCACACCTCATGTTCGTCAAAACGAATAGATTATTGATAATTCCTCATCATTTTAACATATAGAATATGTTAAACAAACACAAAATAATCATTTTTTTAGAGGTGGTTAAATTATATTTTTTTACATAATAAAATACAAAACATCTTGTATAAATATAGTGCTGAAAATTCATTGCATAATAAGGATAATTGAACACCACATATTACATTGGCAAACCGAATAGATGAAGATAAATTTTCAAATGCATATAGCGTCGCTTAAATGAGTTATCGAGTATTATTGGATGTATTGTTGGTTTAGAAGTTATAATAGTAATAGGTGGTGATGCTGAGGTAGTATATAAAAAAGATTTAGCAGATACAAATGAAGTGAATTATGAAAATAATAATTAAAAAGGCTAAAGGATATGAGGTGACCCCCAAAAGTTAGAGTTAAAAACTAACTTTTTGGGGGTCATTTTATGTCTAAAAAATATGCTTATGAATTGAAAATAAAAGTTGTTGAAGAGTATATTGAAGGAAAATTAGGTTACAAAGCTTTAACAAAAAAATATGGGATTTCATCTCCTTCT
>NZ_JAAXPS010000004.1 GCF_012396555.1 Facklamia miroungae
AATAGACCCTTACACATTTTGGTGTTTGTCTTTGTTCAGTTTTCAATGAGCTTCGCTGTCATAAGTGACAACTTCTATATACTAGCATGGTTTGCTTTTTTTGTCAAACCTTTTTTGAAGTTTTTTTGAATTTTCTTCTAAATATCTGTTTTTTTAGACATTTGCTAGCAGGAACTACATTTTACTACCATACTTCTTATGTGTCAATAGGTTTATAGATTATTTAGGCACTTTTTAATTAATTTTTCTGTATATAGAGATATGATGTTCTCAGGAGGATTTAAATGGTTTATTTCTTTTACTTTTACCTTGGTTCTTGTATGAGTAGTTTTACTCACTGCCTATCATATTCCCTTATTCGAAAGCGATTCGATTATTTGACGCGTTCAAAATGTGAACACTGTAAACAAAATCTCTTTTTTTGGCAATTATTTCCCCTTTTATCTTACTTATTTTTAAAAGGGCGGTGTTACTTTTGTAATATTCCTATTTCATCTGACCATTTTTATATCGAGTTATATGGCGGTTTATGTTCTTTGCTTCTTTTTTCTTACTCATCGCTTTCTTCTTTTTCTCTTGCCATGTATATGATTTTTATGATTATGGTATCGATGGATTTTTTGGGACGATGGGTTCCTGATTTGTTACAAATTGCTTTTTTACTGTTAGGTTTACTTTATAATAGTCAGTTGGAAATTATTTCTTTGCAAACTTTTCTTATTTTTTGTCTGTTTACCTTTTTAGTGCTTCTTACTGAACAAGCTTGGTTGGGGGGAGCCGATTTGAAATTCATTTGTATTTCTTTACTCTATATTCCTTTTTCATTTTTTCCACTTTATTTATTTTTAGCTAGTTTATTTGCACTTTTTTATGCCTTTATTTCAAAGGATAAAATCATTCCCTTTATACCTTATTTAATTTTTAGTTTCATTTTAATATATACTTGTACATAAAAAACCCCCTTCAAAAAACTGAAGGGGTATAATATGTTACTTATTATTTCATTTGTTGCGGTTCTTCGGTCATTTCAGTTGGCATAGGAATCGTATCTTGAGTCGTTTGAATTTCAAGCTCTCTATAACTATTCATACCTGTTCCAGCTGGAATCAACTTACCGATAATTACATTTTCTTTCAGACCTATTAAGTAGTCACGATCGCCTCGAATCGCTGCATCAGTTAAGACGCGAGTTGTTTCTTGGAAAGAAGCTGCTGAGATAAATGATTTAGTCTCTAGGGCAGCTTTTGTGATTCCTAATAAGACTGGTCGTGCGGTAGCGGGTGTCTCTCCACTTGTAATCGTATCTTTATTAGCTTTTGCAAAGTCAGCTATATCCATGAGGGCTCCTGGCAAAATATCGGTTGAAGCTGGGTCCATTACACGTACTTTGCGTAACATTTGACGCGCCATCACTTCAACGTGTTTATCTCCAATTTCTACCCCTTGACCTCGGTATACAGCTTGAACTTCTCGCATGATATATTTTTGAACAGTTAATACATCAGTCACTTTTAATAACTCTTTCGGATCAATAGAACCTTCAGTTAATGCCTGACCACGCTCTACGCGATCACCTTCATTAACTTTCAATCGAGCAGCATGCGCTACTTTATAAGTTCGATTATCTGTAACACCTGTGACCGTAATTTCTTTCAGCCGTTCACTCGTTTTTTCTTCGATAGAAGTCACAACACCTGCCACCTCAGTGATGGTCGCTTGTCCTTTTGGAATACGCGCTTCAAATATTTCTTGGATACGCGGTAAACCTTGAGTGATATCACCACCACCAGCTACTCCTCCCGTATGGAAAGTACGCATTGTTAACTGGGTTCCTGGTTCTCCGATCGATTGAGCCGCGATCGTACCAACTGCTTCTCCAACTTCAACTTCAGAGCCTGTCGCTAAGTTTCGACCATAACAATGCTTACATACACCATGATCGGTATTACAAGTAAAGACGGACCGAATGGTTACAGCTTCAATGCCTGCTTTAATAATTTCAGCAGCCTTTTCATCTGTAATCAATTCTTGCGCTTTAACAATTACTTCACCCGTTTCGGGATGAATCACCGATTTGTGCGCATAACGGCCTTGTAAACGTTCTTCTAAAGATTCAATGACTGAGTTACCATCAGCGATTTCACGAATTTCAACCCCACGATCAGTACCACAATCTTCCTCACGAATAATAACATCTTGAGCCACATCTACTAAGCGTCGGGTTAAATAACCAGAGTCAGCAGTCTTCAAGGCTGTATCCGTCATTCCTTTACGAGCCCCATGAGTTGAGATAAACATCTCCATAACGTTCAATCCTTCTCGGAAGTTAGAGGTGATCGGCAACTCAATGATTTTACCTGAAGGAGCGGCCATGTTTCCACGCATCCCAGCTAATTGGGTGAAGTTCGAAATATTACCACGCGCACCTGAATCGGACATCATAAAAATCGGATTCAAACGAGGTAGGCTCTGTTGTAGATCTTTTTGAATTTGATCTTTAGCTAATTCCCATGTTCGGATAACGCTTTCGTAACGCTCATCTTCAGTTAATAGACCACGGCGTCGCATTCTAGTAATCTCATCAACTTTTGAGTGAGCTTTCTCTAGAATATCTGCTTTGGTATCTAGACTTAATACGTCCGCTACGCCGACTGTAATTCCTGATTGTGTTGAGTACTTATAGCCCAAGTCTTTCATCTTATCAAGCATGATCGAAGTTTGAGTAATATGATAGTGCTTGAAGACTTCCGCAATAATATTACCAAAATCTTTTTTCTTGAATGGTGAGACTGGATCCATTTTTTCTATTGCTTCTTTAACATTTACACCGGGTTCTAAGAAATATATGTCAGGTGTTTTTTGTGTTAAGTTCTCATTTGATGGTTCATTCAAATAAGGAAATTCATCTGGCATAATTTCATTAAAGAAGAGTTTCCCGATCGTAGTGACCATTAAACGTTCTTTTTGCCAATCAGTAAACGTTTTATTGGTAAAAGATTTTGCCGGAATAGCGACTCGCGTATGTAAGTGAACATAACCATTCTGGTAGGCGATTTCTGCTTCTGAGATTGAACTGAGAATCATTCCTTCTCCGACTCGACCTGGTTCTTCTATCGTTAAATAATAGTTACCCAATACCATGTCCTGGGAAGGGGTTGCTACTGGTTTCCCATCCTTCGGACTTAAAATGTTTTGCGCACCTAGCATGAGCAAACGAGCTTCTGCTTGAGCTTCTTCAGATAATGGTACGTGAACTGCCATTTGGTCCCCATCGAAGTCAGCGTTATAAGCGTTACATACTAATGGATGTAACCGGATGGCCTTACCTTCGATTAGAACTGGCTCAAATGCTTGGATTCCTAAACGGTGTAAAGTAGGTGCCCGGTTCAATAGTACGGGATGTTCTTTAATAACATCTTCAATCACTGGCCAAATCGCATCATGCTGAACCTCAATCATACGTTTAGCATTTTTTACGTTCCCAGCAATCTCGCGCTCTACTAATTCTTTCATCACAAAAGGTTTGAATAATTCGATAGCCATCTCTTTTGGAATACCACATTGGTACATCTTTAAGAAAGGTCCTACAACGATAACGGAACGTCCAGAATAATCCACACGTTTCCCTAAAAGGTTTTGACGGAAACGTCCTTGCTTACCTTTCAACATGTGGGAGAGCGACTTCAAAGGACGGTTACCTGGTCCGGTCACTGCCCGACCACGACGACCATTATCGATCAAAGCATCCACCGCTTCTTGTAACATACGCTTTTCATTTTGAACAATAATGTTTGGAGCTCCTAAATCTAATAGACGCTTCAAACGATTGTTACGGTTAATAACACGGCGATATAAATCATTTAAATCAGACGTTGCAAAGCGCCCGCCTTCTAATTGAACCATAGGACGTAAATCAGGTGGAATAACAGGTAAAACATCTAGGACCATCCATTCTGGTTTATTTCCAGATTCTTGAAAAGAATCTAAGATATCCAAACGACGAATGGCTCTGGTTCTTTTTTGTCCTGTTAATGTCTTTAGCTCTTCACGTAATTCACTGACTTCAGCGTCAACATCCACTGCTTGTAAAAGTTCTTTGATAGCTTCTGCCCCCATTTTGGCATAAAAGCGATCACCAAATTCACGTTTTTTCTCGCGGTACTCTGTTTCTGTAAGTAGTGATTTATATTCAAGGCCTGTATCACCTGGATCAATTACGATATAAGAAGCGAAATAAATAACTTCTTCTAATAGTCTTGGACTCATATCGAGGATAAGACCAATTCGACTTGGAATTCCCTTAAAATACCAAACGTGAGTAACTGGAGCAGCTAACTCAATGTGCCCCATTCTTTCACGACGAACTTTGGCACGTGTAACTTCAACACCACAACGATCACACACTCGACCTTTATAGCGCACACGTTTTAATTTCCCACAAGAACATTCCCAATCCTTAGTTGGACCAAAGATCCGCTCACAGAAAAGTCCGTCTTTTTCAGGTTTTAATGTTCGATAGTTGATGGTTTCTGGTTTTTTAACTTCCCCATAAGACCATGAACGGATTTTTTCAGGGGATGCGAGACCGATTTTCATGGAATCAAATTTATTAACATCTATCAAGGGGCCGACCTCCTTCTTGATTTAAGCTGGTGTTTCCACCAATTAATGGAGTGCCTTTTCTCCAATGGCTCCAAGGCATTTAGACACTACTAGTCTTCAATCATTGAATCGATACTAGTAACTGAGGCTGAATTTTCTTCACTTTCACTTGTATGAACTATATGTCTTTCTCCAGCCGCTTTTTGATCTTCTTTATATTTTTCAAGTGCATTAAAGTTGATCACATCATCTTCGTCATCATCATCCAATAGTTCAATTTCTTTATCTTCAGCATCCAAGACTTTCAAGTCTAATCCTAAAGCTTGTAATTCTTTAACTAAGACTCGGAATGATTCAGGAACACCTGGTTTAGGTATCGCTTCACCTTTAACAATTGCTTCATAAGTTTTTACTCGACCTACTACATCATCTGATTTATAGGTCAGTATCTCTTGTAAGGTATAAGCTGCGCCATATGCTTCCAAAGCCCAAACTTCCATCTCACCAAACCGCTGCCCACCAAACTGAGCTTTACCTCCAAGAGGCTGCTGAGTAACAAGTGAGTATGGTCCTGTAGACCGTGCGTGTAATTTGTCGTCTACCATGTGGGCGAGTTTTAACATATACATAACTCCGACTGAAACTTTACGGTCGAATGGTTCCCCTGTACGGCCATCATAGAGTGTAGTTTTAGCATCAGGTTCTAACCCAGCTTCTTTAACAGTTGCCCAGACATCTTCTTCGTTTGCCCCATCAAAGACAGGAGTTGCAAAATTAATACCAAGTTGACGTCCGGCCATTCCTAAGTGTAATTCAAATACTTGTCCGATATTCATACGCGATGGCACCCCAAGTGGATTCAACATGATATCAACGGGTGTTCCGTCCGGCATGAACGGCATATCTTCTTCCGGCATGATTAAAGAGACAACCCCTTTATTCCCATGGCGTCCAGCCATTTTATCGCCGACTTGAATTTTACGTTTTTGAACAATATAAACGCGAACTAGTTTATTCACACCTGGTGAAAGTTCATCTCCATTTTCACGGGTAAAGATTTTGACATCGTGAACAATACCGCCGCCACCGTGTGGTACTCTTAAAGAAGTATCACGCACTTCACGCGCTTTTTCACCAAAAATGGCATGTAAAAGACGTTCTTCAGCTGTCAGTTCTGTGACACCTTTTGGTGTAACCTTCCCAACTAAAATATCACCATCACGCACTTCGGCACCCACCATAATAATACCATCCTTATCGAGGTATTTAAGGGCATCTTCACCCACGTTAGGGATTTCACGGGTAATTTCTTCAGGACCTAACTTGGTGTCACGCGATTCAGACTCATATTCTTCAATGTGGATCGAAGTATAGACATCATCTTTCACTAGACGTTCAGACATAATAATGGCATCTTCATAGTTGTATCCATCCCATGTCATGAAAGCGACAAGAGGGTTTTGACCCAAGGCCATTTCTCCATTTTCCATAGAGGAACCGTCTGCTAAAATTTCATTTTCATCGACTTGATCTCCCACTTCGACAATAGGGCGTTGATTATAACAAGTACCTGCGTTTGACCTTGCAAACTTAGTCAAACGATATTCGTCGATTGACCCGTCCTCTAATTGAACACGGATACGTTCTGCATCGACATATGTCACACGACCCGGTCTGCGGCAGATTAGTGCAGCTCCGGAGTCATGGGCCGCTTTATATTCGATACCTGTCCCGATAATTGGGGCTTTTGGACGAATTAATGGAACAGCTTGGCGCTGCATGTTAGCTCCCATTAAAGCCCGGTTAGAGTCATCATTTTCTAAGAATGGAATAGATGCTGTCGCAACCGCAACAACTTGTTTTGGTGAAACGTCCATAAAATCAACGGTATTAGTCTTTACTTCTAAGTTTTGATCTTTATACCGTGCCATTACGGTGTCGTTCGCAAATGTTCCATCTTCATTTAAGCGCGAGTTCGCTTGAGCAATAATATATAGGTCTTCTTCGTCAGCAGATAAATAAGTAATTTCTTCAGTAACAATCTTATTTGCTTTGTCAACCTTACGATAAGGCGTTTCGATAAAACCATAACGATTAATCTTAGCGTAAGAAGATAAAGAGTTGATCAAACCAATGTTTGGTCCTTCTGGTGTTTCAATTGGACACATACGGCCATAGTGAGAGTAATGTACGTCGCGGACTTCATATCCGGCACGGTCACGGGTTAATCCTCCTGGTCCTAATGCAGAAAGACGACGCTTGTGAGTCAGCTCACCTAACGGGTTCGTTTGGTCCATAAATTGGGATAATTGAGAAGACCCAAAAAACTCCTTAATAGCTGCTACCACTGGACGAATGTTAATCAATTGTTGCGGGGTCATGGTCGATATATCCTGTAAGGACATTCTCTCGCGCACGACTCTTTCCATCCGTGATAATCCGATACGGAATTGATTTTGTAATAATTCACCAACTGAACGGATGCGACGATTACCCAAGTGGTCAATATCATCTGTTGACCCTACTTGTTCATTCAATAGTAGGTAATAGTTCATAGAAGCGATGATATCGGCAGGGGTTAAGTGATGTACCCCTTCAAGATTAGCGTTACCTACAATATTAATCACACGATCCGCATCAATTGGAGAGTAAACTTTAACAATTTGTAAATCAATTGGTTCTCCAATTACACCATCTGGTGAAGGGGTATAGGTATAAACATTTAAACCGTTATCTAAATAAGGGATTAAGCGTTCAATATCGCCAGCACTTAGTTCTGTGCCTTCTGTAAAGAGTACCTCGCCTGTTTCTGGATCCGCTAATGTTTCTGCTAGCGTCATGCCTAAAAGACGGTGTTTAAGATGGAGCTTTTTATTTATTTTATAGCGTCCTACTGGTGCCAAATCATAGCGTCTTGGATCGAAGAAACGAGCAGTTAATAAATTACGTGAAGAATCTGCTGTTTTTGGCTCTCCTGGACGGAGGCGTTCATAAATATCTTTCAAGGCTTCTTCAGCACGCGAATCAGAAATATTCTTATGAACATCTTTTGCTAAGGTGTCATTTAATAAGGTGGTCTCTGATAAAATTTCGATAATTTCATCATCTTCACCGAATCCAAGCGCACGGATTAAAGCTGTAATTGGCAGTTTTCGTGTGCGATCAATTCTAACATAAGCAATACCTTTAGCGTCTGTTTCAAATTCTAACCAAGCACCTCGGTTAGGAATAACAGTTGATGCAAAAGTATGTCTTGATTTTTTATCTACTTTATCATGAAAATAAACACCCGGTGAGCGCACTAACTGAGAAACGATAACACGCTCCGCGCCGTTGATAATGAAAGTTCCCATGTCGGTCATAATCGGGAAATCCCCAAAGAATACTTCTTGCTCTTTCACTTCGCCGGTTTCTTTATTAACTAAACGTAAATTAACATAAATCGGCTTCGAGTAATTGGCATCATGAGCTCGAGCTTCTTCTACTGAATACTTAGCCTCTTGGAATGAGTAATCATGGAAATAAAGTTCTAAATTTTCTGTATGGTCGACGATTGGTGAGATATCTTCGAACATTGTTTTTAATCCTTCATCTAAAAACCACTTATAAGAATCGGTTTGGATTTCAATCAAGTTCGGTAATTCTAATACTTCATCAATTCGTGCATAACTACGACGTTCTGCTTTTTTACCATATTTCACGATATGATGTTGACTCAAACAATTCACCCCTCTAATTTATTACGTAGCGAATGGTGATTCTTCTAGGCTTGCTGTAACTATCGGCTTGCAGGTTACATTTTGTTTACAAACGTTACGTTTTGTTTACAAAATGTGTTTTGCCTGCTTTTAAGGGCAAAAAAAAGACAAAAGAATTGATTTTAATCGCCTAAGCTTCCTCAATCTTTTGTTTACTCTGCCAAAATCGCCGACCGGACAATATTTCGGTGCCATTTTGAATTCAATGTTCACGCTATGCGTTATTCAATAATACATTGTGTTCAATAAAATGTCAAGCCTTTTTTATTGAAATGAGCTTAAAAAATGATTCTGTAAATTAAAGCATCCACCCACTGACTTCAGTAGGTGGATAGGTAGCTATACTTCTTTTTCTAACAGCATTTTTGCTTCATTACTATTGGTCAAACCAACAAAGAGATCACTTTCTTCGATAATAAAGCTAGGATTAACATTAACATCAAAGCCTTCTTCAATACGAGACTTAATTGCGATCAAATTAATGTCATATTGTCCTCTAAAATTAATTTCCTCAATCGTTTTGCCAATCCAACTTTTTCGAGCGGTAAATTCAACAATATGACTTTGAGAATCTAATTGAATTAAATCCAACACTGAATCATTCGTTAATTCATTGCCAATCCTGACCCCCATATCGGTTTCTGGTAGAATGACTCGGTCGACCCCTAATTTTAATAGAACTTCTTTATATTCTTCTTTTCGCGTTTTTGCGATAATAATAGGTATCCTTAACTTTTGTAAGGACAGTAAAGTGGTAATAGTATTATCAAATTTCGATGAAGACGCAATAATCGCCATCTTTGCTTCACCTACACCAGCTTCTTTCAATACCTCATATTTGGTAAAATCGCCTTGAACTGCCACTTCCACTTGGCTAGCAATTGCTTCAACCAGTTCCATATCCCGGTCGATTACGATTACCTGCTTGTGATTGTCCGCTAAAGTTTTTGCGAGTGAAGTACCAAATAAGCCCAGACCCAATACTGCTATTATTTCTTTTTTCATTTTTATCTCCTTATTTAACCAATCATTAAATTGCCCTGTGGATACTTAATTTTAGAAGGTTTACGTCCCATATTAGCAGACCAAAAGACAGTTAATAAGCCAATACGTCCAATTAACATCATAAACATTAAAACTGTTTTACCAATCGGCGTTAAATTAGGGGTCAATCCCATGCTCAAACCAACCGTAGAAAAGCAGGAAACAACCTCTACGACAATATACTCAATCCCAAACCCTGGCGGAATCGTCTCCGTAATTAACAAAATCATCGTTGCAAAAGTAATCAAAACCATACCCGAAATTAAAATGAAAACTGCCTTTAAAATAGCCCCATCAGGAATCGCTCTCTTAAAAATAATTCTACCCTTACGGTGAATAGCTGATGAAGAAAAGATGAGTAAGGTTGCCAAAGTCGTCGTCTTAATTCCTCCCCCCGTAGAACCAGAAGAAGCTCCAATAAACATAAGTACAATTGTAAGAAATATGCCTGCAGGCGATAGCAAGGTATAGTCAATATTGGAATAACCTGCTGTTCGCGGTGTGACTGCCAAAAAGAGGTAGTTAATGCCTTTCATCAATCCTGACTGGTTTTGAAACAAGACAGAATCCTGTTCAGTAATCGCAAATAAAATGGTTCCTCCTATCAGCAAGACAATTGTAATCATTAGTACGATCTTGGTATGCCAAAGTAGTTTTTGATTACGATTAAAAGTTAACAAGTCTCGCCAAACGATAAATCCCAAACCTCCTATAATAATTAGGACAATACAGGTTATAAGGACTAAAGGATTATCTTGGAAACCAACCAATGAGTCTCCTAACAAATCAAATCCTGCATTACAAAAGGCCGAAATACTATGGAAGACTGAATAATAAATTCCTTTTAACCAACCAAAACGTGGAATAAAATCAATTCCTAAGATCACAGCCCCACTTATTTGTACAATTAATGAAAACTGAATGATATACCTTAGCAAATCCCTAACTTCTGAAATATCTGAAATGTTTAAAGACTCTAACAAAACTTTATGGAGTCTTAAATTAATTTGCTTACCCATATAGATAAAGAGAGTAACCCATAATGTCATGAAACCCAAACCGCCTATTTCAATCAAGATCAAGATAATTGTACGACCAATGTAATTCCAATGCTCCGTCGTATTAACTGTCACGTTACCCGTCACACAAACTGCTGAAACAGCCGTAAACCACGCATCAATTAACTTCGTCCACTGACCCGATTGACTCGCTAAAGGTGTAGCTAAGAGCAAGCCCCCAATAAATGATATTAAAACGAACATTAAAACAATGTATATCGGAGCAGAAATCTGGGTGAAAAAATTTTGAACCCTATTGAACAAATAACCTTCTCCCTTCTCGTGATCACACATATTAGAATCGTTTAATGCGCTAAAATTAGCTAGATGCTTTTACAGACTGTAAAATCCAATAGCCTTTAGAACGTTCAACTTCGCAAACATTACCGAATTTTTCTTCCATAAATTTCTTCATACTGGGTGCCCCTTGTTTTTTTTGAATAACTAACCACAATTGACCCTCTTGCAAAAGGGCTTGATGAGCTTGAAGGACAAATTGTTGAATGACAGTCTTTCCTGCTCGAATCGGTGGGTTGGTCAAAACAAAGTTATAGGCCCTATCAAAAGAATGAGATAAGGCATCTCCTTGAATGAAATCACAATTTGTAACTTGATTAAGTCGAAGGTTCTCTTTAGCTAAATTAATGGCACGTTCATTGATTTCAATACCACTCACTTGCAACATGGGAAATTGGTCGGCAACCGAAATCGAAATAGGCCCATAACCAGAGCCTAATTCTAAGACTGTTCCTGCATTTAAAAGTGGACTATTATGGCTTACAAACGTTTCGATAAGCAACCGTGATCCATAATCAACTCTACCTTTTGAAAAGACACCTGCATCGGTATAAAAACGATATGATCGATCTATGAGTTGAGTTTCAATACAATGCTCATCGTGAGCGCTTTGTGGCCGATGACTATAGTAATGATCAGACATTCAATTCACTCCTAACTGAGTTTAATCTTATACATCTTAACATTATTGATAAAAAAGTGATATAATTTATCCATCCTTATCTCATTACCAAATATAATAATCATTTTAATTTTATTTGGCATAGGACTGACTTATTATAATCGGATTCTTAATAAAAATAAAGACTACTAACAAAAATCAGAAAGGGAATTTAAATGAAAAAGTTTAATAAATTAATTCTCCTATTAGCATCAGCAAGTCTATTTGCTAGCGCGTGTCATATGTCTGATGCTAAAAACCAAGCTGAACCCAATAAAACAACTAGTCATGCTGAAAAAACAACTGAAATAAATGAACTTGTTTCTTTTGAAGAAGATACAAAACTTCTTAAAATGGAGCCAAAACTTAAAGAAAAAACATATAAACAGTTAGACCAAATGGAAAGTTATTCGGAAGATCCCATTATTTCTCCGCACTCAATGTCAAATATCCAAACTATTGAGGATCAAAAAGCTTATGAAAATGTAATCAAGGCCTCCTATCACTCTCCCCAACTAATTTATATTGGATTTAACGAGTGCCCCTATTGCCGAAATTTTTTACCTAAGCTCAATCAGCTTGCAAAAGAATTAAGTTTAACTTACTATTATTATAATACTAATGAAAGAGTAAATGACAATAATTTCCGAGACCTCGTGGATAACTACTTTAAAGTTTCAACCGTTCCTCAACTCTTCTTGATAAAAGATGGACAGATAGATAGAAAACTAGAAAATACAAACTCCATGGCTGAATTAGAAGCTTTTCTATTAGCGGCTAAATAATGAAATCAAAACAGCGCCCTCAAATGATAATTTTGAGGGCGCTATTAAACTCGATACTATTAATTATCTACTCATTAGTAGATGATTCTCCAACTTCTTCAAGATCTAAGGTGGGATCTTCAAGCATTTCTTCGTCTTCTTTTGGCAACGGAGTCATCGTTACTTCTCGCTCAGTTTCTGAAATATCTGTTTGGCTAAAAATAAATTCCCCCGGAAACGCTTCTTCAACAGCAACTTGAATTTCATCGATAAATTCACCAGTTAATTCATCTGCCTTGACAGTATATGTATATTCTTTGCGATCTGCTTCATATTGAATTTCTAGTGTTTCTTCATCATAGGTAACAGCTTGCGTTTCACTTCCTGGACGAATGCCAAAAACAAGATCAAACGTTTCACCGACTTTAATCATTTCTCCAGCAACGAATAGGTCCGGATAAATTAAAAGTTGATGGTCTAAATATTCCTCTGCTTCTTCTTCGGTTTCAAATTCACTGGACACATATAACAAAATATAACGTCCATCTTCTTCAACATCTTCAGCATAAGTTACTCGAACTAAGATAAAATCGTCTTCAATCACTTCTTTTTCAACTTCAAACCGGTCTTTGGTCTCTTCGTCTTTTCCAATTAAGTCAATAAATTGATCTGCTTCTTCTTCATTAGTAAATACATTTGCGTTAAATGTAATAAATTCACCTTCAAAAAGATCAATTTCTTCTATTTCCTCATTTTCATCCACCTCTACTTCACTTGTTTCAATCACTTCGATGTCTTGAGGACGATTAGAAGGTTGAGGTCGGATCGGAATATGTGGTTGAGATGGTCTCGGAGTAGGTTGAGATGGAGATACCTCCGTTGTAACCGTTGTTTCAACTAGCTCTATAGTCGTCTCTACAGTTTGTTCAACAGAAGTACTAACAACAGTTGTTGGTGTACCATTTTCTCCATCAGATGGGGTTGTAGTAGTTGGCGTTGGCGGTTCAGATTCTCCTGTTTCAGGGCCAGGATCTACTACCTCCTGAGTGGTCGGTTGAGTCTTGTCAGTATCTGATTCACTTTCATTTTGAGCAAAAACAGGATTAACCAGTCCGACTGTTAAAACTGTTACCGCTAATAAATTAAAAATTCTATTTTTCATCTTTAAACTTCCTTTCTTAATGACGACGAATCCCACGAACTATTAGAATAATACCAATAGCTACTAATACTCCTGCTAAAACAATTGTCATAATAGTAATATTTTGATCGGAGATACCCAAATTTATCAACTTTTCTTTAATTTGAATCTGATCAAAAAAATTATTTACTTTTGATTTTATTTGACTCCATAGACTTCCATCGTTATTAATAGAGCTTATTTCCCTAGTTTGAAATTTTTCACTCTCATTCAAAGGAATTTCAGATAATGTCACTTGGGTTTTACCTGCAACTGTTTTGGATTCAAATTTAAATTGACCAGGAAATCTTTCTTCAATTGCTGATTTATATGGATCTTCTCCCGATTCAATTTCATAAACAAATGGTTCTCTTTGGGCATCATAAACTATTTCTTTCGTATCATAGTTAATATCAAATGCATCTGAATTAGAATGAATATTTAAGCCATACGCAAGGTCATATTTTCCGTTTTGAGGAACCAATTCGCCTTTAACAAGTAAATCTGGATAAAGAAAAAGATTATGTTCTAAAGCTTTTTGTGCTTGGTCTTGTCCTTCGATAGCGGCGCTGACATAAAAAACAATTAATTGTCTTTCTTTTTCAGCAGATTCTTTATAGGTTGCTTCAAGTAAATAACGATTATCTTTTGAAACGTTTTCTAGACTTACTTGATCATTCAATATAGCATCATTCTTAACATATTCACTAAAATCTTCTAAAGATTCTAAGTTATCAAACTCGTTCAAGGAATAAACAACTATATTTGTTTCAAATAACCCTTTTTCTCTATTAGTTTGAGGGGACTGAGTATTTTTACTATTTTTTGCGCCATCATCTCTCTCATTTGCAGATTTCTTTACCTTTTCTAGTTCTGAAGGAAGTGCGGGTTGTGGAACGAAAGTTTCGGATTCTGAATATGCAACAGTCGTCCTCAACATAAATATAACTGAAAGAGTAGCTATAATTAGATAAAATATTATCCTTTCTTTTCTTGTCATAATCGATCTCCTTAAAAGTTAATAACTATATTATAACAGGAATGTGCGGATTTTAATATTGAAAATCAAACAAAACAAAAAAGAGCAAGCTTAGCTTGCCCTTTTAAAATTTTAATTTTATAAATTAAGCTTCTTCACGTTTTTTAGCAACTAAACCTAAACCTGCTAATACTGATAAAGCAGCTGCTCCGTAGATAGCGAATGCTGAAGAATCACCAGTTTGTGGTAATTCATCTTTAGAATCTTTTTTGTCCGCTGGTTTATTTTCTTTTGTTGTTGTTGTTTCTTCTTTTGTTGTTTCTTCTTTTGTTGTTTCTTCTTTTGTTGTTGTTGTTTCTTCTTTTGTTGTTTCTACTGAATCTGTTACCATGAAAGTTTTAGTTTCAGCATCATATGTCCAGTTTAGTTCACCTAAACCATTACGTGCAACATATGCATGGAAATATTCTTCAGCTGCTTCTTTATTTGCAGCGTCATATTCTGAAGTAATGTTAGTGTCTGCTGTTTTTACGACTAATTTGTATGTAAATAGTTCAGCAGGTTCTTCATCAGTAGCCATAAAAGTCATTGTGTCAAAATCATATGACCAATTTAAACCTTTTAATCCTTGACCTTCTACGTAATTGTAGAAATATTGTTCAGCTGCTTGCATACTTTTAGCGTCATATTCTGAAGTGATGTTAGTATCTGCTGTTTTTACGACTAGTTTGTATGTATATAATTTTTCTTCAACAATAGTAGTAGTAGTAGATTCTTCTTCTACAATTGGAGTCGCAACAAATTTCCCTGATTCAGCATTAAAAGCCCAATCAAAATTTCCTAGTTCTTGTTCATTTACAAAGTTTTTAAAGAATCTTTCTGCATTAGAAGCTTCTTCTGCTTCATGGAAAACTGAATGAACAACTTCACCTTTATCGTTTTGGATATCTAAAGAGAATGTCTCTGCAAAAGCGGTTTGTGTCATTGCTGCAGTCATTGATAACGCTGCAACGGAAGCTAATAATAATTTTTTCATTTATTATACCTCTTTCTTTTTTGTTTTTATTTTACTAATGCCGGTTGGAAGGCTACTTGCTTTCCTTATTTAATATATTAACAAATTACTAAAAACATTTCAAGAGAATTCTTAATATTTTTTTAAAATCTTTAGAATTTCTTTAGAAATTTGAAATGAGTTAAATTAAAGTAAGCTTCAATCCTTTATCCGACACCCACTATTATAAACAACCTTTAAATATAAGCAAGCATTTTTAAAGATTTTAAAGATACAGTTTAGTTTCAAATATTACAAGCATTGTAATAATTCATTATTTAATGAGTGTCATCTTTTACTTTTGGGATTTCAACCCGAAAGACAAGGTCTTGATCTTCAACTATTCCATAAGCTACCCCTTGATGGAGGGCAACCATATTCCTTACAATCGCTAAACCTAATCCAGAACCTGGTCTTTGAGAAGTGCGCGAACTATCTGCTCGGTAAGACCTTTCGAAAACGCGTTCCAGATCTTCTTCTTTTAATAACTTTCCATTGTTGCGGAATTCAATTATAACCCAATTATTAGCTTTAATACTTTCAATTCGGTACTGATTGTAGCGAGTATATGCTTGATATTCTTGGCAGGTTAGTTCTTTAATTATTATTTTTTGATAAGTGGCATTTTCACCGTATTTAAAAGTATTAGTAATAAAATTATTGAAGACTCTGACCATTTTTTCTGGATCTATTTCTAACACTAAGTCACTAGGTGATACTTGGCAGATCATTTCAACTCCAGCTTGCTTTGATTGCAAATTAAAGTCAGCAACCACCTGTTCAGTAAAAGGTTGCATAGCTATTGGTTGTTTATTAACTTTTGCAGTTGTTTGTTGGGTAGAGGTATATTCAAAAAGATCATTAATTAATTCCTGCATACTTTTAGCCTTACTATAAACTGTGTTTAAATAGGATTCTAATTCTTCTTGAGTTATATCTGAACTATCTCTAATGAGCCTTAAATAACCAAGTATTGATGTAAGTGGCGTTCTTATATCATGACCAATGTTATTCATCAATTCATCTTTCGTTTTTTCTGTTTCATCTCTTTCTTTAAAGGCTTGATTTATCGAATCCATAAGTGTATTTACATCTTGTGAAAGGGTCGCATAATCGCCGATCCCTTCTGTTGGAATTCTCAAATCATACCTTCCTTTAGCCATGGCAGAAATGTATTTGCGAATATACCGTAAAATAATGCGGTTTCTTTCATGGATATATCTAAATGTTACGATTACAAAAAGTGTAACGAGATAGAGACCAATTAGAATTTGATTACTTTTATTATACAGTGTATAAGCTATTATACTATCTTTAAGATTTGTTTTAATTGTCCATCCTAAATTAAGAGTCAAAAAATTCAAAAGTTGTTGATAACCAAACATTAAAATTAGAAAAACGAAAGATACGGTTCCAGCTGCAATAAAGAGATTAATTGTCAATTCAACACAATCATTTCTATTTAATTTGAAACTACTAAAAGATGGTTTTAAGCCGCTCGTTTTTTTTACATCCTTATTTTTACTCTTCAATTTTGTAGCCTACTCCCCAAACTGTTTGGATCACCTTCTCGCCACCTGTTGCTTCTTCGATTTTATTTCTTAAGTTGCTGACATGAACCATGACTGTTTTAGTTGAAGAAGACTGACTATCTTTCCAAATATTCTCTAAAATATCTTCAGCAGACCAAACTTTTCCTCTCTCTCCAGCTAAAAGTTGTAGGATTTCATATTCCAGACCAGTCACTTTAATTTCTTTACCAGCTGAAGTCATCACTTGATGGGCTTTGAGATCAATCGTAATTGCACCTAAGTTAATAGTATCTTTACTATTTTTTTTGGCTAATGTATGTGCGTTTACCCCTTGCCTTCTTAAGAGACTCTTTACTCGAGCTACAACTTCTAATGGTTCAAAAGGTTTTGTTACATAATCATCCGCACCAGCGAGTAAACCGCTGATCTTATCTGTCTGTGTTTGATTTGCAGAGATAAAGATTACTGGAATATCTACATTTTCGTCTCGCATCCATTCTAATACTTCCATACCTGATTTTTCAGGCATCATAATATCTAATAGGGCAATATCTATTTCTGGATGCAGCTGGATGGTTTCTAAAGCCTCTTGTCCATTATTAGCAAGTAAACAGTCATATCCCTCATTTCGCATATAGATATGTAATAAATCAAGAATCGCTTTATCATCATCTGCGATTAATACTTTAACCATTCTTTCTCCTTCTTTCAAAATAATTTATGTTATCATCAATAATATTTTGTCTTTCTCTTCTATTATAGCTGAATGTTTATGATTTTTCTCTACTTATAGAAAAAAGCCTGACCAGTTTAAACTGGTCAGGCTTTATGTTAGTCAGATTAAGAAATTATTTAACTTCTACAGATCCGCCAACTTCTTCGATTTTAGCTTTTAATTCTTCAGCATCTTCTTTAGAAATGCCTTCTTTGATTGCTTTTGGAGCGTTGTCTACTAATTCTTTAGCTTCTTTCAAGCCTAAGCCAGTAGCTTCACGAACCACTTTGATTACTTTAATTTTAGCGTCACCAGCTGAGTTTAATACTACGTCAAATTCAGTTTGTTCAGCAGCAGTTTCACCAGCAGCAGCAGGACCAGCTGCAACAGCTACAGGAGCAGCAGCAGATACACCAAATTCTTCTTCGATTGCTTTTACTAAGTCGTTTAATTCTACAACAGTTGCTGATTTGATATCTTCAATAATTTGTTCAATATTTAATGCCATTTTGGTTTCCTCCAAATTTTTTAGTTTATGTTTTGTTTATGCGACGAGTGATTCAATTAAGCAGCACCTTTTTGATCGATTACACCATTTAAAGCGTAAACCATTTGTTGTGCTGGGTTTGCTTGAGAAAGAACAGATGCCACATTGCGCATTGGTGCTTGTAACACTGATAGTAACATTGATAGTAATTCTTCGCGACCAGGCATTTTAGCTACTTGTTCGATCATTTCTTTAGAAGCTGCTTGACCTTCCACGATTCCCCCACGAATTTCAAGGGTCTCATTATCTTTCGCAAAGTTTGCTGAGATTTTAGCAGGGTTTACAACATCATCTGAAAAAACAATAGCTGAAGGACCTTTGAATAAATCTTCAGGAACTTCGATACCCGCTTTTTCAGCTGCACGACGAAGCATTGTGTTTTTAACAACCTTCATTTGAACGCCTGCTTCACGTAATTGCTTACGGTAATCCGTTACTTCTTCAACCGTTAAACCAAGATAATCCACAACAACGATTGTTGCAGAGTTTTTCATATCTTCAGCAATCAATTCAATTTCTTGTGCTTTTGCATTTAATACTGCTTCTTTTACCATGTTTCTTATTTCACCTCCATCAGATAGATATAGAGATTTTTTTAATAAAAAATCTCTATGTCACCTAGACATAGAGATAGCTTCCTGTTTAACGGGAACTTCCTCGGTAAGAAATTAAGGCAAAGCCACTTACTGTCTTAGGTCGTTTAAAATACTTATTCATCATAGAGATAAATAATTTATTTGTCAATATGAAATTATAAACTTTCGACGTTGATCTTAATACCAGGTCCGAAAGTAGTTGCTAAAGTTAAACTAGTAATATAGATTCCTTTAGCTGTTGCTGGTTTCACACGCATGATTTGCTCATGAAGTGCCTTGAAGTTTTCAACTAATTTGTTATCATCAAATGATACTTTACCAATTGGAACGTTCACAATACCTGCTTTATCAGCACGATAAGTTACTTGTCCAGCCTTGATGTCGTTAACGGCTTTAGTAACATCCATTGTCACAGTACCTGTTTTAGGGTTAGGCATCAAACCTTTTGGTCCTAAAACACGTCCTAAGCGTCCAACCTGTCCCATCATATCTGGGGTTGCTACCATGACATCAAAGTCTAACCAACCATCGTTGATCTTAGTGATTAGTTCTTCTTCACCAACGAAGTCAGCTCCAGCAGCTTCTGCTTCAGCAGCTTTTTCACCTTTAGCAATCACTACGACTGTTTGCGTTTTACCTGTACCGTGTGGCAATACCATGGCACCACGGATTTGTTGGTCTGCTTTTTTAACGTCGATATTTAAATTGTATGACACTTCAACAGAAGCATCGAATTTAGCGAAGTCAATTTCTTTTGCTAATGCAACTGCTTCTTCAACATCATATTTCTTTGTGCGGTCTACTTTTTCTTTTGCCGCTACATAATTTTTGCTTTTCTTAGCCATATTATTTCCTCCTATATTTGTGGTTATTCGGGGTTTCCCTCCCACACCCGATAGAAAACGGGGCGAGAAGCTACCTTGGCGCTTAGTCTTCGACTGTAATTCCCATGGAACGGGCAGTTCCTTCAACCATACGCATAGCAGCTTCTACATCGGCTGCATTTAAGTCTGCCATTTTGATTTCTGCGATTTCACGGACTTGGTCACGTGTAACCTTTCCGACTTTATTTTTGTTAGGTTCACCTGAAGCTTTTTTCAAGCCAGCAGCTTTCTTTAATAAGATTGGAGCTGGTGGTGTCTTAGTGATAAAAGTAAATGAACGGTCTTCATATACATCAATAACAACTGGAATGATCATTCCTTGTTGGTCTTGTGTACGTGCGTTAAATTCCTTCGTAAAGGACATGATATTAACGCCGGCTTGACCTAACGCTGGACCTACTGGTGGAGCTGGGCTCGCTTGACCTGCAGGGATTTGTAATTTAACTTGAGTGACAACTTTTTTAGCCACGAATATTCCTCCTTATGTCGATTTTCGTGATGTGGTAATTGGAGCTTTTATTCTTTCGAACTTGCTCCTCCCACCCAATGCACGGTTTGAATACATGCACCGCAATATTATAGCGGAAGCATCTTCAGAATGCAAGAACTTTCTTTTAGACTGTTGTTAAATTTTTTGGACGTTTTGAAACTAAGTAGATTGAAGCGATTATTAATATTATCGTAACGACGATCCCTCCTTCAAAACCAAAATCTCCACCATTAATTAGGGTAGCATTTGGTTTCGACTGAGTAATAAATAATGTTCCTGGCAGATTTAAGCCACTGACCTGTACTCCAAATACAACGCCCATGACAAAATTCCAGAAGGAATGCGCCGCTCCAGTTAGCCACATATTATCAGTAATATAGAATAGTAAAGAGAAGAAGATGCCTGCTAGGGCAATGTTAATCAAAGCTAGAATTGTAACTCCAGAATTTCCATAATGCATAGCACTAAAAATAATAGAATTAAGTAGAATTGCAACCGGGACACCCCAGGCAGAGGCGAGTCCATTCATCAAGTAACCTCTTAAAAGAATTTCTTCAGACATGCCTTGAATCATAAAGCCAACTAACAGCAGTATAAAAGCCAACCAACTCGCTTGAGGATTTAACTGGGTCACAATCGAACCCATCATAAGATTGGCTAAATAGATTACAGCCATTAATCCGGTCGCAATTAAAACCCCTAACCCATATTTTTTAAAGACAGCTTCTTTATAAAAACCGAATGAATTTAACTTCCGACTCTGAAACCATTTCGCTAAAAGAATAGTAACGATAATCGTGGAAATTGTTGCATATAAATTTAGATAAGTGACAAATGGTTGATTAAATATTAGCTCAGAAACTTGTTCTGGCGAAAAATTTGATTCATTTAGCTTATTATAAATGTTAGGACCTATT
This sequence comes from Facklamia miroungae, assembly GCF_012396555.1. GTDB lineage: Bacteria > Bacillota > Bacilli > Lactobacillales > Aerococcaceae > Facklamia > Facklamia miroungae. The sequence goes on from NZ_JAAXPS010000004.1 coordinate 21,079, forward strand.
AAAAAGATGGAAAGTAGAATGAATATTAATAGTATTAACTGATTTACAAAAAACATGATTACTGAAAATAAAAGCGTCTTAAAAGGTTTATTACCTGCTTGGTCTTGCGTTTTTTGCATCGATTCATTTAAGGGCCAATTCATAAAAGTCCTCCTTATTATGGTAATTCACTTTTCTTTTGACGCATTTGATAGCGGAAATAGCGGATATAAACTGCTAAACAAAGAATAAAGATCACGGCAATCACTAAGTAAAAAATATCATTTCTTAATGCAAATGAAGAGCAGGGAGCGTGATTATAGAGTAAACCGAGTAGAAAGAGGCAGATCGATAATAAAATTGTTTGATTACCATATCGAGCATAAAGATAAGCTCCACCAGCTGAGATTGCAATTAGAAGTATGCTTACTATAAATAGCATCCAAATATTCTGTCCATTTATTCCCTTATTAACGGTAGCGAAAGCATCTTCAGAATGCAAGAACTTTCTTTTAGACTGTTGTTAAATTTTTTGGACGTTTTGAAACTAAGTAGACTAAGTAGATTGAAGCGATTATTAATATTATTGTAACGACGATCCCTCCTTCAAAACCAAAATCTCCACCATTAATTAGGGTAGCATTTGGTTTAGCTTGGGTAATAAATAAGGTTCCTGGCAGATTTAAACCACTAACTTGAACGCCAAAAACGACCCCCATCATAAAATTCCAGAAGGAGTGAGCTGCCCCTGTCAACCACATGTTATCAGTGATATAAAACAATAAAGAAAAGAAGATACCCGCTAAAGCAATATTAACTAAGGCTAGGTTCGTAATACCTGGGTTACTATAATGCATAAAACTAAAAATAATAGAGTTAAGTAGAATAGCGGCCGGTACGCCCCAGGCAGTGGCTAAACCATTCATCACATAACCTCTTAAAAGAATCTCTTCAGACATGCCTTGAATCATAAAACCAATCAACAAGATTATAAATGCAATCCAACTCGCTTGAGGATTTAATTGGGTAACAATCGAACCCATCATAAGATTGGCCAAATAAATGACGACCATTAATCCAGTCGCAATCAAAATCCCTAAACTATATTTTTTAAAAAGAGCTTCTTTATAAAAACCGAAAGAATTTAACTTGCGACCTTGAAACCACTTTGCTAAAAGAATAGTAACAATAATGGTTAAAATCGTTACATATAGATTTATATAAGACACAAATGGATGATTAATAATCATTTCAGATACTTGTTCCGGTGAATAATTTGATTCACTTACCTTACTATAAATGATAGGACCAAGTAAAAAGATGGCAAAAAGCATACTTATTAAAAGATTGACAATAAACATGACTACTGTAAACAGTAGCGTCTTAAAAGGCTTTTTACCTGCTTGTTCTTGCGTTTTTTGCATCGATTCATTTAAGGGCCAATTCATAAAAGTCCTCCTTGTTATGATAATTTACTTTTCTTTTGTCTCATTTGATAGCGTATATACCGAATATAGACTGCTAAACAAAGAATAAAAATCACGGCAATTACTAAGTAAAATGCGTCATTTCTTAATGCAAATGAAGAGCGGGGAGCGTGATTATAAAGTAATCCTATTAGAAAGATACAGATCGACAACAAAATAGTTTGATTACCATATCGTGCATAGAGATAAGCTCCACCAGCTGAGATTGCAATTAGAAGTATGCTTGCTATAAATAGCATTCCTATATTCTGACTATTTAGCCCCTTGCTAACGATATATGTATAAAAAATATAGACAGACATACTTATTAGCCAACCCGTATGAAGACCGATCGGTAATTTTAAGAGCCATTTCGACTTATTTAATGAAGATTTATAAGAAATGAGCTTCATTAAAGAGATCATCCGCCTTAAATACAGCATCATGATGATAAAAGCGAATAAATATATTTTTTGTGACCAAACTAAAAGATAGATGATATGGAAAAAATTTAATTCAACTATTTTAGGAGCCACTAAAATCTGATAACTGGTTTTAAAAGATGAATCGTCGTGTTTAGATTGTCCTATAATCAACCCGATTGTTTCCCATAAAATAATTAATGGCCAGAGGTAAAAAGTAACTTTGGCGGGAAGTAAAAGATGGGGCTCTTGGATAAAAATCTGAGTTAAACTAAAGGAACTAAAAATACCGCTAATAAAAACGAACTGCAAGCAAACAACTATTAGATACAAGATCATAGCTGCTCGAAGATAGATCGTTTGCTGTTCAGTTTTTTTATTCATTTGATCACCTAATTAATGGTTATCTTTACGCACTTGCATAAAATCTAATTCGGCGACAGTTTCACGGCCAAACATTTCAATCACTACTTTTAATTTTTGGTTTTCTTCACTAATTTCTTCGATTTTACCTGTCATTCCTGAGAAAGCACCATCCGTAATTTCTACTAAATCACCAATTTCAACTTCTAATTTAACTTTCTGAGCTGGTTTATCGCCTAAAATGGCAGCCATTTCTTCAGGTAATAAGGGAGCTGGTTTTGACCCTGCTCCATGAGATCCAACAAATCCAGTTACGCCTGGAGTATTACGCACAATAAACCAGGACTCATCCGACATAATCATTTCCACTAAAACATAGCCTGGAAAGGTTTTTTGCACTTTAGTTTTTTTCTCACCATCTTGCATTTCTGTTACTTCTTCTTCCGGTACAACAACATTAAAAATGAAATCTTCCATATTCATACTTTCTGCCCGCATCATAATATTCTCTTTGACTTTATTTTCATATCCAGAGTAAGTATGTAAAACATACCATTCTTTATTCATTTCCATTTAATAGCCTCCTTTATATATTAACTTGTAAAATAAAAAACCTACACACTTGTAGGTTTTATTTCCATTCTATTATAACATGCCTCAGCAGATAATAAATCTTTTTCTGATTAAGCACCTAGACTAATTAACCAATCGATGAAATTCCCAAATACAAAATCTGTTAAAGCAAAATATAAACCAAAGAAAATAATCATCATTATAACCGTCCAAGTAAATTTATTTACTTGTTTAGCGGTTGGCCATGTCACTTTTTTCATTTCTTGGGCAATCCCTTTAATGTAACTCATTGTTTACCTCTTTCCTATTTGGTTTCTTTATGAATCGTGTGTTTATTACAATTCTTACAGAATTTCTTAATTTCTAATCGAGTGGTTTGGCCTGACTGGGTCGGAATCATTTGATAATTACGATTCCCACATTCACTACAAGCTAATGAAGCTTTCTTTTGAGCCATTTTACCACCTCCAAATATTGTTAGAATCATTAAGAATGATAAATAGAATTCTTTTAAATGTCAAGCCTAGCTTTATAAATCTATCTCTTCCTTCATTTTATCTTGTGTCGTTTCAACAAATTGTTTTCGGCCTGAAGCTTTGTAGAAATTTTGATAATGGGCTGGCTCTTTATGATGAAAATCTTGATGATAATCTTCGGCTGGATAAAAGGGTTGAGCTGGACTAATCGGAACAATAATTGGTTTTTTAAAAATGTTTGAAGCTTCAAGTTCAGCTTTCGATCTTTCAGCTGCTTCTTTTTGAGCGGCTGTTGTATAAAAGATCTCTGGACGATAAGACGATCCACGGTCACCAAATTGTCCATCTTTGTCGGTTGGATCTACTGAAGACCAATAAATCGTTAATAGATCCTGATAATTGATTTTGCTAGGATCATAATCAATTTTAACAGCTTCTGCATGACCTGTTTGACCGGAGCATACTTCTTCATAGGTAGGATTGACGGTATCACCACCGGTATATCCTGAAACGACCTCTAAGACTCCATCTCTTTCATCAAAAGGATGGACCATGCACCAAAAACAACCTCCCGCAAAAATCGCTGTTTCTTTAGTTTCCATAATTTTTTCCTCCTATTAGTTAAATAAATCGGTAAAGAATTTTCGAATTGAATTCCACGTCTGCTCCCAGATTTTTTGGATACTAGACCAGATTTTTTGTAATAGACTGGCTTCTTTAATATCGTTAGCTACCTTCACCTCAACTGCATTACCTTTACCTGATTGCAAAATAGGCAAATGATAATCGGCAACATCTACTTGCATTTGACCTACTACTGTTCCTGCAAGAATTGGAGCTTTGACTTGATTATCTTTAACATGAGAATTGGCAGTAAATTGATAAACTAGACGTGGAGCTGTATCGATAATAGGAACTACTAATTGTAAATCTTCGCCGTATACTAATTGTAACTGATTTTCTCTTCCATTTTCCACTTTAATAGCATTGAGATGGGTGGCTGGAGAGTTAGCTTGAATGACTGTTTCTTTGCGGTATATATTCTGAGCCAATTCAATCAACTCTTGACTAATTTGATAGAGCTTTTCCTCATCCTTAACCCCTAACACAATTACAATCAAACGTAGACCATTTTTCTGGGTTGTAACGACCAAATTGAGACCGTCTTCTTGTGTCTTGCTAGCACTTAACCCATCAACATCTTTCATAGCATAAAGGGAATCTGACTCCTCAATCAGCAAATTAGGATTAGTCATTTCAAAAGCATCACTAGTATCAGCTTGAAAAAGCTTTTGATAAACTTGGCTAGCTTTCAAACATTCTGGATATTCATTAATCAGATGATAAGCAACTGTTGCAACTGTTTTTGCGGTCATTTGATTGGTCTTTCCTTGATTAATAGTCGAAGAATCCCCCGATTGATAATCTTCACTGAGGCCGGTGACATTAATGAGATTAAACTCTTTTTCGCCCCATTCATTCAACTGGTCTTTCATTTGTTGCAAAGCTTTGGATTCTGTGCCTGCTAATTCTTCAGCCAAAGCTAAGGCAGCGCCCCTAGCTGCATTTAAACTGACAGCTTCCATTAATTCACTCAATGAGTAAGGCAAATCTTGTCTTAAAGGAACGTTTGGAATATTGTAATCTTGACTTAACTCATAAACATCATCAGATATCCACACTTCTTGTTGACTATTTAATTGACCTTGATCAATTGCTTGGTAAACCATATATAATAAAAGCAACTGGCTAAAAGATCCCACTTCTACTTGCTGATCTGCTTCTTGACTATAGAGAATTTGACCATTTAATCCATCAACGATATAAGAACCCTTAACCCCTTCAAACACAGGCATCGATTCCATTAATTCTGAGGGCATCTTCGTTTCTTGTGAAGAATTTCTTTCTTCACTAGTCGTTTCTTTTGCTTCACTTGTTTCAAGCGATGTCGCTAATACATCAGCATTGCTCGTAGTAATACTATTGATGATAATTACCAAAACAAATATTTTTTTACATATGTTTATCAACAATGTGATGCTCAACTCCTCACTTCTTAATTATTTTAAAGCCGCTTTTTCTATTATACCTAACCATTTAAAAAAAGGTAGCTTGTCTAACCTTATTAGATCAAGCTTCCATAATTTAGATACAGACTTTTTCAATTGTTATTTTTGAAATTTGTGACTTATCTCTTTTAGCTAAAAAATAGTATTAGTTAACAAAAAAAGAGCCAAAACCTTTTATAATTAGGATTTGGCTCTTAACTGACTTATCTTGAGTAGTTAGGTGCTTCTTTTGTAATATTAATATCATGTGGGTGAGACTCAATTAATCCTGCTCCAGACATTCTGATAAATTGAGCTTCCTCGCGAAGTGCTTGGATATTAGCCGAACCTGTATAACCCATACCTGAGCGTAAACCACCTACCATTTGGAAGATAACATCTTCAACCGTTCCCTTATAAGGAACTCTACCTTCTATTCCTTCTGGGACCATCTTATTTGCTTCTGATTTTGATTGGAAGTAACGATCACTTGAACCTGAACGCATAGCTGCTAATGATCCCATTCCGCGATAGGATTTATACTTACGTCCTTGGTAAATTTCCATTTCTCCTGGTGATTCGTCGGTACCTGCTAACATTGAACCTAGCATAACTGCGTTTCCTCCAGCAGCTATAGCTTTAACAATATCACCAGAATACTTGATTCCGCCATCAGCAATGATCGTTTTACCAAATTCTTTGGCAGCTGATGCGCATTCATAAATAGCTGTTAATTGTGGTACACCCACTCCTGCCACCACTCGCGTTGTACAAATTGAACCGGGTCCGATACCGACTTTAACGATGTCGACACCAATTTCAAATAGAGCACGCGTTGCTTCTGCAGTAGCTACATTCCCTGCAATAATTGTAACGTCAGGGTAAGCCTCTCTGATTTCTTTAACTTTTCGAATAACTCCCTCAGAGTGTCCATGTGCCGTATCGATTACGATAGCATCGACTTGTTCGTGAATTAATGCTTCTGCTCTTTCGAAGGTATCACTGGTAATTCCAATTGCGGCAGCAACTAGTAAGCGACCGTGTTGATCTTTAGCGGCTTGAGGGTATTGGATTACTTTTTCAATATCTTTAATTGTAATTAAACCTGATAAACGTCCTTGCTCATCAACAAGGGGAAGTTTTTCAATACGGTTTTTATAAAGAATTTTTTCAGCTTCTTCTAAAGAGGTACCAATAGGAGCTGTAATGAGGCTCTTATGAGTCATATGTTTGCTAATTTTATCTTGATAATTCTCAATAAAACGCATATCACGATTAGTGATTATTCCAACAAGTGTTAGATCTTCTTGACTTTTTACAATCGGAACACCTGAGATGCGGTAATGGCTCATTAAATCTTCAGCTTCTTGCAATAAATTATCAGGTGTTAAATAGAAAGGATCCAAGATCACTCCATTTTCCGAACGTTTTACTTTACGTACTTCATGAGCTTGGTCTTCGATTGACATGTTTTTATGGACAACACCCAGTCCTCCTTGTCTAGCCATAGCAATTGCCATGTTTCCATCCGTAACGGTATCCATACTAGCTGACAAAATAGGGATATTTAATTTTAAATTAGGGGCTAACTGAACTGATAAGTCAACATCATTTGGCAATACCTCGCTGTGTGCTGGAACTAACAAGACATCATCAAATGTATAACCTTCGCGTGCAAATTTTGTTTCCCAAGATGACATTATTTTCCTCCTATAATTTTTTCGTTTTAATCTAAGCCTTCGACGATAATTGCCAATTAATTTAACATGTTCGCTCGAGTGAAACAAGTTTCTTGAATATGTTAGATTATGAGAAGTGTTTAATGTTCGCCTTTTAATGAGAATAATTTACATTAGAAGAGACCACCAACAATTTTCCACTTATTTTTTAAATAATAGCGTAAAGCTAGAGTGATTACTCCCAAGATAATATACCCTATCGGTGGTAGAATTGGGTTAATTACTGGTGGAATAAAGGCCTGACTCAACATGATTAAACCAATCCATGCCATCATTGCAACGGTTGATACCATAAAATAGCGTCCATAACCTTTCTGACCTTTAGGCGCATCTAGATTCGGTAAGACCTTTGCTGTTTTCATCATCGCATAACCACCAATGGCATAGTTAAGGATAACTGTTATGATTCCCATGTAAAAGTTGTCCTGGACACTTGAACTACCCGTTAAACCAAATATACCTGTTATTAATGTAAAAATTGCCCCTAACATTAAACCACCGTCTACTGCAATTTGCCAATCAGGGGATTTTTCTAAGTTTTCCTCTTCTTTAACAGCTTTATTAATAATAATTTGACTGGTTTCACTTGGTGTGCCATAAATATGTTTTGCAGTATGCCCGTCTTTTTGTCCTTCTAGGAGAGTATCTACCATTTCCAAATATACCGCTTGACAATTTGATTGTGAAACATGACTAGCACGTAGCTGTCGATCAATATCTAACAAAAATTTTAAATTTCGTTTGGTCAGCTGATCGACTTTTTCTTGTGGTACCCCAGTTAATATAGAACTTTCTTCTGATGGAAGAGAATCCTGATGCTCTTCTCTTTCAACTTCTTGCACCTTTGTTAGTATCTTTTCTTCTTGCTTATCTTTCATCCTTTTTCCTCCTATACATTAAAGCGGAAGAGCATAATATCTCCATCTTTAACGATATATTCTTTACCTTCTGAGCGATAGAGACCTTTTTCTTTAACCGCTTGCTCTGAGCCATACTTAACTAAGTCATCATAAGACATGGTCTCTGCTCGAATAAATCCTCGTTCAAAGTCGGAATGAATTACTCCTGCTGCTTGAGGAGCTTTCATACCTACTTTGAAAGTCCATGCTCTCACTTCCTTCTCACCAGCAGTAAAGTATGTGCCTAAGCCGAGTAGTTTATATACGGATTGAATTAAGCGATCTAAACCAGAAACTTTTAAGCCGTAATCATCTAAAAAGCTTAACTTTTCTTCCTCATCTAGTTCTGCAATTTCTTCTTCCAACCTGGCTGAAACAGGTACTACCTCTGCTCCTTGTTGGTCAGCTAAGGCGCGAACTTGCGCCAAGAACGGATTAGCTTCCGGATCACTGACTTCTTCTTCACCAATATTAGCTACATAGAGCATTTTTTTTCGTGTTAATAAGAAGAGATTATTTACATAAGGAAGTTGCTCATCGTAGAATTCAACACTGTTGGCTAGCTGGTTATGTTCCAAAGCGTCCTTTAACTTTAATAGAACCTCATGTTCTGTCACGGCATCCTTATCTTTTGTACGGGCTAGCTTTTCTACTTTGGCGATTCGTTTATCGATCGTTTCTAAGTCCGCAAGAATTAATTCAAGATTAATTGTTTCGATATCTTCAATGGGATCGACTTTACCAGAAACGTGGGTAATATTTGAATCTTCAAAACAACGGACCACGTGACAAATGGCATCGACTTGACGGATGTTGGCTAAAAATTTATTACCTAACCCTTCTCCTTTACTAGCGCCTTTCACAATGCCTGCAATATCCGTGAACTCAATTGTCGTTGGAATTGTCTTTTTAGGTTTGACAAGCCGGGTGATCTCTGTCAAACGCTCATCTGGGACTTCTACCACTCCTACATTGGGATCAATTGTAGCAAAAGGATAGTTTGCAGCTTCAACTCCCGCTTTAGTAATTGCATTAAATAAAGTTGATTTCCCTACGTTAGGTAGTCCTACAATTCCTGCTGTTAATGCCATAATTTCACTCTCTTTCTAAAGGTTTACTTCTTGATGTTTTTCTATAATTTTTTTCATTTTCTTTTCAAAATCACGGCGAGTCATTGTAACAATATGCTGACAATTTTCACAACGAATACGAATATCCATACCCATACGTACAATTTGCCAACGATTGGTTTGACAAGCGTGTGGTTTTTTCATTTCTACTATATCAAATTTATCATAAATTTTTGAATCCATTTTTGCCCTCCTAGTGAGTTAAGATTTAAACATGGATATTCAATAAGTCTAAAATCCTTGTCAAATCCGAATCATTGACAAATTCGATTTCAATTTTTCCTTTATCTCCCTTAGAGACTATTTTAGCTGGGGTGCCAAACTTTTCTTCCATTTGATTTTCAATAGCCAGCCAAAGAGGTGATTTTTGTTCTTTTTTCATTTTCTTAGCTTTGTTAGGCTGTGTTTGATTATATTTTTGAACTAACTCTTCCAACTGACGCACCGTTAATTGTTCTTTAACTACCTTCTTAGCTAATATTTCCATCTGACTTTTATCTTTTAAGCCTAAAATCGTACGCGCTTGCCCCATCGACAACTTTTCTTCATTTACCAGTTGTTTGATCGGATCGGGTAGTTGAAGTAAGCGGATATAGTTGGCAATATACGGACGACTCTTTCCTATACGCTCAGCCACTTCCGCTTGAGTTAATTTTAGACGGTCCATTAACATATCATATGCTTCGGCTTCTTCTAAAGGGCTTAAATCTTCCCTTTGCAAGTTCTCAATAACAGCTATTTCAATCATTGCCTCTTCGTCAAGTTCTCTGACAATTGCTGGGATAGTCGTTTTGCCGGCCAATTTAGAAGCACGAACCCTACGTTCACCCGCAATAATTTCATAGCCTTTTATTGAAGATTTTCTAATAATGATTGGTTGAAAAACACCCGTTTGACGGATGGATTCTGCCAATTCATTTAAAGCGTTAATATCGAAATGTTTTCGAGGTTGGTATGGATTGGGGCGAATATCTTCTAATTTAATCTCAGTGACCATCTCATGATCATTGGGTACTTCTTCATATGCAGAACTGAAGAGCGCTTCCATACCCCGACCTAATCCACCTTTTCTAGGTTTATTGGTCATTATTGATCACTTCCTCTGCCAATTCTTTATACATAATAGCTCCTCTTGATTTAGGATCATAATCAATGACTGATAAGCCATATGATGGAGCCTCAGACAAACGGATATTTCTCGAAATGACGGTGTTATATACTTTTTCTTGGAAATATTTGCGTACTTCATCGACCACTTCATAGCCTAGATTAGTTCGCGCATCGAGCATGGTAATTAAAACTCCTTCAATTCTAAATTGAGGATTTAATGATTTTTGAACCAATCTGATCGTATTTAGCAATTGACTAAGGCCTTCCAGAGCATAATATTCTGCTTGAACTGGAATTAAGATCGTATCTGATGCCGTAAAGGCATTAATAGATAATTGGCCTAAAGAAGGAGGACAATCGACCAAAATATAATCATAATCTTGACTGACAGCCTCTACCGCTTCTTTCAAACGAAATTCTCGGTCTTCAAAGTTTACCAATTCAATTTCAGCAGCTGCCAAAGAAATGGTGGATGGTACAATATCTAAATTCTCTCTCGATGTTGGAATGATACTTTCTTTTATGGGGACTTGATCAACAAGCACCTCATAGAGACTATTGACAACATCTCCTCTTTCAATTCCTAAACCAGAAGTAGCATTTCCTTGAGAATCTGAATCAATCACGAGTACTTTCTTTCCCATAAAGGCTAACGCCGCTCCCAAATTAACAGTTGTGGTCGTTTTCCCGACACCGCCTTTTTGGTTTCCGATGGCAATCATCTTTCCCATATGCTTCCTCCTTTACTTAATTGGCTGTTTACTCGGCTTGCCTGCTTTGCGTGGATATTTGTTTGGTGTATCCAGTGTCTTTTCAATCAACAAAAGGGTTCTTTCTCCCTCATCTTCAGGTAAGTGCGTTTGTTTGACTTGCGCCAGTTTGGCTCCCAAAACTTGAATCGCTTTTGCTGCCTCTTGTAATTCAACTTGTGTCTGACTATGACTACCTTTTAAAACGATAAATTGCCCTCCTTTTTTTAAAAAGGGTAAGCAATACTCAGCCAAGACATTCAAGGGAGCAACTGCTCTGGCCGTAACCAAATCAAATTGCCCTCGATAATGGCTATCTTGACCAAAATCTTCGGCCCTACCATGGAGTAATTTAATTTGATCTAGGCCTAATTCTGCAGTTAGTTCAGTCAAAAATTGGATACGCTTATTCAACGAGTCAATGATCGTTAATTTTATTTCTGGATAGATGATTTTAATGGGTAAACTAGGAAAGCCAGCTCCAGCTCCCACATCACACACTTTTAACGATTTATTAGCTATTGGAAAATGCCATAGAGACAGTAAAGAATCATAAAAATGCTTAAGATAGACTTCTTCCTTATTTGTAATAGCAGTTAAATTAACCCGTTGATTCCATTCAATTAACTTCTGATAATAAGTAGAATATTGATGGTGCTGGGTAAGATTAACCGATATCCCTTGCTCTTGTAAAGCTTTTATAAATTGATCTTCATTCATATAATCCCTCTTATCGCTTGATTGTGAAACATTGTTTCACAGCATCTTAACTTTACTAAAATAATAGACCAATAGCAACCTGTATCAATGAATATTTTCAAGTAGATTTTTGCAAAAATCTAAGAGCCTTATATATGTCCATTCTTTCTTTTAAAAAACCTCCTCTTAATTAGCTAACTAATTAGGAAGAGGTATTATTAGACCTTATTGTTGGATAAATAATATATTTGGAAAAGAACTAATTTGTTTTAATTTTTGCAATTTTACCCTGTTGAATATAAACGGATAGAATTGCAATATCCGCCGGATTAACACCTGATATGCGACTAGCCTGTCCAATATTAGAAGGTCGAATGAGTTTTAAACGTTCCCGAGCTTCAGTAGCTAAGCTGTCTACTGCATCATAATCGATATTTTCGGGGATAAACTTTTCTTCCATTGCTTTTACGCGATCAACCTTGTGATTGGCTTTATTAATATAACCAGCATATTTTATTTGAATTTCAACTTGTTCACCCACTTGACGACTCACATCTTTTTTCAATATAGGTAACGCATTAATGAGATCAAAATACTTAATTTCTGGTCTTTTTAATAGTTCACTTGCTAGAATACCATCTTTAAGTGGGGTTGATCCCACTTTTGTAAAATATTCTGTTAATCCTTGTGTACTTGGTTTAATACGAATTGAAGCTAAACGTTGCAATTCTTCTTCGACTGCAACTTCTTTTTCTTTAAATTGACGATAACGAACATCATCTACCAAGCCAATCTGATGGCCTTTTTCTGTCAAACGGAAATCTGCATTATCATGACGTAGTAAAAGGCGATATTCTGCTCTAGAAGTCAACAGACGGTAGGGTTCGGTAGTTCCTTTTGTCACAAGGTCATCAATCATGACACCGATATATCCTTCTGAACGTGTGATGATAAAAGGCTCTTTATCAAAAGCCTTGTGACATGCATTAATTCCGGCAATAATTCCTTGTCCAGCTGCTTCCTCATAACCACTAGTACCGTTCATTTGACCTGCTGTAAAAAGGCCAGGTAAATTACGAACTTCCAAGGAAAGGGATAATTGGTGGGGAACAACCACATCATATTCAATCGCATAACCTGCCCGCATCAATTTTGCATCTTCCAAACCTTCTACAGAATGTAATACTTCCATTTGAACATCTTCAGGTAAAGAGGTCGATAGTCCTTGAATATACATTTCTTTAGTATTTCTTCCTTCGGGCTCAATAAAGACTTGATGACGTGGTTTGTCACTAAAACGAACAATTTTGTCTTCAATTGATGGACAATACCTAGCACCCACTCCCTCAACTATCCCGGAAAACATAGGAGCCTTATGAAGATTGTTGCGAATTATTTCATGGGTTTGACTATTTGTATGCGTTAACCAACATGAAATTTGTTCTTGTAAATAGTCTTTATCTTCTGTCAAATATGAAAAATGATTAGCTTGAGAGTCGCCAGGCTGTTCTTCAGTTTTATCATAGTTTACGGATGATTCATGAACACGTGGTGGCGTTCCCGTTTTAAAGCGAGTTAATTCGATTCCTAATTCTAATAAATGTTCAGATAACTTGATCGACGGTAAAGTGTTATTGGGACCTGAAGAATAGGCTAAATCACCAATAATAATTTTTCCGCGTGAAGAAGTACCTGCGGTTAAAACAACCGACTTTGCTTTGTAAATCGCACCTGAGTTGGTAATAATACCACGACATTCGTTATCCTCAACTAAAAGTTTTTCAACAAGGCCTTGTTTGAGATCCAGATTTTCCGTTTCTTCGAGTACTTGTTTCATACTATTTGAATAATCATGTTTATCCGCTTGAGCTCGTAAAGCTTGTACAGCTGGTCCTTTACCAGTATTTAAAAGGCGCATTTGAATGTATGTTCGGTCAATATTTCGACCCATCTCGCCACCCAATGCATCAATCTCACGTACTACAACCCCTTTTGCCGGTCCTCCAATGGACGGATTACATGGCATAAAAGCAACCATTTCTAAATTCATCGTCATTAACAGCGTATTCGCACCTAAGCGTGCGGAAGCCAAAGCAGCTTCTGAACCTGCATGACCTGCTCCAACAACAATCACATCATATTGGCCCGCTTCATAAGTTTGCATTATTTTTCACCTCTATTTTCCATAAATTCTACTTTTTGGTCGATCAGTGTCCCTTTTTCATCATAAGAAAAACTTGCCCAGAAAAAAGGACGATCATCTAAAATCCACTGCAAAAAAAGGTAGTCTCCCTCCCAAGTAGGTTTGTCTAGCACTTTGTCATAGTCAACCCATTCTAAGGTCCCTTCATCACAATCCTTTAATACTTCTCCTTCAAAATCAGTTACTCGATAGACAAATGAATACCAGTCTCTTTGATCTTTGGTAAAATCCGGAAAAGTAATAAAACCTAAGGGAATTAATGATTTAGCCTTGAGACCCGTTTCTTCATATATTTCACGGATGGCACATTCTTTTGGACTTTCGCCCGGCTCAAATTTACCCCCTACGCTTACCCATTTACCTTCATGAATATCATCTTTTCGCTTATTGCGATGAAGTAGTAATAATTGTTTACCATTATCGAGATAACAAATTGTGGATAATTGTTGCATAATTGCCTTCCTACTTTCCTAAACAGAATTGACTGAATAACTTATCTAATAATTCATCTTGAACACTATCGCCAGTAATTTCACCTAAGAGATCCCAGGCCCTTGTGAAATCGATTTGAACTAAATCAATGGGTATTTCCGATTGACAGCCGAGTATAACCTCATCAAGTGCTTGAAGGGATTGCTTTAATAAAGTCGTATGACGCGAGTTTAATAAGTAATTAATATCAGTTGACTCTAAATTACCACTATAAAACAGATCTTCAATTCTTTTTTCCAATAAATCTAAACCTTGGTCTTTTATAATCGAAATAGGGATAATTTCAGACGCTTCCATTTCATTTGACACATCAGAAAAGTCAATTTGACTCGGCAAATCAGTTTTGTTCAATAAAATGATTCTTTTCTTATCATTTGTCAAAGATAGAAGTTCCTTGTCAATATCACTTAACTGTTCAGATTGGTTTAAAATTAAAATGACTAAATCAGACTCTTCCATAATTTTACGACTTTTAGCAACACCAATTTGTTCAACTAATTCTTGAGTTTGCCGGATCCCAGCCGTATCAATTAAGTGTAAGGGGACTCCTTTGACATTAATGTATTCTTCGATCGTATCACGAGTGGTCCCTGCAATATCCGTTACAATTGCCTTGTCAGATCCTGTCAAGTAATTCAACAAACTCGACTTACCCACATTCGGCTTACCTATAATCGCTGTTCGAATACCTTCTCGAAAAAGACGTCCATTTTGCGCTTTTTGTAAAATTTCATTTATTTTTTGTTTGACTCGTTGCGAAGTTTCAATTAAAGTTTGATTTGACATTTCTTCAACATCATCATATTCAGGATAGTCAATCGTAACTTCTATTTGAGCTAAACTTTCTAACATTTCGTGGCGTAAACTTCTAATTTGATTTGACAGGGTGCCTTTTAATTGATTCAAAGAAGCATCCATTGCTTTTCCTGTTTTTGCTTGAATCAGATCCATTAAAGCTTCAGCTTGTGACAAATCAATTCGGCCATTTAAAAAAGCGCGCTTAGTAAACTCCCCAGGCTCTGCTATGCGAGCACCCGCTAATAAGCAAGTTTCAAGGATTCTTTGCATAGCAACAATTCCACCATGGCAATTAATTTCGACAATATCTTCACGTGTATAGGTTTTAGGCCCCTTTAAAATAGTCACCATCACTTCGTCCAAAATTTTTTCATCTTGATCAACAATATGACCGTAATGTATCGTATGACTTACTACTTGACTAAGGTCTTTCCCTTTAAAAATTCTTTCTATAATTGACAAAGCATCCGGACCACTCATACGCACAATACCAATGGCTCCCTCACCAATAGCAGTAGAAATCGCCACAATCGTATCCATAATATACATGCCCATGCCCTCCTTTTATTCATTAAAAAAAGTGCTCCACGAAAGATCCCTAAGTATTTAGGTCGTTCGAAAGCACTTTGACTGCCTATCCATTTATCGTTGCTATTGTATCAAATCACCTAACTTCTTGCAAGATTCTACGATTACTGCTTCAAAATTCTATAAAAAATCGCTACAATGAACTTAGGAGTCGTGATAATATGCACAAATTTGAAATGATTTACTTAGATTTAAAAAACAAAATCAAACAAGGAGTCTACCCTATTCAAAGTTTCTTACCTAGTGAAACGGATCTGGCTAAGCACTATAAAGTTTCTAGAGAAACGATTCGTAAAGCTCAAACCAATCTGATAAAAGACGGCTATTTACATAAACAAAAGGGAAAAGGAGCTGTCGTTTTAGATTATGAGCAATTTTCTCTTCCTGTTTCTGGATTGACTTCTTATCAAGAACTAACTAAAAACCAATCGAGTAAACATATCACTCAGGTTATATTGTTTGAAACCATCTCAGTTCCTGATAATCTAATCGGACTTTATGATCTTGCAGAGGACGAAAAGTTTATTCATTTAGTCCGAACCCGATCAGTCAACCAACAAGTTTTAATTGTAGATGAAGATTATATTCGTTGTAAGTACGTTCAATCCATTCCTGTTAAAGAGGCAGAACAATCGCTTTATCGCTATTTTGAACAAGAACTAAAGCTTGATATTGCGTATGCTGTAAAAGAATTTTTTGCTGAAAAAGCCAATTCCTTTTGTCAAGATTATATGGATATTAGTACAAAAGACTATGTCATTACAGTTAAAAGTCATGTTTTTTTAAAAGATACTAACTTTTTTCAAATGACCCTTTCGAGACATTTGATTGATCGCTTTCAATTTAAAGAAATAGCTTATCGCCGACATTCGATTTAATCTATTAAAAGCCTCCACTTAAAAAATAAAGGGAGGCTTTTTGTTGTTTATTCGATGATTAATTTTTCACGATCTGGTATTGGTTTATCGTTAACTGTTGTTACATTATCATTAGAGGTGTCCTGACCTAACCAAGCTGGATCTATTTCATGAACACCATTTGGTGGATAAGGAATCGAATTGAGTAACATCCCATTAGTGAATACTTCTAATCTGACTTGATTGACAGAATAATAATTTGCTAGATTGACCATCATAGCTATGGCAACTGCTTTTTCGCCCGCTGGGTGTTGATTCATTGTAGCCACGACCCCACTTGAGAAGTTAAGATGGGCAATTCCGTTATTTTCATAAATATCAATGACTTGAATTGCTGGACTTATCCATGCATTATCATAAAAAAAACGTTGAAAAGCTGAAACTAACGTATCATTGGTCTGCCAAGCAAAATCAACATTTTCTTTTTGAATAAAGGGCGTCTCAGTTGATGAACGTGGCATATATACCTCTTCTTTAGTCACTAACATTACATTGTCCGTAATTGATTTTGCAAGGGATTGCTCATCAGTCCCTTTTTGCCATTCAGCAATGATACCCTTATCAGCCGCTATTAACTGGTGTTTTTCTCCTTCTTCCATTTGAATGATCACTTCAACGACTTTCTGATAGTCGTGACCTTCTAAACTTAATTCCCGATACAAACCTACAATTTCTGATTGCATACGATTATCTGAAGTCCATTTTGTTCCTTCTTTGATAGGAGATTGCAAAAGTGTGTGACTTTCTTCTAATTGATTAGTTTTTAAGGGTGTTAATAAATAATTAGTATGAGCCTTACCAACTGGAATTTGACCATATTGTTGTATATTTTCCGTATTCCATCGGTAGAGCTCGATAATATCATTTTCATTATTATTGATTTTACGCACTTGCATTTGTTGTGTCGTTTGATCTATATAATCTACATAAGATATTATACCATTTGAGTATGTTTTCACCTGGTTGGCCTTGTATGGCAAAAAGTCTTGCAAATTATAGGTTACATCCTCTGCTTCTTTCACCCACGATTTGGAATCGAATGTTATCTGATCTGCTGATTTAGAATGCTCTTTATTAGTATCCTCGTCAACTTCATCTTGTTCCTCCTGAGCTTGTTTCTTTTCAATTTTGATTTGATTTTC
Source organism: Facklamia miroungae (assembly GCF_012396555.1). Classification (GTDB taxonomy): domain Bacteria; phylum Bacillota; class Bacilli; order Lactobacillales; family Aerococcaceae; genus Facklamia; species Facklamia miroungae. The sequence continues at coordinate 38,872 of NZ_JAAXPS010000004.1, forward strand.
TTTACTCAATTTAATCATTGGTTCTTGTTTACAAGCTGACAAAGTAAAAATGATGATCAAGAGACAGAATATTTTTTTGCTTGAAACACTCAAATCTGACACCTCCTAAAACAAGCTATATTATATCATAATTCTTCCAACCTTCTAATAAATATTTAGTATTCTATTTTAAATTAGTAGACAGTAAAAAAGACTGAAACTAGGTACTTCGTTTCAGTCTAATGAATTTATTCCTTGAATAAATAAGCAACTGTTTCATAAGGTCCAAATTCTAATGAAGTCGTTCCATTATACCTTTTGTGTAAAGGTCCATTGCCCAATAATGATTTTGCTTTTCTATTTTGATAGGCTTTTGGCATTGTAAAAAGGCGCTCTTGTTCACCAAAGTGACAAATGACTAATAATTCTTGATTTGGCTGGTTTTCACTTTCAAGTTTCCTGACATAAACCATAAAATGAGGATCGTCTAAATATAATCCTCGATAACTTCCTTTTTGAATGATTGGATTTTCCTTACGCAAACGAATAAGTTGTTGGTAATAATGGAATATACCTTCTTGATTTAATTCTTTTTTAGCATTGATATTTTGAAAGTTATTAGCAATCGCTAACCAAGGCTCTCCTTTTGTAAAACCAGCTCCTATTTGATCACTCCATTGCATAGGCGTTCGACTATTATCACGGGATTTAGCTTGAATAATAGACATTATTTCTTCTTCACCAAGACCTTTATCTTTCAAAATACGATAATAGTTTTTTGTTTCAACATCTTGATATTGTTCAATATTTGAAAAGTTTGGATTAGTCATTCCAATTTCTTCTCCTTGATAAATATATGGAGTGCCACGAAGAAAATGAATCATCTGAGCCAGCATTGTCGCTGTTTCAAAAGGATAGTTATCAGTATCTCCAAAGCGAGAGTTGGCTCGTGGTTGATCATGATTGTTTAAAAACAGTGCGTTCCATCCATGACCTTGAAACATTCCTACTTGCCAGTCATCAATTATTTTTTTAAATTGAATAAAATCAAAAGCTGAATTCGACCATTTCTCTCCTTTTTCATAATCAACTTTCAAATGATGGAATGAAAAGATCATTGACAATTTATTTTCGGTCGGATTGGTATAAGATATACCCGCATCAATTGTAGTTGAGGACATTTCTCCTACCGTCACAAAAGAAGCATCTTGACCGAAAGTAGTCTGATTTAACTCTTCAATCCATTGACCTACAATTGGAGTATCTGTATAGAGTGCTTTTTCTTGATTGATATCGACCTGTTGACTATCAACCAAGATAGGCGCTTTTCCAATTACATTTAAAACATCAAAGCGAAAGCCTTTAACTCCTTTATTCATCCAAAATTTAACAACCTCTTGTAAAGACTTTCTAACTTTAGGATTGTGCCAATTTAAATCGGCTTGCGTTTTATCATATAGATGGAGATAATATAAATCTGTTTCTCCAAATTTCTCCCAAGCTGGACCCCCAAATTTAGATTGCCAATTAGTCGGCAATGAACCATCTTCCTTCAAAGGTCTTATATAATAAAAGTCTTGATATTCTTTGTCTCCAGCAAGAGCTTTTTGAAACCATTCATGTTCAGTTGAAGTATGATTAAAAACCATATCCAACATGATCTCAATTTCGTGCTTTTTTGCTTGAATGACTAATTCTTCAAAATCTGACATCGTTCCGAATTGTGGATCAATCGCAGTATAATTACTCACATCATAGCCATTATCGTTTTGGGGAGATGGATAAAATGGACTTAACCAAATCATATCAATCCCTAGCTTTTGTAAATAATCTAAGCGTTGGATGATTCCTCTTAAATCACCAATACCGTCCCCGTTCGAGTCTTGAAAAGAGCGTGGGTAAATTTGGTAAATAACTTTTTGGCTTAAATCCATTTTATACCTCCTTATTTATTATTGAAAAAAGGAATATCAAAATCTAAACCAGCATCTGTTAGAAAATTCATTTTTTTAAAGGTCAAAGTTAGAACAAAAGGCACAACGATCGCAACAGCCATGGCGACAAAGAACCATAACATATACGGTTGTTGGATGACTAAGAAACCTGGTAATCCACCCACACCAATGGAGTTAGCAGTTATACTCGTCATAGTAGACAATAGACCTGCTAAACCAGAACCAATCATAGCTGCTACAAAGGGAAAGACATGTTTTAAAGTAACCCCAAACATAGCAGGTTCAGTTACCCCTAAATAAGCCGAAATATAAGATGGAACTGTAATTTGTGATTCTTCTTCATTTTTACGCGTCATCCACCAATAGGCTAAAACAGCTGAACCTTGAGCGATATTTGATAAAGCAATCATCGGCCACAAAACAGTTCCTTCATTCGATGCAATCAGCTGCGCATCAATAGCATTGGTCATATGGTGAAGACCTGTAATAACCAAAGGTGCGTATAAGGCACCAAATAAGAAACCAAAAACAGCTTTAAGAGGACCGGTTAAGCCCCAAGTTACCCCTTCAGCAATTATATTTCCAATCCACCATCCAATTGGTCCTAAAATCGTATGCGCTAAAATAACGGCAGGTAATAAAGCTAAAAAAGGAACCAAAATCATTGATAAATATTCAGGTACTCGCTTACGCCAGAATTTTTCTAACCAAGCCAAAGCTAACCCTGCAAACATAGCTGGTAAAACTTGTGCTTGATAACCAATCATATCTAATTGGAAAAACCCAAAATCCCATTGAGGAATAGCGCCTTCTGCGAAAGCTCCTGGAGCTTGATAAGCATTTAATAACTGAGGAGAAACAAGAGTAATTCCTAAAACAATCCCCAAAATTTGAGTGGTACCCATTTTTCGAGTAACTGACCAGGTAATACCAACTGGTAAGAAGTGAAAAATGGCTTGTGCTGGTAACCACAAGAAATGATTCACACCACTCCAAAAAGGTGAAACATTTACGATAGTATTCCAAACAGGAGATCCATCCGCATTGGTTAACTTAACGCCATCTTCAACGGCTTGACCTAAAGCTTGAAAACCAACACCTTCTAATATATTACGAAAACCTAAAATTAAACCTCCAACAATAATCGCAGGAATAATTGGTGCAAAAACTTCAGCCAAAAATGTCATTACCTTCTGCCACCAAACCTGGTTCGATTCAGCCGCTGCTTTAACATCTTCCTTGCTAGTGGATGAGATATGAGTTAACTTTACGAAATCCTCGTGAAAATCATTGACTTGATTACCTATAATTACTTGAAATTGACCAGCTTGAGTGAAAGTTCCTTTAACTGAAGGAAGTGCTTCAATTTCTTTAATCTTTGCCTTATCCGGATCTTTTAAAGCAAATCGCATCCTGGTTGCACAGTGTGTCATAGCCCCAATATTTTCTTCTCCACCGATTAACTTTAAGAGTTCTTTGGCATCATGCTCAAATTTGGACATTTTGTGACCTCCTATTTATAAATTTAACTTGTCTATACAAGTTAATAAAATTCTATCATGAAAGCGGTTAACATTCAAACATAATTGCAAAAAAAAATCTCCAAACCTTTCGGTTGGAGATAAAATTTATTATTGAACATAATCAACAACTAAGTAGCGATTAGGATCTTTACCTTCAGAATGGGTTGAAATATGGTCATAGCGACCGAGATAGGCATGAATTTGCTTACGCTCATAAGCCGGAAGTGGATCCAAAATAACTGTCTGTTTAGTCCTTAAGACTTGTTCCGCTGTACGTTCAGCAATTTGTTCGAGAACATTTAAACGACGATCACGATAATCCCCCACATTTAATAAGACAGATATTCTTTTACGATCACGTTTATGTAATAAGACTTGAATTAAAGTTTGTAATGAATTAATGATCTTACCGTGTTTGCCAATGACTAAGCCTGACTTATCTGTTTCAATATTAAATACTAATTGATTTCCTTTTAATTCATATTCAATATGTGATTCTGCTCCATATAATCGAATCACTTCTTCTAAATACTGACAAGCAGCTTGATATTCTTCTTCAATAGATATTTGATCTTGTCCATCATTCATCTCAGTTAAATCTGTTTTTTCATGATCTGTTTCAGTTTCTTCTGTATTTTCTTTTACAATAGATACTTCAATACTATTTTCTTTTTCATGATTCTCATCATCAAAATCAGATTTTATTGATGGACTTTCATTTTCATAAATTTCATTATCAGATTCTTTGACTGGCTCACTATGTTTTTGATTGTTTTGACGAATATAATCCTTTGTTTTGCTAGAAGTTTCTTTACGGGTTACTTTAGTTTTACTGTCAATTCCCGCTTCTTTTTCTAATTTATGGGTTAATTCTTTCAAAGAAAGATCCGTTTTTGCTTCAATATGAACGACAGCTTCTTGTTTTCCAAATCCGAAAAAGCCCTTCTTACCTTCACTGATCACCCGAATTTCAGCTTCATCTCGACTAATTTTCAATTGTTTTAAACCTTTTTCAATGGCTGATTCTACATTTTCAGCACGCACAGTAATATTATGATCTAACATATCATCACTCCTTTTATTTTATTTACGACTCTTAGCTTTTTTCAAAGCCTTACGCAGCTGTCTTTCTTTTTCTTTTTCTTGAGCAATCCGCTCTTGACGTTCTTTTATTATCTTATAAGGATTGTTAAAAATTAAAATAATGATTACAGTAATTAAATTGGAAATGAACCAGTAGAGTGAAATCGCACTAGGAAAAGCAAATGAAATGAAAAAGATCATTAGTGGCATAGTAACCATCATTATTTTTACCGATATATTTTGTTGCGGATTTGTTTTACTATTCAAATAAGTAGTTAAGAAAGTAAATAGAGCCGCTAATAGTGGGAATATAAAGTAAGGATCAGGTTGGCCTAAATCAACCCATAAGAAATGTCCTTGACGTAATAACTCTGTTCTTGAAATGACTTGATAAAGAATGATCATAATCGGAAATTGTAGTAAGGTTGGCAAACATCCTGCATATTGATTAACCCCTTTTTTCTCAAACAGGGCTTGTTGTTCTGCTTGAAGCAATTCCATTGAATGACGGTCTTTATTAGGGTATTTTTCTTTAATCGCATCAATTTCTGGTTGCAATTCCATCATTTTAGATTGCGATTTCATTTGCATTAAAGTCAAAGGAATTAAAAGAATCCGTACTAAAAGAGTAAAAATAATGATTCCTAAACCAAAATTATTGCCCATTAAATGACTCAACCAAATAATAAATTGGGACAATGGAAATAGAATAAATTGATCCCAGAAATTAGTTGATTGGCTAGTGATCGGTTCATTAATGTTACCACATGCAGAAAGTAATACGATAAAGCTGACTAAAAGCGAAAGCTTAAAAAATTTATTGAATTGTTTATTGCTCATTACGACCTCCAGATAATTCTTTTATTAGTGATGGATTAATTATATTGGCTTTCTTCATAACATGGATCATTGATTTTTTTATTTGGGCAAGATTCTTGTCACAAATATCTTTACGGGCAATTAAAAGAAAATCGACTTGAGGAAGAATAGCCGGTTCTATCTCATGTAATGCTTGACGTAAATAACGCTTTATTTGATTTCTCACAACGGCATTACCTAATTTTTTGCCTACTGATAAACCTACTCGAAAATGTTTTTGATTAGGTTTTGCATAAGTATAGATCACCAATTGACGATTTGCCGTCGATATTCCCTGATGAAAAACCTTTTGAAAATCCTTATCACTTTTTACTCGAAATTCTTTCTTCACTAAGCCACCACTCCATTGTTTTAGAGTCCTCTTATCATTATATCAAAAATAACAATAATTGGAACGGATCTCTTTATTTTATCCATAAAAAAAAGGCCTCACGCGGAAGCCTAAGAATTATGCTGTTAGCTTTTTGCGTCCTTTTAAGCGGCGCTTGCTTAATACACGACGTCCATTTTTTGTTGCCATGCGTTTACGAAAACCATGTTCTTTACTACGTTGACGTTTTTTAGGTTGGTATGTTCTCTTAGTCATGCAATACACCTCCTTATTCCTAAATATAAACAATACTAGAATAGTTTATAAGAATTACCACTTTAAAGTCAAGTCTTTTTTCTATTAACTACCAGAATTATCGATATTTAAATGGTTAAATAAGAACTTTATCCACAGATTATACACAAAGGCAAATAATATTTTATTTACTCATTTGATTTATAAACAATATTAAAGTTAATTTATCCTCAACTTTCAGGTTTGTTCATAAAATGAAACTTATACACATATGTTGTTCATAAGTTTTCATAATCATTGATATTATCGCTGTCTCTTTATCAACACTTATCCACATTCTTTCCTGAAGTATTAAAAACTAGCACTTTATCCACAAAAACTAATACCATGTGTATAAGTCAAATGTACATATGTGGATTTGTTTTTTTATTAATCCTAGCTTGTGGAAAACTTTCAATATGGTACAATATTCTTGAGCTATATAAACTTATTTGAGGTGAAATTTATGGAGGAAAAAGATCTTTTTTGGCAAGGAGTCTTAGATTATTTAAAAGAAATTCTATCCACTTCTTCCTTTCGATCTTGGGTTGAGCCTTCAATTCCAACTCGAATCGGCAATCAATCAATCACAATTGCTGTTCCTAATCCTATGACAAAAAAATATTGGGAAAATCATTTAGTGAATTATATCTTACAATATAGTCGTGAACGTTATGGAATCGAATATGAACCGCAATTTATAATTTATCAAACCCCACAAGACGAAATTATTCCTTCAAAAACCATATCTAAAGAAGAAAATCTTAATATTCCCTGTTTTTCTGATTCAAAACTAAACCCATCATATACTTTTGAAAATTTTGTAATCGGTGAAGATAATAAAATGGCAGCCGGAGCTGCTTTAGCAGTCAGTGATGGTCCTGGAAAAACCTATAATCCTTTTCTCATATATGGCGGGGTTGGTTTGGGAAAAACACATTTAATGCAAGCAATTGGTAATGATATTTTAATGAAAAATCCTTCAACAAAAATAAAATACGCAACTAGTGAATCCTTTGTTAATGATTTTATCACCAGTATTCAAAACGGCTCACAAAAGAAATTTAGAGAAATGTATCGTGAGATAGATGTACTTTTAATCGATGATATTCAATTTCTTTCCAAAAAGGATGCAACCCAAGAAGAATTCTTTCACACTTTTAATGAACTATACAATAACAACAAACAAATTGTATTAACTTCTGATCGCTTGCCTAATAATATTGATAATCTTGAAGAGAGATTAATTTCTCGCTTTAAATGGGGGTTATCAACCGATATTACGCCTCCTGATTTAGAAACACGAATTGCAATTCTGAGAAAAAAAGCGGCTAATAATCGACTTGATATTGATTCCGAAACACTTACCTATATTGCTAATAACGTAGATACTAATATTCGTGAACTTGAAGGGGCTTTAATGAGAGTTTTTGCTTATGCAGCGATCGAAGGAAAAGAAATAACCAGTAATTTAGCTGCTGAAGCCCTTTCTTCCATCTTTGGTGAACAAAAGGCAAAAGTGATTGACGCTGACTCAATTATTTCAACATGTAGTAACTTTTATAAGATTTCTACCGATCAAATTAAAGGGAAGAAAAGAAATAAAGAAATTGTAACTGCTCGTCAAATTGCAATGTATTTAACACGTGAGTTAACTGAACTTTCTTTTCCAAAAATTGGTGAAGCTTTCGGAAATAAAAATCATACCACCGTCATTCACGCTTATGAAAAAATCTCTGACGATTTAAAATCAAATATGACTCTTCGACACGAAATTGCAACTATTAAACAAATGCTAGAATAAAGCTTGTGGATAAGTTTACTGAATTAATATTCTTTTACACATAGTCATCAACAAGGCTAAATGTTGACACTATCATCATTACTATACTTATAGGCTCTGTCAACAGGACCTACTATTATTACTTATATATTTAATAATTATTTATAAAGGAGAAAATTATGAAATTTACAATTAACCGCTCAGCTTTTACGCAACAAATTAATAATGTTCAAAGAGCTATTCCGTCTAAAACGACAATTAATATTTTATATGGAATTAAATTAGCTTTAGATAATAACGGAATGACTTTAATAGGAAGTGATGCCGATATTTCCATTGAAAGTCACATTTCAGTTAATGATCCTTTAGCTAATCTCCAAATAGAAAGATCCGGCCAAATTGTACTTCCTGCTCGTTTATTAAATGAAATTATAAAAAAATTACCTCAAGATGAAGTTGTTATAAGTGTAGATGATAAATTTAAAGCGACTATTCAATCGGGAAATGCTGAATTTCAAATTGTGGGAATTGACGGTAATGAATATCCTCGTTTACCCATAATTGATTTAGATCATCAAATACAATTACCAACACTTACTTTTAAAAATATGATTAATCAAACAATTTTTGCAGCATCTAATCAAGAATCACGTCCAATTTTAACTGGGTTACATTTGATTTTAGAAAAAGATTTTTTAATTGGTGTGGCTACTGATAGTCATCGCTTAAGCCAAAGAGAAATCCCTTTAAAACTCTCAGAAAGCTCACATAATTTAGATGCAATTACAGTTCCTAAAAAGACGATGAGTGAATTAGCTAGAATTGTTCCAGATAATGCTGATCTAATGATGACTCTATCTAATCAACAAATTATTTTTACTTTTGAAAATATAACAATTTACTCACGTTTACTTGAAGGAAATTATCCAGCCACCGATCGATTAATTCCTAACTCTTGTGAAACAGAAATTGTTCTAAATGCGGCTGATTTTCTACAGGCTATTGAACGTGCTTCACTATTATCACATGAAGGAAAAAATAATATTGTTCAGTTAGATATTCAACCTGATCATATTGAATTATTTGTTAAAGGTAATGAAATTGGAAATGTAGCAGAAGAAATTCAATTTGTCTCTTCAAGTGGTGAGGCTCTTCAAATTTCCTTCAATCCAGATTACATGAAAGAAGCGCTCCGTTCATTTGGTGATATTGAAATCAAGATTCAATTCAATTCACCTGTTCGCCCAATGTTACTAACTCCAAATGAAAACAGTGAATTACCTCACAATGATTTATTGCAATTACTAACACCTGTTCGCACCCATTAATTGAAAAAAGCAGGTCGAAAAATCGGCCTGCTTATTTTTTGCCTTTATTTATCGTCTAAGGCTTTTTTATCTTAAATAAGCTTTTTATACTCCAAAAGCCATTTTATATTTAAAACTGTAAAATTTCGCCAAATATTTGAGTCTTAATCCTTTTAGATGTATAATAAATATTATAAAAGAGTGATGGGGTGGCCAAATGGAACATAAAAAAGTCAAAATAGAAAGTGACCATGTAACGCTCGGCCAATTATTAAAAATGGTAGATTTAATATCTAGTGGTGGAATGGCCAAATGGTATCTGGGAGAATTCACAGTCTACTTAAATGAGGAACCTGAAAATCGACGAGGAAGAAAAATATATCCTGGTGATCGTATTGAATTTGTTCAGGATGCTCTAGTTGTTGATGTGATTGGTCAATAAGATACTATATGAAGATAGAACATTTAAATTTAACAAACTTTCGAAATTATAAAGAACTCTCGATTGATTTTCATGATGGACTGACCATTTTAACTGGTGAAAATGCCCAAGGAAAAACAAACATCCTTGAGGCCATTTTTTTGTTGTCATTGGCTAAAAGTCATCGAACCAATCATGACCAAGAAATGATTACTTGGAATGAAGATTACGCTAAAGTAGTAGGGCAAATTACGACTAAAAATTCACATTTTCCTCTAGAAATTATTTTAAATTCTAAAGGTAAAATTGCTAAGTATAATTACATAGACCAAAAAAGACTTTCGCAATTTATAGGAAAATTAAATGTTATTTTATTTTCGCCTGAAGATATGCAGATAGTTAAAGGCTCACCTAGTTTAAGAAGAAAATTTTTAGATACTGAATTAGGACAAACTCATCCTATTTATTTACAAAATTTATTAGAATATCATCGTATTTTAAAACAAAGAAATTCTTATTTAAAACAAGCTCGTGAAAAAAATTCACACGATCCAGTTTATTTAGAAATATTAACAGATCAATTGGTTGAAGCGGGAAGCCGAGTCATAAATTATCGTATAGAATTTGTTAAAAATCTTGAAAAAATAGCGCAACCACTCCATTACGAACTATCAAATGAGAGGGATCTCCTATCAATGGTCTATAAGTCCTCTACTTCAAAGGTTGATTATGAGAAGAAGGATTTAATTGAAGACCAATTAGAGGAATTGTTTAAAAGCTCTACTCAAAGAGAGATTGACCAAGGTATTACCCTGTATGGTCCCCATCGTGATGATCTTATATTCTATATTAATGATAATTTAGCTCAACAATTTGCTTCCCAAGGTCAACAAAGAACCATCATTTTAAGTTTAAAACTAGCTGAATTAGATTTGGTTTATGCGATCGATCAAGATTATCCTGTTCTTTTATTAGATGATGTGCTTTCTGAATTGGATGATCGTCGCCAGTTTATACTGATGAGTAAAATAGAAGGTAAAGTACAAACCATCTTAACAACTGCTAGTGTTGAAAATATTCATATCCAAGAATTAAAAAATTCTTCGATAATACAGGTAAAAAAAGGAAAAGTTCTATAGGAGGACAGAAATGGTTGAAAATATTGATAAGCAAAAAATAAATCATCCTCAATATGATGCAGATCAGATTCAAGTACTAGAAGGACTTGAAGCTGTTCGTAAACGTCCTGGGATGTATATTGGATCAACTTCGAGTACTGGCTTGCATCATTTAGTCTGGGAAATTGTTGACAACTCTATTGATGAAGCTTTAGCAGGCTATTGTAGTCACATAGAAGTAGTCATTGAAGCGAATGGCTCTATTTCAGTGACTGATGATGGGCGAGGTATTCCAATTGATCTTCAATCAAAAACGGGAAGACCAGCTGTTGAAACAGTTTATACGGTTTTACACGCTGGTGGTAAGTTTGGTGGTGGAGGCTATAAAGTTTCTGGTGGACTACACGGTGTAGGAGCTTCTGTTGTAAATGCCTTGTCCAGTGAATTATCAGTTGAGGTTTCACGTAACGGTAAAATTCATCAAATAAAATTTGAAAGAGGAGCAATTGTTTCTGAATTAAAGGTAGTTGGAGAAGCAAATGAAACTGGTACGAAAGTTAATTTTGTTCCAGATACTTCTATTTTTACAGAAACGGTTGATTTCAAATATGACATTCTGAATGAGCGAATTCACGAATTAGCCTTCTTAAATAAGGGATTGCGCATTTCTTTACAGGATCGTAGACCGGATCGTGAAGCCTATGATTCCTACTTATTTGACGGAGGGATCAAATCTTACGTCTCTTATCTCAATGAAGATAAGGGGTTAATCTTTGATGAACCGATTTATATCGAAGGTGAGCAAGATGGAATCACAGTGGAAATTGCCTTGCAATACACAGATGCTTATCAATTGCATTTATTATCTTTTGCAAATAATATTCATACCTATGAAGGCGGAACGCACGAATCAGGTTTTAAAACCGCTTTAACACGAGTTATAAATGATTATGGTCGGAAAAATAATTTGCTTAAAGATGGTGATGATAATTTAACTGGTGAAGATACCCGTGAAGGATTGACGGCTGTAATATCTGTTAAACATCCAGATCCACAATTCGAAGGTCAGACTAAAACAAAATTAGGTAATTCTGAAGTTCGTACCGTAACAGATCGTCTTTTCTCTCAGCATTTCGAAACATTTTTGTTAGAAAATCCGAAAGTTGCCCGTTTGATTTTAGACAAAGGAATTTTAGCTTCAAAAGCTAGAATGGCTGCAAAAAGAGCAAGAGAAATGACTCGTCGTAAATCAGGGTTGGAGATTGCTAACCTTCCTGGAAAACTAGCTGACTGTTCATCAAAAGAAGCAGAAAAATGTGAATTATTTATTGTCGAGGGAGATTCAGCAGGTGGTTCAGCTAAGCAAGGACGTTCACGAATGTACCAAGCGATTTTACCAATTAGAGGTAAAATTTTGAATGTTGAGAAAGCCTCTATGGAACGTATTTTAGGTAATATAGAGATTCGATCTTTATTTACTGCTATGGGAACAGGTTTTGGGGCTGAATTTGATGTTAGCAAAGCAAGGTATCATAAATTAATAATTATGACCGATGCGGATGTTGACGGTGCTCATATTCGTACCCTTTTATTAACGCTTATTTTTCGCTACATGCGTCCTTTAATCGATGCTGGATATGTTTATATCGCCCTACCGCCATTATATAAGGTAAAAGTTGGAAAAAAAGAATTCTATTTGGATACTCATGAGCAACTCCTACAATGGGAAAAAGAAAATCCAGATACTAAATATTCTCTCCAAAGATATAAAGGTCTGGGAGAAATGAATGAAGATCAACTTTGGGAAACCACTATGAATCCTGAACATCGTCGTATGCAAAGAGTAACGGTTGATGATGCAGTAGAAGCAGATGCAGTTATGTCTATGCTGATGGGCGAAGAGGTTGAACCTCGCAGAGTTTTCATTGAAACAAATGCCGTTTATGTTCGTAATCTTGATGTGTAGCATTATCGATGAAAGGAGTTCGTTATGACTGAAGAGAATTTTGATATAAGTAAACAATCTTTTGAAGAAATTAACCTACCTGATGAGATGCGCAATTCATTTCTAGATTATGCCATGTCTGTCATTGTAGCTAGAGCTCTACCAGATGTACGTGATGGTTTAAAACCAGTGCATCGAAGAATTTTATATGGAATGAATGAATTGGGTGTAACCCCTGACAAACCACATAAAAAGTCAGCCCGAATCGTTGGTGATGTAATGGGTAAATATCATCCACATGGTGATTCGGCAATCTATGAGGCTATGGTTAGAATGGCCCAGCCATTTTCTTATCGTCAAATGTTAGTGGATGGTCATGGTAACTTTGGTTCAGTTGATGGTGATGGAGCAGCGGCAATGCGGTATACGGAAGCCAGAATGGCAAAAATAACCTTGGAAATGCTAAGGGACATTAATAAAGATACTATTGATTTTCAAGATAATTACTCTCAAGAAGAAAAAGAACCTGTTGTATTACCTAGTCGTTTCCCTAATTTATTAGTAAATGGTGTATCAGGTATTGCAGTTGGGATGACCACTAATATCCCACCACACAATCTAGAAGAAGTTATCGACGCTTTGCAAATACTCATGCGTAACCCTGACGCGACTGTTGATGAATTAATGGAAGTTTTACCGGGACCTGATTTTCCAACTGGTGGAATTATTGTTGGTAAATCAGGCATTAGACAAGCTTATCGAACTGGAAAAGGAAAAATTACGGTCCGTGGTAAAGTAGAAATTGAATATTTTGGTAACAATATGGATCGTGAACGTATTATTATTCAAGAATTACCATATGGAGTCAATAAAGCGAAATTAGTTGAAAGAATCGCGGAATTAGGGCGAGATAAGCGAATAGATGGTATTTCTTATATCGCAGATGAATCGGGTAGAGAAGGAATGCGTATTGTCGTGGAAGCTCGTAGAGATGCATCTGCTCACGTTATTTTAAATAATTTATATAAACAGACACCTTTGCAGACTAATTTTGGTATCAATATGTTAGCAATTGACTTTGGTGTTCCCAAAGTTTTGAATTTGAAAGAAATTTTACAAAAATATTTAGCTCATCAAGTTGAAGTAATCACCAGACGTACGAAATTTGAAAAGCGTAAGGCAGAAGATCGTGCACATATTTTACAAGGGCTACAAAAGGCTTTAGATTTCATTGACGAGATTATCACTATCATCCGTTCTTCACACGATTCAGAAACAGCTAAGCAAGAGTTGATTAACCGTTTTGAATTTTCACAAATACAAGCGCAATCCATTTTAGATATGCGGCTCGTTCGTTTAACAGGATTAGAACGAGAAAAAATTGATGCAGAATATAAAGATTTACAAGAATTAATTATTCGGTTAACTGAGATTCTTTCTTCGCAAGATAGGATTTATGAAATTATTCATGATGAATTAAGAGACATTCTTAAGAAATACAACGATCCGAGAAGAACTGAGATAAAAATGGGCGAAATTCAATCTCTAGAGGATGAGGATTTAATTGACGAAGAGGATATACTTATAGCTTTAACGACTTCTGGTTATATTAAACGTATGACAGAGGATGAATTTCGCGTTCAGAATCGCGGAGGAAGAGGTGTTAAAGGAATGGGAGTCAGTGAAGAAGATTCCATTCAAAGTTTAGTTTCAGCTTCTACCCATGATACTCTACTCTTTTTCACTAACTTTGGTAAAGTATACCGAGCGAAAGGTTATGATATGCCACAATATGGTAGGACTTCAAAAGGTTTGCCAATTATTAATCTTTTAAATTTGGATAAAGAAGAATATGTGCGCGATATTGTAAATATCCGAAAAGAAGCAGATGATCAAGATACTCACCTCTTATTTGTAACTAAAAAAGGTATGGTTAAACGAACCTTAGTTAGTGAATATTATAACATTCGTACTAATGGCCTTATTGCAATTAAACTCAGAGAAAATGATGAATTAGTAAATGTTTTAATTACTGATGGTCAAAAGAATATTATCATAGGTTCCAATAACGGTTATGCGGTAAGTTTTGATGAAAATAATGTACGCGATATGGGTCGAAGTGCTTCGGGTGTGAGAGGAATGAAATTGCGCGCTGGAGATCATGTTATCGGCGCTGCTATTTTAGAAGATGATAAACAAGTCCTCGTAGTTACTGAAAATGGATATAGTAAACGTACAGAAGCTAATCAGTATGCTATTAAAAATCGTGGAGGGAAAGGGGTTAAAACTTCTAATATTTCTCAAAAGAGTGGTAAATTAGCTGGTCTGGTTACTGTACAAGGCGATGAAGACTTACTAATTATGACGAATGAAGGAGTTGTTATTCGAGTTCACATTGATTCGATTTCTACAGCTTCAAGAGATACTTTAGGAGTCAAAGTCATTCGATTAGATGATGATTCAGTAGTGGATAAAATTGTTGTTATTGAAAAGAATGAAGATGAAGAAGAACAGCATTTGGAATTAGAGAATTCTGATTTAGAAAAAGCCGAGGAAGAAACTTTAGAAGAATAACAAGTTATCATTGATTTCTTTAAAATAGAATGATAAAATTATTAAATGTGAGTTAATCGCTTAATCGCTTAACTCCTTGCTCTATGGAGCCATTTGACCAAAAGGAGGTGCAGTCATGAGTCAACCAACTAAATATGAAATCCTTTATATTATTCGTCCAGATATGACCGATGAAGCAAAAAAAGAATTAATTGCTCGTTTTGATCAAATCTTAGTCGATCAGGGATCAGAAGTTGTAGAATCAAAAGACTGGGCTAAGAAACGTTTAGCATACGAAATTAACGATTATCGTGAAGGTATTTACCATTTAATCACTTTAACCGCTGATGATGCTAAAGGGATCAACGAGTTCGATCGTCTTGCGCGAATCAACCGTGATATCTTACGCCATATGATTACAAAAGTAGAAGAATAATCAATATGTTTCACGTGAAACACTTGTAGGAGGAATAAAATGAATACCGTACAATTAGTTGGGCGTTTAACCAAGGAAATTGATTTACGTTATACTTCTTCAGGAACTCCAGTTGGAAGTTTTACACTGGCTGTAAATCGCAGTTTTACCAATCAACAAGGTGAGCGTGAAGCAGATTTCATTAATTGTGTGATTTGGCGTAAAGCTGCTGAAAATTTAGCCAACTTTACCCGAAAAGGTTCTCAAATCGGAGTTGAAGGTCGCATTCAAACAAGAAGTTATGACAATCAACAAGGACAAAAAGTTTATGTTACAGAAGTTGTAGTTAGTAACTTCCATTTACTTGAACCACGCTCAGTTACTGAACAACGCCCTGTTTCTGATGGAAATCAATCATACAAGCAGAACAATCCGAATACTAATCAATACCAAGGCCAGCCAAATCAATCGACTAATAATGACTTTGGTTTCAACCAAAACTTTAGTCAAAATAATAGTAATCCATTTGGCGACAGTCAGAAGGTAGATATTTCAGAAGATGATCTACCGTTTTAGAATAATGCAGAGGAGGAAAATAAATGGCACAACGTCGCGGAGGAAGACGTAGAAAAAAAGTGTGTTATTTCTGTGCTAATCATATTGATTACATTGATTATAAAGACACAGATCTTTTAAAAAGATTTATTTCTGAAAAAGGAAAAATATTACCACGTCGTGTAACTGGTACTTGCGCTAAACACCAACGTACATTAACTAATGCAATTAAACGTGCACGGATCATGGCTCTATTACCATTTACCGTTCAAGAATAATAATTAGCCACCCAGTGGGTGGTTTTTTTGTTTCACGTGAAACATCTTACGTGGAGACCATCATAGAATAATTGAATTAAGTGTGATAAAATAAGTGATATTATTACTAAGAGGTGTGCTGTGCTTAAAAAAAATAAAATAGAAGAATTTTTTAAATATTTTCATTCATTAGAAATTTCTTGGCAAATCTATTCCATCTTATTGATCTATCTAATACTGATAGTAGTAGCTTTTAAATGGGAATGGCGTTTAGGTGTATTCCTGGTCGCTTTTCTATTAATTATTGTGTTTTTCTTTACTTTCAATATCAAAGGGTTTATAAAAGATCTTGCTAAAATAGCTAGTCATATGTCGGAAAATGCATTTTTAGCACAAGAATATGCTCTTTATAACGCTCCAATAGGTGTAATACTATATGATCAAGAAGAAAGAGTAACCTGGGTTAATCCGGTGATTAAAAAGATTTTTAATAAAGATATAATCGGTGAAAAAATTGAAAAAGTCGATAGTAAATTAACTCAAATTCTTGGTCAAAGCAACATGAGCCAATGGCAGGAAGTTTCTTTAAATACAGGATATTTCCGAGCGCTTCATCATCATGAATATAAGGCACTTTATCTGTACGATATTACTCAAGATATTGAAATCCAAAAAGCTATTGGGGAATCTATTCTAGTGATGGGGTCACTCCTATTAGATGATTATGACGATTTAATTTATGCCATGGATGACGAAGCAAGTGCAAAATTTGAATCTGATTTAATTACACGATTGAATCGCTGGGCTGATCAATATCAAATATACTTAAAACAAACAGATGAAGATCAATTTTTATTGCTTTTAAATGAAAATTCTTTGAAGAGTTTGGAAAAAGAAAAATTTCAATCGATTGAAGCTATAAAAGAATACTATTCGAGTCAGAAGATTCCTATCTCACTTTCTTTAGCTTTTTCATATAGCAAAACCTCTCAACAAAATATGATACTGGTGGCTAAACAGGTAAAATCAAATTTAGATTTAGCTTTAGGACGAGGTGGAGATCAAGTAGTTATTCGAGAAATAGAAGGAAAAGCAAGATTTTTTGGTGCAAAGACAAGTTATACTGAAAATCGCTCGGATATCCGCAGTAAAATGTTCTTTCAAGCTCTTAAAAGTACCGTTTTAACTTACGATCGCGTATTAGTCAGTGGCCATCAATCGCCGGATATGGATTCATTAGGTTCTGCTCTTGCAGTTCAACAAATTGTAAGTTCTTTTGGTAGAGAAGCGAAGATTCTTATTGACCGTGATGGAATGACAGAAGATATTCGAGAGATAATTAACAATGATTATTTTGAGAAAAGAGATGACCAAATTTTTATCGAAGATAAGGAATTAGATAGTTTTTTAGATGAAAAAACACTTCTGATTCTTGTGGATCATCATCGATCAATGATTTCACAGGCTGAAAAAATCTTTTTTGATTATGATATTGTGATTATCGACCACCATCGACAAGCTGAAGAATTTCCGAGTAATTGTGTTTTAAGTTATCTTGAGCCGTCTGCCTCTTCAGCAGTTGAATTACTGACAGAATATTTCAGTGTAATTGATGAAAAAGATAATGCTATTGATGAACTAATAGCAACTGTAATGTTAGCAGGTATCATTATTGATACTAATCAATTTTCTTTAAGAACTGGTTCACGAACCTTTGAAGCAGCAGCTTACTTAAAATCAATGGGTGCTGATAATATAAAAATTAAGCATTTATTAAAAGAAAGTTTAGAGACTATCAAAATTAAAAATCATTTAATTGAGGATACTAAAATTATTGATTCAATTTATGCTGTAACTATTGCGAATGAAGGAATAATAGTTGATAATGTTCTTGCTTCTCAGACAGCTGATGATTTATTGGGAATTGATCAGATTGAAGCATCTTTTGTGATTTACCAACGCAATGAAAATGAAGTTGGAATATCTGCTAGAAGTTTAGGGAAAATTAATGTTCAAGTGATTATGGAGAAACTTGGAGGAGGCGGTCATTTATCAAATGCAGCAACGCAGATAGAGGATCGATCGATTCATGAAGTAGAAAAAGAATTAATTGATGTCATTAAATTTAAGGAGGAATAATTATGAAAGTTATTTTATTAGAAGATGTACGTAAGCAAGGTAAAAAAGGCCAAATCATTAATGTATCAGATGGTTATGCAAACAATTATTTAATTAAAAATGGTTTAGCAAAAGTTGCTGATTCAAAGGCGATGAGTGAGTTCAAGGCTCAAAAGAAGGCTCAGGAGAAATTGGCTGCTGAAGAGTTAGAAGAAGCGAAAAATTTAAAAGTAGAAATAGAAAAAGAAGAGACAGTTGTGGTTATTTCAGCTAAATCTGGTGAAGATGGCCGTCTTTTTGGAACTATTCCTTCAAAACAAATTGCTCAAGAATTAAAAAAACAATTTGATATTGAAGTTGATAAACGTAAAATTGAATTAGAAAGTAATCTAGCATCTTTAGGCTTTCATAATGTCCCTGTAAAGCTACATAGTGATGTCTCTGCAATAATTCGAGTAAAAGTTGAAGAAGTATAGCTTTTTAATTAAGAGGTGAAAAAATGGAACTTTCGCAAATGAATCAGATGCAGGCACCTCAAAATATTGAAGCAGAAAGATCAGTCTTAGGAGGACTTCTATTAGAACCTAAGAAGTTAGCAACAGTTCAGACCGTGATTCAAGAAGATGACTTTTATAAAGTAGCTCATCAACAAATATATGCAGCAATGGAGCGTGTCTTTGATCGAGATGGGACATTAGATCATTTGATGTTAAAAAATCAATTAGATGCCTTGGATCAATTGGAAAATGTAGGTGGATACGAATACATTATAGAATTAACAAGTTTTACACCAACGACTGCTAATATTGAAAATTACGCAAGGATTGTTAAAGAAAAATCCATTCTTCGCCAATTAATCTCTGCTTCATCAAAAATAACTCAAACTGCTTATGATGAAGATAATGAAGTAGAAGATATTATCGATCAAAGCGAGAAATTGATTCTATCAATAGGAGAAGGTTCTCAAAATAACCGTCCCCAAATGATGAGGCAACTCATAGCGGAAGCCTTTGACAAGATTGTAAAGTTAGCAGAAGAAAAACGCGACGTAGTAGGATTACCCACTGGTTATTACGAACTTGATAAGTTAACCAGTGGCTTTCAACCCGATCAATTAATCATCATAGCTGCGAGACCTTCTGTAGGAAAGACAGCTTTTGCTTTAAACATTGCACAAAATGTCGCAACAAAATCCAAGGTACCAGTGGTGATCTTTTCGCTTGAGATGGGTGCTTTAGATATGGTAAATCGAATGATTTGTGCAGAGGGAAGTATTCATGCTTCTAATTTACGAACAGGTCAACTGACAGATGATGAATGGAAGAGTTTTACAGTAGCTACGGATATCCTAAGAGATGCCCCAATTTATATTGATGATTCTGCAGGTATTCGTGTTTCTGAAATACGTGCAAAATGCCGCCGTTTAAAACAAGAAAATCCTGAATTAGGATTAATCGTTATTGATTATTTACAATTAATTGATGGTAATGGACGCGAAAATCGTCAACAAGAAGTCTCGGAAATTTCACGTCAATTAAAAAAGTTGTCTAAAGAGCTTTCGGTACCGATTATTGCACTTTCTCAACTTTCAAGAGGACTTGAGCAAAGACAAAATAAACGGCCTATTTTGAGTGATATTAGAGAATCTGGTTCAATTGAACAAGATGCTGATATCGTAGCTTTTCTCTATCGTGAAGATTATCACCAACAAGATAGTGGTGAAGATGATGGGCCTCAAGATGATTTACCTGATAATACAGTAGAAGTTATTATTGCTAAAAATAGAGCTGGTGCAAGGGACACGGTCAAACTCTTATTCAAAAAAGAATACAATAAATTCTCCAGTTTATCCTATCAAAAAGAACCTTTTACTGTATAATAGAGTAAAAGGTTCTTTTTACATTTTACTTTAATAGAGTATATGATTGACATTATTAAGGAGATACTATGGAAGATTATTTGACAGCTCAAGAATTTGCTGATGAATTAGAAGTGACTCGACAATTAATTTACTACCATGCTAAAAAAATTCCAAAGGAAGAGAAAGTCTATAATAAAGAGAACAAGCTTGTCTTTACTAAGGAACAACAGTATTTATTAAAATCATTTATGACTGACACCTTTGACACACAAACAGATCATGAAGCAGAGATGACAAAACAAAAAAATCAGACAAACATAGCAGATAAAAGTGACAAAGTGGATGATCTTGAACATTTGACAGAAATAAAAAGAGACTTTACTTACGATCCTGAATTGGCTAGACAAATATCGCTCGTTTTAGAAAATGAACGTGATTCATCCAATAGCCCACTAAGTGAAAATATTAAGGATCCAGAAACGATAAAGGCCAAGAATGCTATCGAAAAAGAAGAAAATGAAAAAACAAAAGAAGAATTATATTCGATGGAGCACATAGAAGCGATAAGGTCCTATATCGAAAACACGGTTAAAACGCAGCTTAAAGAAAAGTGGTTTAAAGATGAAGAGGAAAGAAAAATTCTGGTCAATGAGTTGAATGAGAAAAACAAACAAATCAATGATTTATTGCAGTTAGTTGATCAACAACAGCAATTGATGCTTTTGACAGAAAAGAAAAATAATCATTTACTTGAAACAATTGATAAGCTACAAATGGATAGTGGTTTAAATCAAACAATCTATAAATCAAATGATAAAAATACTGATTCGATTAATTCGCTGAAATCTAAAACTTGGCTTCAACGTCTATTTAGCTAGCCTAAAGGATCAGTAAGATATTTGAGGAGGAACTTATGAATTTTGAAGAAGTGGTAATTGTTTCGGCAAATCGTACGGCTATAGGACGTTTTGGTGGAAGTTTAAAAAATGTTTCTGTGATTGATATGTCAAGTCAATTATTAAAAAAAATGTTTGATAATATCGCTTTGGATCCAACGATAATTGACGAAGTCTACATAGGAAATGTACTTTCAGCGGGTTTAGGCCAAAATGTAGCTCGACAGATTGCTATTCAATCAGGTATTAGTGTAAAAACACCTGCAACGACTATTAATCAAGTATGTGGCTCAGGAATGAAAGCTGTGATGCTGGCCGCTCAATCCATCATGATAGGAGAAAATGAAATAGTTGTGGCTGGAGGATGTGAAAACATGAGTCAAGCTCCCTATGTTTTAGCTAACCACCGCTGGGGTCACAAGTTGGGAAATGATAGTATGATTGATACATTAGTTTTTGATGGATTAACCGATGCTTTTGAAGATTATCATATGGGAATGACTGCTGAAAATTTAGCTGATCAATATAATATAAGTCGACCAGAACAAGATACTTTTGCTCTAAAAAGTCAAAAAAAAGCAGAAAAAGCGAATTTAGCAGGTAAATTTATTCAAGAAATTATTCCAATTGTGCAAAATATAGGTGGTCAAGCAGTAATTTTTAAAGAAGATGAGAACATTCGCAAAGATCAAACGATGGATGATTTAGTAAAATTAAGACCTGTTTTCAAAAAAGATGGTACTGTAACCGCTGGCAACTCTTCTACACTAAATGATGGCGCAGCTTTTTTACTTATGATGTCTAGGAGCAAAGCTGAAGATTTAGGTTTAGAAATTATGGCAAGTATTTGTTCCATGGGTAAAGCAGGTGTTGAACCAGCTTTAATGGGAACAGCTCCTATTCCTGCTAGTAAAAAAGCCTTAAAAAATGCAGGCTTAACACTAGAAGATATTGATCTTATTGAAGGAAACGAAGCGTTTGCTGTCCAGTCTTTGGTTGTGAATCAAGAACTCGGAATTGATGAAGAAAAAATTAACGTTAATGGTGGAGCAATCGCACTTGGCCATCCAATTGGATGTAGTGGAGCAAGAATTCTTGTTACTTTGATTCATGAAATGAAGCGTCGCAATGCCCATCTAGGATTGGCTACCCTATGCATTGGTGGTGGTCAAGGTAATGCGGTCATTGTAGAAAGAGAGTTAAAATAATATGGTGCAATGTATATGCTTGCATGCAAAAAAGGAGTTTGTTAATTAACAAGCTCCTTTTTTTACTCATAAGGTTCTACATGAATATCAATATCCTTAATTTTGAATTGCTCCTGTAAAAGGGCTTCTATTTCTTCTGTGATTCGATGAGATTTTTGAACAGACATTTTAGGATCTAAAGCGATGGTGACATCTAGATAAACTTGTTGAGTGGCCATTCTTGCTCGAATGGCGTTAATCGCTATAACGTCTGGATGAGTAAGAATACATTTTTCATAGGTTAAAAGTGTTTCAGGGTCAAATCCATCCGATAATGTAAACGTCGATTCTTTAAATACCTCAAATGCAGAGAAAATAATCATTATGCCCACAATAATTGAAAGGAAAGTATCTACAATAGGAAAGCCCCATGTAACGCTTAAGCTACCTAAAAGAGTTGAAATTGAAATAAGTAAATCTCCTTGCATATCTTTGGCAGTGGCTTTTAAACCAACTGAATTAGATTGAACAGCTAATTTTTTTAAATAGCTTTTAGTTAAAGTAAGAACAATAATAGAAAAGACAGTAGCTAATAGTACATGGGGACTCGTTTGACTATATTCCTTTGAAATAAGTTGTTGAGTTCCAGCTAATATAACTTGAAAGCCAATGGTAAACATTAGTAAGGAAACAATGAAACTGGAAATGATTTCATACCTTTCGTGTCCAAATTTGTGATTATGATCAGCAGGCTTCTTGGATAGATGTAAACCAATCCAGACAGCAGAAGAAGCAATAATATCTGATAAGTTATTTAAACCATCAGCTTGTAAAGAACTAGCTTTAAAGATCGAAGCTGTAATTAACTTGATTAGAGCGAGCATTAAATATACACAGATGCCGATCACAGCACCCCGGGAGGCAATTTTATAATTATTCATTAAGAATAGACTCCTAACTATTTCGTTCTTAAGGAATAGTGAGTTAATCTTTATAGAAGGACCAATAATTAAGACCTTCATCTAGAAGAACATTTTCATCAATCGGTTGAAAACTGTACATTTTTTCAGGATTATCATTTGGATCGTTGACATAAACATAACCAGGTTCATAGCCACGAATAACGATAATATGGCCTACATCTGTGAAAAAACCTGGTTCAACAGAAGCAATAACTACTTGTCCGTTTTGCACAGCTTCCATAGCGGAATAAAAATTATTTCCATGATTATAAAAATTAAAGCCGTGATCGACTGCATAATCAGAGAAAATCGTCCAGGAAGTGCCTTGGTTCTCAACAAAATAGTCTCGACCTGACCATTCGAGTACTTCTTCAGGTTCAACGGTACGATTAGAGATGTATGAATAAACCATTGCTAAAGAGACAATTGCACAGCCGTTGTCTGCTAGAGTATCTTCTTTACTTACTCCATAGTCTATATTTGAATAAAGAGGCGACTTTTGTAAAATAAGGGGTACATCTAATTGTAGGTATGAGTTTTGACTAGCAGCAGCGGGTTGATCAGGTAAAAAGAGCGTACCCATATTTTCGATATTCATCTGACTATCATTTAGGGCTCTTAAAATGTCTGATTTTGCACTGAGTATATTCCCTTGATAATCAGATCGTATGATTTCATTAATAGATTGATGAATTTGTTGAACTGAGGCCCCCTCTTTGTCATATTGGGCTAAGAGATGGGTAAAAGTGTTTTCTTGATGATTGAGTGATTTATCTTTAGGCGTTTCATTTTTCATGACAGGAAGATCATTTGTTATAACAGGATTATTTGAGGGACTCTTCTCAATCTTTAGATCATTCTCTGTAGCGAGATGATTTAAATACAATGTTAAGCCCAAGCTTAAGAAGATAATGGTAATGGATAAGAAGGCAGCAAGACGATTTATCTTGTCTTGTAATGAATGCATAATTTTCCTCCTCAATAGAGATTCACTCCGGAAATTCTTGTTAATGATAGCATAAATTATAAGGGAAACCTATTGAAAAACAAAACTGAAAGATTTGTAATCAGATCGCAATTTGCCCACCATACATTTTAAAATATATTTTAATTGAGCACTAATTTGTGACTATTATAAGCCTATGTGTTTTAATAGAAGGGAAAAGAAGGGGGATAATTATGGAAAAGAATAGTTTAATGATGCAATATTTTGAATGGTATTTACCTAATGATGGACAACATTGGCTCAAGTTACAAAAAGATGTCGATCATTTACACGAAATAGGTGTCAATTATGTCTGGCTTCCCCCCTTTTGTAAAGCAACCTCAATTAATGATGTTGGTTATGGAATATATGATTTATGGGATATAGGTGAATTTGATCAATTAGGAAGTGTTCGGACTAAATATGGAAACAAAGAAGAATTGCTTCAAGCAATCCAGACACTTCATCAAAAAGGGATTCACGCGCTTGCTGATCTTGTGTTAAATCATAAGGCTTACGCAGATGGCAAAGAAAAGTTCCGTGTGATTAAAGTGAATCCTGATAATCGCCAAGAAACAATCTCAGATCCCTATGAAATTGAAGCATGGACTCATTTTTATTTTCCTGGTAGAAAGGGTAAGTACTCAGATTTTGAATGGCACTGGTATCATTTTAGTGGGATAGATTATGATGCGACGAATGACGAACAAGGTATTTATTTAATACTAGGTGATGAAAAGGGTTGGGCAGACGATCAGTCAGTAGACAATTCTTTTGGGAATTATGATTATTTAATGTTTGCTGATATTGATTACTCACATCCTGAGGTAAGAGAACATATTAAGAATTGGCTTGAATGGATGATTAAAGAAACCGGAGTAAGGGGTTTAAGATTTGATGCCTTAAAACATATTGATTCCCAATATATCAAAGGTTTATGTGAAGAAATTCGTGAAACTCAAGGTGAGGATTTTTATTTATTAGGTGAGTATTGGAATCCGGATCTTTCAAATAATTTGGATTATCTTGCGGCCGTCGATTATCAAATTGATCTCTTCGATGTGGGCTTACATATGAATTTCTTTCAAGCAAGTCAAGCGGGGAGCCAATATGATTTAAGTAAAATATTTAAAGGTTCACTGGTAGAGGATAATCCTTTAGTCAGCGTAACTTTTGTTAATAATCATGATACCCAAATTGGTCAACCTCTTGAATCACGTATAGAAAGTTGGTTTATGCAGCATGCATACGCCCTAATACTTTTACGCCAACAAGGAATCCCTACTCTTTTTTATGGTGACTATTATGGGATACAAAATGGCGAGAAATCTCCAGCCTATCAAGAAATAATTGATCCTTTATTACATTTAAGAAAATATCATGTATATGGCGAGCAAGTAGATTATTTTGATCATTATAATACAATTGGTTGGACATGTTTGGGTACACCTGAACATCCGTATGGTATTGCTGTCGTAATGACAAATGGTGATGAAGGCTTTAAAGAAATGACCATGGGTGAATTGAATGCGGGCGCAGTTTTTGTTGATTATCTAAACAATCACTCTGAAAAGGTAGAATTAGACGATCAGGGAGTAGGAGTTTTTCCAGTCAATAAAACATCTGTATCGGTTTGGATCGATCAAAAAGCTATTTGGAATTAAT
Organism: Facklamia miroungae; assembly: GCF_012396555.1. Lineage (GTDB taxonomy): Bacteria > Bacillota > Bacilli > Lactobacillales > Aerococcaceae > Facklamia > Facklamia miroungae. Next base: position 64,923 of record NZ_JAAXPS010000004.1, read on the forward strand.
CATAAATCGAAGTTAGCTGTTAATAATTAAAATCAAGTTAAAGAAATTTTCATAAAGGATAGATAAATAGCAAGAGATTACGTATAATATTATTAAGCGTTTTCATTCAAACGGCTTATTTATCACGAAAAGAAAGGAAGTGAAATAAAATGAAAGAAAATAAGCGAGGATTTGAAGTCATAAAAGCTTATCAGGATAAATCAATTCGTTTACCTCAAAGGCAAACAAATTATTCAGCGGGTTATGATCTTGAAGCTGCTGAAACGGTAGTCCTTCCTTCTTTTTGGAAGCAATCCGTCTATTATTTATTGCATAATACGTTCTTAAAAATGAACGATCAAATTAGCAAGAAGCCAGAGGATTTATGGCAAGCAACACTAGTTCCAACGGGTCTCAAAGCTTATATGATGGAAGATGAATATTTAAAAATTGTCAACCGCTCTTCAGGCAGTTATAAACATCAAACAGCCTTGCCGAATGGAATCGGTATTATTGATCAAGATTATTACAATAATAAAAAAAATGAAGGTCATATTTATGTTCAATTAATTAATTATGGATTAAGAGATCGAACAATTCAAAAGGGTGAAAGGATTGCTCAAGGGATTTTTTCTAAATTTCTTTTAGTCGAAGATGACCAAGTAGTAAATCATGAGCGTAAAGGTGGTTTTGGCTCTTCCGATTGAAAGGAGTGGTGATGTGGCAAAAAATAAAATTATGTATGAATGTTTAGCCTGTGGTTATGAATCGCCCAAATGGCTAGGTAAATGTCCAAATTGTGGGAGTTGGAATCAGATGGAAGAACAATTAGTTCCAATGACTAATACGTTAACTTCTATACCGAAGTCTTTAGATGGAAGAGTTGGAAAGGCTACTCAATTAGATCAAATTCCAAGTCAAGTTGAAGAACGAATTGATACCCACATGGAAGAGTTTGACCGAGTGTTAGGTGGAGGAATTGTTCCTGGTGGTCTGGTTTTAATTGGTGGAGATCCCGGAATTGGCAAATCGACTTTATTGCTTCAAGTATCGATACGTTTGGCGAATTTAGGTCAACGGGTTCTCTATGTTTCAGGTGAAGAGAGTTTAACTCAAATCAAATTAAGAGCTGAACGGCTCGAATTAAATGGGAAGGATTTCTATTTATTATCCGATACAGATTTAGGTAATATTGTGAATGAAATTAAGGAAGTCAATCCAGCCATTGTGGTAATTGATTCCATTCAAACCATGTCTTCGCCAGAAAATCAAGGATTGGTTGGTTCTGTATCACAATTAAGGGCAGCAACTAATATTTTGATGCGGATTGCTAAAGATCATGAAATAGCGATTTTTATCGTAGGTCATGTAACAAAAGAGGGCAATATTGCTGGACCTCGAATGTTAGAACATATGGTGGATGCTGTTTTATATTTTGAAGGAGAAAAACACAATCGTTTTAGAATCCTAAGAGCAGTCAAAAATCGTTATGGTTCAACTAATGAAATTGGTGTCTTTGAGATGATTGATACAGGTCTTAGCGAAGTGACAAACCCTTCTGAATTATTTTTAGAAGAAAGAGTAGCTGGAGCGACTGGTTCCACTGTTGTAGCGGCAATGGAGGGCACACGTACGGTCTTGGCAGAAATCCAATCTTTAATGACCCCCACCGTTTTTGGTAATGCTAAACGCACAGCTTCAGGAATTGAATATCAACGTATTTCTCTTTTATTGGCAGTGATGGAAAAACATTGCGGACTTTTAGTGCAAAACCAAGATGCCTTTTTCAAAACGACTGGAGGGGTTCGCTTAGACGAACCGGCTATTGATTTAGCCATTGCTGTCAGTATTGCTTCGAGTTATTGGAATCGAGAAGTAAAAGTAGATGATGTCTTTATTGGAGAGATTGGCCTAACAGGAGAAATTCGTCGGGTTACTCAGATTGAAGAGCGGATAAAGGAAGCAAGTAAGTTAGGCTTTAAACGTATTTTTATTCCCTATAACAACCGCTCTAATCTTAAAAATCTTAATTTAAGTATTGAAATAATTCCTGTTAAAACAATTAAACAAGCAATTTCGTTAGTATTTCCTAAATAAATAAGATAGACCATTTAAAGGAGGTGATAATATGATAAAGAAAATGACCATTATTGTGATAATGATTGTAGGGTTAAGCTTTGGTTATACCCTTGGACCTGAAATTTGGCGTAGTATTCGCCTATACCACCAATTACTAAATAATCCTTTTGTAAATAGCTTGATTTTCGGACTTATTTTTATGTTATTAGGTATTTTATTTGCACCACTTTTTGAGCAGTTAATTCATAAATTACTTACTATTCTAGAAAAGCAATCAACGCCTAATCTTTTATTTGGAGCGTTAGGTGTCTTGTTAGGACTTCTAATCGGTTATATGCTGTCTTTACCGATAGGTTCGTTAAATATTCCATTCCTATCTAGCACCGTTCCTTTAGTCTTTACGGTCTTAGGAGGGATGATTGGTTATCTAATGATGATTAACCGTCGTGATGAAGTGCTTCATCTTTTTACGAAGTCAGGACATAAATTACAGTCTGTTTCCCAAGAAATGAACAAACAAGCTAAAAAAGATACGGTTGAGGCTGGTCAAAAACTTAAAATTCTCGATACAAGTGTTATTATCGATGGAAGGATAGCAGAAGTTGTTCAAACGGGATTTATTGAAGGCGGTTTATTAGTTCCTAAATTTGTTTTATCCGAATTACAACATATTGCAGATGCATCGGATTCATTAAAAAGAGCAAAAGGCAGACGTGGTTTAGATATTTTGAATCAATTACAAAAGTCTCCCAAAATAAGTATTGATTTTTTTGAAGGAGATTATCCAGATGTTGAAGAAGTAGATGCTAAATTAGTCCGTCTTGCTAAGGACCTTGAAGCAGTGCTAGTAACTAATGATTACAATTTAAATAAGGTTTCTGAATTTCAAAACGTTCCTGTTTTGAATATTAATGAGCTGGCTAATGCTGTAAAACCTGAAGTCTTACCGGGTGAAGAGATGCAAGTTCAAATTATTAAAGCAGGAACTGAACGGCGACAAGGTGTGGCTTATCTCGATGATGGGACCATGGTTGTTGTAGAGGATGGACAAGATCATATTAATAAGTATTTGGAAGTAGTTGTAACATCTTCCCTACAAACAGCCGCTGGTAGAATGATTTTTGCTAAAATTACTGATAACTAAGTGTATTTGAATCTAATAAGGTTAAGGAGTACAATAATCTTGATAGAATCAGATATAATTAAAGGAGAAATAAAATGAGTGAAAAAATTCGTGTGCGGTATGCACCAAGTCCTACTGGGGATTTACATATTGGAAATGCAAGAACAGCCTTATTCAATTACCTTTTTGCCCGTTCGAAAGCTGGCGATTTTATTATTCGTACAGAAGATACGGATACTAAACGTAACTTAGAACATGGTGAGCAAAGCCAGTTAGATAATTTAACTTGGTTAGGCATTGATTGGGATGAATCACCTGTTAATCCAGGAGAATATGGACCTTATAGACAGTCAGAGCGTTTGCATATTTATCAACCGCTGATTGATGATTTGTTGGCACGTGATTTAGCTTATAAATGCTATATGACTGAAGAAGAATTAGAAGCTGAACGCGAAGAGCAAAAAGCCCGCGGTGAAATGCCACATTATGGCGGTAAGCATGCACATTTGACTAAAGAAGAGCAAGCGGCTTTTGAAGCTGAGGGGCGCCAACCTGTTATTCGGTTTAGAGTGCCAGAAAATGTGACCTATCACTTTGATGATATTGTGAAAGGGCCAGTAACTTTTGAATCGAAAAATATTTCAGGCGATTGGGTGATTCAAAAGCGAGACGGAATGCCAACATATAATTTTGCCGTGACAGTTGATGATCATATGATGAAAATTACGCATGTACTTCGTGGAGATGATCATATCGCCAATACGCCTAAACAAATGATGATTTATGATGCTTTTGGGTGGGAATATCCAGTATTTGGTCATATGACTTTAATTATTAATGCTGAGACCAATAAAAAGTTGTCAAAACGTGATGGCGGTATTTTACAATTTATCGAACAATATCGCAATTTGGGGTATTTACCCGAAGCAATGTTTAACTTTATTGCCCTATTAGGTTGGTCACCTAAAGGAGAAGAAGAAATCTTCTCCCCACAAGAACTGGTTGAACAATTTGATCCAGAACGTTTATCAACTTCCCCTGCTTCATTCGACAAGAAAAAATTAGAATGGATTAATAATACCTATATGAAAGCAGCAGATCTGGATACAGTAGTCGCTTATGCACTGCCACATTTACAAAAAGAAGGCAAAGTGAGTGCGGACCCTGATCAAAATGAGCTAGCTTGGGTGAAAAAATTAATTAGCTTATATCATGAACAAATTTCATATGGTGCTGAAATTGTAGAAGCATCGAGCCTTTTCTTTAATGATAAACTTAATTTGACTGAAGAAGCTAAGGAAATCATGCAAGCTGAAACGGCTTCTATAGTCGTAAAAGCGATGCAAGAAAAATTACAAGCGCTCTCTGAAGAAAATTTTGTTGCTAGCACTATTAAACCATTAACCAAAGAAATTCAAAAAGAAACAGGAATAAAAGGCAAAAATTTGTTTATGCCCATTCGAATTGCGGTTTCCGGTCAAATGCATGGTCCAGAGCTACCTGATATGATTGAAGTATTAGGCAAAGAAAAAGTACTTAATCATATTCAGCAAGTTTTACAACAAATTTAATCTAAAATAATAAAAGTGGAGACCTTGGGGTTTCCACTTTTATACAGTTGTTGGTTAAAGCCGAATGCTTAAAATCTTTTTCTTGAGCTTTAAATAGTCTAATGTCATAATAAGAATGCACAAATATGAAGGAGGCTTTCTATGTATTTCGTAGATAATGAAAATAATTATGATGCAAGTGTCAATATTGCTTTAGAGACTTATTTAGTAGAAAATCGTTTAGTTGATGAGCCGATTTTACTTTTTTATATTAATGAACCGTCTATTATTATTGGTCGTAATCAAAATACCTTTGAAGAAATTAACCAAGCTTATGTGGACGAACATAACATTCGTGTCGTTCGCCGGATGTCTGGTGGCGGGGCAGTATACCATGACTTAGGTAATTTTTCTTTCTGCTTTATTAAAGATGACGATGGATCTTTTAGAGATTTTAAAGCATTCACTCAACCTGTAATCGATGCTTTACATAAGATGGGAGCTAGTTCCGCTGAGTTATTAGGCCGTAATGATTTACTCGTTGATGGGAAAAAATTCTCAGGTAATGCTATGTATGCTAAACGTGGTCGTATGACAGCTCATGGTACTATTCTATTTGACTCAGATCTCGATGAAGTGAATAACGCTTTAAAACCTAATAAAGCTAAATATGAATCTAAAGGTGTCAAATCTGTGCGTTCACGCGTCACAAATCTTAAACCCTATGTCGATGATAAGTATAAAGAACTGACCACTGAACAATTTCGTGACCTTCTCTTATTAGAAATTTTCGGTGTTGAAAAGCGTGAAGATGTTAAAGAATACCATCTGACAAAAGAAGACTGGGAAAAAGTCTATCAAATTCGTGAAGAGCGTTTTGGCAATTGGGATTGGAACTTTGGACATTCACCAAAATTTGATATTCAAGCTTCAAATAAATTTCCTTTTGGTTTCGTTGATATGCGCTTTAATATTAAAGATGCTATGATTACAGATACAAAAATTTATGGCGATTTCTTTGGACTAGGGGAAATTGAAGATTTAGAAAATGCTTTAACAGGTGTAAAATTTGAACGTCAAAGCATTCTTGAAGTTTTACAAGACATGGATTTGAAGAAATACTTAGGAAACGTAGAAGCTGAAGAACTGGTTGAGATGATTTTCTCATAATTGAATTGAAAAAGATAACTTAGTGGCCGGAAGATAATTCCGGCTCTTTTTAATCGTCTATTTTATAAAGACCATAAATCTAATACGACCCACCAGTATTATTCGAAAGTCAATGCTAGGAATGATATAATAAGCCTCAAGTTTAATGATAGAAAGAGGGTTCAAAAGATGGCCATTCAATTATTTAATACCTTATCACGTCAAAAAGAACTATTTCACCCAAACGAAGAAGGAAAAGTGAGCTTTTATCTTTGTGGGCCAACAGTATATAACTATATCCATATTGGTAATGCTCGTTCTGCTGTTGCCTTTGATACAATTCGCCGCTATCTTGAATATCGTGGTTACGAAGTGAATTTTGTAAGCAATTTTACAGATGTCGATGATAAAATTATTAAGGCATCTGAGAATGAAGGGATAACGGCTAAAGAATTATCTGATAAATATATTGCTGCCTATAAAGAAGATATGCGAGCAATTAATGTAAAACCAGCGACATACAATCCACGCGTCATGGAAAATATTCCTGAAATCATTCAGTTTATTCAAGTTTTAATTGACAAAGGCTATGCCTATGAAAGTCAAGGCGATGTTTATTATCGAACGGGTAAATTTGAAAAGTATGGCCAATTATCGGATCAATCAATTAGTGATTTGCGTGAAGGTGCCAGTCAAAGAATCACCGATGATGAACGTGAAAAAAAAGAAAATGCGATTGATTTTGCTTTATGGAAAGCCGATGAAAAAAGTGCTGTTTCATGGGACTCTCCTTGGAGCAAAGGAAGGCCTGGCTGGCATATTGAATGCTCAGTGATGGCAACAAAGTATTTAGGAGAATCCATTGATATTCATGGGGGTGGCCAAGACTTACAGTTTCCCCATCATGAAAATGAAATTGCTCAATCAGAAGCACATTCAAATCATGATCATCCTTTTGCTAAATATTGGTTGCATAACGGCTTTGTGACAGTGGGATCAAATGGTGAGAAAATGTCTAAATCCCTAGGTAATTTTGTGCTTTTGCGAGATATCTTAAAAGAATGTGATCCGATGGTTATTCGCTATCTCTTAGCCAGCGTTCAATATCGGCGCCCTATTCGATACGATCATAACGCGATTAATACCGCTAGTCGTGAAGTCGAACGTTTAAGAGAATTAGTCAGTCGACTGACTTATCGAATGGAGAATCCTGGAAGTGGTGAAATCAGTCTTGATATCGAACAAGAGGTTCGTCATGCGCTTGAAGTAGGACTTCAGTCATTTAATGAGGCCATGGAAGATGATTTCAATACAGCCAATGCTTTGTCAGCTGTTTTTGAAATGGCAAAGCAAATCCATCGCTATCTTGATCAGGAAAAGGTAGAACTTGAATTTCTACAAGAAACAGAAAATCAAATTAAACAAATCCTAGCAATCTTTGGTTTAGATTTAGGGACAAAAGAGGTCCTTGATAGCCAAGTTGAGAATTTAATTGAAGAAAGAAATCAAGCTCGAGCAGAAAAGAATTTTCACCGGGCAGATGAGATTCGTGATTGGTTGAAAGAGCAAAATATTTTACTAGATGATACCCCGCAAGGAACAAGGTGGAAAAGAGGATAGAAGTGACGATTGAAAACAATACCCTACCAGAAAAGTACTCTTTACTCAATGGAGCAGCATTAGCCTATGTAGGAGATGCCGTTTATGAGGTGGAGGTACGTAAATATGTGATTGAACTTGGCAAGACACATCCTAATAGATTGCATCGTGCAGCCATTAAATATGTTTCGGCCCAAGGACAGGCTAAAGTTATGCACCATTGGATTGAGCAAACAGACTTTTTGACACCAGAAGAAATTCAAATTTATAAAAGAGGGCGTAATCATAAAACCAATACGAAAGCTAAGAATGCCTCGATTGGTGATTATCGTCAGGCAACAGGATTTGAAGCCTTATTAGGGTGGCTTAAACTAAGTAATCAAGAAGAACGTTGTCAAAATTTGATTCAAGAAGCAATCCAATATATAAACCAAGAGGGAGCTTGATGAGATGAAAAAAAAGCACAAGACAGATATTTATAAGAAAAAACGCTCTGATCAAAACCTATCAGAGGAAGTTTCGTCACTCTCCAATTCTTTTGAAACGAAGGAAACGATATATGGTAAACATGCTGTACATGCCTATTTAGAAACGGGAAAACAAGCCAATAAGTTGTTTGTTCAAATAGGGATTGCAGGAGAAATAATATCTAGTATAATTAAAATGGCTAAAATTAATGGAATTGTTTTCCAAGAAGTGCCAAAGTCGAAGCTGGATGAGATGGTTGAGGGTGAAAGTCATCAAGGTGTTGTTCTTACTATTCCTCCTTTTGATTATGCGGAGTTAGAAGATGCTCTTCAATTAGCTGCTTCAAGAGGAGAAGATCCATTTATTTTAATTCTAGATGGGATTGTTGATCCACATAACTTAGGCTCGATCCTTAGAACAGCTGATGCTACTGGGGTTCACGGTGTGATTATTCCAAAACGTCGCTCTGTTGGCTTAACGAATGTTGTTGCTAAGACTTCTACGGGAGCAATTGAATATGTTCCAGTGATTCGAGTGGGTAACATTAAGCAAGTGATGGATCAATTAAAAGAAAGAGGGATCTGGATCTTTGCGACGGATATGTCTGGTGAAGATATGCGTCAATGGGATTCCCACGGGCCAATTGCTTTGGTAATTGGCAATGAAGGTCAGGGAGTTTCTGAACTTGTAAAAAAATCGGCAGATGGAATCGTTACAATTCCTATGGTTGGTCATGTGCAAAGTCTCAATGCATCTGTTGCAAGTGCAGTCTTGATGTATGAAGTCGCACGCCACCGAATTGGAAAGTAGGGATTACATGCGGTATAAACGTCAGGAAATTCTATTTGTTGACGGTTATAACATGATTGGTGCATGGCCAGAGCTCACACAACTTAAGAATATGGATCAATTAGCTCAAGCACGTGATCAACTATTATTTGAGCTTTCAGAATATCGAAAGTATCGTGAACTTAAGATAATCGTTGTCTTTGATGCGCAATTTGTTCCAGGAATAACACAAATTTATGATCACTATCAAGTTGAAGTTGTCTTTACGCAAGAGGGAGAAACAGCGGATTCCTATATTGAGCGTGAAGTTGCTGAGTGGATTTCTCCACTTAATCGCGTTGTGGTTGCGACAAGTGATATGGCAGAACAATGGTTGATCTTTCAAAGAGGAGCCATGCGAATGTCTGCAAAAGAGCTTTTAATGCAACTACAATACGACAAACGACAAGTTCGGCAAACCGTAAAAGACCATTACTCACAGTTAATCAGACGGAGGAGCCCTTGGAAGCTTGACCAATTGAAGCTATTAGATGATCTAAGATTTCGCTTAGATGATCACAAGAATGAGTAATGGAGCGATGAAATGAACGAGTCTAGCCACCTGACGAATGAAATGTTGATTATGCGTTTAAAACAAAATATCGCTGATGAGTTTTCATTTATGTTATTAGTTGATCGTTTTATTCCCCTCTTAAAGAAGTTTGCTTATAAAATGCCAATTGATGGCTATGAGCCAGAAGACATTGTTCAAGAAGGAGTAATTCTCATGTATCGGGTTATTCAACACTATAATCCTGCTTATGGAGGTTATTTTGCTCCTTATTTTGAAAGATCCATGTACAATTATTTAGTGAACTTACTCCGTCGAAATGCTAAAGATGCTGAGACTATTCGCTTTGGTATGGATGCTGAGCGTGACCAGATCGAAATTGGTGATTCTATTAAACATCAAAGTTTGAGTTATGATTATAAAATAGCGACCGTGCCCGAATTACAAGTTATCGTTAATGAAGAAAAAGAGCGTTATTATGCTAGTTTAAGTCCTTTTGAGCGACAAATTATTTATTGTTATAGTCATTTATCGATGAAGCCTAAAGAAATTGCAGAATATTTAGGTATTGACCGAAATCGTGTAAAAAACGCCTTAAGGCGAGCTAAAGATAAGTTGAAAGCAATTATCGCTGAGTAAAAAATCTTAAAAATTAACAACCAAGAATTAGTTAACGCAACGACTAATTCTTGGTTTTTTTATATGGTGATCTATTAAGACCTAGTCTTTACTTAAGCTTACGCCTTATGCTATACTACTTTTTGTTCATATGAACACTATGATTCTTCGGTGGATTAAGCCACCCTTTGTCCTTTGGTCATAGTAATTACTAGAGCTTGCTCTATAAAGGAGATTAATTATGAATAAAAATTTTACTACCAATGATCTTACACGAATATCTTTAGTAGCCGCTTGCTATACAGTACTGACATTAATCTTATCCCCTCTTTCCTTCGGCTTAGGTGTTCGAATTAGTGAAGGTTTGAATTTTTTAGCGATTTACGATAAACGTTATATTATTGGTGTTACTTTAGGTGTATTTATTAGCAATCGTTTTTCTCCCTTTGGCGGATGGGATATGATTTTTGGCTCACTCACTAGCTTTATTTTTCTACATCTAGCTTGTTTTTTAATTGATAAAATTATTCCTTTATTGCCTTACGATAAATTTAAGAGGCTAAATCCTTTATTAGTAAAATATCTGATTATAGGTTTGATGATGACAATATCTATGGTTAATATTGCTTTATTAGCTGTCTTTTTGGGCTCTCCTAAGGAATCTTTTATCGTACTTTTATTGAGCATGATGATGAGTGAAATCTTGTCGTTAATATTAGGCGGATGGATTATTTACTGGGTTAGTAAATATATTAATTTGACAAATTAATTTCCCTAAAATTACATAATTATATATTGTATGGATAATTCGTTTTTTAGAATGTAACTAGAGATGCTATTCTAAGCGCTAAAATGGATAATATCTAATTTACAATTTGGATAGAGAATGATAAAATGATGACAGTTAAATAAACGTAAAGTAAAGGGGAGCCTTGAGCTGAGAGTGGATTCGTTCCTGACCCTAGAACCTGATCACGGTTAAACGTGCGTAGGAATTACTTTGAAATAGGGCTTTTATGCCTTTTTCTCTTTACTTTGCAAAAAAATAGTAAGGAGTTTTTTTATGGGAAAAAATAAAAATGTATTACTTTTAGTGGAAGCGGCTATCTTCGCTGCGGTTGCGGTTGTTTTGTCACTATTACCAACTAATTTTGGGTCTTCATTAACTATTTCTCTAGGTATGGTGCCACTCACTATTTTGTCTTTAAAAAGAGGCGTTAAATGGGGTATTTTCTGTGGATTCTTATGGGGTTTATTACATTTTCCTTTAGGAAATGTATATTTTCTAGGAGTTTCACAGGTATTTATCGAGTATGTTATTGCTTTTGCTTTTGCTGGCTTTGCAGGATTAATGTCTGAACGATTCTATCATTCCACTAATAAAGTTTGGCCATTAATATCCGCAGTCTTTATTGGAACATTTGCGCGTTTCTTTTGGCACTTTATCGCAGGCTACATCTATTGGGGATCATATGCGCCGGAGGGATGGTCACCCCTATACTTCTCATTTGTGATGAATGGTGCCAGCGCCCTAATGACAGCTATTGTATCGGCAATTATTCTCTTTCTTATATATCAAACGGCTCCTCGCTTATTTCAACGAAAAAATAGCTAGAAATTAGACATATGAATAAATTGAAAAGTAGTGGTGAATGGGCCACTACTTTTTTGTGTAAAATTATCTAAGTAAAAAACAGAACATTCACAAATAAATATACAAACAAATCTTTATACATATGGTTTCCATATATTTTTTCACAAACTATAAAAAATATAAAACTATGTGAAATATCTAAAGAGTGTGTTATAATGCTTTTATGACTTGTGGCAGAAAGGTGGTGATTGTTTGTGATCGAATTAATGAATGTCGCGAAACATTATTATCTGAACAATGAACAGATTAAAGCTGTTCGTGGAGTGTCTTTAAGTATTCAGCAAAATGAGATTTTTGGCTTGGTGGGTGAGAGTGGCGCCGGTAAATCAACTCTTTTAAGGTTTATCAATCTTTTAGAAGAGCCAGATGAAGGGCGGATTATGATTGAGGGTCAGGACTTGTTAAGCCTTAGTCCATCTGAGCTTCGGCAGCATCGTAAATCGGTAGGAATGATTTTTCAACATTTTAACTTACTGAATAACAAAACTGTTGCAGAAAATATTACTTTACCGCTCAAACTGTTTAATTATTCTGACACTTTAACTCTCGATTCTGTTCTAGACTTTGTAGGATTAGCTGATAAAAAAAATCAATATCCGAGTCAGCTTTCTGGTGGACAGAAACAAAGGGTGGGTATTGCGAGAGCCTTAATAACTAAACCAAAAATTTTGCTTTGTGATGAACCAACTTCCGCATTGGATGTTATGCGCAGTAATGAAATTGTTCAGATTTTAAAAGAGGCGCATCAACAATTCGACATGACAATTATAGTTGTGACTCATGAGTTAGAATTTCTAAGTCAGCTTTGTGACAGAGTAGGGATTATGGAGAAAGGACAATTAATTGATGTTCTTGATAATCAGACCTCTCGAAATAAAGTTAAAGAGGGAAGTTATTATGATAAAGTAAAGGCGGTACTGACATAAGATGCGGGAAGAAATAATCATGCGTATTATTGAATATTGGCCAAAGTTATGGGAAAGTCTTCAAGAAACAAGTATTATGCTCTTCTTTGCCTCTGCAGCAGCTATTTTATTAGGTCTTCCTTTAGGAACGTTATTATTTTTAACCAGTCCAGGGCAACGGATGAATAAAGGCAAAAGTAATCGTTTTTTAAATAATGCCTTAAATTTGTTTGTAAATATCGTTCGTTCTTTTCCCTTTTTGTTATTAGTTGTCGCAATGCAACCCTTTATTCGATTGATTTATGGGCGAGCAACGGGGGACCCGATCGCAGCGTCATTTCCTATGATGTTAATTGCAATCGCTCTATATGCACGCTTTGTGGAACAGTCGTTGCATGACATTCCTAAAGGTGTTGTCGAATTAGCTGATTCTTTGGGAGCCAATACTTGGGAATTAGTCACTCAATTTTTATTTGTCGAGGCGCGGTCATCCTTGATAATAGGTTTTACTACTGCTTTTGTATCTTTTCTATCTTACTCAACGATTATGGGTGTAGTTGGTGGTGGCGGGATAGGAGATTATGCTATTCGCTACGGTTATCAAAGGTATGAAACGGATATTATGTATTTTGCAATTATCTTGATAATAATTATTGTTCAAGTTTTGCAATGGTTTGGTTTGAAAATTGCGCGTAGCTTAGATAAGAGATAATAGGAGGAATTAAATGTTTAACAAAAATATGTTTAAGAGTTTTGTAGCTTTTGTAGCAGTATCCTTAGGATTTAATAGCTTAATGTTGGTGTCTGCTCAAGAGGACAATGTATTAAAAATTGCTTCTCACTTACCACCTATGACAGATATTGTCGAAATTGCAGCAGATGTTATTGAAGAACCTTATTCCATAGAATTGGTTGAAGTATCTGACAATATTCAGTATAACGAAGCAGTCTTCAACGATGAAGTTTTCGGAAGTTTTGCCCAACATCGCCCATTTATGGAGATGTTTAATGATGAGCGCGAAGCGGATTTAGTCGCTATTCAACCGGTTTATAATGCAGTTGTTGGATTCTATTCACCAGTATACAAGACGATGGACGATATTGAAGAAGGTGCAGAAGTTGCCATCCCTTCTGATCCAGCCAATGAAGCGCGTGCTTTATTTATTCTTGAACAGCATGATTTAATTACTCTAGATGATGAAGTTGGTCTGCTTCCAACAGTGGATGATATAACAGAGAACCCTTATAATTTTAAATTTTCTCACGTAGATCTATTGAATTTAACAGGTGCTTATGAAGATGGTGTTGAATTAGTGTTCAATTATCCAACTTATATTGCTTCAATCGATTTAAAACCAGAAGATGCCTTATTCCTGGAAAAAGATGAAACAGATACTTTTGCGATTGTTCTTTCTGTCCGTGAAGGAAATAAAGAGAGTGAAGCTGCTAAGGCCTTACAAAAAGCTTTTTCATCTCCTGAAGTGCGAGAGTTTGTTGATAAATTAGCTGCTGAAGGACATTTAAAACCAGCTTTTGATTCAAAAAAAGATAAAGAAGAAGATCAAGCCTCTAGTGATCAAGGGGTTGAAGAGGAATCCTCAGAAGAGGCAAGCAAATAAACTTTTTACAAGCTGGCATTTTGCCAGCTTTTTTTATTGCAAAGCATCTGAACTAATGAATACGTTTACTTGCTGTTTATTAGAAATTTCTCTTGAAACGCTCATCGAATTCTAATAGAATAAAACTACTTTATTTTCTGGAGGGATTATTCATGAAGAAAAAAGATCTATTAGCTATTGGCTTTATGTTATTTGCTATGTTTTTTGGAGCAGGTAACTTAATCTTTCCAGTTGCTCTTGGACACCAAGCGGGTAAAAGTTTATTACCGGCCATAATTGGTTTTATCATTACAGGTGTTGGTTTGCCCTTATTATCCATGATCGTTGGTTCGAGTCTAAAAGGGGGTTATTTTCAAGCTTTAAAGAAAATTAACCCTGCTTTTGCGACTATTTTATTAACGAGTAATTATTTAATTATAGGCCCTTTGTTTGCCATACCAAGAACAGCAACAACGACTTATGAAATGTCAGTTCTTCCCTATATCACCAACGGTAATGGGTTTGCTCTATCTTTATTTACTTTAGTTTTCTTTGCCCTTGTTTTATGGATTTCTTTGAATAAACAGTCAATTGTTGATTCAATTGGTAGATGGCTGACACCTATCCTATTGCTTTCTTTGGTTATTTTTTTAGTAAGGTCTTATTTTCTTTACCGGACAAATACACCTCCTAAGGCTTTGATGATAGAATATCAATCCCATCCTTTGGCTGAAGGGTTTATTAAGGGTTACCTTACCATGGATACGCTAGCAACTTTGGCATTCTCAATCGTAGTAAAAAGTGCATTTGAAGCAAAAGGTATTTCGGATCAAAAGACCTTATGGAAAGAAGGAAGTAAAGCATCTCTAATTGCTGCAGGCTTATTAGGCGTCTTTTATTTTGGCCTCGCCTGGGTAGGCAATCATATCGCTTTAGTAGAAAGTCTCCCTCAAGGACAAAATCTAGGAACGTTTTTACTTCAAACTATTGCACATAATGCAATGGGGCAATCGGGTGTTGCTCTATTAGCTATAATAGTTTTCTTAGCCTGTCTGACAACTGCTTGTGGTTTAGTTACAGCAATCAGCCAATTTTTTCACGATTTATATCCGAAAATTTCTTATCGAAACCATGTTTATTTAATGACAACCGTCTCTTGGTTAATTGCCAATCAAGGGTTGGATCGAATAATAGCGACCAGTGGTCCAATTCTAAATATCATTTATCCCGTGACAATGTCTTTGATTTTTCTTCTCATCTTACACAGAATTCAACCACTTAATAAAATACAGTTTTTAGTACCCCTCCTATTCGTTTTGTTGGTTAGTTTACTGTCGGTGTTAGTTACTAACCATGTTATTGAATGGGGTTTAATTCAGCAGCTACCATTGATAAAAACAGGCTTTAGTTGGATACCAGTATTAATAGTTGCTACCGTAATGAGTTTATTACTGATGAATCGGTCACAAAAGTTAGATTTTAATGTCTAAAAGAGGATAGTATTGAAAAATAAAAATTTGTGTTAAATTTTCATTTTTAACTTTAAATAAATTGATAAAAAACGACTGGGGGACTTTCCCAGTTATTTTTTTGTTTAAATTTTTAGATAAAAATACACAAACTTGATTCATTTAAATTATTAAAAATTGAACAAATTAGATATTGTTAGATTGTGATAAAACTTTAAGAAAACATAATACACAGGCATAAAGTTTGATCAATTAAAAAAAATAAAAGACCATTTAAACACTAGTTCACAAACTAAATAAAATATTGTGTAAAAATTAATGGATAATTAAAAAAATATAGGGTTTTAAATTTTTTTATATTAATAGAAGTTTATAAAAATAACCATTTATTTTTTTGAAAAATGTGCTATTTATCAACAAAGAAAGCGTTGACAAATTTTAGAGTGAAAGGTAGACTAAAAATGTGAATCCGTTTGCAGCGGTCCAAGCATTTATGGAAGGAGGATAATTTTTTTCACTGATTGTTTTCTAAAGAATGTGAAGAATGTCACTTTATCGCAGATTTTATATCAAATAAATAAAGGAGCCATTATTATGAAAAGAAAATTAGGATTATTCGCACTATTATTAATGGGTGTATTTTTATTAGTGGGTTGTTCTGGAGGTGGATCTGGTGAAACCTTAACGGTTGCTGTTTCAGGAGATGCTATTTCTCTCGACCCTATAGCAACGAATGATAACCAGTCAAGTCATGTTATGACACAAATTTATGAAGGATTAGTAAAAATAAATGATGAAGGTAAACCAGAACCTAGCTTGGCCGAAAGTTTTGATCAACCCGATGAAAAGACATATGTCTTTAAATTAAAAAAAGGTGTTAAATTCCATAATGGAGAAGAATTGAAGGCGTCTGACGTTGTGTTTTCTTTAAAACGTGCGATTGAAGCACCAAACGTGAAGCACTTATTCGAAACAATTGATATTGACTCTGTAAAAGCTACTGATGACTATACAGTTGAATTCAAACAAACTGAACCGTTTTCAGGTATATTGGCTGCTTTATGTCACCCTGGTGCTTATATCGTAAATGAAAAAGCGGTAAACGAAGCTGGCAATGATTATGCACGTAATCCTGTAGGAACTAACGCTGTGAAATTTGTTAAATGGACCAAGGCTGACTCCGTTGAAATGGAACGTTTTGATGATTATCATGGTGAAAAAACGGAATACAAGAATTTAATTTTCCGTGTAATTCCTGAACCAAGTAACCGCGTTATCGAGTTAGAATCTGGGGGGGTAGATATTGCTTACGATATCTCAGCAATTGATCTCGAGAAGATTGAAAACAATGATAAATTACAATTATTAAAATCTTTTGACTATGGTACAACATACCTAGGTTTCAACATTGCTAAAGAACCGTTCAATGATCCAAAGGTTCGTGAAGCGATTTCTTATGCAATTGACATTGATTCGATCGTTAAAGCTGTATTTAAAGGATTGGGTCAAACTGCAACCGGTGTAATGTCACCAAAATTAGCTTATTCAATTTCTGATGAATATCAACCTCGTGCTCGTGACGTAGAAAAAGCTAAAGAATTATTAAAAGAAGCAGGCTTCCCTGATGGTTTTTCTACTTCAATTTCTACTAATGAGAATAAAGACCGTATTGATATGGCTACTGCAATGAAAGAACAATTATCAGAAGTTGGTATTGATGTTTCAATTAACGTATTAGAGTGGTCAGCTTTTAACGAGCTCATTAAGAACGGCAAGCACGATATGTTCGAAATTGCTTGGACTGCCGATTCTCCAGACCCAGATACTTTCTTATATCCATGCTTCCATTCCTCAGCTAAAGGTGAAGGTGGAAACTACATTTACTTAGAAGATGATGAATTAGATAAGATGTTAGAAGACGCTCGTTTCTCTCAAGACGATGCTGAACGTGCTGACCTTTATCGTCAAGCTCAAGAACATCTAATGGATATCACAGCTTGGATTCCAGAGCACAATAAAGAATTAACAGTGGGTGCTCAAAAGGATGTTAAAAATATTAAACTTTCTCCATTTGGATGGTATCAATTAGCTCCAGTTACTAAAGGAGAAAAATAGACTATTGTATTCTGGAGGAGATGGAAACATCTCCTCTATCTAAAGAAGAGGGTGCGTTAAAACATGCTAAAATATATATTAAAAAGGCTACTGTATTTGATTCCTGTTATTTTAGGCGTCTCTTTTATTGTATTTGCTTTGCTATACATTACGCCAGGAGATCCAGCACGTAATGCTTTAGGTCCTTCTGCTTCAGAAGCAGCTGTTAAAGCCTTAAGATTAGAAATGGGCTTAGAGGATCCCTTTCTTGTGCAATTTGGTCGCTATATTAAGAATGTGTTTACTAAATTAGATTTAGGAACTTCTTATATTACAAAATCTTCAGTTGCTGCTGAAATTTTTAATCGAGCAGGCTCTACAATTAAACTAGCTTTTCTATCAATAACTTTCGCTGTATTACTAGGGATACCAATTGGAATTATTTGTGCGATTAAACAGTATTCAATTTTTGATAACATCGCTATGATTTTTGCTTTAATTGGAATTTCGATGCCAGTTTTCTGGTTAGGACTTTTACTTATTATGTTATTCTCTGTTAGACTAGGCTGGTTCCCATCATCAGGTTTTTCTATGCCATCTCAAATGGTTCTTCCTGCTGTTGCCTTGGGATCCCAGTCTGTTTCGGTAATAACGCGGATGACTCGTTCATCGATGCTCGAAGTTATTCGACAAGACTATATTCAAACAGCAAAAGCCAAGGGTCAGCGACAAAATGTTGTCGTTTGGAAGCATGCGCTTGGAAACGCCTTGATTCCAATCATTACAATTGTCGGTACTCAGTTTGGTCAGCTTATGGGGGGAGCCTTAATGACAGAGGTAATCTTCTCAATTCCTGGTATTGGTCGTTTGATGGTTGACTCCATCAAGATGCGTGATATGCCGATGGTTCTGGGATGTGTTCTCTTTGTGGCGGTAACCTTTAGTATCGTTAACTTAATAGTTGATATTTTATATACCTATGTTGACCCACGAATTAAGACAAAATATGTGTAGGGGGAATCAACATGGAAAATCCTAAATTAAATTCAGAAAAAGAAGAAATAGTAGAATTAGATCGTGATCAATTAGACAGAGGAATAGAAGAAGAACTTCCTCAAGTTAAAGATCGTGTGAGACAGGAAAAAGAGCACCAACGTGGTCGCTTCCGTGGTTTACAGGATATATGGATCCGTATGAAGCGGAATAAATTAGCAATGGTTGGATTATTTATAATCGTGATGTTAGTTATAGTCGCTATTTTTGCTGACCAAATTGCTCCTTATGGTTTTGCTGAACAAAACCTACAAAATCAGTTTGCACCACCAAGTTCAGAACATCTATTTGGAACAGATGATTTGGGTCGTGATATTTTTTCTAGGGTTATTTATGGGTCAAGAATTTCCCTAAAAGTTGGTTTTATTTCGGTATCGATTTCACTGATTATTGGTGTAGCGATTGGAGCAGTGACAGGCTATTATGGTGGTCGAGTAGATAATATGCTTATGCGTTTTATTGATATTTTACAATCGATACCAGATATTCTATTAGCTATTGCAATTATGGCAGCCTTAGGACCTGGGCTTGCAAACCTTATGATTGCTGTGGGGATTGCGGCTATTCCAGGTTATGCAAGACTCGTTCGCTCATCTGTACTTTCGATTCGTGATATGGAGTTTGTTGAGGCTGCAAAAGCCAACGGATCGAGTGATTTTAGAATTATTGTAAAACATATTATTCCAAACTGTATGGCGCCAATCATTGTTCAAGCAACTCTAGGAGTGGCTTACGCAATTATTAACGCTGCTGGTTTAAGTTTTATTGGTTTAGGTTTGGAGCCACCAACACCAGAGTGGGGAGCTATGTTATCAGGTGGACGTTCTTATATTAGAGATGCTGTACATATGACCCTATTCCCAGGACTGGCTATAGTTACAACGATTTTTGCATTAAATGTCTTAGGTGATGGTCTGCGTGATGCACTCGATCCTAAGCTGAAACGCTAGGGGGCAAGATTATGGTTGATTTATTAGATTTAAGAAATGTTAGTGTGCAATATGAGACAGATTCGGGGACTGTTTATGCAGTCAATGATCTGAATCTATCAATTGGTAAGAAAGAAACCTTAGGATTAGTTGGAGAAACCGGTGCCGGTAAAACAACTACTGCCTTGGCCATTATGCAATTGATCCAAGATCCTCCAGGTAAAATTACTTCAGGTGAAATTTTACTCGAAGGTCAAGATTTGATGAATGTTAAAGAAAAGGATATGTTTAACATTCGTGGAAACAAGATTTCTATGATTTTCCAAGATCCGATGACTTCATTAAACCCGATCATGACAGTTGGGGATCAAATTAAAGAAGTAATTGAACTTCACCAGGATCTTTCGAAAGAAGAAACAATTGCTAAAGCAGAAGAAATGTTAGAGTTAGTTGGTATTCAAAAAGAAAGACTGAATGACTATCCCCACCAATTTTCCGGGGGTATGAAACAAAGAGTTGTCATTGCGATGGCTCTGGCATGTAATCCCGAGTTGATTATTGCCGATGAACCGACCACAGCATTGGACGTGACGATACAAGCACAAGTGCTAGAATTAATGAAAGAATTAAAAGACAAGTATGATACGTCGATGATTCTCATTACCCATGATTTGGGAGTTGTGGCTGAAATTTGTGATTATGTTTCTGTAATATACGCGGGAACGATCGTTGAACATGCTTCTGTAGAAGACTTGTATAATGAACCTCTTCACCCGTATACGCGAGGGTTGTTTGACTCTATTCCGAGTGCTGATGAAGATGTCGATAAATTGAAAGTCATTCCTGGAACAACACCGGACCCTTCTGATTTGCCGACGGGATGTCGTTTCCATCCAAGATGCAAACATTGTATGGAAATTTGTAAATATAAATTTCCTGAGTTTCGTGAAGCACGGCCAGGTCATTATGTAGCGTGTCATTTATACAATGAGGAAGGGGTGGAGAACCTTGACCAACAATAATCAAGAAGCACTCATCAGTGTGCGTAATCTTAAGAAATATTTTCCCACTAAAGCTGGCGATTTAAAAGCGGTCGATAATATTAGCTTTGATATTAAAAAAGGTGAGACCTTAGGTCTAGTAGGTGAGTCTGGCTGCGGTAAATCGACTGCTGGGCGTGCAATTATTCGTTTACATGAACCGACTGCAGGTGAGATATACTTAGAAGGCAAGAATATAATGGAATACAAGGGTTTAAAAGAGATGCGTTTGATGCGACAAGAAATGCAAATCGTTTTCCAAGATCCTTATTCTTCGCTTAACCCAAGAATGACAACTTTTGATCTTATTGCTGAACCATTACGTGTCAATAAGTTAACAAACAACCAGGCTGAGTTAGAGAAAAAAGTGTATAAAATGATGGAGACGGTAGGTCTAGCTAGACGGTTAGCTGGTTCATTCCCACATGAATTAGATGGCGGACGGCGTCAAAGAATTGGTATTGCTAGGGCACTTATTCTTCAACCGAAGTTCTTAGTCTTAGACGAACCTGTATCTGCTCTTGATGTTTCTATTCAGGCTCAAATTTTAAACTTGATGGATCAGTTGCAGGATGAATTTGGCTTAACTTACTTATTTATTTCTCACGACTTATCAGTTGTTAGACATATTTCCGACCGAATTGCAGTAATGTATCTTGGTCAGATCGTGGAATTAGGTACTTATGATCGTATCTTTGAAAATCCATTGCATCCTTATACGAGAGCCCTACTTTCTGCTATTCCAATCCCTAAAGTTGGTGTTAAACGAGAGCGGATTTTCTTAGAAGGAGACGTGCCTAGTCCGGTGAACCCTCCGGAAGGTTGCCGCTTTGCCGGTAGATGTAAGTACTGTATGGAAATTTGTAAAACGACTCCAGTTGAATTGAGAGAAATAGAACCAGGACATTTCGTGGCGTGTCATTTATACAATGATATTAAATTTGCACAGTCGGTAGAATTTCCTGAAGAACAAATGAAATTGATTTAAATTAATATCCCTTCTAAAACACCTCTGTACTAGGTAGTTAGAAGGGATTTTTTTAATGATTTTATTTCATTAAGCAATAGTTGATTTGTTTCTTTAGGAAATCACCGTTCATATAAGCGTAGTTAAAAGCCTTATCCTCATAAAAGCCTTCTAAATCAGAGGATTTATGCGAAGGGGATGTTTGAGCAAATCAATGCATAGGTTATTCGTTATTATTGAAGATAATAAATTTTTATTCTTGACAAGCTCACTTGGCAAATATATAATTAATGAAAAGTAAGCTTGGCAAGGGAGAATGGAATTGGAAAAAGATAATTTTTTAAAGATAGCTCAAAAGGAAAAAAATGATGAGAGAGAGATTTTTATTAATGATAAATCGAGCGTTTGGATTTCGAGGGCATTAATTGGTATCGCTGCATTTATTTCCGCTATTAAAGAATCGCAGAATCTACCTTTTTTGGATATTCTTGCCATGCTATGTCTTTCAATTGGCGTAGGAGAATTATATAAATACTTTGCAAGGAAAGAAATAAAATATTTATTTTTGTTTATCCTATTGTTTACAGTGGGATTAGTTGCAATAGTGTTTTTTTTAAAGGATCTTTATTATGGATGAAAAGTTAAAACTAAAGAATAATCTAAAAGGTTTACGAAAAGAGTTAAAACTAACTCAAGAAGAATTGGCAAAAATGGTTGGAGTATCTCGAAATACTATTTCCTCAATAGAAACAGGTCAGTATAATCCAACTGCAAAATTAGCCTATTTACTATGTTTAGCACTCGATAAGAAATTTGAAGAAATTTTTTATCTATCTACTGGAGATAATTAATTTATATTTTTTCGAACAGTCTTAATATTTATATACTATTTCAACTTTTATAATTTATACGATATTTTAATCAAAAATCATTCTGAACTAGGATTTTATATACTATAGTTTAAAATGTAGGTAAAATCAGTAGAGTTTCCAGCAGAAAAAATGAAATTGATTAAAATAAGAACCCTCTTAAACACCTTATCAAGTTGTTTTAAGAGGGTTTTACCTTTTGACTATTTTACTAATTGAGACAGTAATTAATTTCTTTATTTTTGAAATCACCATTGGCATAGCTATATTCATAGTCTTTAAATGCTTTTAAGGTATTTAAATCTAAAGATTCTTTTTGTAATAAATAGTTGAGTAGAGCCCCTCTCAATTTTTTACTGGTGGCTGAAGGAGCTTTTATGCTTAATTCTATATCCTTATAAAAGTTAATTTGAATGAGTTGCATTTTTTTAGGGTCTAATAAAGAAGCAAACTCATTAGAAGCCAGATTAATGACGGTTTGTTCTTCGAACACTTTATTGTAAAGAGGTTTCCACAAGCTTTTTAAGCTTTGATTTTTGATTTTTAGCGACGTATTAAAGTCTAAACGGTAGGGATTGATTGGTTGAATGGGAGAGATTGGCCCATATAAAGCAGACAGAATTTTAAGATGGTCATTGGCATAGTTCAAGTCAATTTTATCCCATTCGATTTGCCGAAAGGCAAGACCTTGATAGACTTGATAAGCCTGACGAGCTGTTTTTTCATTAATGACTTGATAACGATGATAGATATCTTGAGCAAGCTCAGCTGAGCATTTAAAGAGTTTTTCTAACTCAGTCGTATCTTTTAAGGCAAGCTCTTTAATAATGGCTTGGACGGGATCTGATTGAGGAATTAAATCATTACCGGCTACTGTATCCATCTCTTTACTGGGGGAGAAAATAATTAAAGTCATAGGCACACTCCTTTATTTAATCAGATAAGAAAAGCCCCTATTATAGAGGGGCCATTGTTTATTGAGCTTTAGCAACGGATGAAGCTTTTGGTAATTCAAAGCTAGGAAAATGTAGTTCGAATTGACCAATAATTGTTGATGAAACTAAAGTGGTAATAAAAGAAAAGATCAGATGTTGTGGTGCAATATACAGTAGTGAAAGTAATAAGACCACTCCATCTGTTAACAGATAGGCTTTTGTAATCGAGACGTGGGCTCTTTCAGAAATGACCATTGCTAGAGCATCATCGCCCCCTGCGGCACAACGTTGACTGATACATAAGCCACATCCAACTCCAATCGAAATTCCACCAAGAACTGCTGCCAAGAGGGGTTGGTTATAAAGACTCGGAAGAACAGGCCCTATCCATAAACATAGACGATAGAAAACGGCAAATAGAAATGATGCGTGAATGGCACGACGAATAAAATCTTTACCTAATAAGGATAAGCCGATAAGGTAGCAAGTAATATCTGCTAAAAAGCTTAATTTAGAAGGTTCCCAACCAAAGAAACGATAGCAGAAGAGAACTAAACCAATAACGCCACCTTCTGTAATTTTAGCGGGTATATGAATGTTTACCAATCCGAAAGCCATGATAAAGGCTCCTAATGCAATAACCAGTATTTCTTTTTTACTTAATAAAAAGCGACTCAGCAAGCGCTTAAGCATATTTACACTCCTAATTTTTTATTACACGAAGTCTCCATTAGGACACAAAAAAAGACTGCTTGTGTCGTAGGCTAACCTCGTACGGCAATCTTAAGATGGTATTGATGCTTTTTTTGTTTGCTAATTTTTCTTTAGGTAAAACTCTGAGCTTCTAGTAGTCTTTTTAGCCTTTGTAGACCCCACATCAGGTTTCAACTAGGCTCTTTATCGACTATATAGGCATCAGATAAACCCTACTGATCAAAACGATCTAACCAGTATCCATCGTAAAACGATACTATAAAAATTATAGCACGAACTAAGAATTTGGCAAATATAATTAACTTTTTAACATATATTTTTTCTTGAAGGATTAGCTTGCCTAACAAAATAGAATAGGGTAAACTAAGATTTAAAGGAAATGAAGTACTTCCTATTTACTTTAAGTAAAGTAGATAAACCGCTAATTAGCTGATGACTTCTGTGTGCTTATTTTTGCATGCAGAAGTTTTTTCATTTTAAAGGAGGAAATAAAATGTTGTGGAGTATTGGATTAGTATTAATTTTAGGCTGGATATCTGGGAAGTTATTTGAACAGTTAAATCTTCCCAAGTTGTTGGCTTATCTTTTAATCGGTATATTAATCGGACCAAATGTTCTGAATTTATTATCTGCAGACCTAACAAATTTAGCAGGTGAAATCCGTCAAACGGCTTTAATGATCATATTAATTCGGGCAGGACTCACTTTAAAAATTTCGGATTTACTAAAAGTAGGAAGACCAGCTATTTTAATGTGTTTTTTACCTGCAATTTGTGAAATTTTAGCCATTGGTTTGATTGGGCCTTATATTTTAAACATTTCTTATGTGGATTCTTTCTTATTAGCGAGTGTACTAGCGGCTGTATCCCCTGCGGTATTAGTGCCAAGAATGGTGGGGTTAATTGATCAAGGATTAGGAACAAATAAAGCGATTCCTCAGATGATCTTAGCTGGCGGAACTGCAGACGACATATTAATCTTTGTGTTGTTCGCAGCCTTTATGCAACTGGCTCAAGGTGAAGGGGTTTCAGCTACTACTATTTTATCGGCGCCTATTTCAGTGGGAACAGGTATTGGATTAGGTTATGTTATTGGGATAGGCTTAAGTTATCTTTTTGATAAATTTAAATGGGATGCTCAGCAATTTTTATTCCTATCATTAGCAATTTCCTTTTTAGTCCTTGGATTAGAAAATATAATAACAGATTTTCTACCATATTCCGGTGTATTAGCAGTTTTAGTTATATTTTTAGTGGTTCAAAGAAAAACACCCCATGTTGCAACTCAATTAACCGCATCTTATCAAAAAATATGGCAAATTGCAGAAATATTCTTATTCGTTTTCCTAGGTGTCGTAGTAAATCCAGTCCTAGCTTTAGAGGCTGGTTGGCCTGTTATCCTCATTATATTCATTGGTTTATTGTTCCGCATGGTCGGAGTGGCCTTATCCATTCTTAAGACACCATTCAATAAGCAAGAGCGTTACTTTATTATGGGTGCCTATCTACCTAAGGCTACAGTACAGGCTTCTTTAGGCGGTTTACCACTATTAGCGGGGATAGCAAGTGGTTCACTTATCCTTATCGCAGCAACCGTATCCATATTAATTACTGCTCCTTTGGGGGCAATCTTTATTGATCACTTTGCCCCTCGTTGGCTTGAAAAAGATCCTACCTTAAAATAAAAAAAAGGCCATCTAAGCACTCATTGAGAGATTAGATGGCTTTTTATTGACTAATCTGTTGCAAGACTTCCTGGCCAACTTGGGACACCTGTTGTAGCATATGTGACATTATAATTCATTTTACTTAAAAACTGGTAGGCTCTTTTTGATCTTCCAGAAGAATGACAAACTAGATAATAATCTTCATGAGGGGAGAGCGTCGTATATTTTTTTGGGAGCTCGTTTAAAGGTAGATTTTTTGAACCGGGGATATGCCCCTCACCGTATTCTTCCTTGCTTCTAACATCAATGATATTAAGAGGGCCTTCTTGTGTTTTTTGATACAGTTCTTGTATCGAAATAGTAGCTTCCATAAGTATTTTCCTTTCATCGTTTAATAAGGTAACAATTTAGTGCAAATAGTGTATTTGCAATTATTCTTAGTAGAAATAAACATTCAACTAAGCTATAATTAATATACCCATAGGGGTATATTAAACTAAAATGAGAATAGAAGTCAAGTAATCTGTTTATTTTATAAAAGATCTTAAGGAGAAGCTATGGATAATAAAGTTGAAAAGAAAAAAATAATTAATCGGTTAAAACGGTCTGAAGGTCAATTAAGAGGCATCCAAAAGATGATTGAGCATGAAAGCGATTGTATGGATATCATTACCCAATTATCGGCTGTGAGATCAAGTGTTGACCGAGTCATCGGGTTGGTTATTGTCGAAAATCTTAAAAATTGTTTATACGATTCAGAAGTAGACAAAGAATTACGTGATCGACGTCTTGAACAAGCCCTTTCTTTGATCATAAGAAAATAAAGCAAATAATTTGTTAATTAGATCATTTTGACGTATGATTTATTTATAATCATTATTAATAAGGAGTGAACGAGATGACATTTGATTTTACAGATCGTGGTAAGAAACCAGTTGTAGAGAACATTGAAGAGTGGACAAAAGCAAATGATAATTATCGGACAACGGTTTGGACTGGTAGCAAGATGCAGATGACACTGATGACTATTCAACCTGGCGATGATATTGGCTTGGAAGTTCATGAAGGAATTGATCAATTCTTAAGAATTGAATCTGGCAAGGGATTATGCCAAATGGGTCCAGCTGAAGATCAGTTAGATTTTGAACAAGAAGTTGAAGATGACTTTGCGATTTTTGTTCCGGCTGATACTTGGCACAATGTTACCAATACAGGAGATCAGCCTTTAAAACTATACACATTATATGCAGGGCCAGATCACTTACCAGGAACTGTTCACCCAACGCACGAAGACGCTGAAAATGATCCGAATGAGCATTAGTCAAATATAATGGCAGGTCTCTTGGACCTGCTTTTTTTATGGGATTTTCTGGCGTATCCAAGTCAAAGACTATACAATAGAATTAGGTTAAATAGGAGGTTGTAGATTTTATGACTCTTAGTGGAGCTCTCTATCAAACTAAAGTTGTTAACCGAGATGGTATTGAAGGCAAGACCTATGTTGATGAAAAAGAAGGGTTTGAAGTAGCCGTATCAAGTCCAATGAGTGAAAGAAAAGGAACCAATCCCGAACAACTTTTAGGGATGGCCTTAGCTACATGTTTAAAAGCAACAATCGAAGCAGAAGAAACTAGAAGAAAGATTGATCACCTTAGCCAAGTCTCAGTAAAAGTTGAATTAAGAGAAGATACTCTGGGGTACCAGTTTGTTTTAGAAACTGAGATCTCTATGCCACATCTTTCAAAACAAGAAGCTGGGTCCATTTTAGAAGTTGCGCTCCGACGTTGCCCGATGCATAAGTTATTAAAAGGAAATGCAACTTATCAGGTTCATTTAATATAATGACTGAATAGGAATAGATGGTAAATATAACGATAGGAGGATGAAAGAAATGAAAAAGGTATTTATACTTGCAAGTTTTTTAATAACTAGTTTCAGTACAGTTGCTTTTATTAAGGAGCCAGCAGAAGGTGTTTATGCTCAAAATGTGGCTTCAGTTTCGATAGACAAAGAAGTGAATATTCAAGATGTTAGACAAGCTATGAAACAATGGCAAGAAGTCGTTCAAACCTATTCATTAGAAAAGCCAAAATACACGATTGC
This sequence comes from Facklamia miroungae, assembly GCF_012396555.1. Lineage (GTDB taxonomy): Bacteria > Bacillota > Bacilli > Lactobacillales > Aerococcaceae > Facklamia > Facklamia miroungae. Next base: position 92,823 of record NZ_JAAXPS010000004.1, read on the forward strand.
AAGTCTTCAGGCAATGGGACCTGCTGAATTCGATCAATCTTACCATTGGATCATTTCTGATTTATATCAAGCCTACTACACTAATCTTATGGACTATTCTAGTCAAGAAGAAAAGGGAGCATCTATTGGTAATTTGAGAGAAGTTCTTTCGCATTCTTTTGGGCTGGAAAAAATGTTATTACCAGAACTAAGCAGAGCGGACCAAGATGCACTTAATCAATTACGTTTATATATAGTTTCTGCGATTATGGAATTTTATCAAGAGGGAATTCATGACAAATTACCGGGTTTCTTTACGGTTGAAGGAACAGATTTTGCAGCATATATTGATAAGTACTTAGCGCTCGATGACCAACATCTTGATCAATTAATTCGTATCAGTTTAGCCTCTAGCTTTGCACCTGAAGCATACAGTTTTAGTTTTGACGAAGAAATGTTTAATATTCCTGAAGAATTAGCTTATCCAAGTGAACAGTATGAAATGTATACAATTACGAACGGAGTATTTGTGCAAGATGTCGGTGGAACGACACCTTATTATTTCCACGTACCGACAGGTGAAATTACAGAAGGTCATTTAGCCTCTCCCGATCTCCATCCACTAGTAAGCTATAATTGGTCAGAAGTTTATGGTCGTGAGATTAAAAACTATTATCCAGCCTATCAAACTCAAGCCATTCAAACGAACGCGAAGAAATATCCAAGCGATTGGACAGCTGATCAAAGCCAGGAACTCGTTAAAGCAGTCAAAAACTGGGAAGTTAAAATGGGACAAAAGTATGAATTTGTTACTTCAGCTACCCCATTAAACTTTTTGGGCGGAGACCTTCCTTTAAAATCAATGATTATCTCTTTAGATGGTCAGGAGCGAAAAGCCTATTATCAAGCTGACCAAGTAAAGGATAACGAAATTAATATTTTAATGGCTATGACAGATATTCGTGATCAAGAAAATCCAAAGCCAGAACGTCATTTCTATTTATTTGTTGAAGATAAAGGACAAGCTCGTGTTTTAATTACTATGGAAGGCCCGGATGAATCTGCTATCCACCATTTTAAGGATACGGCCAATTCGGCATTAGACCAAATTTTTAAAACAATTTATTAACAAGTAGCTATTACTAGACAGATTCTCAATCAATCTGTCTTTTTTTGTGCTTCAATATCTAAAACTTAAAAGCTAAATCGCCTGAAAATGAATTGGCAAGCAATTTGATAAAATATATAATAGATCCGATTAGAAAAATTTTAGGAGTGATAAAATGGATGGGATTACGGTCACAGCAATTGGTGCTTTGTTAGGTCTTTTATTAGCAATCCTATTAATCTTTAAGAAAGTACCAGCATTTTACGCTTTATTTGTAGGTGCTCTAGTAGGGGGATTGTTAGGGGGCGCAAATTTAGTAGAAACTATTAGTCTAATGACTAATGGCGCACAGGGTATGACCACTTCGATTTTAAGAATTTTAGCAGCGGGGATTTTAGCAGGTGTCTTAATCAAAACAGGATCAGCAGCTGCTATCGCTCATGCTATTATTAAAGGCTTGGGACGCGAAAGAGCTTTGTTAGCGATTGCTATTGCTACAATGATCTTAACCTTTGTCGGTGTTTTTATTGATATTTCAGTAATTACCGTTGCGCCCATTGCCTTAGAAATCGGGAAAGAATTGGGCTATTCGCGTACGGCCTTACTCATGGCTATGATAGGTGGTGGAAAGTCGGGGAATATAATTTCACCCAATCCCAACTCAATCGCAGTATCAGACGGCTTCGGTGTTTCCTTAACGCAGGTCATGCTCGCTGGAATTATTCCCGCGCTAATTGGCGTTCTTTTTACAGCTTGGTTGGCTAAAACTTTAATTAAAAAAGGTAGTCAAATTGAAAACACAGGGACACCTATTGAAGAACAATCGGTAGAAAATCTACCCCACTTATGGAGAGCGCTTTCGGGTCCTTTTTTAGCTATTCTATTATTAGCTATGCGCCCATTATTTAATATTATTATTGATCCGATGTTAGCTCTTCCTTTGGGCGGTCTGTTCGGTCTTTTAGTAGTAGGACAATTCAAACACGTTCAAGAATATATCCAGTACGGTTTAAGTAAAATGATGCATGTGGCGATTATTCTTTTAGGTACAGGATTAATAGCAGGTGTCATTACGAACTCGACTTTAGGAGATGTCTTAACGAATAGTTTAAATAGTCTTGGCTTACCTGCCTATCTCTTAGCGCCTTTAGCAGGTATTTTCATGAGTGCAGCTACCGCTTCAACAACTTCTGGTTCAGCAGTAGGCTCAGCTGTTTTCTCACAAACGATTCTTTCATCGGGTGTGGCACCAATTAATGGAGCTGCAATGTTACATGCTGGAGCGACTGTCTTAGATCATTTGCCTCATGGTTCATTCTTTCATGCCACAGGAGGATCCGTCTCAGCGGATTTCAAAGAATGTTTAAAATTGATTCCGTATGAATCATTGGTAGGATTAGTCTTGACGCTTATTTCCACGCTTATTTATGGTGTGTTTGGAGGTTAGTATTAAATGAAAATTGTAATTGCTTGTGATTCTTTTAAAGAGGCTATTTCAGCCAAACAAGCTTGTTATGCAATAAAAAAGGGTATTGAACAAGTTTTTCCTGATGCAGAAATTGTGCAAGTACCTATGGCAGATGGTGGAGAGGGAACCACAGAAGCTTTAATCGATGCCAGTCAAGGAAGTTATCATAGGATTCAAGTTCAAGGACCATTGGGTGATGAGGTTCAAGCGCGATATGATCTTTTAGGAGACGGGCAAACAGCAGTCATTGAAATGGCAAGTGCTTCAGGAATTCACTTAGTTAAGAAAGAAAATCGTAATCCTCTGCTTGCTTCCACTTATGGGACAGGACAGGTAATTAAGACCTGCTTAGATCAGGGCATACGGTCCTTCATATTAGGTATTGGCGGATCTGCAACTAATGACGGAGGTGCAGGTATGGCTCAAGCCTTAGGCTATCGACTTTTGGATAAAAAAGGGAAAGAAATAGCGCTAGGTAATCAAGGGCTGGCTCATTTAGATCGTATAGATTCCTACTCTGCTCATCCTGCCCTAGCGGAGGCTCGTTTTAAAGTAGCATGTGATGTCAATAATCCGCTTTATGGTCCTCAAGGAGCATCGGCTGTTTTTGGTCCACAAAAAGGGGCAACCTCAGAAATGATTGCTCATTTAGACGCTAATCTTGAACATTTTTCCCGAATAATTTATCGAGATTTGGGACGTGAAGTAGCTCATGTTGCTGGGGCTGGAGCTGCTGGAGGGTTAGGTGCTGGATTATTGGCTTTCACTCAGGCTGAATTACAAAGAGGAATTGATATTGTTATTGAGACAGTACATCTGAAGGAAGCCTTAGAAGGTGTTGATATTTGCTTCACAGGTGAAGGTCAAATTGATCATCAAACCCAGTATGGTAAAACACCTTTTGGTGTGATGCGATTAGCTAAAAAAGTAGCTCCCCAATCAAAAGTGATTGCTTTGTGTGGGTCTGTTGGTAAAGAAATTGAAAATCTTTATCAATTAGGTTTTGATGGGATTTTTAGTATTACGCCTGGACCGAGTTCTTTAGAAGACTTATTACCAGACACGCAAGAAAACTTAACTGCAAGCAGTCGAGCCATCAGTCAAATGTTATTAAAATAAAGAAAACAAACCACCATTGATGATAAAATCAGTCAGTGGTGGTTTTATTACTCTATTGTGCTACCCAATGGTTTGGTTTCACTTGTGTAAGAACCTCTTTATTAAGTATTTCAGGATTAGCTTGATAATGGATTCGTTGACGTTGGCGTTCATAGTCAGGATCTGGTAAAGGAATGGCTGATAGTAATGATTGAGTATAAGCATGTATGGGGTTTGCATATAACTCTTCAGCATCAGCTAACTCTAAAATGCGTCCACGGTTCATAATCGCAATGCGATCACTCACGTATTTAACCATGGATAAATCATGAGCTATAAAGAGATAAGTGAGCCCCTTAGATTCTTTCAGTTCTTGCAATAAGTTAACTACTTGGGCTTGAATAGAAACATCCAAAGCAGATATAGGTTCATCAGCAACAATGAATTTCGGTTCGACTGCTAAGGCACGAGCAATGCCGATACGTTGTCGTTGACCACCAGAAAATTCATGAGGGTAGCGACTTGCATGATCGCTATTAAGACCAACATCTTTCAAGAGTTGATTTACCTTTTCGTCTCTTTCCTCTTTCGATTTTGCAAGTTGATGAATATCAATGCCTTCTGCAATAATATCACGAACCTTCATGCGGGGATTTAAGGAAGCATAGGGGTCTTGAAAGATCATTTGTATTTCTTTGTGAAATTTTAAGCGTTCTTTTTGATTGTAGTTACTAGATAAAGATTTACCTTGAAAGATAATTTCACCACTTGTCGGTTGATAAAGATTAACAATCGCTCGACCGATCGTTGATTTACCCGAACCGGATTCGCCTACTAGACCGAAGGTTTCACCGGGGTAAATTTCAAAGGAAACATCGTTAACAGCTTTAATTTCTTTATCTGTTCCTGGGTAGTAATATTGTTTTAAATTTTTGACTTGTAAGATGGGTGTTTTATCATTCATAAGAAACCTCCTTCCTAGCTAACTTGTCGTGTGTTTGTTTTTCTTGGTAGTGACGATAGCGTTCTTGAATAGATGCAGGAGGAGTTATTTTGGGGGCCATTGGATGCAATAGCCAGGTGGCCGCATAATGACCAGGACTCACTTCAAACATAGGGGGTTCTTCTTCAAAATCAATGGCTAGTGCAAATTCAGAACGATAGGCAAAAGCATCACCTTTTGGAGGGTTCAAAAGATCAGGTGGACTGCCAGGAATGGCATATAGATGATCTTGCTTAGAGATAGTTGGCATAGCGGTTAATAATCCCCAAGTGTATGGATGTTGGGGATGATAATAGATATCATCGACCGAACCGATTTCAACAATTTTCCCAGCATACATGACGGCTATTCGATCAGCCACGTTGGCAACAACTCCTAAATCGTGGGTGATAAAGATAATGGTCATATTTTTTTCTTTCTGAATCTTTTCTAACAATTCAATAATTTGTGCTTGAATGGTTACATCCAGGGCTGTCGTTGGTTCGTCTGCAATGAGCACTTCAGGATCACCTGCTAATGCAATAGCAATCACAATTCTTTGTCTTTGTCCTCCCGAAAACTGGTGCGGATAATGATCGATTCTTGTTTCGGCTTGAATAATACCACATAAATCTAATAAGTTTATTGCTTCTTTTCGCGCATCGGAATGACTAAATCCGCGTTTGCGAATTAATATTTCTGTTATTTGCCGACCAATCGTCAAAGTAGGATTTAGAGCAGTCATTGGATCTTGAAAGATCATGGCAATTTGACTGCCGCGAATATTTTCCATTTCTTTTTTGGACAGTTTTAAAAGATTCTGATCATGATAAATAATTTCTCCTGCTTCAATCGTGGCGTTTTTAGCAAGCAAGCCCATCAAAGAACGAGTGGTCACTGATTTCCCAGAACCTGATTCTCCAACAATAGCTAATGTTTCACCAGGATATAAGGATAAATCAATACCACGAATGGCTTTTAAATTGCCGGCATAGGTTTTGAAGGAAATAGTTAAGTCTTTTATTTGAATAATAGCCTCTGTCATGAAGTCACCTACTCTTTCATTTTAGGGTCAAATGCATCACGGAGTCCGTCCGCTAATAAGTTAAATGATAACATAATGAGCGAAATAACAGCTGCTGGGTACCACATTAAATGCGGTAGGAAACGAAATGTTTTATAGCCTTCACTAAGCAAGGTACCCAATGAGGCATTAGGCGCAGGGATACCAATTCCTATGAAACTTAAGAACGATTCAAAGAAGATAGCTGAAGGAATCGCAAACATCATCTGTACGATAATAATTCCTAACATATTAGGAAGAATGTGTTTTAATAGAATTTTGCTGGTTGATTGGCCTAAGACTCTTGCTGCTAAGACATATTCTTGCTGTTTTAAACGGAGAGTCTGTGCTCTGACGACCCTAGACATCGAAATCCAAGAGGTAAGAGCGATGGTAATGATAATGGATAATAAACCAGGTTGCAGAACTAAAAGCATCAAGACAACAATAACAAGGTTGGGAACTCCTGAAATAATTTCTAGTATTCGCTGCATTATCGTATCAATTTTACCACCTAGCCAACCAGATATCATACCATATGTGACACCAATTATAACGTTGATTAAAACAGCGATAACAGCTACTAAAAGGGAGATACGGGTACCGTATAATATGCGGGAGAGGAGATCACGACCTAACCCATCTGTTCCTAAATAATAATAAGTTCCTTCTGGAACATTCGCATTTTGATAGGCATCTACTAGAGCTCCCCCACGGTTAATACTCTTACCACTGAACCATGAGATCCCTTCTAATCCAGGAATTTTGGGAGGGAGATTGGCTTGTGCTGGATTTTGTTGGAAGGGTGAAGAAGGTGCCACCCAAGGTGCCAAAATAGCTAGTGCTAAGATTAAAACCACAAAGAATAGTGAGATCATTGCTCCTTTATTCTTTTTTAAGCGGCGCCATGAATCCTGAAGGAAGTTTAAGGAAGGGGCCTCAATTTTTTCGTTTTCTTCACTTTGAATGGAAATTTTTGGTTGAAAGAGAGTTGGATCAAAAGTTTGAGTAGAGTTCGTTTGAGAAACATTGCTGGATATATGAGTGGAATTTTCAAGGGTCATCTTTAACTACCTCCTTCAACTTGACGCATTCTTGGGTCAATAAAGCCATATAGAATATCAACGATTAATATTATGACAACTAGTAAAACAGAGTACATAATAGTGATTCCCATGATTGTTGGATAATCATTTACTAAGATTGATTTGGTAAACTGTTCTCCGATACCAGGGATAGAAAAAATTTGTTCAATCACTAAAGATCCTGTCATGGCGGCGGCTGTCATCGGTCCAACAATCGTTAATAGAGGGATGATAGCATTACGTAAAGCATGCTTAGTTACAACATAAAATTTTGAAAAACCTTTAGCGGTTGCTAATTCAATATAGTCAGAATGTAAAACTTCAATCATCTCTGTTCTAACGAATCGAGCGGATTCTGCCATTGGAGAAATAGCTAGAGCGAGGCTTGGTAAAATAGTCGAAGCATAACCGTCACGCCAGAAAGCGATTGGGAGCCAATCTAACCAAACGGCAAAGATAAATTGAAGCACAACTGCATAGACAAAATTTGGTACGGATCGTCCACCAATCGCAAAGACGGAGGTAAAGGTATCAATCCATGTGTTTTGCTTTACAGCTGCGATCATACCCAAGATGGTACCAATAATCACGCCGAACCCGATTGCTTGAGCACCCAAAATCATAGAAGGACCCGCTCGGTCAAAAATAATTTTAGTAACGGGTAAATTGTTATACTGGAAGGAAACACCTAGGTCACCTTTTAATATATTACCCAAGTAAGAAAAATAACGAATATATAATGGTTGATTTAAACCATATTTTTCATTCAGTAATTGAAGTTGTGTCTCAGTTAAGAGATCTTGATTGGCAAAGGGTGATCCAGGTAAAAATTGTAAAAGAAAAAAAGTTACCGAAATAATAATCCAAAGTGTGATTAACATATAAAAAATACGCCGGATCACAAATTTTGTATAGGAACTCATGTTCATCCACCTTTCATATAGTTTAATTCTAAACATTTTAAATGGCTTTGTCTTATAAATACCTTTCCAATCTGGAATTTATAAATAGTAAGATTATTGTATCAGCATTACACTTATCTTACTATGTGAAGTTGAATGGATAAAGTAAACTTATTTAGTTTTCAGATGTAGAGGCTGATAGGTCAAAGTAAACTATTTAGATTGTCATAAATGAGAGTAGTATACCGTATTTTTGTAGATTGACAAGTAAAATGCTTAAGCTATTCAGCAAAAATAGAAAAAAACTGTAAAATGAAAAGAAAAAGTTTTTTCATAATAATGATAATGGTTAAGCAGAGTATAAAAAAGATGAAGGGAAAATGCTGGTGATAGTTGAGCAAGCTAAAAAATTTATTAAGCTTTACGAATTAAAAAAAGCTCTCTCCAATGAATGATCGCTAGGAGGGAGCTTTAAAAATTTTTCAATGACTAATCGTTATTATTTTAAGCATGTGGATTTATTCTGCAGTTCGATAAGTTGTTCTTAAATTAATGGTCCGTCCAAATGGTAGAACTTCGAATCCTTCAACGGTATTATCAAGTAAGTAAGTGGTAGAAGCTTGATAAAATGAAGACTGTGAAGCTTCTTCACCGACCGCAATCTTTTCTGCTTCAATTAGTGCTTGACGACGTTTGTGTGGATCGTTTGCAAATTCATTTCTTGCTTGGTCAATTAGTTGATCAACCTTTTCGTTGGAATATTGGCCGAAGTTGATGCCGCCATCTGATTCCATTTGTTCTACAAAGTTGATAGCATCTTGATAGTCAGGCGCCCATGTTCCATAAAAGAAGTCAAAATCAAGCGATCTTTGTAATTCGAGACGGTTTTGTAAAGGGACTGATCGAATAGTAATCGTCAAGCCTGGAAGATTTTGCATTAACTGAGCTTGAATATATTCGGCTGTCCGACTTGCTAAATCGGAGTCTGAAATGAGTAATTGTAACTCAATTTGATCTTTGCCTAATTCTTCTTTCGCTGTTTCCCAATTTTTCTGAGCGGCTTCGACATTGTAGGTCAATAGTTCGCCAGCCTCTTCACGGTAGTCTACTCCATCATCATTAATATCAAAACCAGAAGGGACAAAACCGTTTAGAGAGGTTGAGCCATCTTGGATAACAGATTGAGTATAAGTATCTTTATCAATGGCTTGTAGAATTGCCCGACGGAGGGCGATGTTATTGGTGGGTTCTTTAGTAGCATTGAATTGTAAATGACCGATAGTGGCTTTTGGAATTTGATGGAAGAATTCAGCTCCTGTGTATTGACCAACAAACTGATCATTAAGAATAGTGTAGTCTAATTCACCTGCATCAAATAGATCCGCCCCAGTACCTGTTTCTTTTACAACCGATACTTGTACTTCATCTAAAAAGACATTTTCAGCATCCCAATAGTTTGGATTTTTAACTAATTTCCATTCTAAGCTAGTTCCTTCCCAACCTTCAATTAAGAAGGGTCCATTCATGGCAATAGCATCTGTACTTGTACCATAAGACTGGCCTTTTTCTTCGACTACTTTCTGGTTAACAGGCATAAAGCGAGAACCAGTGAGTAATTTTGGTAAGTAGGGTGCAGGATATTCTAATTCAATAACCAATGTTTTTTCATCCGGAGCGGTAACTCCTAATTCTGAAAGTTCTGCTTCACTATTACGAACTTTACTAGCATTTTTAAAGACTTCGACAGATGAAGAAGTATTGGCATTGTTTGGGTCTACAAGTCTTTGATAAGTGAAGACATAATCCTCAGCTGTAACAGGGTCACCATTAGACCAAACCAAGCCATCTCTTAAAGTAAAGGTATAAGTTAGTCCATCTTCAGAAATATCGACTTTTTCAGCTTGTCCAAGTTCAACCTCGCTACCCGTTGATACACGATAAAGACCTTCAAAAATTTGACCGATCATATCCGAAGAAGGGGTGTCATTATATAGCATTGAATCTAACGTTGCCAATTCTCCAATAGACATGATGGATAACTTTTGTTCGACATTTGGATCGATTTCTTGCGCTGAAACAGTCGAAAGGTTTCCAACAAGAATAACAGTGACTGCGAGGGAGATAGTGATAAGTTTGAATAATTTATTTTTCATAAGCCACTCCTTATATTTTTTCTTTAATATATCACAGATAAGTAAAAAACTCACAAAATAAGATTGATAACAATTGATAAAAAAAGATAAATCCTATCTTAATTATAAAGATAGGATTTATTGTGAGTGAAGCAAAACTTTTATGAGGTTTTATTTTACAAGTCTAGAGACCACAACGTAATTGGGCATTACAATTGGTACAAGTGTTGCATCCACCAATATCTTCGACAATTCCTTTACGGCATATCGGGCAAGTATCGCCTACTTCTGAACCATAAACAACATCATCGGTGTGACCACTTTGGGTAAAATGATCTTTTTCGGCTAAATCCACTAAATGACGTAATTCATCTACTTCATCCACCACCCGAATTTCTTGTTCTTCTACTTCAAATAAAGCGATATTTTGATCTTTTTCGTTTTCTTCTGCTTTCAAAGTAAGAACTTGAGAGTCTCGAGAACCGTCCACATAAACCGTTCCTCCTTTAGCTCCCCCACTATATAACCGTTCATAAATTTCTTCAACTTGCTGAACGGTATAGCCTTTAGGAGCATTTACCGTTTTAGAAATAGAAGAATCGACCCAGCGTTGGATGGTTGTTTGTACATCAACGTGTTCTTCAGGTTTTAATTCCATTGCTGAGACAAATATTTCAGGTAGATGGTCCGCATCTGCTTCAGGATGACGGTCTAAGTATTCTTGAACAATGCCTGCATTAACTTCAATGAATTTACCTAGGCGGCCGGAACGATAATATTTAAAGGCAAAATAAGGTTCAAGACCGGTAGCCACACCTACCATTGTACCTGTTGAGCCAGTAGGAGCAACGGTAAGTAGATGTGAATTTCTGATACCATAATCTAAAATGCCTTGATGGATATGCTTAGGCATTTTTTGCATATAACCTGTTGAAATAAAATTTTGACGCAATTTTTGTGTCTCTTCATCCGTCGAACCAATTAGGAAGGGGAAGCTTCCTTTTTCTTTTGCTAATTCAATAGAGGTTTCATATGCAGTGACTGCAATTGTCTCAAAGACTTTATCGATCAATTGATTACCGGAAGCAGACCCGTAACGTTGATTGGTATAGATTAATAAGTCAGCTAATCCCATAACGCCTAGGCCAATCCGTCGCTCCCCTAAAGCTTGTTTGCGGTTAGCTTCTAAGAAATAAGGAGTGGCATCAATCACATTATCTTGCATGCGCACACCGACACGTACAGTTTCTTTTAATTTAGCAAAATCAATCGTTTGCTCTTCTTTGTTAGCCATATTCGCTAAATTGATCGCTGCTAAATTACATACTGAATATGGTGCTAATGGTTGCTCTCCGCAAGGATTGGTAGCTACTACTTTTTGACCATAAGCTTTGGCATTTGTATCATTATTTGCATTATCAATAAAGAAAATGCCTGGTTCTGCGGAATAAGTGGCACAAATATTAATCAGTTTCCAAAGCTCTCTCGCAGGGATACTTCGATAGGTTCTTACTGCATAGCCCATGGCTTCCCAATCGCGCACATCTCCAACTTGGTGCCATTGAGTATTGTATGCATCCATTTCTTCTTGGTTATAGTGTTCTACATCGGGAAAACGTAATTCCCATTCTTGATCTTTTTCAACAGCTTCCATAAATTCAGAAGTGATAGTTACGGATATATTGGCTCCGGTTAAGAAGTCTTCATTATGGACTTCATAAGCTCCTTTATCACGTAAAAGTGCCTTAGAATGTTCAATTATATCGGCGTTGAAGCCACCAAAATTTTCTGATTTTTGGTAAGCAGCGATCTGTTCATGCATAATTTGTTCATTCGGAGTTAGAGGAACAAACTTAAGTTTCTCTTGAGCTAGTTTTTGAATGAGTTCATCCTTTGTTTGTTCAATTAAATAGCGTAAAATACGAGGATTTTGCATTTTCGAAATGATAAACTCGATAATATCAGGATGCCAATCGGCTAACATGATCATTTGAGCTCCTCGTCGTGAACCGCCTTGTTCAACCAGGTGGGTCAATTGGGCGATATCGTTGAGCCAAGATACGGATCCAGAAGACTTTCCATTCACTCCTCTTGCTAAGGTGTTTCTCGGTCGTAAGGTTGATCCATTGGTGCCCACTCCACCTCCGCGAGACATGATCTCCATTACTTCTTTACGATGCTCGGCAATACCTTCACGCGAATCAGGAACAAAAGGCATTACATAGCAATTAAAGTAAGTAACATCCGTTTTCGAACCAGCACCATAAAGTACTCGACCTGCTGGGACAAAGTTCATAGTGGAGAGTTGGTCGTAAAAAGCCTGGAAAGACGATTGCTGTTTTTCTTTATCACTTTCTATTTCAGCTAAACCAATAGCATTTCGATGTGCGATTTGTTCATAATAAATTTCTAATGGTTTATCGAGGCTATCGATATTTCGAGTAATTAAACCTGTTAATCGTTCTTCTTCATTTTCCAGATTACCACGATATTCTTCTTCTAATAAGATCATGGCTTGTCCTTTTTCCCAATCGAGGCTTTGAACGATACCGATTCCTCGAGCTGGATAAGAGGGGTCAGGTTTGACGGTAAGTACCACCATATCACCAATGGTTAATGTTTTTTTGGCAGTATCTTTAAAAGCATAGCGGTCCAACATGACCATCCTTGAAACACCAGAATGGGTGATTTTCATGTCAGGTGTTACAGGTGTTACTTGAGGGAATTCTTTGATTGCATTGTTTAGCCCTTGAAGATTCCATTTAATGGTTTCAGAAGGTAAGATATTTGTTTCCATGATTAAGTTCAGCCTCTCTATATGAAGATTTCATCAGTTATGTGTACGCTTTGGAACACAATATATAGGATTAAATGATAAGGAGTAGCCCAATATATTGTGTTTAATCTTTTCTGTAATTTAGTATACTTGCTAAAAAACAAAATTTCAATCTGAAAAAGATAATCTGCGAATGAATATGGAAAGTAATAATTATTGGGTGAAGATTAAAAACAATCAAATATCTTTTCAAAAAGAAAAAGATTGTGTATAATGGTCAAAGAAAGTCAATGTTAAAGAATCGTGGCTTAAAGGAGGGGTGAATTTGTCTAGAAGAAATATGTCCGATATAATTGAAGCTTATCTCAAATCATTTCTGCAAGATGCTGAACATGTCGAGATTAAACGTAGTGATATTGCAGATCAATTTGATTGTGTCCCTTCGCAGATCAATTATGTGATTAATACGCGTTTTACTCAAGAGCATGGGTATCTTGTAGAGAGTAAGCGTGGAGGTGGCGGCTATATCCGTATTTTAAAAATTCAATTAACTTCGGATGCAGATGAAGTTGCTTCCATGTTGGACTTAATTGGCAATCAAATATCTTATCGCAATGGTGTGAACATTATCGAAACGCTGATTGAACGAGAAATTATTACCCAGCGCGAAGGAAGGCTCATTTTATCAGTGATCGAAAAATCGGTCTTACATGCTATATCAAATCAAGATCAAGCAGCTCGTGCTATGCTTTTAAAGACCTTTCTCCATCAGTTACGTTATGAATTAACTAGTCAGGCCTCAAATGAGGACTATTAAATAGAGGTGAAAAAAATGTTTGAAGAATTATTTACAGAAAGCGCTCGGCAAGCCATGTTGTTCGCCGCTGAACATGCCTATGTTTTCCATCACCAAGCAGTAGGTACCGAACACATCCTTTTAGGATTAGCGCGTGAAGAAAATGGTATTGCAGGTAAAGTCTTAAGAGATTATGGGGCAGAATATCCTGCCTTATTAGATGAATTAGAAATGATTCATGGTAAAAGTTTAAATACAGGAAGACGTGGGGAAGTAGTAATTCCTTATTCTCCACGTGCAAAAAAGATTATTATGAATGCTTCGAATGATGCAAAACGTCTAGGAGCTCCTAAAGTAGGAACTGAACACCTACTTTTAGGTCTTCTAAAAGAAGAAATCTTAGCCACTGTGTTGTTGAAAAATTTAGGAATTGATCTTGCTGAATTACGTAAAGGTATCTTTGATGAAATTGGGATTAACCAACAAAAGCGTTCAGACAGTCAAAGTAAAAGAGGTCGTCGTCAACAAAACGCGAACAATCAATCTAATACTGCTACTTTAGACGGAGTTTCAAGAGACTTAACTCAATTGGCACGTGATGGCAAATTGGATCCAGTTATTGGTCGTGAAAAAGAAATACGTCGTATGATTCAAATTATTTCCCGTAGAACCAAAAATAACCCAGTTCTCGTTGGGGAGCCTGGAGTTGGTAAGACAGCTATTGCAGAAGGACTTGCCCAAGCAATGGTTACGGGAAAAGTGCCTAGTGAAATCGCTGAAAAGCGTTTAATGATGCTGGACACAGCTGCCTTAGTTGCTGGAACCAAATACCGTGGTGAGTTTGAAGAGCGAATGAAGAAAATTATTGAAGAAATTGCTCAAGACGGCAAAGTGATTCTCTTCATTGATGAGCTCCATACTTTAATCGGTGCTGGTGGAGCAGAGGGAGCAATCGATGCTGCAAATATTCTTAAACCAGCCTTAGCAAGAGGAGAAATACAGACTGTTGGTGCAACAACTTTTGATGAATATCAAAAACACATCGAAAAAGATTCAGCTCTAGAACGTCGTTTTTCTAAAATTGTGATTGAAGAGCCTACTCCAGCTGAATCTATTCAGATAATTACTGGCTTGCGTGCTAAATATGAACAGCATCATCATGTGGAAATTACCGATGAAGCCATTGAAGCGGCTGTTAAATTGTCATCGCGTTATATGAATGAACGCAAGTTACCTGATAAGGCAGTAGATCTGATCGATGAAGCTTCTGCCAAAGTCAGAATCGAAGAGGGTAATCAAGCTGAGAATATAGCAGAATATGAATTGCAATTAAAAACACTGGCTAATCGTAAAGAACAAGCCATTCTTGATCGTAATTTTGAGTTGGCAGCCGACATTCGAAAAGACGAACAAGAATTAGAAAAGGAAATTGAGAAAGCTAATACCAAAGCTAAAAAAGAGAATAACAAAGAGGAATTAACGTATCCAAAAGTGACAGCTGAGCATGTAGCAGAAGTGACAGCTTTAGCAACCGGAGTTCCGATTTATCAAATGGATGTTGCGGAAGCTAAACGCTTAGTGCATTTAGAGGCTGAATTACATGAACGAGTGATCGGACAAGATTCAGCAGTTTCATCGGTCGCACGAGCGATTCGAAGAGCCCGCTCCGGCCTAAAAAGTCCTCAAAGACCGATTGGGTCCTTCTTATTCTTAGGGCCAACCGGTGTTGGTAAAACTGAATTGGCGAAGACGCTTGCTAATTCAATGTTTGGTTCTCAAGATAATATGATTCGGGTCGATATGTCAGAATATATGGAAAAACATGCTGTCTCTCGACTTGTTGGTTCTCCTCCAGGATATGTTGGTTATGATGAATCGGGTCAATTAACTGAAAAAGTACGTCAAAAACCTTATTCAGTAATTCTTTTAGACGAAATTGAAAAGGCTCATCCTGATGTTTTTAACATTTTATTACAAGTTTTTGATGATGGTCACTTAACTGATGGTAAAGGACGACGTGTCGATTTCAGAAACACAATTATCATTATGACGTCTAATATTGGTGCGACAGCCCTTCGAGATGAGAAATCAGTAGGTTTTGGAGCAGTAAGTTATGCTGATGACTTTAAAGCGATGGAAAAACGTATTATGGAAGAATTAAAACGTGCATTCCGTCCAGAATTCTTAAACCGAATTGATGAAACAATTGTTTTTCATTCATTGGATAAAGAACAAATTAAAGAAATCGTTAAACTGCAAACCAATGAAATTGTTAAGCGTCTTGATGAACTAGAAATCAACGCTCGTATTACCGATACAGCTATTGATATTATTGCAGAAGCGGGATTTGATCCCGAGTATGGCGCACGTCCAATCCGACGAGCCATTCAAAAACAAATTGAAGATGAATTAAGTGAGATGCTATTGAACGGAGATATTGCCTTAGGCGATAACATAACAATTGGTGGTCGCTCAGGTTCAATTAAGATAAATAATCGTTCAAAATAATGAACAACTAACCAATGTCTTCTTTATGCGTAGTCGGATAAGTTCTGCTTATTCGGCTACGCTTTTTTTAATTCATCGCAATAGACTAACCTTCATTCTATGAAAGCATTTTACTGTCTATTTAAGCTGTTTAATGATAAAGTTAAGTTGTAGAAAAAGAAAATTTTAAAAAAAGAGGAGGATTTATATGTTATTTAATAAAAAAAATAAAATCACAAATATTATCGCAGGAACAGCTATTGTCGCAGCTGTAACAGGGGTTATACTTTATGCTTACCTAGATGATGACGCTAACGAACGTGTTAGAGGGATGATTAATCGTGAAAAAGTTAAAGCTTATGTTAAGCATACTTTAAATGGATCCGATCATTTAGTAAATATGGTAAATGATTTGTCTGATGAAGAGGTTAATACCTTAATCGGTATTGCTAATAAAACAAAAGCGACTCAGTCACATATGAGTGAAGGATTCAAACAAATTATTAACCGTGCAAAAGAACTTGCTGATGATGCTGGTGAAAAAGTAAATAATTTGTTCTAATCTAACGCAAAAATATACATAACAAAAGCAACCTATACAATGAGGTTGCTTTTTGTTATAAATGACTAAAGTAGTTTAATTAGGAGTCGGATAAATGGAGAACATACTTTTTAAAGAATTAGGACCGCACGAACAAGACCTACATAAAAAATGGATGCTAGAAGCGATTAAAGAAGCTGAAAAGGCTAGAGCAATCGGAGAGGTGCCCATTGGTGCTGTTGTAGTTCATAATGAAGAAATCATTGGACGAGGGTTCAATATAAGAGAAAGTCAACATCAAGCAACTGGACATGCTGAGATGATAGCGATTAGGCAGGCTAATGAAAGGCTTAAAGCATGGCGTCTACAAGGTGCTAAATTGTACGTTACATTAGAGCCCTGTCCGATGTGTGCTGGAGCATCCGTATTAGCTCGACTTGATCAAGTCATTTTTGCTGCGAGAGATCCTAAGGGTGGCTGCGGTGGTAGCTTAATGAATCTAATGCATGAGGAACGGTTTAATCATCAAGTAGAAGTAATCGAAGGAGTTTTAGAAGCAGAGTGCAGTCAATTGATGTCTGACTTTTTTAGACAACTTCGGTTAAGAAAAAAAGAAATTAAAGCGAAGTACATTTCATCGGTCAATATCCACAGATAGTGTGTGGAAAAGTCAACTTATACACAGACTTATGCACAGTTCGATTTAAAAAGGTGATTTTCTAGCTTCAATTTTACAAATTAGTTGGTTCATGTTACAATAATATAAGGCAATGATGGATTCACGAACCGAGTCAGGACCGGAAGGTAGCAGCTATAAGTGATGAAGTCATGTGCCTATTTTTTTTGGCTTAAAATCCTGATTTTATATGTCTTCTTAGCTTGATTCCCTATTATTAGAAGCGTGTCTACTAATTATTGCTATAATTGCTAAATTTTCAGAAACCTTTAAAATCATGGTTCCTCATTTAATTAATCATCACTCATTAAAAACTTAACTTTTTAGTAGTTCAGATAAGCAAGCCTAAATGTATTTTTCCTAGCTAAGCTAGGCTTTTTTTATGTATGAAAACCTCGTTTCCAAATTTACAAATAATTTACGTGGAATTTACTAGAAGTTAATACTCACATGCTATATTTTTGTTAACGGTCATTTTAATAAGATCGAAAACGAGGAGGAAGCATAATGAAAAAAACATTTAAGAAATTGATGGTAGGGTTACTATCAGCTTCGATAGCTACAGTAAGTGCTTTACCACTAGCACAAACGGTTCAAGCTGCAGAACCCGTCAAATTATCTTTCTGGCATGGAATGGGTGGATCAACAGGAGACGCTTTACAAAAATTAGTTGATCAGTACAACGAATCACAAGATGCTGTAGAAGTTGAAGCCCAGTATCAAGGATCTTATGATGAAACTCTAACCAAATTACGTTCTTCTGCCTCTGGATCTGAAGTTGGTGCAGATGTGGTTCAAGTATTTGAAGTTGGAACAACCTTTATGATTGATTCCGGTTTAACTGTTCCCATTCAAGAATATGTAGATAAAACTAACTTTGATTTAGATTTATTAGAGCCTAACTTATTAGCTTATTTTACGATTGATGGTAAGTTAAACTCAATGCCTTTCAATAACTCAACTCCTTTAATGTACTATAATAAAGATATTTTTGATAAAGCAGGGGTAGAAGTTCCTACAACCTTAGAAGAACTTATTGAAATCGGTCCTAAATTGCAAGAAGCTGGAGCAGCTATGCCAGCATCGATCGGAATTTATGGATGGTGGATTGATCAATGGTTCAATAAAATGGAAAAAGATATCTTTGACCATGCGAATGGACGCGATGGTGCACCTGAATCCGTAGCTTTTATTGAGAATGGTGGTATGGAAAAGATTTTAACGATGTGGAAAAAAGGTGTGGATGAAGGTGTTATGCCGAACGTAGGTCGTGAAGGTGGCCATCCAGAATTTATTGCTGGTCAATCAGCAATCACTTTTGGATCAACAGCCAGTTTACGCCAATTATTAACTGAAGTAGATGGTCGTTTCGAAATTGGTACGGCTTACTATCCTGGTATTGATTCAGAAGACAAGGGTGGCGTTTCCATTGGTGGAGCATCACTTTGGATGATTCAATCTGACGATGAAGCGAAAAAAGATGCAGCATGGGACTTTATTCAATTTTTAGTATCTCCTGCTTCTCAAGCACAATGGAATGTTGACACTGGATACTTCCCGGTTAATTTAGCAGCTCATGACGAACAGAACTTTAAAGATAACTTAGAGGAATTTCCGCAATTCCAAACTGCCATTGATCAATTGCATGATTCTACAGCTGATGATCAAGGGGCTTTAGCTGGAGTTGCTCAAGAGTCACGTCAAGTTTTCGAAAACGAAGTTGAAAAAGTACTCAATGGCGAAACTGATCCAAAATCTGCTGCACAAGCAATGGCAGACCAAATCAATAAAGCGATTGAAAATTACAATAAAGCTAACCAATAATTTAATGAATTAAATGCTTAGATAATCGGGAGAACTTCATTATTGGTGTTCTCTCGATTTTTTATTTTGAGGAATATATGCAAGAAGAGGTGGCAGAGATGGAAGAAGAAGTCGTAATAATCGAACAAGAACGAAGTCTTGTAGAAAAAATTAAGGGATATGGCTATTTACTGCCAGCGATTTTAATCCTATCGGTATTTATGTTCTGGCCTTTTTTTCAAACCATCTATCGAAGCTTATTTTTGACCAACAATCTGGGTCAAAACGCTGAGTTTCTAGGCTGGGGGAATTATGCAGAACTATTTTCAAGCGAAAGCTTTTGGAACAGTGTACGGGTGTCTTTTAAATTTGTTGTGATTGTGGTGATCGTAGGCGTTCTATTGGGCTTTATTACAGCTCTTTTGTGTCAAAAGACCTTCCCAGGTATTAAATTGTTTTCGACCTCCTATGCGATGCCAATGGCGATTGCGTCTGCAGGGATGGCTATGATTTTTCAAGTCATGTTAAACCCCACTGTCGGGATTATTAATCGAATCCTAGGAACATATGTGAATTATTTGTCTCAACCAGGGAGTGCTTTGTTAGTTGTGGGAATTTTAACAGGCTGGCTAAATTCAGGGATGAACTTTTTGTATTTTTCATCTGGCTTAGCCAGTATAGATGATGCACTTTATGAATCTGCTTCAATCGATGGTGCGAATGGATTAAAGAAATTTATTTACATCACCATTCCGTCTTTAAAACCCACTTTGTTTTTTGTGATTGTGACCAATGTTATTAACGCTTTCCAAGGGTTTGGACAGATAAATATATTGACCAAGGGTGGGCCAGGCCAAGCATCTAATGTGATTGTTTATGATATTTATCGTAATGCCTTTATGAACTATCGTTATGGCTATGCTTCAGCCGAGTCAGTTATTCTATTTTTAATCGTTATGATCTTGACCATTATCATGTTTAAAATCCGTGGAAAGGAGAGAGTATAATGGCAGAACTTATTAAAGAAAATAAGAAAAATACAGTTAAAAAAAGACGCGAACCAATCACTGTATGGAGTATTGTACGATTGCTTATAAATATAGTTATGTTATTGATTGTTCTTTCGCCTTTATTGTACGGGCTAATGATGTCCGTTAAACCCTCTGGTGAGTTATATGATCCTGAGAGTGTTTGGTTTCCTAAAAATCCGACATTAACTAATTTTCTTGATGTTTTCGAAATGGCACCAATTGGCACCTATATAAGAAATTCAATGATCGTAGCGGTAGCTATCACTCTTAGTCAGTTAATAACTTCTGTCTTAGCAGCTTTTGCCTTTCGCTTTTTAAAGTTTAAAGGTAAAGGGCTATTATACGCATTAATCTTATCGACAATGATGATTCCAGGCGAAGCCGTTATTATTTCGCAGTTTTTAATGGTTTCATCTTGGGGTTGGAATGATTCTCTCTATGTTTTAATCATCCCTTTCATTATATCTGCCTTTAATATCTTCTTATGTGTTCAAGCCTTGCAGAACTTTCCCTATGAAGTGTATGAAGCTGCTAAGGTAGATGGTTGTACCGATTTACGATTCGTTTTAACTATTTTGATGCCTTTGATAAAACCAACCTTAGGAGCTATGTCTGTTCAATCATTCCTATCGGGATGGAATATGTATATGTGGCCACTACTAGTGACAAATAATGATCAGAATCGGACCGTTCAAATCGGAATTAGCATGCTCAATTCAGTCGATTCTCAGTCACTTGTTTTAATGGTGGCAGGTGTCATGATCTGTATGATTCCGAGCTTGCTTATCTTCATTGTGGGTTCAAGAAATATGGTAAAAGGTCTTACGGCCGGAGCGGTGAAAGGATAGGGGAAAATAGAGATGGCTAAATTAAGTTTAAGAAAAGTTGCTAAAATATATGACGATGGCTTTAAAGCGGTTAAAAATATTGATTTAGAAATTGAAGATAAGGAGTTCATCGTATTAGTAGGTCCTTCTGGCTGTGGCAAGTCAACAACTTTACGTATGATTGCTGGTTTAGAGAGTATTTCGGAAGGAGAACTCTGGATTGGCGATTTACGAGTTAATAATTTACAGCCTAAAGATCGCGATATAGCTATGGTTTTCCAATCTTATGCGCTTTATCCACATATGAATGTTCGAGATAATATGGGTTTTTCTTTAAAAATGAATGGTATAAGTAAGAAAGATCGTAATTTACGTGTTGAACAAGTTGCGGAGGCCCTACAATTGATAGATTTACTTGATAAGAAACCAGGGGCTTTATCAGGGGGACAACGTCAAAGAGTAGCCTTAGGAAGAGCTATGGTTAGGAGTCCAAAAGTGTTTTTATTAGATGAGCCCCTTTCAAATTTAGATGCAAAATTACGGGTAACCATGCGGTCTGAAATTACCCAGTTACATCGTGAATTAGGAACGACCTTTGTTTATGTTACCCATGACCAAACAGAAGCCATGACAATGGGAACACGAATAGCTGTGATGAATGCTGGACGTATCGAACAATATGACACACCGGCGAATTTGTATTATAATCCATGTAATAAGTTTGTTGCTGAATTTATTGGATCACCTATGATTAATATGTTCAATGGTAGGTTAGTGATTAAAGAGGGGAAAGTAAACCTTAAAATTGCTGATCAATCGTTTGAGCTCGCTGAAGAAGTCAAAGATCAGTTACTTGTTGAAGTAGAAGACCAGGAAGTTTATATTGGCATTCGCCCGGAGGACATGCACCATAAGGCCGAGGGTTTAAACACCTCAGGTTTGAATGTTATCGCTAAAAATGTTGAGCAAGTGGGTTCGGATACTTTTGTTTATTTCGATCATCCGACCTCTAGTCGCGAATTAGTAGCACGATTTTCACCCGCTCGACCCGTTAAAATTGGCGAAGGAGTTCAGGTTCAATTAGACCTAAATAAAATTATGCTGTTCGATCAAAAGACCGAAGCTTCGATACTCAATCGAATAGTGGGAGAGGATTTTGATAAATAATGGTAAAAATTATTGCACATCGCGGTTACTCGGGATTATATCCTGAAAATACCATGTTAGCTTTCAAAGAGGCGGCAAAATTTCCTATCGAAGGCATTGAATTGGATGTTCATTTAACCAAAGATCAAGAGGTGGTCATCATACATGATGAAACCATTGATCGTACTTCGAACGGAAGTGGTTATGTAAAAGAGATGACTTTAACGGAATTACGTCAGTATAACTATTATGCTAACTTCAAAGAAACACAAGTTAATTCCGCAAGAGACATTCAAATTCCGACTTTGCGTGAATTTTTTGAATGGATGAAGCCTTTAACAATTAAAGTGAATATTGAATTGAAAACTAATATTTTTCGCTATGAGGGTATAAATGAGAAAGTATTAGCATTGATTAAAGAATTTGATTTGGAAGACCGTGTTTTGATTTCGTCTTTTAATCACCATAGCGTACGTGATTTTGTGCGATTAGCAGGTGATAGTAAAATTGAATATGGTTTTTTAACGGCTTCCGGTCAATTAAACCCTGGTAAATATTGTAAGGAGCACGGTGTAGGTCATTATCACCCTGCCTTTGTGACTTTAGATCCAGAAGATATTGCAGAATGTCATGGTCATGGTGTTCAAATTAATACTTATACGGTTAATGAAACAGAGCATATTCAGATGATGATTGATGCGGGTGTTGAGCGAATTATAACGAATTATGTGGAAAGAGCCTTGGATTTAATATAAGTTCTAGCTAAAAAGAACCCTTCTGGATATCCAGAAGGATTCTTTTTAAAATCCAGGCTTTTTAGGGTGTTTGTCAACAATTGCTTGGTTATTTTTTAAAGCCTGTTCACCCTTTGGAGTGAGGTGATAGCCTCTCGTCTTAGTTAGGATTGCTAATTCTGTCTCGGAATATTCTTGCCGCACCGCTTTAAGGAGTTCTTCTTTCTTTAATTTAGAAAAGCCTGAAATGTTCTTGTCTTTGAGTAGTTTCTTCAAAAAAGGTGCTGTTTCATAGATTAAAGACTCCTTTGCAGAAAGAATACGGACATACTCTTGTTCAACTAACCAGTCAATATCATGACCATCAATGCCATAGTCATATTCAAAGTATTTAGTAATCCAATGTCCTACGGTATAAGTTCCATGACTGACACGCTATAAAAGAATAATATGACCTGGTAGAAGACCTTCTTCAGTTCGAACCATATTTCGCTTTGCAACCAAATGACTCGATTTCAATTCGATTTCGGCTAGCCATTTATCTATGTCACGTTCTGGTGAAATATAAGGAAATTCAGCATGGTTTTCATAGATTTTTTTTACTCTAGTAATTGCTTCTGGGCTCCCTTGCATTTGTATAGGGTGTTGTGATTTCATTAAACATCACCTTTGCTGATTGAATGTATAAAAAGACTATAGCTAAAAGCCACTTTTATTTTGCACAGTTTGACATAAGTTATTCTTACTAGCTGGTATCACGTATATATTTAATGTCAGATGGATTAAATTAAGAATGAGGAATGCATTTAAGGGGTGGATCATCAGTTGATGGTCCACCCCTTAATTGTGAATGCTTATTCTTTATCGGATAAGCCTTTTTTTAATCCATCAACGGCATCTTTAGCGTCTTCAATACCTTCTTTGACGGTCCCTTTAACTTTTTCTGCCATTCCTTCAGACTGTAATTCTTTATTATCAGTTACTTTTCCAACGGCTTCTTTAACGCTACCTGCTAATTTTTCCAATTTTGCATTTTTCTTCTCTTCTGACATAATAAATGCCTCCTTTATAGTATCTTTCCCAAATCATATAGGTTCGGTATTTTTTTTTCAAATTCTTTGACTCAAGGATTCAATATTTTTTTGATGAGTTTAATTAGTAAAAGGGTAAAAAGATAGAATACATTATTGATTCATAGTACTCGCAATTTCTTTGTTCACTAAAAGAACATTAACCGTTTCTTCGCCTAATAGGCCAAATAGTTGCTTTTCAGTATGATGAGAAATAATCTGTTCTATTTGATTAGCCGAGATACCAGATGCTTTTTCAATGCGAGGCACTTGAATCATCGCAGCTTGTAGAGAAATATGAGGATCTAAACCAGAACCGGAAGCTGTTAAGAGATCACTCGGAATATCCTTAGCTTCAACCGAAGGATTCAATTCAAGAAACTTCGCCATATCGAGGGAAACACGATTGGTTAAATTAGGATTAGATGGAGCGTAATTAGCAGAGCCAGAGGATAGGCCTATGAATGCTTCTCCATTTAGGTAGACTGGCTTACCACTCTCATCTTCTTTATAGACGTTATAATGATAAGCAGAAGGACGCCCCCATAAAAAATAGTTTTGAGTAAATTCTTGACCAACATTTTCAACGCCTATAACTTTTCCATCTACTTCAACAGTGCTACCTGAAGCTTGATGAGGGAATATAAGGGATGCTAGGCCTGTTAAGGTGAGGGGAAATAATAATCCACACATGACCATCATCACTAAGGTCAGTCCTATACTTTGACGAAAAGTTTGCCAGAATGACTTTATTTTTTTATTCATTTTTAACCTCCTAAATACCAATACCAAACAAGAGTGGACTTATTAGAATATCAATTAATTTAATACCAATAAATGGTGTGATGACGCCACCCAGACCATAAATCAGCATATTTCTGGCTAATAATTTTCCTGAGCTCATTGGTCGATAGTTAACACCTCTCATCGCTAAGGGTATTAAGCATGGAATAATGAGAGCGTTAAAGATTAAAGCTGAAAGAATAGCACTTTGAGGTGTAGCCAAATTCATGATATTAAGCACACTCAATTGTGGAATTGCAATCATGAACATAGCTGGGATAATAGCAAAATATTTAGCAATATCATTGGCTATAGAGAAGGTTGTCAAACTTCCTCTCGTGATTAATAATTGTTTCCCAATTTCAACTACCTCAATAATCTTAGTCGGATCGGAGTCTAAATCAACCATATTGGCAGCTTCTTTAGCCGCTGTTGTTCCACTATTCATCGCTAAACCAACGTTCGCTTGAGCGAGAGCAGGGGCATCATTGGTCCCGTCTCCAGTCATCGCAACGATTTTACCTTCTGCTTGTTCTTTTTGAATGACTCTAATTTTATCTTCTGGTTTACATTCAGCAATAAAACCATCAACTCCAGCTTCTTTAGCAATAGTTGCTGCTGTTAATGGGTTATCACCGGTACACATGATGGTTTTAATGCCAATGTCGCGTAAACGTTCGAAACGTTCTGCCATTCCTTCTTTCACCGTATCTTTTAAATAAATAACACCTAAAATTTTGTTGCCTTCACACATGACTAAGGGAGTTCCACCCAGACCGGATATGCGTTCTACTAAAGCATTTAAATCTTTTGGAATTTGCCCCCCTTGGTCTTTAGCGTAAGTGACAATTGCATCCATTGCTCCCTTACGCAATGATTGACCACTGTTTAAATCAACACCACTCATACGACTTTGAGCCGTAAATGGGACAAATTCTGCGCCTGTTTCATCTTGACTGTCATCGCCAAGTTGTCTAGCGAGCTCGAGCGTAGATTTCCCTTCAGGGGTATCATCATGCAAACTAGTTAAAGCCGCGCAACGAAGTGCTTCAGGTAATTTTATCCCTTCAACAGGGACTATTTCCGCAGCTAGACGGTTACCATAAGTGATTGTTCCTGTTTTATCTAGAATCATAGTATCAACATCTCCACATGATTCCACTGCTTTACCAGACATAGCAATCACATTAAAACGAGTGACACGATCCATACCAGCAATTCCAATTGCTGAGAGAAGACCACCAATAGTGGTTGGAATTAAACAAACCGTCAAAGCAATTAAGGTTGAAGTAGGAATTGATATTCCTGAGTACAATGCAATCGGGTAGAGAGATACAATCACAATTAAAAAAATAATGGTTAAGGAAACTAAGAGCGTGTTTAAGGCGATTTCGTTGGGTGTTTTCTTGCGAGAAGCCCCCTCTACTAAACTGATCATACGGTCCAAAAAACTATTTCCGGGTTCAGAGGTAATTTGAATTTTAAGCCAATCGGAAACTAAGGTTGTACCACCGGTAACTGAACAGAAATCGCCACCCGATTCTCTAACAACAGGAGCAGACTCTCCCGTAATTGCGGATTCATCGACTGAGGCGACTCCTTCGATTACTTCACCATCACCGGGTATGACCTCACCAGCTGAAACAAGAACAATATCTCCTTTATTTAACTGATTGGATAAAACTATTTCTTCAGAACCATCCTTAAGTAACCGTCTGGCTTCGGTAGCTTGTTGAGTTGCTTTAAGTGAAGCTGCTTGAGCTTTCCCTCTACCTTCAGCAATCGATTCGGCAAAATTAGCAAAGAGGATCGTAAATAATAGAATAAGGCTGACCAGTAAGTTATAAATTTGAAGGTTTCTATCATTAGTATTTTGTGAAAAAAAAGATGGGAAGAAAGTGGAAACAAGGGTTATGAAAAAGCCGATTTCGACGACGAACATTACTGGATTTTGAATCATATAGACAGGGTTTAATTTTTTAAAAGAGTCAATTAAAGCTGCCTGAAACATCTCTCTGGTAATTAACGTGTTACTTTTATGAGACATTAATTTTCCTCCTTAAACAAGAGTTAAGATAATAAAGTAAGGTGTTCAGCAATTGGACCTAAAACTAAAACAGGTAAGAATGTTAAGGCCGCAAATATATAAACAACCATTACTAATATGAAAGCAAATGAAATAGTAGTGGTTTGTAAACTTCCTGAAGACTGATTAATAAACGGTTTATGCATTAAAGATCCGGCAATTGCGAGTTGAATAATAATTGATAAGTAACGACCAAAGAACATGACTATCCCTGTGGTTAGATTCCAAAAAAGGGTATTATCGCCTAAACCTTCAAAACCTGATCCATTATTAGCAGTAGCTGAAGAAAATTCATAAAGAATTTGAGATAGTCCGTGATATCCAGGATTAGAAATTGCCTCTCTGCCCCAATTTGTACCAATAGCTAAGGCAGTAAAACTAAGAATTAATAGAGGATGAATGATAATGCAAAGAGCGGTTAGTTTCATCTCGCGTCCTTCAATTTTTTTGCCGAGGTACTCTGGGGTACGGCCAATCATTAAACCACAAATAAAGACGGAAAGAATGGCATATAGAACCATATTCATTAAACCAACACCTTTTCCGCCGAAAACGACATTTAACATCATATGTAATAAAGGAACCAAACCACCTAAAGGCGTTAGTGTATCATGCATATTATTAACAGTCCCTGTCGTAAAGGAAGTTGTAGTAGTGGTAAACAAGGCAGATTGGGCGATTCCAAACCGAAGCTCTTTTCCTTCCATGTTTCCCATGGCTTGATCTAATCCCAATCGGGCTAGGACGGGATTCCCTTGACTTTCAGCCCAGAAACAAAGAACTAAACCTAATGTGAATAGAATACCCATGGCAGTAAAAAGACTAAATCCTTGTTTACCAAATGCTCTATGAATGAAGGATGGTTTAACAGTTTGGTTGATAGGATTTATTTGATTGGTTGATTTGTTTTCGCTTACCATTTTTCCAAATGTAATAACACAAGCGCCTGGTAATAGCATCATGGAATAGAGTTCAATTAAGTTTGAGATAAGAGTTGGATTTTCAATTGGAGTAGCTGAATTGGCCCCTAAGAATCCTCCACCGTTCGTACCTAAGTGTTTAATTATTTCTAAAGCGGCCACCGGTCCCATTGCAATCACTTGTTTGCTTCCTTCCAATGTGTCTACTATTAAATTACCACTGAAATTTTGTGGCACTCCTTGCCAAACAAGTAACAAGCCACCGAGTATTGAAAAGGGGATCAAAATACGGGTAGTAATTCGAACCATATCGACATAGTAGTTACCCATATTATCTTTGGAATGACCTGCTAGTCCACGAATAAACGCTATACAAGCGGCATAACCACTAGCAGCAGAGACAAACATCATGAAAATTATAACCGTCATTTGTGATAAATAAGAGAGTCCGTTTTCACCAGCATAATGCTGTAAATTGGTATTTGTCATAAAACTGATAACCGTATTAAAAGAAAGCGACGGTTCCATTCCTTCAATTTGATTGGGATTAAAAATTGCCATACCCTGAATTCTCAAAATAAGATAGGTTAATAAAATCATGACTGCGTTTGTTTTAATTAAATTTACAGCATAACTTTTCCAATTCATGGAAGTATGAGGAGAGATGCCTGCCAATTTATAAATCCATCGATCGACGTAGTCAAAGACAGGATCAGCGAATGTCTTTTTTTGACTTGCAATACGGTACAGATAATTGCCTACCGGAATGACCAGCAGCAAATAAATGAATAAGGTAGCTATCATTTGCCACATTTTAAATTCCTCCTAATCGTTAGAACTTTTCTGGATTGACCAGAGCATAAATGAGATAAACAAAAAGTAAGATAATAATAACAATAAGAGCGATCAATTGAATTCCTCCTTAATCTAACCGATTAATTTGCCTTTGACACCAATTAATAAGTTGGATTAGGACAAATGTAGAAAATGTTAGAATGATAATCATTAAAAGATCATACATGAGAATTCCTCCTTAATATTTTACATTTATTAGTTTACTGCAAAGGTTATAAAGGTGATCTTAGTGCTTGGTCGATGAGATTAAGATTGTATAAAGGTCCTGTATAAGAAATCTGTACAATAAAGAAAAAAGTAATTTCAGAAAGGTGGTTGCTAACCTCATGCTAACCATCCAATCAAAAATTACTTTTTATCAGGTGAATATCAAGTATATCAATTTATCGTTTAATCATACGGTAACCAACACCAATATGCGTTTGAATATAAGCAGGATCAGAAGGATTTTCCTCTATTTTCTTTCTTAAAGTTGCCATAAAGACTCTTAATGAGGGAATATCTGCCTCGAAGCTACTGCCCCACACTTCTTTTAAAATATAATTATGTGTAAGAACTTTCCCAGTATTTTTAGCTAATACGGTGAGCAATTTATATTCAATAGGGGTTAAATGAATTTCCTCTTCATTCAGATAGGCACATCCAGCAACGTAATCAATTTTTAAATCGCCATTTTGATAGTGAGTGACTGGTGCTTGAGAATTACTATCTTCTGTTTGACTTCTTCTTAGGGCGACACGTAAACGGGCGAGAAACTCTTCAATACTAAATGGTTTAGTGAGATAATCATCGGCACCTGCATCGAGAGCCTCAACTTTATCAAGATCTTCGCTACGAGCACTTACAACAATTATCGGTACTTTACTCCACCCTCTCACCTTGCGTATAATTTCGATGCCGTCCATGTCAGGTAGTCCTAAGTCAAGAATAATGACATCGGCATTATAGGAAACAGCATCTAAAAGAGCTTCGGCCCCTGTTTTTGCAGTATGATATTGGTATGCTTGAGTGTCTAGGGTAGTACGTATCAAGTTAGTGATAGCAGGATCATCTTCGATAACTAAAATTTTAGGTTTAATCATTTTTTATGTGAACCTCCTCTAAAGGCAAAGTAAATGAAAAAATGGTTCCATTAGGTTGATTATCCTCAACCCCGATCTCACCTCCATGTGCTTCAATAATCGACTTGCATAAACTTAAGCCAAGACCTAAGCCCCGCCGGCTATCTGATTGGCCTAGATCAGCCGTGTAAAACATATCAAACAAATGAATCTTTGCTTGATCAGAAATGCCAGGTCCATCATCAGCAAGTTCAATTTGAACCAGATTGTCAACTTTTTTGGCAGATAAAATAATGGATGAACCGGACTGTGTATATTTAATTGCATTATTAATTAAATTGACGAGGACTTGAACAATTAAGCGTGCATCCATTTTTGCCACCAATAATTCATCCGTTAACTTAACTGAAAAATGATGATCTGAGATATTCCGATCAATGTGGGTAATGGCTTCATGAACAACATCTTCAATTAATTCTGCATTCAGAGTAATATTCATTGTTCCATTATCAAGTTTAGTGATGGAAAGGAGATTTTCTGTCAAATTAATGAGCCACATCGCATCATCATAAATACTACTATATAGATTTTGTTTTTTCTTCTCTTCTAATTGAAGGGTTTGATCCATTAAAACCGAGGCATTACCACTGATACTAGTCAAAGGCGTACGTAAATCATGCGAAATTGATCTTAGAAGATTGGAGCGTAATCTTTCTCTTTGTGTTTCAATCTCAATCGCTTGTTTTTCTTCTATTAAATGACGTCGCTCAAGCATTAAACCACAATCATTTAAAATGGACACGATTAGGTTTTTTTCGAAAACACTCAGAACGGGATAATACTTTATTGGGATACCAATTATACCCAGGGCTTCTTGACTACCACGAACCGCCATATAGAGGTTTTGGGCATGGGATAAAGTATTAGTTGTTGCGCCCGCGTGTTTGTTATTCTTAATCACCCAATTAGCGATAGCTAACTCATCTTGGTTGAGGGGTCCAATTATTTTCCCAAGGCCTGGTTGGTTTGTTTCAGAAAATTGTAAAGTAGATTCATTCTGGGTCAAAGCATAGAGAATAGGACGATTAATTAATTCAGCTATTTGACTAGCTGCAATCTGAATAATTTCAAATTCATGCTGTCCGTCGGCTAATTTTTGGTTACTATTCATAATAATTTCCATATGGTAAGCTCTTTGGGCAGATTGCTGGGCTTGTTTTTTGACTCGGGTTGCGAGTGAGCTAGAAAGAACACTAGCGACAAGCATAATCAGAAAAGTAACCGGGTAATCGGGAGCGTAAGCTTCTAAAGTAAATCGAGGAACAGTGAAGAAATAATTAAAGGAAATGACACTGAAAAGAGAGGCTAAGACCCCATACCAATGGCCTCGGGTCCAGACAGCTGTTAAGAGAACAGCTAGAATATAGACTGTGATAATATTTGCTTCCCGGAGTCCAACTTGGTAAAAACCAAAACTGATCAAGGTGGCTATAATATTCAGTCCAATTACTTTTACAAAGTCTTTCCAACTAAATTCTTGTTTAGTATTGCTGAATAATTTGAAGGATTGTCTTTGACGTGGTTGATCATCAGGAATAATGTAGATGTCTATATTGTCTACTAATTTATTTAATTTATCAGTCAAGGTTTTATGGCGCGTGAAGATGCGACCACTTTTATTATTTCTTCCCAAAACAATCTTGGTAATGCCACTAACTTTAACGTACTCTGCTATTTGAAAAGCAGGATCATCCCCATAAACTGTTGAAATTTGAGCACCTAATTGTTCAGCTAGACGCAAGTTATTTCTAAGTTGTTTTAGTTCTTCGGCTTTCAACGGTTTGTGATCAGAATCTTCAACATAAAGGGCAGTAAAATGGCTATGAAAGGCTTCCGCCATTCGAGCGGCGGTTCGAATGACTTTAGCATTACTCGGTGAGCTTGATATACAAACTAAAATATGATCGCTTGCGATATTGCTAAGAGGATTGCCTTGTTTTTGAGCGTGACGACTGAGATGATCCGCTGTTCGACGCATAGCAAGTTCTCTTAAAGCTCTTAAATTGTCACGTGAGAAAAAATGATTCAATGCCCTTGAAGCTTGTTCTTTTTTATAAATTTTCCCCATTTTCAAGCGTAAGATTAAGTCATCCGGTTCGATATCAATTAATTCAATTTGATCGGCTGCATCAAAGACGGAATCAGGAATCCTTTCATTAACTGCCACGTTGGTAACGGTGTCTACAACGTCTTTTAAAGACTCTAAGTGTTGAATATTCATAGTCGTGTAAACATCAATTCCAGCTCGCAGTAGTTCTTCGACATCTTGATAACGTTTGGTATGGCGGGACCCTTCAGCATTACTATGGGCTAACTCATCGACTAAAATAAGTTGCGGTTTGCGGTTTAACG
This sequence comes from Facklamia miroungae, assembly GCF_012396555.1. Taxonomy (GTDB): domain Bacteria; phylum Bacillota; class Bacilli; order Lactobacillales; family Aerococcaceae; genus Facklamia; species Facklamia miroungae. Next base: position 124,644 of record NZ_JAAXPS010000004.1, read on the forward strand.
CACCATCTAAGTCAAATTCTTTTAATGACAATCCACGGTAGGTTATCTCAATAGGCGACAAGCTTTCCAAACCATCCATTAATTTTAGCGTATCTGGACGGGTGTGCTGTTCAATATATCCAATGATAACATCAACACCTTGTTCTTTAGCGGAGTGAGCAGCTTGTAACATACTGTATGTTTTACCTACTCCGGCGGCATAGCCACAAAAGATTTTTAAGTGCCCTGGTTGGATATCGTTTATTGAATTATTTAATTGATAGCTAGCCTTTAAGTCTTGAACCATTTTTTCACCTACTTTCTTTATTCTCCTTATTATTTTACTTGATCTAGTGTTTTTAAAATATAAAAACTCTTTGAGCGGTATTAAGATTGTATAAAGATTCGGTCTTTATTTAATTTTAATACTGATCACGGTCCTTTAACACTATCTTATTAGCTGATAACTTATACTGAGTGTAGCTAATAGTAAAAAGGAGGTTGTTTAAAGTGAATCACTATCTATCAAACTATCCAAGACAGTCATCCTATTATCATAGAATGGATGGAATTAATTTTTCGAAGCGATTGAACATTCACTTTGCATTTATTATACAACTTGAGAAGAGCATGATCGCTTATTTAAAAACGCACCCCTTAATTTTAATATTTTTTATGGTAATTGGAATGCCGCTATGTATATTGTTAGCTGTCGCCACGGTTACAACTATTTTTTCTTTATTATATCTGTTTATCTTATAAAATTTATAAAGAGCTAGGGACTAAAGAGATAAGTCCCTATTTTTAATGGTATTCTTAAAGAATTACTTTTATGTTTTTTTAAATTGGAGTCCATCAGGATCATAAAGTAGTTTTTCAAGCGGACTTCAATTTTAAAAATCTATGTTTGATAAATTTTCTTTATAGGCCTGTTTGAAAAATAGATAGTGCTAACATTAAGTATGAACAATATAGTTTTCATTATATAATTAATTGCCTTATTTAGAATTGGATTCCATAAGTAAACTTATCGTATTAATGAAACTGAGTGTTATAATATAGTTAGCAAAGTTCTTTAAATTTTAGGAAAGGAAGCGATGTATGGATACAAAAAAAATTGAGGCAGTAATAAACAATTTTTATAAAGCTGTCTACTCAAACAATCGACAAGCGTTTTATGGAATGCTGGCCAACTCCTTTAAAGATCGAGTCAGTTTAGAAGAATTTAATCGCTACCGTCAATATCGCATGATCGATATTGGTCGACTTGAAAAAGTTGAAAAAATTCAAGAGGATGTCGATAAAATTCTAGTAACTTGCAAAATAAAAATTCGCGAAAACACAGTGACTCATGTTTATCATTTGATTGAAGAAAGGGGAGAATATTATCTAATACCAGATTCCTTTATGTTTGCTAAATAAATCAAGTAGAAAGGAAAGAATAGTATGAAAAAATTGATTAAGTTGCTGGTTACATTTTTGCTTACTTTAACGCTATTGGTACCATCTAGCCTTTCAATTTATGCTCAAACTTTATCAATGGAGGATACCCACTTAAGTTTAACTGAGAAAAAATCTTTAGACTTTGAAGTTGATTTCAAAGAAGAAATATCTTTAGACCAACTAAGTTTTAGTTTAGGTGACAAGCCTTTGAGTGAATGGAAAGCTTTCAATATGGAGACCGAAGCTTACGACTTAAAGCCTTGGATTCGGGTAGAAGATTTATCCATAGATGGTAATGTATTAAAAGGTAAATTAGTTAACTCGCTTCCTTATGGATTGGATGCGACTGATTTAAGACCTTATCCACGTTGGACTTTCGAAGAATTGTTAGGCACTTATCCTTTAGTTGTAAAGGATGAAGGTAGTGGGGCAAAAGCCTCAATCGATATTGAGATCCAGAATTATACTGGATTTCATAAATACGAAGAAATACAACCTGATTTGGACGCATTAATTGCGGCAGGAAATGAAAAAGGAGATCGTTTCTTTAAATATGAGTCGATTGGGCAGACGGATGAAGGACGAGAAATTCCCATGGTGATCGTAGCAAAAAATGAAGAAACCATTGATCATTATTTAAACAACACGCTGACCGAAGCTTTAAATGATCCTGCTAAACTAAGTGAAAAAATTGCACAAGACGACCCGACATCTTACCAAGTTCCAATTTTCATTAATAATACACATCCCGATGAATCACCAGGGATAGATGCTCAAATTGATTTGTTAAAAGACCTTTCCACTAAGGAGGAATTTATTTTTAATGGTCAGGAAAAAGATAGCTTGGAGAGATTAAAAGTAAGCGATGTGTTAGATAATTTTATTCTTATTTTCTGTGTAACATTAAATCCCGATGGTAAAGCTGAAAACCAAAGGGAAAATTCTCATAAGTTGGATATTAATCGAGATAATATCTACCAGACGCAAGCTGAAACAAAAGCTATGTCTGCAACTTTAGCGAAATATAATCCGTTAACTTTTATTGATTTACATGGATTTGTTCCGGAATTTCTTATTGAACCCACTACTCCTCCTCATGAACCAAATTTTGAGTATGATCTGCTCATGGGCGGCGAGATGGATCCTGATACTAAGGATGTTGTTGATGATAAACCAGGTGCGATAGGACATGCCAGAGCCATGGGAGATGTGGGTATTGCTAACTCTGACTATACGTCCTATATTATTCCAATGTTTGACTATGGAGATGGTTGGGATGATGCTTTCTTAGGGTATACGGCTGTATTCTCGCTTATTCATGGAGCGTTGGGTCATACAGTTGAAATTCCAGCTCAAAACCAACAATCCCTTTTAGCTGCTAAGCATGCCGTTTTAGGTTCCATAAAGTATGTTCTCGATAATAAAACCGTCCTCTATCAAAATCAATTAGAAATCTTTAGACGGGGTATTGAAAATGAAGATAATAAGGCTGTGGACTCGTGGCTTGTAAAGGCTGATGGGTCAGTTGGTGGGCGCCCTAGAGGAGAAAATGATAATTTCTTCCCAGATTACTATATTTTACCAATGGATAAAAGCCTACAAAAAAATGTTAATGAAGTTTATGATATGATCAGCTATTTCCTACGTAATGGTGTGAAGGTCTATCAATCTGACATAGAAGTGACATATAAGGATATTACTTATCCTGCTGGATCCATTGTGATTCCAATGAATCAAGCTAAACGTTCTCTTGCAAACGTATCCCTTTATCAAGGGACTGATGAATCTGATTGGGGAGCTATGTATGCAGAAATAGTCTTAAATTACCCTAAACTTCATGGCTTTGATAGTGTTGAAGTTAGACAAGCCGATCTTTTTGCAGATAAATTAACTGAAATAACAGAACCTTTATCAAAACCTGCCACAGATCAAAATATTGAATCGGATCAAGTTGTTATAAAGGCTAATAATAATGATGCTTTGATATTAGTCAATAAGATGTTAGCTGATGGAAAAGAAATACAAATTGTGAATGAGTCTAGTGACGAAATTGCAATGGGTGATTACTTGGCTAATACAGAAGACATGAAAGGTTATCTTGAAGGCCTTTTAGTAAACCTGGTAGAAAGCCCAGATTCAATTAAAGCGACTAAAGTAGAACCACCGAAGATCTATTTAACACCATCAAGCTCCAACTATGCCGAACTTGCTGATGAAACACGTTTTGTACTCAATCAATTAGGCTTTACCATTGTTGAAGATATTAAAGACGCTAACGTAGTAGTCGATTCATCAGGGGTATTTGAAAAAGATGCGCTTAAGGATAAGAATTATATTGGAATTGGTTCAATGGCCTTACAAGCAGTTAAGGATCAAGCACTTTATCCTTTAGAGATTCAAATGAATGAAGATGGTGGAGGAAATGAAGGTTTGCTCAAGGCGAATTATGACTTAACAAATCCTATTTCCGGCTCTTACCAAAGCGATGATATTGCTTATGTTTCATCAGGTAGCGTGATGAATCAGCCAAGACCTGAAGCAAAAATCTTTGCAAAAGTTGCCGATGATGATGATTTTTATCTTGAAGGTTGGTGGCCAGGACATGATTTTGTTCAGGGGCAAGTCTTAGGGTTTGCTGATTCAATGGAAGATCAAAATTTTGTGTTCTTCTCAACAGATGTAACGAATAAGGCGCACACAAGATACTTATATCGTTTATTAGCCAATGCAATTTATAGTATCAACTCTGAAAACTTTATAGAGGGAGAGGGCTTAAAGGTATCTGTTCCTAAGAAGGATATTCAGGTTGAAACGACTGAAGAAACAACCGAAGAACCTCGTTAATTGAAATTACTTACTAACTAAAAGCAATCTCAATAAGTATATCAATAAAAAAGAAGATTGAATGTCAGTAATATGACATTCGATCTTCTTTTTTTATCTTTGAAGCAAAACAATATTAGCAATAAAGTGATTGAGTATTATTAATCAAACTATTTCCATAATAAAAAGCACCCTTAAAGGATGCTTTGATATGATTAATTAAAGTTTAACAATATTGGTTGCTTGGTCGCCACGTGGGCCAGCTTCTACGTCATATGTTACTGTTTGACCTTCGTCTAAAGATTTAAAGCCGTCACCTTGGATGTTAGAGAAATGTGCGAATACGTCAATTCCATCCTGGCCTTCGATAAATCCAAACCCTTTGTCTGCATTAAACCATTTTACTGTACCTGTGTTCATAATGTAAATCCTCCTGTGTGCGTCTTAAGCACTTTGTATTGCAATAACAAAATAATTAAAAAGAAGATTTTACATTGTTGAATGAAAATGACTTAATTAACTTATTTCTTTACTACAAGACACAGTATGTTCCTTATTTGATGAATTGTCAACACTTATTTTAAAATATCAAAATTAACTGTTTAAACTTGCTATCTTTTGGAGGTCACAGTACAACTGAACCTCTAATTTTTGAGGGTAGATTTTCTGACACTCTTTTTCTAACTAAATAGAGTCATTATTCTCCATATTTAATGAAGTGTTTAAGATATTTATATATAGAAAAAAAAGAATACGGTATCACTATTACAAATACTGGAAGGGTTAAAAACCTAGTTTGAATACCATAAAAATCTAAAATATAAATGATTATTAAAAAGCTACCTACGAGTAAAGTAATAGACGAAGCTCCTAATGCACCTTTTTTTTGAATTTCAATCGGTTTGTCTTTAAAATTATTCCCAGCAACTATTCCATACCATTTTCCTCTTCTAAGTTGAATACCAATGATTATTAATAAAAGACCAATAATAATTAACAAGAACACCACTAGCACTTCCTTTTATCTTTAAATTAGCAATGTGTAAAATTTTTAAAATTCAATGTTCATAAACTTTCAAGTATATGAATAGAAGTTTTGTCACTCTGAATATACAAATAATTAACTCAAGATGGCAAAATAATTTTGTCAAGTAATATATAAAGCTGATTAGTGTATATCATCAAGAAATTTTAGAAGATATAACTCTTATTTTAAGAGAGAAATATTTGTTTTAATCGCATTTTTAGTTGGTTCTGGAGTTAATTTTTCTTTTCAAAAACAAATTAGCGCTAGAAACATTGATAAATCAAAATTTCTAGCGCTAAAATTGGTGTTAGTCAACACTACCTTCCAGCAAAAGGTTAGCTTTTTCCAGAGCTTCTGACAAGCTCTAATCGCTGGTATGACAGCATTCTAATTTTTCTGTGAATGCTGCGAAATTCTAGTGATTTTTGTCAATTGTAGTTAGTTTTGAGTTAGTTTTGAGTTAGTTTCAAACTGTTTTAACTAGAAAATTAGGATATTTTGGATGTTTTTAGTAAGAAAACTGCGAGCTGGAATAAATACTAAAACAATCAACCTGATTTTAATATCGACAAGCAATCCTAGAAGCCAATACTCTATTTTCAAAATAGCATATCGGCTTCTTTGTTTCTGATCATTCAGCAAGACTAATTAATCACTATTCGTTTATTAAAACTAAATCCTTGCACAGTTCTTTATATAGCTCATAATCTTCTGTATTCAATAACTCATATTTAGAATTTGAAAGTTCAATAATATTATCAAAACGTTCTTCTTTAAAGTCAGAAGTTGAAAATCCTATAGTAGAAACTATTAATTGACTATCTTTATCTGATTCTTCAAATATATACTTTAGTAAGGTATGTTTACTATCTCTATCAAGTTCTGCATTTGCAGGGCTATCTAAAACAATTGGTAAACGTATAGCATCCGGATTAAATTTATTTTTCACTTTCAAAAGATTAAAATACCAGACAATAGTATTTATTGGTTTATTACTTCCGCCTGCGCTTATATTAGAATCAAATTTTTTAAATTTATCAGAGTCCAGTTCTTCTAAGTTAAAATGAATTTTATCATTCAACATTAATTCATAATAAGTTTCATTTATTTTCTTTTTCAATTCTAAATATTCTTTCAAAATTTTTCTCTGTTATTTTAACGATTCCTGAGCCTGTTTCAAATTGACCTGACTGTTCCCAATATCCATAATCAGCTTATCTCTGACTTCCATTAATCCTTTATGCTTCAAAACATTACTAATTTCTTTTGAATTTAATGCTAATTTATCTTCATATTTTTTTAGAGTATCTAATAATTGCTGATATTTTTTTTCTTCTTTATAGATATTAGCCTCTACTTTCAAAGATTCTTTTTCAAGTTCGTTAGCTAAGAACAAAAAGTCCTCTTCATTGTTTAAAGTATTGATTTTCAATTCAAGATTATCAGTAATAATGGAGTGACACTTGGGACAAGTATGACTGTTTATCGTCTTTTTGTCTTTATCATTTTTTCTAATTATCTTCCTTAAATTGGCTAGTTCTTGCTTAACCTCATAATTATCATTTCGTTGATTAATCAATCTATTTTTAGTAAGCTGCAATGAATGTACAATTTTTTCATATTGGTTTTTCGTGCTATCAACTTCTTGTTGTAAAACATCAAAATTGGTAGGAAAGCTAACTTTATCAACAAGTTCGTTTTCAATTTTTTCAAGCATCTTATAAAATAGCTGGCTTTAATCATTATATCGAAAGCTATTGTTTCAGTAACATCTTTGTTTTCTCAAATCCAGAAAACCTAGATATGGGAGTGATGATTGAACTGCGTGGACAAGGCTGTCGAGAATATGAATTGGTACTAGAAGAACAAGAAGAAACTTGGACGACATTCTTTTGGCGGCTTTATCAATCGAATATTTTTGGTGAAGGTCTAATAATTGACACCAAAATTACACGAATTGATTTGGCTCTGGATGAACATCTATCTCTTCTTTATCCCAATTATGATTTATTTGAATTGAAAGAAAAAGTTGAACAAGGATTAGTCGATACCACTTTTCGCAATTTTGATTTTACAGGAGGAATTGTTGTTAAGAGTGGGCAGCGGCTCAACAAAGGACTCTCTCTTTACTTTGGTTCCAGATAGTCCCCATTTTATTTAAACTTTTACCAAAAAGATTATGAACTAGCAAAAAAAGAAGAAATCTCTGTTGATATGGCTCGGCAAAAATATGGCATTAAAAATCGTTATGAAATCCGTTTAGCTGACGAAAAAGCCTATCTCTTTGTTGAGTATTTACTTTCTACAGGAGAAACAATTGAATGGATCGTTAAAGAATTAATCGATACTGCCATTAAAGTATATGATTGTGACTCAAATGGACTGCGCACTCATTACAGTCAAAATTGGCGCATGGTCATTGAAAGCATGCAAGAATTGCGATTGACCATGAAGGGTGAAAAACCAAATTATGATAACGCGTTACGCTGGCTCTCAAACTATCTTGCTCCTACGCTAAAGAAAATTTGGATTATGGATCAAACATTTGGCAAAAATGAGTTAATGTCTAGAATTCAGCAAGCAGAGCTAAAAGAAAAAGATCAAGAAGAGCTGGCAAAACTTACAACAACAATAAAAGAATTATTGATACAAGAAGAAACTCAAACAACTACTTCCTCTTCTGTAACTGTTACACAAGAAGAAGTTGAACAACTATTAGCACAATTTTTATTTAATTGAGAGGTGAAACACATGATTGAATTATATATCGAAAATCTTCATACCAATAAAGGGCGATGGTTTGAACTACCGATTGATTGGGAAGAAGTCAAAGATAAAATTGAATTAGATGATGGACAGGAACATTTAATAACAGACTACATGGCACCATTTACCCTTTCTCACTATGAGAATTTTAATGAAATGAATGAAGTTGCAGAACAACTGGATGAGCATACTGGACACCAGCAATCCACTATTTAGGGGAACTTGTTGAATACGGATTTTTCAACGATATTTTAGATGCATTTGAACAAATTGATGAAATTCAAGTCTACTCTGACTGTTACTCCTATAAAAATTATGCAGAACAATTAGTGGATGATCTTGGCTATTTAGCTGGTGTTCCTGATTTAATCAAGTGGAATATTGACTATGAGGGAATTGGTGAAGATTTACGCCAAGATGGACGCCTCTATCAAGCAAACGACAATACTATTATTGAGGTATTGTCATGAATCAGGAATATCTCAAAGACGAACTCAAAAAATATGGCTTTTTCTATTTAGAAGGACAAATTCCTGAAAGACAAGCTCGGCAATTTCTTACTGTAAAAAAACTAACTCAACGAGAAAATCTGGTTTTTATTCCTAAAAAAGAAGTCTGTTTTGAACGAATTCTTTCTAACCACACTAGTCTTTATATTGAAGGGCTAGAGCGTTATAGCGATTCCGGTGTTTATCTTGGTTATTCGTATGATTTTTACAAAGCTACCTATCTATTCAATTCTCAGCCTAGTCGTTTAAAAATTTATGGTACTCAGCTTTCTGCAAAGGAACTCCTTTATTTGGTAAAGGGGTTCCCTTTTTTAATAATCGCAAAGGAGTAATTCAATGAAATTTATCAAAGAGAAAAAGAATCATCCCCCAGCTTTACCAAAAGAAGAAAAAGCCGCTAGTATCCGAACGACTCGTACCTTCTTTCTAATCCTAACGCTTTTGTTAATCAGCAGTGGTCCCTTTGCCTTTGTTAAATCTACCCAAATGCAAAGTCTTATTCGCAAAGAACAAACTTCATTAACTGAAACGATTCAGAAAGAATTAGCAAAAAATACAAATACATCTGTTACATCAGAATTGTATAAACAGCTTCTACAGCCTTTCATCACAGCTTACATTACTATTCCTACCGAGCAGCAAGCATTTGAAAAACGTTTTAATTCACTCCAAGAGACCTATTTCATGATCACTCTAGATGAAGAAAAGAATACAGGGACTGAACGAAAACTACTCTCTTCTAATTTTTATAATCTAGTCAACGAAAATGGACAATTAGTGGCTCAATACCGTATTGCTTATGAAATCAATGCTCCAGTTACAAAAGAACGTGATGTAAAGAAAAAGGAAGGTGATAAAGAAGTCGTTATCAAAGAAAAATATATTGATTACGAAAAAAATTGAAAATCGTGTGTTGTTAAATATCCCTTTTGTGCAATTAAAAAATCAATCGTTTAAAGTGACTGCATATCCTTATTTTACTCTTGAACCTTCACTAACTTCAAAAACTGAGCAAGCAAAAATGCCTGATATTTCTCAGTACCAACAAGTCGATAACAAAGAAGAAAAAGCGGTTATCAGTTTCATCCAGTCATTCCTTGATAAATATGTATCTGCTTCATTGGAAGATATGGCATTTATGATGAAAGAACCAGAAATTCTAACAGGTAATTATCAGATAAGCAATAGCCAAATTAAACCCTTCTTCAAAGACAAACAACTCTTTGCTTTTGTTACATTTGATGTTATTGATGGTGAAACAAAAATAGGACACAAGGAAACCATGACTTTATTGTTGAAGCAACGAGAAAACACTTATTTTATTGAAACCATTCATCATTATTTAGGAGGAATTTAAATGAAACAAAAGAAAATAGTACGCTCTCCTCAGCAAAGACAACTACTAACTGTCAAACTCACAACACTATTCAATAGCCTTTTATTCTTTTTCGCTCTATCTCCTGTCGCTTATGCTGATGCAAATGCTAAAGAAGCCAGTAACTATATCTTGAATGACTGGATTGCACCAATTTTTGGGGTAGTTGTTGTTTATTTAGTCATCAAAGAATTTCTAAATTCAAAATGGATTCAAGGTTTTGCAATCCTCTTTTTTGGCGGTATCATTTACGCTGTTATTAAAGACCCTACAGGCGTTCTTAATTCACTTTCTAATCTAAAAAGCTACTTTGGGTTATAGTCATGAATATAGAAAAATAGATATTAGACTATAGAGAGCCCTTCAATGCGCCCTATATGATCAGAGAAATTGCAAAAAATGTCCACTTACCTTTTGTCGTCTATGCACAGGACTTCACTGTTGCAACAGTCAGTTTTGCGATTGTGTTTAGTACTTTGTTGATACTTTTTGGAATGAATCAATTAGTTGTTATGATTTCTCTGGCGATTCCTTACGGATTAGTACAACTATTTAATCGAGTTGAGCCAGATGGAAAGAGAGCGGATATTTTTTTGAAAGATTATTTTCTTTATCTTCTGACCTTTGTATTTGGGTATAAATCACTGTATCATGAGCAACTTCACTCATTTAAACAAGAAAAAGTAATTTATGATCGCTGTACCGTTGAACAGGTTTCCATAAAAAAAGAAGGAGAAGTAAAAAAGAATACATTAGATGTTGACCAATTGAAACAAGAAATAAAAGAGAGTGTTGTTCCAGAACTAATCTATGAATTTGAATCTTTAAATGCAAGAGAAGAAGGCTTCTATGAATTGTTTGAAACAGATAATGAAGTATTACTAATGAAGAAAACACTTTTTCGACAATTTGCAGACGGAGTTATCCCGATGTCAGAAATTCCTAAATTAAAGGAACAATATCAGTCATTAATCAAGCAATCCATTCGTAAACGAATCACTAGACTATTATAGAAAGGTGGAAAAAATGAAGTTTAAACAGCCATTTCATAAGGTTTATCATAATTTATTGCTTACTACAGAAAATGAAGTTTGGGCATATTTTACTTGCCCTAGCGACTATGTCATTGGTCAAAATAAAGAAGTTCAAGAAAAACATAAACAAAAATGGAATCAATTTTTACAAAGCTTACGCCGTTTTGAGGACTTTGAATTATTTCTAAATCCGCATTCTTACAATCTTGGTGAGCGGTTAACAGCTTTCTCCGAAAATTTTGATGAACAAGCAAAATTAATGGGTGATAGTTTAGTTGATCGAACACTTTCCGAATTAGAAAATCAACTTCGAGTTCTCACAACGGAAAAATTTTATATTGGGGTTAAACTTTCTAGTTTATCTTCTGCAACAACCGTCAAAGGAAAAGCGATGGAAGTCGTTGACTATTACGCAGGAAAGCTATTATCCCTGAATCACTATCACCTAACTGTTGATGAAGATTTTTTTAAACGATACCGTTCAATAGAATCAGAAATTTTTCAACTTGTTGGAACGATTAATGGGCGTAGACTTACTGAACAAGAAGTGCTGCAAGCCTGTCGTTATCCCTATGTACGTGGAATGAAGACTTCCTTTGATCTTGATTTTGTGGAAAATAGCAGCTATTCATTAACAGATACTATCCTTGATCCTACAGAAGAACAAGGCTTATTAAAGCTAAGAAGCTCGGAAGGAACTAGCTACATTGCTCTGCTTCCTATTCATAAATTCGCCCCTAATTTGGCATTCAATCATATAGCAGAAGTGGTGCAAAGTCTCCCCTTTCCAGTAGAATTCCGACTCAAAGGGCATTTTGAACCCTTAAAAGGTGGTAGAGGATTAAAAGGAAAGTCCTCTCGTGCTGCCAAACGATTAAAAAATAGTGCAAAAGAGACAGTTTCTATGGGCGATTCCGAAATGAAATCCAGTCGCTTTAATCGTTATGCTTTGACCGACCTAAACAATAAAATAGACTTAAGAGTCCCTGTCATTAAATGGCTGGGACTTTTTGGTGTCTTTGGACAAACACCAGAGGAATGTCGTAGTCGGATTCGTACCATCATTTCTTTATGCCAATCTCGAAATGTTGAAATAGTCAAAGGCTTAGCCGATCAAGTGTTTCTCTTCCATCAATTTTTAGCTGGTAACAAACTAGGCCCTGAAAAAAATTGGCTTCACTACACCACAGTTGAAGGAATTAGTGAAATGTTATTGAGTGTTGAAAATCGGATTGGTGATAACGTAGGAATTCCTATTGGTATAGTCTCGGAATTGAAAAACACTCGAAACTTAACACCAAAAGAAGTTGCAAAAACGAGTCGAAAACCCATTTTCTTTAATCCATCTATTGGGAACCAAAATGATATCGCCGATAAAAAAGCCAATAGTCCGCACATTGCCATCACTGGTCCCACTGGAAACGGAAAATCCTACTTGGCAAAGTTTATTTTCTTCCTTTCAGTCTTAATGAATGGTAAAGGATTGTACGTTGACCCTAAATCTGAGTTCTTCGATTGGATTATGGAGGTTATCAATCATCCACTTTATCAAGAAAAGTATCCCGACACTTGTGCTTTCATTCAACAGCACTTCCACCAAGTGAGACTTGATCCAAATAAAACCAGTAACAAAGGCGTTCTTGACCCCTTCTGTTTTATTCCTAATCGAGTAGCTGCAAAAGATATGGCGCAAGACTTATTTGAAGAGCTTTATGATTTTACTAGTGCTAGAGAGAAAAAATCAAGATTGGCAATGCTAGAAGGAATCGAAACTGTATTAAAAAGAAGAGATCAAGGCGAACGAATAGGTTTACTTCATGTAGTTGACTTCATGCTGGAAAGTACACATGAGGAGGTACGAGATACAGCCAGTTTAATCAAGAAATCAGTACAAGGTTCTATTTTAGAATTAGCTTTTAGTTATGGCGAAAATGAAGGACTAAATCTTACGAACAAGGTGACTATTTTAGAAGTTTTGGGGTTAGAAATGCCTCGTGCAGAAACACTTAGCAGTGATTACAGTGCCACACAAAGAAAATCGGTCATGTTGATGATGTCTATTGGAAAATTCTGTGAACTTTTTGGTTTACGTGACCGAGAAGAAAGCACTGTTGTTCTATTTGATGAAAGTTGGATTTTTAATTCTTCTAAAAACGGTCGTGCGATTATCAAATCCATGCGCAGAGTTGGTCGAAGTTTTAACAATACCCTGATTATTGTCACTCAATCGGTTAAAGATACAGCCGAAGAAGATGATACAGGAAACTTTGGACGAATTTTTGCTTACGATGATAAAGATGAACGAGAAGATATTCTTCATCATTTAGGATTAGAAATCACTAATGAGAATATTGAGTGGTTAAAAAATCTACCAAAATATCATTGCCTTTATTTAGATTTACGAGGACATGTTGGTAAAATGCTTGTCTACTGTCCTTATGAAGAAATCCATCAAATGCTGCAAACGGTCAAAAAAAATACAAGTGCAGATGTGGAAACAACCTTTAGCGGTTAGAAAGGAGCTGCTATGTTACTAAAAGATTTATTTGATATTGACAGTTTCCAATCTTTTTTTGAAAAAGGCGGCTGGTTTAGCATCAATGAAAATTTACAAAGTGTGCTAAAAGCGTTGCTCAATATTGCCTTTGGCTTAATCAAATACCTTGTTCTGGCATTAGATTATGTGATAGACAAACTCTTTAGTTTAAATTTATTAGAAGGAGTATTACCAGATTTATTCTCTACTACCGGTGCTATTTACAACAAATTATTCAGTGTTGTAGGGATTCTCCTTTTTACATTTGTGATTGTCATTTCAGTGAAGGATTTTTTTGAAAAAGGAATCAGCAAGGCATTAATACGTTTTGGTATTTTCACCTTAATCTACGTTGGCAGTATGACCTTTTTTGCCGATGGTGCCAACAAAGTTCAAGAAGTGAATACCCTTTCTCAAAATGTGCAAGGACAGTTAGTTGATTTAACAAGTGGTAGTCTAACAAAAAACACTGGCAATATCTCAGAAAAGTTACTTGGATCAAATCAACAACTAGACGGAACAAGTAATATCCGAAATCTCATTTTTGATGAATTTGTTATTAAACCGTATGCTTTACTCAACTTTGGAAAAACAGACGTATCAAAAGAGGAATTTGAATCCTATCTCGTTAAAAGTGGCGAAACATTTGATCAAAAAAAGACAGACGAAATTGCAGATAAAATAAAAAAAGACTCCGAAAAAAATTCTTATCTCACCTCAGATCGTATGACCGAAAAAGTTGCTGTTTTATTAAATACATTTATTATGCTAATCGTGATTGGAACGGCTGTACTAATTATCGGAGTTGCAAACATTTTAATCCAGCTATTAATTTACGGCATCCTCTTTCTCTTTCCTTCAATACTATTTTTAGCTTTGATTCCAAATATGCACCATCTGTTAAAAAATGGCTTCATGTTATTAGGAACACTGTTTGCTTCAAAGATAGGGATTGGATTCGGTTTTGGTCTCTTGTTCTCTATTTTAAATTTGTTAGATACTTTTTTTGTTGTCACAAACATTGTCACTATGATTGTGGGACTGTTTGTCAAAGTTTTGTTGGGGCTATTTATCTGGAAGAATAAAGGACAGATTGTTCGTTCATTGACGAAAGGTAAAGCAGAGCTAAAAGACTTTTCTTTCAACCCAAAACAAGCTATTCAAGAAAGGCAACAACAACGAGCACAAAAAGAAAATCAGCAAAATCGCTATGCTGAACAAGACTATAAAACACAAACCGCAGAAAATGATTATCTTCGATCAGGTATAGAGCTAGATCACGGTTATCGTCAAAATGAACTACAGGATAATTTATTAGTGCAAGCTGGGGAGGAAGAAACTTCTCTTTATCAAACGACAATGCCTTTTGATAAACAACCAATGGAGTCCAAAGAAGAACCACTTCCTACCGATACTTTTGATGTAAACGACTCAGAAGAATCATTTAACTATCCTGTTGAGAAAACTCCTGGTTCTGTCTCAAATACAGAGCCATTACTCGCTGAAACCGCATTACCTACAGAAGAGGTTGATGATCATTTGCTTAGCCCAGATGCTTTAACAGATGAAACAGAAATACCTGTTGAATCATTCATTGAAACAAGCAATGTAAAGGACGACTCATCAGAAACAGAGCCACACCTCCCTTCTCCAGTTACAGAACAAGAAGCTCAGCAACTAGAAAAAGAAATCAGTCATCTAAGGAAAGAAACCTATACTACGCCAGAATTTAGTGAGGAACAAGCCTATGAAAATGCGTAAGTTATTTCCCTTGCTTTTTTTGGGCTTCTTTTTCGTTTTTTTTATGCTCATCGCTGGCAGTAGTTCTTCTACTACACACACAGCCTCCGAAGAAGGACAAAACCTGCCAGAAGTAGTGCTTCGTTGGAAAGATAAAGTCACAAAAGAAGCTACTAAAAATGAAATTCCAGAAGCGGTTCCTTACTTATTAGGAATCATTATGGCAGAATCAGGTGGAAATTCAGAAAAATATCCCGATATAATGCAATGTTCCGAAAGCCAAGGAAAACAACCAAATTCAATTCAAGATCCAAACGAATCTATTGAGGTTGGCGTAAAATATTTTGCAGATATGTGGAAAGGACATCGTGATTACGATGTTTTAAATATTGTACAAGCCTATAATTTTGGCGGTGGCTTTCTAAGTAATTCAGGTAAGAGCTACTCTCTGGATAATGCAATTCAATTCTCAAAAACTCAAGCAGGTGGAAAAACAATCACTTACACTAATCCTATAGCTGTCAGCTTAGGCTATGATTATCGTTATGCGTACGGCAATATGTTTTATGCTCAAATTGTTAAGCAATACATCACGTCTACTTCCAACAACAATAGTCAAGGGAATGCAGCAATTGTAAAGGCAGCACTTAAAGAATTGGATGAAGGAACACATGAGGGTGGAACGAAATATTGGCAATGGTATGGCTTTAATGGACGTGTAGAATGGTGCGCTATTTTTGTTTCTTATAATGCGGAAAAAGTTGGGGTTAAAATGGAACGTTTCGCCTATTGCCCAACAGGTATTGAAAACTTTAAAGCTAAAAATCAATGGCTAGAAGGAGGGAATCTTCCTAAAAGTGGTAATATCATCTTTTTTGATTGGGATGGTGATTCTATCAGTGACCATGTTGGGATTGTTGAGAAAGTAGAAAATGAAGTTGTTTACACACTTGAAGGAAATTCTGGTGATATGATTGCAAAACAAAATTATAAAAAAAACAGCCCTTATATTATGGGGTATGGGACACCTTGACTTTATTCACATAGTTTTTCAAAAGTTTTCAATTTAACATAAATTATTCATGTTCAATAAAAATAGCGCAAAATCATATAAAACCCAAATACCTCATGAGAAAATTTGGGTTTTACTTTTTATTCATTTTAGAATTTATGCATCTATCTATGATTTTCAGCCTTCGAAAACTTCTAATAAAATTGGATCTACATCATTATTTTGAATATCAGTTACAACTTTCAACATAATATCTTTATCTAATTTGCAAGACACAGTCATTCTGTTTTGATTATAGATACCATCTACAATTTCTTGATTTATTTTTACTTCATCATTTCTTGCTTCTGAAGTAATTTGATTATAATCACCTAATACAAATGCGATTGAATCCCACACCCAGCGATCCCGATCTATCGATTTTTCACCAGAATCAATGACAGAAGTATGATTTTGTATAATTAATGCTAACCATCCGGGAAGATAATTAGCAACAGTGTCAGGAAATACATGTCCGATTATTTCTACACTCATTGATTTATCTGAAATAGAAATATTAGAATCATAGTTTAATGTGTATCGATCTTTTGAAGCGCATACCATTTGACTCGTATTGTTATTGTAGTCTAAAGCCAGATATGATTTTAATAAATCATCGTCTTTAATGTGAACTACCTTTGGTGTTACCCAATAATCTATTGTTTCAGGAATTGATGATGCCGAAACCTCAGAAAATGGTATTAAAAGGAGTAATACTATCACAAACGCTAACAATGTGCTAATTAATTTTTTCACTATTTATTCACCTTCCTTCATTTTTTAGTGTGATAATCACGGTTGCTTGTTGATTTTCATTTTTTATGGAGATTAAACCATTCATTTTTTTTATCATCAAATCTGACATATATAAACCTAGCCCAAAATGCTCTTTTTCCCTTTGACATTTATCGGAATAAAATGGAATGAACTCCCCCTTTAAATACTCATCTGAAAATAGAGAATCTGTATTACTAATAGAAATTGTAGTTTCTGAAAGAGTTTGGATAACCGAACATTCAATTTCTCCACCTATGTCTACATGTTCAACTGCATTTGATAAAACATTTTGAATAATCCTTGTAATCATTAGTTGATCACAATATATGGTTATCAAATTGTCTTTGTAATTTTCTCGAATTTTAATTTCATTCATTTTACATAACGAAGAGAACTCTACTATAGTCGAATGTAAAATATCAATTATGTTAAGTTCTTCATATTTCAAAGTATAGCTATCAGTGTTTAAACGAGTTATTTTGAGCAACTCAGTTAATAATTTATCGATTCTAGAAACTTCAGAAGCAATCACAGAACATCTTTCCTGCACAGCGGAATCTTCTGATAACATCTCTAATAATTCAGTTTCAGCATTGATTATAGTTAATGGTGTTCTTACATCATGTGCAATAGAAGAAAATAATTGTTTCTGTACAATTGATTTTTTTCGAGATTCATCTAATAAATTGTTTAATTCAATCCTCATTTTATTGATCTGTCTAGATAATTCACCAAATTCTTTGTTATTAAAATCGGGTAGTGGCGTTGATAAATCCCCCTCTTCAATCTCTTTTAAATGAGTTTCTACTATTATAAATTTTGACCGAATCGCTCGATATAGTTTAGTAGTAAAAATGCTAAGAAAAATAATAAATAACATAAATGGACTAGCTACTATAAAATATTGAAATACAACATTTATATAATCTACTACCTGATTGCCTGTTGAAAAGGCAGGATAAATCATTAATATTTTGACAGTAGGATAATGATCAAATACTTTAAAAGAATACATTTCATTATTTTCCACAAATGAGTGAGTACCATTAGACGTTTCGTTCAACTTAATACCATTATTTGGAAAATCATCACTTTTGATTTGTTTCTTCCCATCAATAGTTATCAAATATTGAAATTTAGAATCTTTATTGGGAATATCCCTGTTTTCGCCTAATAAAAGATTGGGGATTTCTTTCTCTACAGATTTTAAAAAAGACTCCGAATAAACTTTTTCATAATAATTTCTAGGGAATACAGATAACCAAATTAACCAAAATATAAGTATTACAAAAAATAAAGCAACTGTAGATGTAACTACTTTTATGACCAATAAGTTGAATGAACGCTTAAGTGAATAGTTATTTTTCATATTTAGGCTCCCAAATATAACCCAATCCATATTTGGTCTGTATGTATGAAAAATTAGAATCATGTTCAGCTAATTTAGATCTAATTTTTTTGATGTGTTCAGTAACTGTACTTAAACTACTTTCGCTATCATATCCCCAAATTGTTTCGAAAATTTGATCTTTACTTATAACACTTCCGATATTACTAATTAATTTCTCTATAACTAAATATTCTTTCTTAGGGAATACAACAATAGTATCATTTACAACAATCTGCTTTTTTTCTTTATTCAAAACTACGTTTTGAGTACGGATCATTTTTCGGGGAAGATTGTTTCTATTTTCTCTTCTTAGATGGCTATCTATCTTTACTTTTAACTGCTTCAAGCTAAATGGTTTAGTAATGTAATCATCTCCACCACTTTCTAAACCGCTAATAATATCTTCTTCTAATCCTAAAGCGCTAATAAAAATAATTGGGTAT
The DNA here is from genome assembly GCF_012396555.1 of Facklamia miroungae. Lineage (GTDB taxonomy): Bacteria > Bacillota > Bacilli > Lactobacillales > Aerococcaceae > Facklamia > Facklamia miroungae. Next base: position 143,537 of record NZ_JAAXPS010000004.1, read on the forward strand.
GAAATAGTATCCCGGATACGTTTACAGATATTAATACCATTAATATTGGGCAGCATAACATCCAATAGCATTAAATCAAAATATGAAATATCTATCTCATCTAATTCCTGAAATGAATGAACAACAGTCACTTTATAGTTATTCATTTCTAAATATTGTTTTACCAAATCTGTGATTTGAATATCATCATCAACATAAATAATCTCAATCATAAAAATCTCCACCATTGCTTGCCTAATCAAGTAAAAATACTGCATCCCAATTGGTCTCTTTATTCCCTATCATAGACAAAATAGGAAGCAATACACCAGTTACACCATCAAGTATACCAATAGTATTAATCATTTTCATCTCTTGTTGATTTTGATCGTTTGTATTGTGCTCCCAATTAGGAAATCCAAATGGAAGTTTTTCATCGTAAAAAGATATAGTTTCATTCATCAATCGCTTAGACTCAAGATTGAACGCCTCAATTTTGGTATTTTCATAAAATTTCTTATAAATATATGAGACACCAATATAACCATGACAAAATGTTGGTGATATAAGCCCAATTTCAGAATCAATAGCTGCTTCCATAGTTTCACAAGCTATATTCAAAAGTTTCTTATTTTTTAAAGCTTGTGAAGCTTTCAATAAAGAATAAGCTACCCCGGGTCTACCATAGCACCAAGCATCTCGACTATCTTCAAATATTGTTTTTTTATTATTTAATTTTCGTATATCTATCATACTAGGCCAATTTTTATGTTTAGTATCTAGGTTTGATGTTAATAATTCACTTATAGATAAAATAGCCTCTCTAAGACCAGAGACTTGAATGTTTGAATTAAACGCTTTAGACATCACAATTAAAGGACCTGAGATACCATGAGACACTCCAAGATTAATTACCCCGTCTGGAAAGATATCCCTTTCTTCTTGCAGAAATAAATTTTTAGCAGATATATGCCAATAAGGAACATCAAACTCTTTATAATTATATTTTTTTGATAACTTCACAAAATAACGCAGAATATCTTTTATTTGCTTCACAAAACACGTTTTATTCAGATCATTTATCAACATATAATTAAGGATACCCGATAAACCTTGAATGGTATCGTAGTTAAACATCAAAGTTTCCTCATTCGAACTAATCAGTTCAAATTTTTCTTGAATTAAATCTTTTAGATATTCATCTAGACTTTCTTTAAATTTTCCATAATATTTCCCATTGTTTGAACTCTCATAGATAGCCAGACAAATTCCGCTACAACCAGAGAACAGTGACGGTTCCTCGATTCCATAAAGAGTTACCAATTCTATTAATTTTTGTATATATTCATTACAATAATCCATCCACCCTTCATTTGGATATTGCCGATCAAGTTCTGCATAAAGTAAGCATAGACCTGGAATTCCATGACTCATCGTCAAAGGAGCATTAGGAAACATCTTCTCATTTCCATAATTTAAATAATTATCTTTTTCTAATAATACTTGTTCTATATAGTCAAAATTTTTTAATTTAAATGCTATTTTCTTTATATCGGAAACTACCTTATTCATGCCTTTCCCCCTTTTAATAAGAAATTTCTTTTTCATAAAGTTCTCTATAAGTGGAACAAATAGATAAGAGTTGGTCATGGGTTCCTATACCAACAACATGACCATTATCTAGAACAATAATTTTGCTTGCACCTTTAGCAACCCCGATTTTATGCGTAATAAATACGCCAATTTTTTCATTTGGTAACTTGAAAAATTCATCAAATACTTTAGCTTCTGCAGTAGCGTCAAGTGCAGCACTAGGTTCATCTAAAAGATAGACATCACAATTCTTATAATGTGCTCGTGCCAATGCAATTTTTTGCCATTGTCCACCAGATAATTCTTGGCCATCGTTAAACCAATTACCTAATTGTTTATCAAGCAAATATTTATTTTTAAATTTACTTTTTTTTAAAAAATCAACTTCTAATTTACCTAATACTTCAGTAACCTTGCGACGATTTTGTTTATCTGGTAGTTCTCCTAAAGCGATGTTATCCAGCAAGCTCATTTCTAATTTCAAAAAATCTTGAAACAAAACTGACATTCTATCCCTATAACTATTTTTGTTTATAAATTCAAGTGAAATGTCATTAATATAAATTGCCCCAGAAGATGGCTTATAAAGACCAGCTAAAATTTTTAATAAGGTTGTTTTACCCGATCCATTTTTTCCTATAATCGCAACTTTATCTCCTTTTTCTATTTTAAACTCAATATTTTGTAATACATCAGTAGATTCATAAGAATATGATATCTGATCAAATTTGATCGACTGAATTTGATTTACCTCTTCCCCTTGATTTGTTGGATCACAAGGTAATTCCATAAAAAGATCAAGCAAATTCATATACATATTACTATTATAAATTGAGTACAAAGAAGTAATAATTGACATAGTATTATTTTGAATCATGCTAACAGACTTAATATATGAAGTGACATTACCAAGAAGAAGTTTTCCTTCAAATGCTTCTATGATTGCTAAAATCAGTACAGCAGAACTTACTAGCTCTTGCAATATATTGAATAGAATAGAAACAACTCCTTGTTTCTTGTTAATGGCATTTTCTTGATTAATGAAGTCGTCTTTTAAATTCCAATATTTAGTTAAAAAGAAATCTTTAAGATTATTTACCTTTATTTCTTTAAATGCAAAATCGTGTGTCATAAGATAGCTAAGATACCAACTTTCCCTCTCTTTATTGCTTCTCTTGTAACGCATTTCAAATTCTTCTTGTCCTATCTTCAAGTAATAAAACGCTGATATACAAGGAACTGCAATTACTAAAATAATTGTCCAAGGCTTCCATAAAAACAAAATAGAGGCAACTGATAATAAAGTGACTAGTGACGAAATGAAAGTGAGGATTGCTTGAAAAGTTTGATAGGGTTTAGTAGAAATATCATTTTCCAACCGTGTGATCTGATCATAAATATCAGAGTTTTCAAATTGTTCAACTGACAACTCACCACATTTTTCCATGACTATATAATTGAGCTTATAGTTTAACAATATTTGCAATTTACTTGAGTAATACGAACTGACACTACTTATTAAATCTGCAAATATTGAAAATAAGATATAAAACACAAATATTGTTATTGTAGTTTTCATTCCACCGGTTTGTATTTGTAAACTATTTAATAACGATTGGGATAATAGTACTGAAATAGTGGGCGCCAGGCCACTCAATATGGTCAAAACAAAAACAATTACTGATAATTTTTTATTAATTGAAAAAATCAAATAGATTGTTTTGAAGATGCGTTGGATATTACTTTTGATCCTTTTTTTCATTTTCTATCATCATCTTTCGTTTATATCTTTGCCCTTTTAGTGTATGGAGTGCAAAGAAATAAATTTTTCTTTCAAACTCCCTATCAGTACCAAATAGTCTGTTACAATGTAAATGAATTACACTCAGAATAATGTCTTCCAGATAATTTGTTAACTCATTACTATCACTTAATGATTTGGCATACATTTGAACTGTATTTTGACGCAAATCTATTAACTCAATTAGTTCTCTGTTCTTTGTATCGTTCTTAAAAACATCCCAATTATTATAGGAATCAAAATATTTAATATACTCATTTTTTAGATCTTTGAAATCTGATGTGAAATTATCATTGCCAACAGTTGTTTCTAATAATTCTATTTGGTCCTCAAAAGCTATTCCAAATGAATTGAGATAGTGCAGGACTGAGACCACACCAATTTTTTCTTTCTGTTCATCACTGTCCATCAATTTGACTACTACTTTGCTATCTATTTGAAATACTTTTTCAGCTAATGGCATTAACTCTTGACCACCATATCTTTCGTTTTCCGGATAATAAGTATCTATTATATACTTAGATACTAATTTTGAATGTCGTAGTGGAGAGATAAAGTTATTAAATCGCTCTGCTATTTCAAAAATATATTGCTTATCAGCCTTAATACGTAATCGTATATGTGGTAAAGGGTCCGAATACCTCATGAAGTAGTAAGTATCTATAGGTATATCTAACAAAAGTTCTTCTATAAAATAATTGATAGATTTAATCACTTCTTCTTCATTGACATCAGAACAGTATAGTTTATAAAATAGCCAATTTTCAAAAGGAGGAAATCCATTTTCGCCATTGTTTCTGTTACTCATTCTTGTATTTAGATTTGTTTCAATTGAGTCTTCAAGATTTCTTAAAAAAGGTATAACCACTTCAACTGGTTTCTCCCCATTACAAATAGATTTTAAATTTTCGCCTTTTTCAATTCCACGTATAATTATTTCCCCGAGCTGATTGTATTTTTTATAAATTAAATCAATATAAACTTGTTCATTAATATCTACTAAAATGCGATTATCAGCACTTTGTAAATAAAATACATCTGGAATATTCAATTTAGTTTTAATATCCATAAAGTGAATAATGAATTGTTCTTTTGTTAATTTGTTATTTGAAAGATTTAAAACATACTTATTTATCTTCCATAATTCAGTTTCAATCACTATGTTTTTATATTCAATTTGTGGAACATATGAAAATTGGCTATAAACTTCACTCCAAGGAAAACTGCTCCAAACTAATTCATCTTGTAATGAGATTTCTTGCATTAATCGAATACCATTGTCTGCAATTGTAGGATTTAACATATTATTACTCGTTATAAGTATTTTTTTATTATTCACACAATTCCTAAGGTAAAACTTACCATTTTCAACACCTACTAGAATATCTGTCATTTTAACTTCATTTTCTTTATCATAAGAATTAGTATGCAGAGAAATGTTCTTATTGTTAATTGTAAAATCTCGTGTCACATTTCCCGATCTTATATTTTTGGGAAGATAAACTAATTCATATACTTCTTCTTTGCTTGAAGCATTGAATTGATTATCAAATTCTTTTATAACTTCTAAATATTGATTGGAAAATAAGCAAATCGACCAAATGTTTTTCCAGCTTTATTTGACCCTATATTAGGTCCAAGATAAAACTTTTTCTTATTTTCAAATTCTTTAACGAAAAAATTAAGTTCCAGGCTTTTAGGAATAATTTTATTCTCTTTCTTTTCGATATAAGATGATATATCTTCAAAATCTAATGTAATGGAGGTATTCAGTTTAATAGATTGAATATATTTATTCAGGAAATAATCCTTTAAATCATTTTTATCAGTTAAATTTTCCAGAGGAGTCGTATAACGATTTTGAGGTTGTGAATAATTCGATGGTGCACCAATACCTAAGGTTTCATCTAGCAATTCATATATTGGAACATCAATATATTCGCCATACCTCTCTAAAAATCTTAATTGAAATTCATCTAGATATTTATTTCTTTGATATTTGGCTATTTCTAATAGAAATGATGCAAAATCCTCCAGTTGATTCATATCTTCCTTAGCCAAAATTAAAGAATTTGTTTGAACTTCACAGTCTACTTGGAGATAACTTTTAGAACTAATTTCTTTTAAGCTTCTCATTTTCCCTACAATATTTTTATATAATGTTATGCCCTCTCCAATTTCGGTATTTTGATATAAATTTATATCCTTTTGGATTTCTATTAGTAAATCCCTATAATGCTTAGTTGATGAACTACTATTCATTTTATTTATTACCCAAACTAATTCATCTACATTAGTAAGAGGTGGACGTAGACTTGAAATTAAAAACTCCTTTTCTACTAATGTATTTAAAAATGATTGAAATACTTCTTTATTGCGTTCTGGATATTCCGCTTGTAAATAAGTTACTAATTTATCGAAACTTAGAAAGTCTTCTTGAAGTAGCTTACTATAGATTATTTCAAAGGGTCTGTTCAAATTAATACTAACCTTATCTGTTTTTGAATCTGTATTATAAGGTAAAAAAACTCTATTTCCAATAATGTATAAACTACTATTCAATCGAAAATCTAAATTTGAAGAGTAGTTTATTTCAATATATTTAACAAAATTTATTAACCATTCAAGATCAATTCTAGCATGCTTAATAAACTTGGTTTTTTCATTATTCAAATCACTTAATCTATTTTTATTTATATCAATTAATCCAGCACCTGAAAATAATCCAAAAGGTGTTGTACGCGTAGCTGATCTATTTATATAGCTTGTCATGGAGGTAACAAAGTTTCTCTGTTTTTTTGAAGAAAGCTCTTCGAATTTATTTTTTTCGAATAATTCAAATAATGATTGCGAAGCAATTAATAATTGCTCACAAAAAATAGAATTTCCCATCAGTACATCTAGATTGTTCTGTATATCTAAAGCATTCCTTTTAAATTGTTCATCTTGAAAAGGTAAACGTATCATAAATTTATTATTAGCAAATACTAATTTCTTCATATATAATTCACTCCTCAAAAAAGCGGATATGAAATCATATTCATATCCGCTAAGTCATGGCTTAACAACCACCTAGAGAACAGATAATTGAACCACCACAACAATTTGATTTCAATGTGGAATCACCTTTACAAGTATTATTACATGTTCCTGGTGTACACCAAAATAAACTAGTAACACGAGCTTCCTTATTTGGAGCAGATACATTTTGTTTTAAGTTTAGATCAAAATCATCATATTTCGGCATTGCTTTTTCCTCCCCTCATTTTTAAGCACAAGTCCAACAAGTTTTAGTAACACAGACATTAGAACACAACCAATTTGTGTTTGGACATTTGTTATTGCATGTTCCTGGTGTACATAGTATAAAACTAGTCACTCTAAGATTTTTTTGATTTGAACTAGAAGTTTGTTTTAGATTCAAATCAAAGTCATCATACTTAGGCACTTTGATCACTCCTTCACATTTTTTTATATCAGTAACCGGTTACAATTTGAAGTATAAACATAGAATGTAAAGTTTTTATAAACTATCTCTTTTTTTATTTGTTTATAAAAAAGTTATTATTTGTTGTTAAACTAAAATCACTCAATTAGGAGAGGAGCATTGAACATATGGGTTTACTATTAAAAACAGAGAGTTTAACAAAAGAATTTAGCAGACAAGTCGTTGTTAATTCACTCTCTATAAGTGTAAAAAAAAATTCGATTTATGGTTTAGTTGGGCCAAATGGAGCTGGAAAATCAACAACTTTAAAAATGCTAACAGGTAGTTTAAAACCTACAAGTGGGGAAATAATAATTACTGAAGAAGCAAATAATATTCCTACAATTGGATCATTGATTGAAGATCCTGCATTGTATAAGAACCTAACAGCTGAAGAAAATCTTTTAGTTTTAGTAAAACTTTTTGGGTTGAAAAAAGAGCGAATTAAAGAAGTTTTACATCTTGTTGATTTAGAAAATACTGGGGAAAAAATCGTTGCTAAATTTTCTCTAGGAATGAAGCAACGACTAGGCATTGCAGCCGCATTAATAAGACAACCTGAATTACTCATTTTGGATGAACCCACAAACGGTTTAGATCCCATTGGCATTAAGCAACTTCGAGATTTAATTAAGTCCTTTCCTAAGCTTGGAATTACAGTTATAGTGTCCAGTCATAATCTAAATGAAATTCAGCATATGACTAACTACGTTGGAATTATGAATGCTGGTAGTTTGAAATATGAAGGGACGATACCTGACAATACTAATTTAGAAGATTTCTTTCTGGACAGAATAGACTCTGAAGGAGATGTGGTGAAAACAAAATGAAAAACTATATAGCCGCTGAATATATCAAGGGAAAACGTTCTTTCAGTCATTTTTTCTTTATGTGGTTCCCACTGATGGTTGTACTAATCTGTATTCCATTTTCTCAATTTATGTATTTCGATATAAATTTTTTTGTACCCCTCATTTATAACTGGTGGCCAACACTTTTTTTACCCATAGGATTGGCAGTTTTGGGTTATCAATCAATACAAAGAGAAAAGGAAACTCACACTCAGAATTATTATTATTTGTTAAACCAAAATATGTTCTGGAAAACAAAATTAATTACCTTAGCAACTTACTCATTGACAGCTAACATTTTGATAGCTCTTTTGACCATAATTTTAGAGTTCATCATGTATGATTCATCAAATATTATCATTACGAATGTATTATTAGCATCACTAGTTCTCTGGATCACTACATTATTTATTATTCCACTCTCAATTTTATTGGCACAACTAACAACACCAATTTTATCAATTATTGTAAATCTTTTTGGTATTGTAACAGGCATTTTTACCGCGGTAGGAAACCATTGGTATATAAGTCCTTGGGGATGGTCACTACGTTTGATCACTCCAATAATTAAAACAAATCCAAATGGCACGTTACTACAAGAAAATGATCCGTTAAACTCTACTTCAATAGTCTACCCTGGGCTTGGACTTGCTCTTTTGATTTTCATTATTCTTTATATAAGTGTTCCACTAATCTTATCTCGAACTAGGGAGAGTGAATAATAATGACTTTTTCTTTTAGTGCCGAATGGCTTAAAACAAAAAATTCACTTTTTAGAACAACTTTGTATAGCTCTCCAATCTTGTTTAATCTATTAATTTTTGGATACATCTTTTTTACACATCAAAGAGTATCCGAAAGTAGCTTTTATTCTAATTACTTTTCTATTCTCAATTTCTTATTACCTTTTACTGTAAGTTTCATAGTAGCATTGATGAATAACTGTGAGCGAGAAGCTGGAAACTTCAAAAACATCTTTGGATTAAATCATCACTATTACTTTTTATTATCTCAAAAGTTTATCTTTTCGTATTTAGTGATTAGTTTTGTATTTCTATTTAATTCGTTCCTCACAATTATGTTACTTAAGTTTACATTCAATGTATCTTCTATTGTTTTCTACTCTCATTTTTTTTACGGTTTTGCCTTAACATGGATATCTTTTATAACTTCATATATAATATACTTTTTCCTTAGCATCATTTGTAGTCTTATTACGACTCTTTTTATAGGATTGATCTCCTCGTTATTAACAGCTATAGTAGGTCTAACAGCCTTAGGCAATGGAATTTGGATACTCTTTCCTTTTACATGGGGAATCCGCTTTATTACAATAAGCATTAACAATAAATCCCTAGTTGATTTTTTTTATGAACACACTAATTTCAGCTATGTTCTTTTGGTCTCCCCAATAATTTGCTTTCTTGTATTCATAATTATTTGTGTATCTTTATTCAGAAAATAGTCTGTTGATATAAATAACTATCGTCATCTAATTTTAATTTAATGAAACAGCCAAAAGACTATCAAAATATAATTGATAGTTTTTTTGTTGTTATTAGATAGCTTTAAAACCTTTTATTAATAAAGAGGTGATTATTTTGAATTTATTAGAAGAAAAAAGAGCGTTGATGAAGCTTATAGTTGAACTGATCCATGAAAGAAAAGCAATTACCAGTCTTTATGGGGCAATCGAAAAACGATTAAACCAAATAGAAGAAATTGAAAATACTATTTCTGAAGGACCACCGTACACTAAGACGACTATTATTCCAAAGAAAGAAATTGATTACGCAAAATTTAATGATCAAAAAATAAAGCCTTCTTCTATCCCCTATGACATTATTTCTAAGGATATTTGCTATGTCCTGAAAACTTCTGGTATACCAATGAATGCCTCACAAATTTATTCTGTAGTCACTAAAAATCTACATTTCAATTTAGGTTATAAAAACCTAGTAAATAACATTTTACCAAAAATGGTAGACGATAATAACTTGCCTGTTGAAAAAGTTCATAGAGGTTTTTGGCAGTATAGACATACGGAAAAATCACATAGATAAAGGAGGTAGTTTACATGGCCAGTACTCCAAGCGATAACAAACTAAAAAAATACATTCATATAGGTATACACTATCATGCAAACAACTATTATAGAAAAAAGAGGAACTACTCCACTCGACTACTCCTTACCGATTTTCAAGATATCATGCTCGATTCTTCTTACACAGATAACTATTTTAATATTACCAATATGCCATTACTTGACTTGAAAAATCTTGAAAAGTATTTTGAAAATGAAATGCTTATGAAAGCAATCAAACAACTTAATATTAAAGAAAAGAGATTTCTGCTAGAAAAATATGTTATAAAAAAAGTGATACTGAACTTGCACAAGAAAAGGAAATATCACAGCAGGCAATTTCTATTTACAAGAAAAGGTTATTAGAAAAGTTAAAGGGGTTAATGAAAAGATAATCTCCGATTCGTTCATATACGAGCTCCCCCCTCCCATAGAAAATTAATAAATTACCTATGGGAGGAATAGAATATGGAAACTCTTACTTCTTTAGCAATTAAAGCTCAAAAAGGTGATCGTGAAGCAATGGTGCATTTATACCAACAGTTTCAATCACTATTATTAAAAGAGTCTACACGAGATGGTGGGCTCGATTTAGATTGCTATCAAGAATTATCAGAACACTTTATCAGGTTGATAATGGATTTTGAAGTTCGATAATGAAAATATCAAAAATTCACTTCCAACATACCTTTGATTTAAACTAAGAAAAAGTGGCTGAGATTGCAATCTCAGTCATTTTTCTATATTCAACAAACAAAAATGTTGTGATTTTTTATTCGATAAACCTCTTATTAGTATATAAGCAATACTGTTCTTTGAAAATTGAATAACTTATTCAAATACATTTTTGATTACAATGAGCTAGGTAAACAAATTCGCAATGACGTTGAAAAATTGAGCGATTATTATTTGATTTACACTCTTCATTTAGGAAATTGAAGAAGCCAAGATTTGTATTCAATATAATGATACTCCTACCTTGAACGCTTCACGGCATTGGGTAGCTTCTCCAAGTTTGAGTTGAGGTGAAAATCCTGTGGACTTTCCTAGGTCGCTTGAATAAGTAATAATAGCTAACAGCCTTTGAATCAATTCTCCTTTTCCAGATTGGTATAGGAAAAAGATGCTTCACGTATTATAATTGAAGCATAGTATTTGATTCTAGCTCGCAGCATCTTGAGGCAAATACACTCTTTATGAAGAAAGGATGATTACTAATTTTTTTCGATAATAATATGCAAATAAATTTCACAATCCGTCTATTGTGTAAAGAAGGGTAAAATCGTATGAATATACCTAATAAAACACCGCCTATTCTTGGAAGATATATTAATCAACAAACTTGATGAAAGAATTGCATATTGGCTATGATACGTTAAAAATACTTCGTCTAAATGGATTAGAAGTAATTATGATTGGTCGACAACATTTGTATGATCTTGAAGATGTAAAAAATATTTTCAATCAATTAAAAAATGATTCACCCGATTAAAGCCTCAATCATTAAAATCTTACTAAAAAACAAAATATCCTAATTCATTATTTGGATTAGGAAGGAAGATTTTAATGTCTGTTTCTTTTAAACAATACACAAAATACAATAAAAAACTCTGGAAATTCCAATGCTATCTTGGAAAGACTGAATTTGGTGAAGAAGTCCGTACCACTAGAAGTGGCTTTCAAACCAAAAAAGTTGCGCAACAAGTTTATCGACAATTGCAGCTTGATTTTGATAAAAATACGCTCAAAATGAATGGTAACATTACTTTTAAAGAGCTTTACGAAGAATTTATTGAACAATACCGCTTGAAAGTGAAACCTTCTACTATCATGATAACAAGAAGAGCGATTGAAGATCATGCATTGGAATATTTTGGTGATAAAGTGCTGAAAGATATTTCCGTACGATTTTGTACTCAAGTCAATCGGCGTTGGATTAGAGATGGATATAAACAAGCCTATTATTTTCGGCGAGCTGTTGCTCAGATTTTGCAATATGGCGTACAGCAGGAACTTATCCATGAAACCCAATGCGAAAAACCGAACCAATCAAACGTCAAGAAATTGATGAAAATTTAGTGGCTACAGAAACAATGACTGTTTATACACCAAAAGAATTAGCTATTTTCCTAGAATCCTGTAAAAAACATGGCAACATGAAAATAGAGACTTACTTTCGTGTTCTATCTTATACAGGCGCCAGAAAGTCAGAAATACTTGCATTGGAATGGAATGACATTAATTTTGATAGTAAAAAATTGACGATCAGTAAAACCTTAGCTGAGGTTGAAAGCAGTCCTAATACTAAAGTGACTAAAGTAGCTAGCCAAAGTGCTAAAACAACTGCTGGAAAAAGAACAATCTCGATTTATACAGAGACAATGACAATGTTGAAGAAATGGCAAATCAGACAAAAATTCGAGTTTAATATTTTAGGCTTCAAAACAACCGATAAACATCAACTTGTCTTCCCAAATAGAGAAAATAAATTTTGTCGTCCTGGGCAAGCCAATGATTGGTACGATGTAATTGCAACTAAATACAATTTAAAACGAATTACTCTTCATGAATTTAGAAAGACACATTTCTCTCTTTGCGCAATGGCCGATATGAGCTTAGAGGATATTATGTATCGTGTCGGTCATAAAGATTCTAAAATGACTCGTCAGATCTATAACTACTTCTATCCTGAACGTGAAGAACGAAGTGCAGATCGATTCGCACAATTCATTGAAAAAGAGAAATATTTGTTTTAAACGCCGTTGTAGTTAGTTTTGTAGTTAGTTTGCTTTTTCTAAAAAAAGAAACGTTAGAAACATTGATAAATCAACATTTCTAACGTTAAAATTGAGATTACCCAACACTGCCTTCCATTTCGTAAGCGATCAAGCGGTTAAGCTCAACAGCATACTCCAATGGCAATTCCTTGGCAAAGGGTTCAACAAAGCCCATGATAATCATTTCAGTTGCTTTTTCTTCACTAATACCGCGACTCATTAAGTAGAAGAGTTGTTCTTCAGAAATACGAGACACTTTCGCTTCATGTTCTAATGAGACATTAGAATTATGGACTTCATTAAAAGGAATGGTATCTGATTTAGATTTGTCATCCATGATAATGGTGTCACACTCTACGTGGGATTTAGCCCCATCAGCTTCAGGTCCAAAGTATAATTGCCCCATATAATCCACATTTCCACCATCTTTAGCAATCGATTTGGAAACAATGGTTGAGGAAGTATTAGGAGCATTGTGATAAATCTTAGCTCCTGAATGTTGGTGCTGTCCCTCGCCGGCAAAAGCAATGGACAAGACAGTTCCTCTAGCCCCCTCGCCATTTAAGCGACAGGAAGGGTACTTCATCGTTTTATAAGATCCTAAGTTGCCGTCTACCCATTCCAAGGTGCCACCTTCTGCAACAGTTCCCCGTTGGGTAACTAAGTTATAAACGTTGTTGGACCAGTTTTGGATGGTCGTATACCGGCAAGTAGCATTTTTCTTAACTACGATTTCTACTACCCCAGTATGCATCGAAGTAGCGGAATAAGTAGGAGCAGTACAGCCTTCCACATAATGCACGCTCGCCCCTTCATCCACAATAATTAAGGTGCGTTCAAATTGTGCCACACTCGAATTGTTTAAACGGAAATAGGCTTGGAGCGGCATATCAACTTTAACGCCTTTAGGAATATAGATAAAAGATCCACCACTCCAACAGGCAGAATTTAAAGCTGTTTGAAAGTTTTCATTTGGATGAATCACTGAGGCAAAGTGCTCTCGAAACAACTCAGGGTGATCTTTCAAGGCAGAGTCAGTATCAGTAAAAATAATACCCAGTTTATCGACTTCATCTTTCATCCGTGAATAAACCGTTTCTGATTCATACTGTACACTTGTTCCTGCCAAGAAAGCGCGTTCGGCTTCTGGAACGCCTAGACGGTCAAAGGTTTCTTTGATTTTATCGGGCACATCATCCCAAGAGCGAACCGGTTGTTCAGTTGCTTTTAGATAGTAGATATAATCATCGAAATTTAAATCAGATAAATCAACGCCCCAGGTAGAGACTTTTTTATTGCGGAAAGTTTCATAAGCTTTTAACCGGAAGTCAAGCATCCACTCGGGTTCATTTTTTTCTTTTGAAATCGTACGGATGACTTGCTCATTAAGTCCTTTTCCAGTCGAAAAGAGGATTTTAGCATCGTCTTTAAAACCGTATTCGTATTCACCTAATACAGGAACTTCTGACATTATTCTTCTTCCTTTCTTTCTATGCCGTCTTGGTGGAGCAGTTGTTCATTGCGAGACTGGTCGAGTCCATATTCTACTGCTCGCCAAGAAAGAATGGCACATTTATAACGAGCGGGGAATTTTTTGACGCCTGCTAGAATAGCCGCGTCTTTTAACTGTTTGCGGAGTTCTTCTTCGCTTTTTTCTTCTTCATCCTCGCTGATGGTTCCACCAACCAATTGATTAAAGTCATGGACGAGTTGGATGGCTTCTTCGACAGTTTTGCCAACCATCAAATCGGTCATCATACTGGCTGATGAAATGGAAATAGTGCAGCCTTCTCCATTGAAAGCTATTTGTTCAATTCGATTATCTTTAACGACCATATCCACAGTAATCGCATCTCCGCAAGTCGGATTAAGTAATTGCATTTGGTGGGTGGGGTGATCGAGATGCCCTCTGTGATGCGGATTTGCAGAGTGGTCAAGGACAATCGAGCGGTATAGTTGGTCTAAACGACTAAGTGCCATAAGTAAAAAACTCCTTTATTTCTTTGGTCGCTTGAATAAAACGATCCACTTCTTCAACTGTATTATAAACCATTAGGCTGGCTCTTAAAGTAGCGGGTGTTTCTAACAAACGCATTAAGGGCTGAGCGCAGTGGTGTCCTGCTCTAACAGCAATTCCTAACTGATCAAAGCCGGTCGCTGCATCGTGAGGGTGGACACCTTGGATATTAAAAGAGATAATGCCGTGACTCATTGCCGATTCTGGTGTATAGAGGATAATGTCATCTAATTCTTTCAAACCATGATAGAGTCTTCTACCTAGCAATTGTTCTTGAGATTGAATGTTGTCAAAACCGATTGATTCGATCCAGCGAATAGCTTGTGTTAGACCAATAACTTGAGCAATTGCTTGTGTGCCGGCCTCAAATTTCCATGGGGCTTGCTTATAATTAGCATATTGATCTTCTACTAAGTGAATCATTTCGCCCCCAAAATTAACGGGTAAGCATGTATCATGATGTTCTTTTGCTAAGTAAGTAATACCCAATCCCATCGGACCATACATTTTATGGCTAGAGAAGGCGTAAGCATCTACTTGCCAATCATTTAAGTGTAAACGCGTATGAGGACTTGCTTGAGCACCATCGACAATTAGTAGCGCACCTTGTTGGTGGGCCCACTGACTTAAAGATTGAATTGGCTGCTCAACTCCGAGCACATTAGAGAAGTGTTGGATTACAATGGCTTTGATCGGTTGATGATCATACTTGGTAGCTAAGGACTTCAAATCGACTTGGAAGTCTTGGTTAAGGTCCATAAATTTTAGCTGAGCTCCCGTGCGTTTACAAACTTCTTGCCAAGGGACCAAATTGGAATGATGTTCTAAACGAGTGGTTAAGATTATGTCGGAATGTTTTAGACGGGGTTCAATCAGTCCGCGGGCTATTTTGTTGATACTGTCAGTCGTTCCTGAGCTGAATGAAATACATGCACTGGATTCAGCCCCAACAAAGCGAGCGATTTCTTCGCGGCCGTTTTCGTAAGCTTGGGTAGCCCGTTCACTGAGGGTATGGACACCGCGGTGAACATTTGCATGATCCTGATGGTAAAAAGCAACCATCGCATCAATTACTGATTGAGGAGTTTGAGAGGTGGCAGCATTATCAAAATAGATAAGAGGCTCGTCATTAACCACTTGGTCTAAAATCGGAAACTCATGACGTAAGTTCAATAGATCGCGATTAGTCAAGGGAATCACCTGTACTTATACTTTTGAGTTTTTGGTCGAGTGCATCAATCATCAATTGTCTTCTAGCTGGATCTTTTATTTGGTTAAGTGTCTTCATTAAAAAACCACGAATAACTAGATATTCTGCTTTAGATCGGTTTATTCCACGGGTCATTAAATACCAGAGTTGGTTGTCATCTACTTTAGAGACGGAGGCAGCATGACCGGCTGTAACTTCAAATTCATCAATTAAAAGAATCGGGTTGGCATCTCCACGCGCTTGGTCAGATAGCATCAATAAACGGTTTTCTTGTTGGGCATCCGCGTTTTTGGCATTTTTGAAAATCTTTCCTATCCCGTTCATCGTCAGTACCGCTTGATCAAGCGCTACACCTCTTTGATTAATATGACCGATTGAATGGTGACCATAATTGCTGATTTTAGAATCGAGGATTTGTTTAAAGTTTTGATTAGAAATTGCTACTTCTGATAAGTGAGCTTGTGAACCTTGGCCTTTAAGAATAGAAGCTAAGTCGACGATAGTCGCACCATCGTTAAATGATCCAATGGACCATTGAATATGCGCGTGGTCTTTAGCTAAAGCATGCCGGCGGATATAACTTGCTTGGTTTGTTTTTGTTTGGTCGATAGCCATGTAATGCAGATTAGCTCCATCTTCTAAAACAATCTCAACTGTGTAGCTTTGACTGTGGTCTGCAATATGGGATTGCTTTAATTTTTCAAAGAAGGTGAACCGGCTATTTTTACCGACGACAAGCAGTAAGTATTGATGGGCTCCGTGATCAAAATTTTGTTCCCATTCAAATACTTCGTCACTCTGGTAATTATCCGGTACATAGATTAACGTCCCATTATTTAAATGCGCCAGTTGATAGGCAGAAATTTTATCTTGATTAGCAGGAATGGCTTGAAACAAATACTTTTTTAAGAGCTGCTCATGGTCAGTTTGAGCTGTCTGCCAATCAGCAACGATAATGTCTGAATGAGAAGTAAGTCTTGTATCAATACTTGAAGGAATAAAGTTAGACTCAATGAAAAGTGGCCATGATTCAATTTTAGCTCTTTCAATTTCAGGAAGCTTTAATTGTTCAATCGTTTGTTGACTTTGGTCAAAGATATTCTTGAGCCAACTAACAGTGGGAGTGAATAATTGTTGGGTCATCTTTTCACCTACTCTTCATTTAATTCGATGCCGTTTTCTTGGGCGATTTCTTTATACCCCTTGGCTTCAAGTTCTAAGGCAAGTTCAGGACCACCCGATTTGACCACGCGTCCATCCATCATGATATGAACAAAGTCAGGATGAACATAATTTAAAAGACGTTGATAATGGGTAATAATTAAGGCCCCAAAGTTTTCACCGCGTAATGAATTAATTCCTTTTGAAACCACTTGGAGAGCATCAATATCTAGTCCAGAGTCAATTTCATCTAATAAAGCAAATTGCGGCTCAATCATTAACATTTGGAGAATTTCATTGCGCTTTTTCTCGCCTCCTGAAAATCCTTCGTTAACATAGCGTTCAACCATTTCTTCGGACATATCTAGAAGAGCCATTTTCTCATCTAATTTATCAAGAAATTCAAAAATTGGCATTTGATCATCTTCTTCACGCCGTGAGTTGATGGCTTCACGCATGAGGGTAGCATTGGTAACGCCTGAAATTTCACTTGGGTATTGAACCGCCATAAAAAGACCCGCTCTGGCACGCTCATCCACTTCCATCTCTAAGAGATCAACCCCGTCTAGGAGAACTTGACCTTGTGTTACGGTATAGTCGGGATGGCCCATGATAGCTTGTGAGAGGGTGGATTTACCTGTCCCATTGGGTCCCATAATGGCATGAACTTCATTGCTATTAATACTTAAATTAACACCTTTTAAGATTTCTTTCCCTTCAATTTCTACATGCAGGTTTTTGATTTCTAGTGTTGACATATCCTCGCTCCTTCTAATCATTTTCACAAGCTTTATTCTACCATAAATTGTGAAGATTATAATCTTCATTTTTAAAGTTAATAAGTGGATGATCACACAAAAGGATTCGCCAAAGAGCAACAATTTCGATATAATAAGTTTACTAAATGGAGGAGGCAATGAATAATGAGTTATCAGGCATTATACCGGGTTTGGCGACCACAATCTTTTGACGAATTAGTTGGACAAGAAATGATCGCGCAAACTTTGAGGAATGCGATTGCTAAAAAACAATTAAGCCACGCCTATCTCTTTTCAGGTCCAAGAGGAACGGGTAAAACTTCTGTTGCTAAGATACTTGCAAAAGCGGTCAATTGTCCCAATTCAACGGATGGAAATCCTTGTAATGAATGCTCTATTTGTGAAGGCATCTCTTCAGGAGAGATTAGTGATGTCATTGAAATTGATGCGGCATCGAATAATGGAGTTGATGAGATTCGTGAATTAAGAGATCGTGTCCGTTATGCCCCTACCCGTGCTAAAAACAAGGTATATATTATTGATGAAGTTCATATGTTAACGACAGGCGCATTCAACGCGCTTCTAAAAACATTAGAAGAACCACCAGCTAACGTAATTTTCATTTTAGCAACGACCGAACCTCATAAAATTCCAGCGACGATACTATCAAGAACGCAAAGATTTGACTTTCATCGGATTAAAGATGCTGATTTGATTGCTAGAATGCAGTATATATTAGATCATGATCAGCTGACTTATGACCTCGAAGCCTTAAAAATCATTGCTCGAGCGGCTAATGGCGGTATGCGCGATGCATTAAGTTTGCTCGATCAAGCTCTTTCTTATGGACAAGAGCATTTAGAGGTCGAGACAGCTCTTTTAGTATCCGGTTCTTTTGCTCAAGCAGTATATGTTGAATATATTCAAGCGCTTGCTAATTCCAATACAGAAGAAGCTTTATCAATTTTAAAAGACCAATTACAAAAAGGAAAACAAGCCGGACGCTTTATTGAGGAACTTATTTTGTTTGCGCGTGATGTTCTTTTGAGTTTCTTCTCTGCTAAGAATCAAACCCTTTTAACGGATGAGGAATTACAGCCTTTGAAGGAAGAAATTGAGGTTGAATTCTTTTATCGTTTAATTGACTTCTTAAATCAAGCGCAGAATAAAATGCGTTTTTCAACTCAACCAGAAGTTTATTTAGAAGTGATGACGGTGCAATTATCACAACTGGATCAAGGCGATGATGGGGATGATAAAAGTGATCAATTGGATCATGACTCAATCGGACACATGGAAGCTCAGATAAAATTTTTACAAGAGGAGCTAGAAAAGCAAAAAGACTTACTTTCTAAGCTAGTAAAAGACATAAGTAGTGACAAAAATATTACAAGTCAACCGGTCAATAAAGATACCGAATTAATTCCACGCAAAAAGCCTGATTTTGCTCAAAAAGATTATTTAATCGATTTACATGAGATTTATAATGTTCTAAATCAAGCAACTAGATCAGATGTTAGTCAGCTAAAAAAAGAATGGGAAGCGATTTTAGCAGAATTAGCGCCCAACCAAAGAGTTCGTTTAAATAATACTAAACCAATAGCAGCTGGTCCTCATTGCGGTTTAATCTCATTTGAAGACAAAGTCCTATGTGCTATCGTCCAACATGATGATAATTTAATTGATCAAATTAATAATATCAGTAGTCAGCGCTTAGGTCAGTCAATGCGTTTAACCTATTTGTGGCAAGGCGACTGGTCGAGGATTCGAAGCGATTATAAGGTTTTATTTGAACGCAATGGAAAGAAACCGATTGAATTACCTGAAAAACTTCTCAAGAGACAAGAAAGAGAGCTTTCACCAGTTAATAGTAACCTTATTGAGCATGCGGAAGATGATTTCTCAACGAACGAAAATCCAGATAATGCTAATGTTCCTTCGAATTCACAAGACAAAGCTAACCCAATGAAAGCAATTGATCAGGCAAGTTCTGACAATGAAGAGTTGGATATGATTGAAGCACAGTTGCCTGAACCGGTTGAAGATGTCGCTGCTCTATTCGAGCGCAGTCAGCTCAAAGCTTCAGAAACGGAAGAAGAGGATAGGCCAAGGATTCAACCTGCTGAGGGTCAAATCGGTTTCTTTGAAATGGAAAACACAAGTGAGGAAGAAAATCTTGCTGTGAGTAAGGCGATTGAAATTTTTGGTGAAGAAAACATTACAATCTATCCGGATCGTTAAAATTCAGTGATAGGTCTTTATTACAGTTATTAAGATCTTTTTATTTAAAAGGGATAGTTTTTAACAGGAGATTGAAGGTAATTTTATATATTTTGATAACAAAAGAATCCGACCAACAGTTTGTTGTTCAGATTCTTTTGTTACTATAAAGTTTTGATGTAATTTGTTTATTTATGAAAAAGATGAAAAAGTGAAGTAATATTAACAAATAATTCTATTAGTATAAGAGATCTTTTTGTTCTCGAAAGAAGCCGATGGAGTATGCTATAATTGAGTCATAAGAATGATAAATACTAAAGGGTATTTAAAATCATTTACAAAAGTGTGAGAGGAAGCAAACTTATGATGCCAAATATGGGAAATATGATGAAACAAGTTCAGAAAATGCAGAAAGAAATGGAAAAGACACAAAAAGAGTTAGAAGCCAAAGAATTTGTGGTCGAAGATGCACAACAACTTGTTAAAGTGGTAATGAACGGTAAAAAAGAAATCAAAGAACTAACTTTAAAGCCCGAGCTAGTAGACCCTGAAGATATTGAAATGTTACAAGATTTAGTCTTAGCGACCGTTAATGAAGCCATTCAAGAAGTGGAACAGACTACACAAGACCAAATGGGACAATTCACAAAAGGGCTAAACTTGCCTTTCTAGTATATAGGAAAGAAAGGAGGAGGTCGGAATGGATTATCCTTCACCCATCGCAAAATTAATTAATAGTTTTTCAAAACTACCTGGCATTGGGTCTAAAACCGCCGCTCGTTTGGCTTTTTATGTTTTAGAAATGCCGGAAGCAGATGTCTCTTACTTTGCTCAAGCTTTAATTAATGCTAAACGGGATTTAAAGTATTGTTCAGTATGTGGAAACATAACTGACACGGATCCATGTATGATTTGTAGTGACAAGGGCAGAGATCAGTCCACTATCTTAGTGGTCGAAGACAGCAGAGATGTGATGTCTATGGAAAAAATGCAAGAGTATCATGGTTGCTACCATGTTCTGCAAGGCGTTTTGTCACCAATGGAAGGGACTGGCCCTGAAGATTTGAATATCGCTTCGCTAATTAAAAGATTACAAAATGAAGAAGTGAAAGAAGTGATTGTAGCTACTAATGCAACTGCTGAAGGAGAAGCAACAGCCATTTACTTATCACGATTGATTAAGCCAGCAGGCATCAAAGTGACACGTCTAGCTCATGGTTTATCGGTAGGATCCGATATTGAATATGCAGATGAAATGACTCTTTTTCGTGCAATTGAAGGGCGACGGGAGTTATAAAAAAAGGAGTATCAGATGTCAAAAGGGAAGTTTATTGCGATTGAAGGCCCCGATGGATCGGGGAAAACCTCAATCATAAAAGCCTTAGGGAAAATGCTAGAAAACGAAGGCATCCAACCAGTCTATACGAGAGAGCCAGGTGGAAGTCCGATTGCAGAGCAAATACGCGAACTTATCCTGGATGTAGATAATACTGCGATGGACTATCGAACAGAAGCTTTGCTCTATGCCGCAAGTCGTCGGCAACACTTGACAGAGACTATTTTACCCAACGTCCAAGCAGGACGCTTAGTGATCAGTGATCGGTTTGTTATGTCTTCATTAGCCTATCAAGGAGTCGCAAGAAAGATAGGCATTGAGGCAGTTTGGCAGATTAATCAATTTGCCATTGAAGATCATTTACCGGATTTGACCATTTTGATTGATGTGCCTGCTGAAATAGGTTTAGAGCGGATTGAAAAAGCTCGTCATAGCCGACAATATGATCGGCTCGATCGAGAAGCGTTGGCCTTCCATCAGAAAGTTCGACAAACGTATTTGGATTTAATTCCTGAATGGGAAAATATTGTAGTCATTGATGGGAGTCAAAGTATTGAGCAAGTAAGCAATGAGTGCTTCGAAAGTTTAAAAGAACATGGTATGATTAATTAAAAAAATGTTAGGAGGATCACTATGAAATTATTAGTAGCAATTGTGCAAGATCAAGACCAACAGGGTTTGGGGAAAGCTTTTTTAGAAAATGATGTACGAGCAACTAAGTTATCGTCAACTGGAGGTTTCTTACGTTCAGGTAACACCACCTTTTTAGTAGGAGTAGAGGATGAGCGAGTGGAGGAAGTATTAGAAGTCATTAAAGCTTCTTGTCAATCGCGCGAACAATATATTTCAACTCCGATTCATCTGGATATGAACTTAGAAGTGTCGAATACTTATCCATTAAAAGTCGAAGTGGGTGGAGCAATTGTCTTTGTTTTACCAATTGAAAGTTTCTTCCATTTTTAAAATTTAAGAAGTTGAAAGAGGGAGTCTATGCGGTTAGAAGCTGCCAAAAAGCATTTTAATCAGTTAATACAACATAAGCGACTCGCTCACGCTTATTTATTTACGGGCGAATTAGCCCAAGCCAAAAAAGACTTAGTTCAATCAATTGTTCAAGCCCTAGTTTGTCAGCATTGCGATGCAGAAGGAGGGGCTTGTTTAAATTGTGTGGATTGTCAAAGAATCAACAAAGGGCAATTTGCTGATCATATGACAATTGAACCTGATGGTCGCAGTATTAAGGTGGATCAGATCCGCGAATTAAAAGAATGGTTAGGTACAAGTCCTATTGAAGCTGATTTTAAAGTAGCCACCATAGAACAAGCAGATTTGATGGGGCCTGCAGCTGCCAATGCTCTTTTACTCTTTTTAGAAGAGCCAAGGTCCAACGTTTACATCTTTTTATTTAGTCAACAAGCTGAGCAATTACTGCCGACTATTCAATCGAGAGTGCAAGAAGTTACTTTAGAGGAAAATAATGATCATTCTCGCATAGACCAAATGCGGCAAGAAGGCATTCGTGATCAGCATGCTCAAGTTATGTTAAAATTATCCGTTAATCGTTTAGATCATTTAATCGCTGATTATGAGGCAGAGGCTTTTGAAGCTTGGCTAAAAGCTTTAGAATATTTTTATTATTTATTATTAAAAGGAGATCCCCTTGCTTTTGTTACTATTCAACAGCATTTAAAGCCCTATCTTAGCTTTAACCAAGGTCAAGATGGCTTAGATTATTTGAATTGGTTAAATGCTCAACTTCTTTTGAGTCGGTATCGACCTAGAGATGAGGAACTGGGTAGCTTAAAAAGTAGAGTCAATAATTTCAAAGAAAAGAATGTTTATCAAGCGTCTCAAACACGATATCATCAAATTAATCAAGCTTTGATGGACAGTAAAAAGTTGCTTATATCCAATGTTACACCTCAATTAGCCTATGAGCGCTTGGCTATTTTGATGTGTCAATGGGATTAATGAAAAGAGAGGTGTTACCATGTCTGATATAAAAATTGAAGAACTTCTTAAGCAAGTTAACCAAGAGCTGAATCAATTGTTCGAAACGGTTAACACCTTGTCCGAAGAAGTAACACGTTTAACTAATGAAAACAATCGTTTGAGAATGCAGCAATATCAAGCAGTTGAACAGATGGAACTCAATTCTTTAAAAGATAAAGAAGACCAGGATAGCCAAACAATAAGCCAGCCTGAACAGACTTTAAAAAACCGTCAGAGTGGACAGGCCCGTCTTCAAACATTCTACAATGATGGGATCCACATCTGTCATCATTACTTCGGAAGCAAACGTGAAACCAATGAAGAGTGTATTTTCTGTCAAGATATTATTGACTCGTTAGGTGAACAATAAATGAAGCAAGTAAACACGATGCCAAAACTAAGCCCTGAACAGATGAAATTACTAAAAGATGGAGAACGAGTCGATTTTCTTGTCCGAGAAAACCGTTATATTATTCAAAATTCCAAATTCTTTCCTTTTTCTGTTGATGCAGTTTTACTTGCAAGTTTTGCCACATTTAATCAGCGGTCTCAATTAAAAATAATGGATTTTTGTACGGGAGGGGGGATTATCCCCTTACTACTATCTCATCGAACTAAAGTCAAGATTCAAGCGATTGAGATCCAAGCGGAAATTGCAGATATGGCGAAACGATCTGTTCAATTAAATCGCTTAGAGGACCAAATTGAAATTATTCAAGGTGATCTACGCCAGTTAAAAGTGACTAATCAATTTTTGGATGTTATTACATGTAATCCACCCTATTTTACACGCAATGAAGCGGCTGAATTACATTCTAATCCTTACCATGCGATAGCCCGTCATGAGATTCATTTAACATTAGATCAATGGGTAAAAAAAGCAAGTCAATTACTTAAACAAAAAGGCAAATTGTTTATTGTATATCGACCGAATCGTTTAGATGATTTAATGATGAGCTTATTAGAACATCGTTTTGCCATTAAACGTCTTTGCTTTGTCCATCCTAAAAAAGGAGAAAATGCCAATAGTGTATTGATTGAAGCGATTGCTCAAGGCGGAAGACAAGGTGTTCGGGTAGAGCCAGCGATTATCGTTCATCAAGACGATGGATCTTATACGCCCTTAATGCAGGAGATTTATTATGGAAATCATTGAAGAAGAGGGTTACTATTTTTATGTTTTATATTGTCAAGACCACACCCTTTATGGAGGTTTTACCACCAATCTTAATCATCGATTAAAAGCGCATAATGCTGGTAAAGGAGCAAAATACACACGTGTAAGAAAAAGACGACCATTAAATCTGATCTACGCTGAAAAATGGTCTAATAAATCATTGGCTATGTCCGCAGAGTATCACTTTAAGAAATTAAATCGTTCTCAAAAAGAGTATTATTTAGCTAAAAACGGCGTCCATCTTATTAATAGTAAAGATTATGTAATAGTGGATTTTAGTCAGTATCTATTTTGTAATATTTAAAGGAATAACCAAGGGAAGGGAGTGTGAGCGTTTTGAATATTCAAAAGAGTTATCAAACAGAAGGACCTTGCTTGTACTTAGTCCCAACTCCAATTGGTAATTTGGAAGATATGACTTTCCGAGCGGTTAGAATTCTGCAAGAAGTAGATTTAATCTTAGCTGAAGACACTCGAAAAACAGGTGTTTTATTAAAGCATTATGCTATAAAAACGCGAATGATGTCTTTCCATGAACACTCGAGTCAAGCAGAAGTAGAGAAATGGGCTGATTATATTCATGTGGGGCATTCTATTGCTTTAGTTTCTGATGCGGGTATGCCCTTAATTAATGATCCAGGACATCCGCTCGTACAAGCCTTACTAGCTATTTCTTTACCAGTAGTCAGTCTACCCGGAGCCAATGCAGCAACTACTGCCTTAGTAGCCTCGGGTTTGCCGGCGAACACCTTTACCTATTATGGCTTCTTCCCAAGAAATAAAACGGAACAAGTGCAGTTATTAAATATGATTGGAAAACGTGAAGAAACGGCAATTTTTTATGAGTCCCCTTATCGCTTGAAACAGTCTATTCAACAAATTGATCGGGTCCTAGGACCTGAGACAAATATTGTGATTGCACGCGAAATTAGTAAAAAATTTGAAGAATATCTGAGAGGTTCATGTCAGGAGTTAATCGATTACTTTGAAAAAAATGCTTTAAAAGGGGAGTGTGTGCTTCTTTTGCGACCTAGTCGTTTAGTAAGCCATTCCAAAACGCAGGAGAATTCGGACTTGAGTTATAAAGACCAAGTTCTTGCCCTGATGGATGAAGAAGAAATCTCAGCTAAAAGGGCGATCAAGAAAGTTGCTCAAGCTATGCAAGTAAAAAAACAAGAAGTTTATGCAGCTTATCATGACTTAAATCTCGACAGAAAGGACTGAATTGTTTGTTGTATTTTCTGTCTCTTTTTTTAATTTCTTCATCTATTCTTGTTGCCATTATGAAATGGCGCAAAGTTTCTTTGATAGCTTTAATTTATTTTTCCTTATTAACAGCTATTTTGGTGATAATTAATGAATCACATTGGTATCCCTTCTCGCTCATCCGCTATTTATTATATATATTGAGTTCAGGTATCGCACTTCTGATTCCTTTTTTCCTATTATTGTTGGCCTATCTCATGTTAAGCCGCATAGAAGATGATCGCTCGCTTTCGGGGATGCGGATTTTTTTTAATTTAACTATTTCCATAACTTTTATTGGGATTGTTATTTTCACAGCTTGGGTGGTTATTCAAAAAAATTATTATATGACTCGTTTTTTGGCCATCTATACCCTAGTAGCTATGTATTTGATCATTAATTTATTTCTCTTTATCATTCTTAATCTTTTTTTACTTTTATTCAGATTTAATGTTCGCTCAAAAGATATTTTGCTCGTTCTCGGCGCTCAACTGACGACAGATGGAGAAATAAGTGAAACCTTGATCTATCGTCTAAATAAAGCACTCAAGCTGTTTAAACAGGCGAAAAGAAATGGTCAAAAGTTACACGTTATTGTTAGTGGAGGTAATAGCCGAGAAAATGTTGTTTCAGAAGCTGAAAAAATGGCAAAATATTTAATTGCTAATGGTATCGACCATCACTGTATAACAATAGAAGATCAGGCACGCTCTACACGTGAAAA
Organism: Facklamia miroungae; assembly: GCF_012396555.1. Classification (GTDB taxonomy): domain Bacteria; phylum Bacillota; class Bacilli; order Lactobacillales; family Aerococcaceae; genus Facklamia; species Facklamia miroungae. The sequence goes on from NZ_JAAXPS010000004.1 coordinate 169,948, forward strand.
TCTCATGAATATTCAGTCTCTATTAAAAAATCGTTTTCCAGATCATAAAAAAACACTCATCATCACAAGCTATTTTCATCTTTTAAGGACTTATTTTTATGCTTGGCGATTTGGTTACAACTTGCGAATCATCGGGGTAAGAACTCAATTTGGACATGGTTTTTTTGCCATTCTAAGAGAATATCTTGCTTTCTTTGTATTAACCAAAGAATTAAACTATTTTTTTATGATTGCCTTGTTAATTCATGGAATTCGTCAAGTTCTCTTGATTTTTCAATAGGAGGTCAACATGAAAAGATGTCAATGGGTAACTAATAAGCCCGATTATTATCTTCGTTATCATGATGAGATATGGGGGAAACCGGAGCATGATGATTTGCAACTTTTTAAATGGTTGATTCTTGAGAGTTTTCATGTTGGGTTATCATGGCAATTAGTCTTATCTAAAGAACACGCATTTGAATTGGCTTTTGATCAATTTGATTATTGTAAGATCGCACACTATCAAGAAAATAAGATCGAAGCTTTATTAGATGATTCGAAAATCATCCGACATCGTGGTAAGATCGAAGCAACAGTAACGAACGCACAAGCCTTCTTGAAAATTCAAGAAGATTATGGGAGTTTTGACCGCTTTATTTGGCACTTTACTGAAGGAGAAGTTATTTTAAAACCAAAGAATCAAGAAGCATCTGACACTTCTACTGAATTAAGTGATCGAGTCGCCAAAGCCTTAAAAGAATACGGCTTTAAATATGTGGGTTCAGTGACAATTTATTCGTATCTACAAGCTATCGGAGTTGTTAATGATCATGACTATGATTGTTCATTTCGGTAGGATAATACCCCCTAATTACTTATTAGAGTATTTAGGGGGTATTATTTATTGGTATAAATTTAACAAATGAAGAGATACAAGAGCGTTAAGTCCGACATTAGGTGTAAGTTGAGTCCACTTGCTTCGCTTAATCGATTCAGACGATAATTAAGAGTATTACGATGAAGATATAAGTCTTGGGCCGTTTTACTGATATTGCCTCCATTTTGAAAGAGTTGCCGAATTAAGGTGCGATCTTGTTCATCCGGGATGGTTTGGGAATAGTGAGAAAAGTTCGCGAGTGAACTTTCTTGCAAATTCTTTCCAACCTCTTGTAAGAGTAAACTGCTTATCCGATTAATGGTATTTTGTTGAAGAAGGTAATGTTTTTTTTGGATTAAAGATAGATCGAAATAAATTTGGTCTTCAATCATCTCGACCCTAGTAAATAGAGATCCTGTGATAACAAAGACAGATTGACCAAAGTCGTCATTGAGGGTTGTTAGAACACCCTCCATTATCTCGTGGCCTTGATTCATCCAGAAGGAATTATGAATAACATAAATATAATGATCTGAATTCAGTTTGATATAATCAATGATCTCTTGACTGCTTGATTTGAGAGTCGACAACCACAAGGCTTGATCAAAATCTGCTTGTAATTTATCAAAGCAGATATGGAATAAACAGTAACTCTCTTGTACAGAAACGTTTAATTGAAGGATAGAATCAGGTATTTGAATATATCTATCATTTCGCATTGCCGGCCTCCCTCTAAATAAGCAGTTTGAAAAGATTAGTTAATTAAGCGAATAACATGTTCACTTTCTTTGTCAAAGAAGTGAATTTTGTCCATATCGAAGGCAAGTTCAATGGATTCACCGGGGGTGTACACTTCTTGCGCATCTACTTTAGCAATAAATTCGTCAGATCCGATTGTTAAATAAAGCATGGATTCAGATCCTAATAACTCAGCGACGGTAATTTTAGCTTTGATTAGAGCATTCTGGGAATCTTCGATGATTCTTGACTCAGCATGAATATCTTCAGGACGAATACCGAGGATGACTTCTTTACCTAAATAACCTTTTTCTAACAATAATTGCTCATGATAAGGGGTTAGTTTCAAATTAATGCCTTGTTCATTTGTTAGACTTCCTTCTTCAAATGTCACTGAAAAGAAGTTCATGGCAGGTGATCCGATGAAACTAGCTACAAAAACATTGTTCGGTTTATTATAAACTTCTTGTGGTGTGCCAATTTGTTGAATATAGCCATCTTTCATAATAACAATCCGACTAGCCATGGTCATTGCTTCTGTTTGGTCGTGGGTGACATAAATAGTTGTTGTTTTGAGTTTTTGATGTAATTTAGCAATTTCAGCACGCATTTGGACTCTCAATTTGGCATCGAGATTAGATAACGGTTCGTCCATTAAAAAGACCTTAGCATCACGCACAATTGCCCGGCCTAAAGCTACTCTTTGTCTTTGACCACCAGAAAGGGCTGCTGGTTTACGGTTTAAGAATTCAGTAAGTCCAAGTAATTCTGCAGCATGATTAACGCGTTGTGCAATTTCAGTCTTATTATATTTACGTAACTTCAAGCCAAATGCCATATTGTCATATACAGTCATATGAGGATATAGGGCATAATTCTGGAAAACCATAGCAATATTACGATCTTTGGGAGCTACATCATTCATTAGTTTACCATCAATGATTAATTCGCCTTCGGTAATTTCTTCTAGGCCCGCGATCATTCTTAAAGTAGTTGACTTGCCACATCCAGAAGGACCAACGAACACGATGAATTCTTGGTCAGCAACATTCAAATTAAAATCCGTTACTGAGTTGTTTTTAGCTCCTTCATAACGTTTGTTAATCGACTTTAAATTAATTTCAACCATTTTAATCCTTCTTTCTTACTTGATAAATCTAGCTTAACTGAATTTTATAAATTATACGATAGGCAATGTGCACAATAAAAGATAAAAAAAAAGAGAAGTGTAGCTTCTCTTTTTAACTATCCGTTAAAAAATTATTTATTCATTTTTAACTCAGTTAAAATTTCTTGTAATAACTCAACTTCTGAAGGGCCTGCTGGTTCTTCATCTGGAGAAATAATCTTTTTGTTTTGTGCCTTTTCTAATGCCTTAAGCGTTAGGAATAAGAAGCCTCCAATTAAAATGAAATTGATAATTGCTTGAATAAATGATCCATAGCCAATTTCTGCACTGCCAATTTTGAAAGCAAGCCCCGATACATCAGCTTGGCCAGTTAGCGCCACAATAAGAGGCATGAAAATATTATCCACTAAGGAAGTAACAATTGCCGTAAATGCAGAGCCTAAAATAATACCAGTAGCCATGGTTACAACATTATCATTTGCAATAAAGCCTTTAAATTCTTTCCACATGAATTAATTCCTCCAACATCTTTTTTATATCTTAAGAATACCATGAAATCGAAATAAATCAATTGTTATCCCTTTGTTAGAATGAAAAATTTAATGAATGAGGCTGTGACTAGAAATCAGGTTATCGGGAATTTCCCAATTCCCGTCAACAACTTTGCGATACCACTGATAGGCTAAGTAGGGTCCGCTAGTAAGACCAGAAGAGCCTAGGCCTGAGATGGTCCATAGTTTAGAGTTGTTGGGTACAGGACCAATTAAAACGTCGCCACTTGTGGTAAAAGCTCGTGTGCCCACTTTGATTTGATGAAGGGGGTAATTAAAAGTGTCTGGCAATATCTGCAGGGCTTTTTCTTTGAGCTCTTTAATAACCAACGGATCAATTCTTAGATCACTCCCTTTATCATCTTCATGGCTAGCACCAATCATAAGTTCTCCATTTCTAAAAGGAAGAATGTCAATACCACCCGGAGACATTATGCCTGGCCAATTATTATTCATCCACTGTTGATGAAAAAGTGAAAGGAGCTGGCCTTTTTGAGGATGTAAGTCACAGTCGAGTCCTATTGATCGGGTAAGATCTTTTACTGCTGGTCCAGCTGCTAATAGAATCTGATCTGAGGTATAATACCCTTTAGGTGTTTTTAATTGGAAGTTTTCTTTTTCTTGATAGAGTTGAACGGCCTCCTTTATAACTTTACCACCTTTATGTTGAATGGCTTTATGAAGTAAGTCTACTAAAGCTTGTCCATTTACTCGACCGCCTCCTGAAATGAAAGATCCAGGCCACGGGCTATCAATTAAGGGGAATTTTTCTTTAATCGCTTCGCTTGTTAAACTGGATACGATTCCGATTGAAGGGGACGCTTCTTGTTTCAATAGTGCATTTTCAAGATCTTTTTGTAAGTCTTTAGAATTTTTACGTAAAATGATCGTACCAGTTTCTTGGAAAAGATTCGAAGTATCATAACCATCTGCTGTTAGATCATTCATAAATTGACGATAAAATTCAGCCCCTTTTGAAACAAGATAATACCATTTTTTATTTCTTCGCTTGGAAAACCAAGGACAAATAATACCAGCTGCTGCTCGACTGGCTTGCCCCACCTGCTTATCAAAGAGAATAACCGGATGACCAGAACGAGAAAGGTAATAGGCAGCCGTTGAACCGACAATACCACCGCCAACGATTATATAAGGTACGTGATTTTTCATAATTATCAAACTTCCTTTCGTAATTAGAAATAGAGTTCAATAGTGTTAAATTAATTTCAGTAAATCAAAAAGGAGTCCTGAATATGGATCAAATGCTAAAGTGCATTCAAAATCACCGCAGTATTCGAATTTATCAAGATTGGCCTTTTGAACTAAGTATCCGACAAAAGTTAATGGAAACGATGAATGCGAGTCCCACTTCTAATGGATTACAGTCCGATTTTGGTCATTCGGATTACCACTCCTACTATAAGAGAAGAGTTGGTAAAAGTTGCTGACCAAGCTTACCTTGCAAAAGTACCTAAACTCTTAATTTTTCTTGTGGATGGGTACCAAAATGCTGAGATCGCAAGATCAAAGGGCTACCGCGGTGAAAATGACGGATCAATGGGTTACTTTTTCAAGGAATAGCTAACCTTTATATTCAAGCACAGCGTTTAGTGATTGCTGCGGAGTCTTTAGGATGAGGGACTGTTTGCTTTGGCTCAATTTTAAATGATCCAGCGAGGGACACAGAGTGATTTGCTTTACCCTAATTAACTTCCCCCTTAATGGGGATCGGCTATGGCTATCCTGACGATCAACCTCAGCTAAAGCTAAGAATACCTATTGAATTCAAATTGTCTGAAAACCATTATCGCTCAAATCGAGATTATCTTCAAATGTTGGTTGAATATGACCAAGAGATGACCCACTACTATGATACAAGAGAGGCAAACCAAAGAGTCGATAGTTTTACTAACCAAGAGAAGCCAAAAATTATTGCCGGTAAAAAAAGAGCACAATTAATGCAAGTTGTTAGTAAGCAAGGATTTGACGTGATGTTCGAAGAGGATATGGATTATTAAAGATTGATTAAAAATCTTTTCAATAATAATAGGAGTAATCACTTTCCTTATTGAGATTGAGCGCGTTTTTTAATAGAAAGCGAGCTATTCTTTAAAAAACATCATAGGAATTGATAAAATGCGGTTGACATATCTAATTGTTTTGATTAGAATGTCTCTAATAAATCAAATGAAACACGTTGATGTGGAAAGTAAATCGTAGGACTATTTCAAAGAGAGCTTGTGTAAGGTGAAAGCGGGCAATAGAAATCGATTGAAAATGGCCACTGAGTGGTTATCCCGAATGCAGAGCATTAAGGATAAACGGATGCAACCGTTAATTCGCCTCAGTATAACAAGTGTTATTCACTTGCGTACTGGCAGAGGTAGCCTTAGTAATATGGCTACAAATTAAGGTGGTACCACGAAGTTTTCACTCTCGTCCTTTATAGGATGAGAGTTTTTTTGTGTTTCAGGATAAGGGAGTGAAAAATTGATTGAATTAAAAAATGTGTCTGTGACTTTTGAAAAGGAAGATCGTATGGTCCGAGCGGTCTCAGATGTAAACTTACAAATACAAGCGGGTGAAATTTTTGGAATTGTCGGTTACTCGGGGGCTGGTAAATCCACCCTAGTGAGAACAATTAATCTTCTGCAACGCCCTTCGGTTGGAGAAGTGATTATTAATGGGATAGATTTGACGCAATTGTCAGCCCCAGATTTAAGAAAGGCGCGAAAAAAGATAGGGATGATTTTTCAGCATTTCAATTTAATGAATTCAAGAACAGTTGCCGAAAATGTTGCTTTCCCACTTAAAGGTACAAAATTATCGTCTGCTGATAAAGAGACCAAAGTCTATGAATTACTAGATAAAGTAGGAATTAAAGATAAGGCACAAGTATATCCGGACCAGTTATCAGGCGGACAAAAACAAAGAGTAGCGATTGCTAGAGCGCTCGCAACCGATCCCACTATCCTTTTATGTGATGAGGCGACTTCCGCTCTCGATCCGAAGACCACACAGTCTATACTCAATCTTTTGCGCCAATTGAATGAGGAGTTACAGCTAACTATTATCATGATTACTCATGACATGAATGTTGTTAAGAACCTCTGTCATAGAGTAGCTGTAATGGCCCAGGGACAAGTTATTGAAGAAAATAGCATTTTGAAAATATTTACTCAACCGCAGAAAACCTTAACGCAAGAATTTATTAATATGGCGACGCACTTTGATTGGGATTATGAATTAGTGTTAAAAAAAATGCAGGAAGCCAATGCACTAAAAGACTATAAAATAGCACGTTTTTCTTTTGTGGGTCAAGAAGTGACCGAACCTTTTATTGCACAACTAGCAAAAGATTATCAAGTTCACTGTAATATTTTGTATGGGAATATCGAGGCCTTACGTGGCTCTTTTGTGGGGAATCTTTTAGTAACCATACAAGCTGAAGAAGCTAATTGGACAAGAGCCTTAAGCTTTTTAGAAAAGCATGAAGTGAATGTGGAAATTTTAACGGCTGGGGAGGATGCTAAATGGATGGATTAGAAAGCAATGTTTATCAATATATAAATGAGCAATTTCCGAACGTATCTCATCAACTAGAAGAGTGGTTACCTAATGCTTGGCCGATTGTCGATGAGTTTATGATCGCTACATTAGAAACCTTATACATGCTAGCTTTGACAATCCTCTTTGCTGGCATAATCGGTTTATTGGTAGGCATCCTTGTTGTTGTAACTGGACCTAAAGGTATTTTGTCTAATCGATGGGTGTATCAAATTTTAGATAGTCTTATCAATATTTTTCGCTCCATTCCATTTATCATACTACTAGCTTTACTGGTTCCCTTCACCCGTATGGTAGTTAATACATCTATTGGTCCTACAGCTGCTGCAGTTCCAATCATTGTAGGTACAATCCCTTTCTTTGCTCGACAGGTAGAGATTGCCTTATTAGAAGTAGATGAAGGCATTGTAGAAGCTGCTCAGGCTATGGGGTCTTCCCCTTGGGATATTATTAGGCGCGTTTACATTCGTGAAGGGCTAGGCTCTCTACTTAGAGTTTCCGCTTCAACTGTTATTAACGTGATCGGCTTAACTGCAATGGCAGGGGTGGTCGCAGGAGGCGGTTTAGGGACTGTAGCAATTGCTCGAGGTTACCAAAGAAGTCGTTTTGATGTTGTAATTGTCGCAACTCTATTGATTTTATTAATTGTTCTTGTCAGTCAGCTATTATTCACTTGGTTAATTAAAAAGGCAGAAAAACATAAAAATAATAAATAAAAAGGGGAAATAACAATGAAAAAATTTATTAAAGTATTATTAGCAACTGTGGTATTCGGTAGTTTGTCATCAATAAGTGTTTTTGCAGAAGATAAAGAGGATTTTTCAGGTCAAACGGTTTCAATTGGCGTTGCCTCTGAATATGAAGAAGAGGTTTGGAAGTCTGTAGCCGATCGAGCAACAGAAGAAGAAGGAATTAAAATTAAACTCGTCTTATTTAGTGATTACGTGCAACCAAACATTTCACTTTCGGACGGTTCCATCGATTTAAACGCCTTTCAACACGTTGAATTTCTTAATGAATGGAATCAAGAAAACAAAGGGGATTTAGTGTCAATCGGTTATACTTATGTTGCTCCTTTGAAAGTTTATTCTGAAAAAATTACCTCATTGGATCAATTAAAAGAAGGAGATAAGATTGCCATTCCAAATGATGCAACGAATGGAGGGCGTGCTCTCTTAGCTCTTGAACAAGCAGGCATTATAGAAGTCGATGATGAAGCGGGAGTTCTGCCAGAAGTGAGCGATATCACTGAAAATGAATTAAAGTTAATCTTTGAAGAATTAGATGCTGCTCAGTTGGTACCATCATTACCTGATGTAGCTGCAGCCGTGATTAATAATAATTTTGCTAATGACGCAGGTTTAGAAGAGGACAAGGTGATTTTTAACGATGCAGAAGACATTGAAAAGTTACCTGATTCTTATAAAAATATAATTGCTAGTCGAGCAGAAGATAGTAAAAATCCTTTGTATTTAAAAATTGTAGAACTTTATCAAAGCGAGCAAACCAGCAAAAAATTAGCTGAAATTTCTAAAGGTTCTGATTTACCTGCTTGGTAATCTAAATTTGACGCACAAATAAAAGCAATGATTTTCAAATTTTTTATCAAAATACGAACCTCTTAGCCGGTTTATAATTTGAAATATGTTATAATTGATTCATAAGTATGGAGTCAGAGGAGGAAAATCAATGTTTAAGCGTGCCGGGTCATTTGTACAATACGGGTTATTAGCAACCTTGCTAACGTATGGTTTATTAACAAGCTTAGGAGGTCCTAAAGTATATACTTTCTTATCAATTGTTGTTTTAGGAATTGTATTAGGGTTATTGTTTTTAATTTATTATGTCAGGTCATTAACTTTTGCTCAAAAGTTAGCCAGTCATATTGGGGCTTCTGCATTAGCGATTATTGCAGTGTCTCTGTTTAATGGTTGGATGCAAGTCGCATGGGATAAAGTATTTGCTTGGATACTCATTTTGTCGGTCTTGGCTTTAATTGCCTATTTTGGTTACCACTATTTGGTGAATAAACGACAAAATCCTCAACCAATTAAGGAAGTTGATCGTACTGAAAGAGTTGCTCCAAGAGCTGATTTTGATCCAAGAACTGGCGAAGTCCTCCATTCAAATCCAGCAAAAGAAGCGCAAGAAGTCTACAAAAACGAAGACTATGTCAATGAAAGCCTCGATGCAGAACCGATAGATACAGAACCGATTGAGCCAATGGTTTTGGCAGAAGCTGAGTCTCATGAAATTCTTGAGCCATCTGAGGAGCCTAAAGAGGTTGTTGTTTTAAATACGGATCAAGAAGGCGATATAGTGTTAGAAGAAGATTCTGAATCAGACACAAATGGTATTCCTTTCAATGACAGAGATAATCAGGAAGAAAATGTATAGAAATATATAAAAGCAACAGCCCAATAAAGATAAAAAAACTAAGTTAGAGTTTTTAATCTTTATTGGGCTATTTTTATTGAAGAAATTTTTTAGCTTTAATTAATAAATCTTGATCATTAGGATACGTAATTTTTTCAAGCGCCTCTTGATAAGGAAGCCAGATAATTTGTTTAACTTCTTCTAATTGACGATCTACTTTATCGGTTAACGCTCTAGCAATGAAGTAGATTACATTTTTCATTACCCCTTCTTTAGGTGAGAAGCGGGTGACCTGTCTGAAATGAGTGTCTAAGACAACGTCTAGTCCGGTTTCCTCTTTAATTTCTCGTTGGGCAGTTTCTTCCTCGATTTCTCCCTCTTCAACATGTCCTTTGGGAAAAGACCAATGGCCGCCATTTTCATGCTGGATAAGGAGGAAAAGGGGTTGGTCTTCGTTTGGGTAGTATACTACTGCTCCACATGATTTTTCTTCTTTCATAAGTTTCCTTTCTAGAATAGTCGTTCTTGTATATTATGGGTGACATCGTGGCGTTCATTCGTATAAGCATCCAAAATTTTCTTTTGTCGTTCAGTTAGTTTTTCTTGGGGTATAGTATATAGATCAGCAATAATTTCTTTGGGAAAGAAAATACGATGATCACCTCTAACCTGTCCAGTTAGAGAATGAACCAAACTTGAAACTTGAGAAAGTTCAACCACCTGATTCGTCTTAGTGACTAAATCAATTTGTACTTTCTGACTGGAGTGATAAGGGCGATAATAATCGTAAGGAAGGTCAAAACTCGAATCTTCATTAATATAGTAGTTGGGATTAAAACCAGATTCACTCAATTCATTAAAGATAGCAGTGCGTAACTCTTCTCTTTCTTCATCATTAGTAATAATAGATTTAAATGGTTTACGATTAATAAAACGATAGGCTAAATCAGCAAGGATCGGATCTTCTTCATCTGACCATTGAATAAAATAAGCATTCATAATATGATCATCTAATTTTAGGTAGTCACCGAGTGTCCAATTGTTATTTAAAAAGGGTTCTAACAAATGGATAGGAGCCTTGATATTTTGACAATGTTCTCGACCAAGATAGCAATCCTTAGCCCGAGCTAGAAGACCTTTAAGTACTTGTTCCATTCCTCTAGATACAGGGTGGAAATAGACCTGCATATACATTTGATAACGGCTCATTATATAATCTTCGACAGCGTGCATACCCGAAAAATCAAAAACGATTCTCTGATTGAAAGGACGAATCACACGGGAAATTCTCGTTAAATCAAATTCACCATAGGAAACTCCTGCATAGAAAGCATCTCTGCGTAAGTAATCCATCCGATCGGCATCAATCTGGCTCGAGATAAGTTGAACAACTTGTTGGTTAGGATAGGTCTTATTTATAACACTCGCTACTTTTTCAGGAAAATCTTCACCTAGTCTTCGAAGGACTTGGTTGACTTCGGTTTCCTTAGAGGTAATAATTAGTTGGGTTAAAGCTTCATGATCAGTATTAAAAATAGACTCAAAGGTGTGAGAAAAGGGGCCATGTCCAATATCATGTAGAAGAGCAGCGCAAATAGCCACCATACGTTCTTCATTATTCCATAGCCCATCTCCTTCTTCTTTTGAACGGTAATTACGGTCGAACTGACTAATAATACGCCGTGTAATCTCATAAACTCCCAATGAATGATTAAAACGTGAATGTTCTGCCCCATGAAAGGTGTAGGAAGAGGTACCTAGCTGTTTAATACGTCGTAGTCGTTGGAACTCTCGTGTATCGATTAGATCGATGATAATACGGTCCCGAATGTGAATATAATCATGAACGGGATCTCTAAAAACTTTTTCGCGCTCAAGTTTTTGTCGGGCAACTATATTTTGGAACTCAGACAATTTTTTTCACTCCTTTAAGAATCTCTAGGAAAGAGGTTGAATCTTTTGACTGCGTAGATAAGCTTTTTCAAATTGAGGGTGATAGATGGCTTCTAATTCAGTATCTTGGTAATCTCCTTGCTCGAGATGAGTTACTTTATTTAGATAATCGAGGAAGTCTTTTTGATAATCCGCTAGAGTTAAATCCTGATCAAGCATTTCAGAAAGTGTTGACATAGAGGAAGGATCGACAAGGGGAAAACGATGGTCTGCCTGAGCAATTGAATAGAAATTTTTCATTAACTGTCCCCGGGCAAACTGGTTGCCGTTGACCCCAATATAAGCAGCTGTAGTGACAGAGTCTTTATAGCGCCGTTGTGCGATACCTCCTACTTTTTTCTGATTAATCACAATGTCATATTTACCAGGACAATAGGAGTTTGGTATCTCATAAGCTTCAATAGTCAAACCATATCGCTTTAGACTAGCTTGAATAACAGCAATAGAAAAGTTGAAGGCTTGATCAATCGACAAGTTAACAGAGCGATTATCAGTAACGATTGCAAAATTAAGAATACCAGCATCCTCAACAACACCTAGCCCTCCATGTGGTCTTACCGATACTTGATAGTCAGAGTCCTTAAGGAAACTAACACCTTGAGTAAGATTTGGCAAGAGCTTGTCTTTTGCTCCTAAAAAAACACTGGGGACAAAAATAGGATAAAAATGAAAAATTCCATATAATTTTTCGTTTGATAGTTGATTGTTTTTTAGTAAAAGATATCTTAGGAAGCAGTCTTGGTATGCTAGGGCGACATCCCGTTGATCTTTCAATGGATTGCCCTGTTCTTGAAAAACTAACCAATTATGTTGCGAAAGAATCGATAGCATATTAGAATCGGTCATTGACGAATACTCCTTGAATTGTTAAATTGTAAAGGCTATTAACACTTTGATTATAGCAAATTTTGTTTTATAATAACATGAAAGCTTTAATTATGAATGTTTATATTCGATAGCGCACCAGTAGCTCAGCTGGATAGAGCACTCGCCTCCTAAGCGAAAGATGATGGTTCGAGTCCGTCCTGGTGTATTAGAGACGACATAAGGATGAGAGGAGAAAGATGGAAAAACAAGTAGTTGATGTTTATGTCGAACAAAAAGTAAAATATGCTGAAAATGATCATTCAGATTGTTGGGAGCATTCCTGTCAAGGGCATGCATTGAGTCTTTCCACTTATCAAAAAATTATTTATCAAGATCAATTGGGGAAAAAGGTTGAAGTAAAGTGGCAACCTCCTGAATCGGCGAGTATTAAGCAAGTAAAAGTTGTCCAAGGGCAGCAGACTTTGATTTTTAGTTTACATCATCCCACTATTACAAGGTATCAAAGTGAGTATGGAATATTAGTTTTCGATATAATAACTCAAAGGATTGAGTATGAAGAATCATCAGTCGGTAAAGTTTTAGAAATTTCTTATCAAATGCGAATGAATAATCAACCACTTGGTGATTATTTCTTTCATTTAAAAATTTCATGATAAAAAATATAGAATTTAAAGAGTAGCGAAGTTTAAGGAGGATAATAATGGAATTAAAAAAATTTGAAGGTCAACTTAAAGAGGAATTATCGTTAATCGAAGTAGCTTATGCCATTCTTGAAGAAAAAGGTGATGCTGTCGACTTCACACAACTGCTTTTAGAGATTCAAAATTATTTAGAGCTTCCAGAAGAGATGCTTGAAGCGAAAATGATCCGTTTCTATACAGATTTAAATATAGATGGTCGCTTTATTTCTGTTGGAGATAATCGATGGGGATTAAGATCTTGGTATGCAGTTGACGAAATTGACGAAGAGATTATTACTTCTTCTGAAGAAGAAGCACCAAAACGTCGTAAGAAGAAGTCTGGAAAAGTAAATGCCTTTGCTGATAATGAAGAAGATATGATTGATTATAACGACGATGATCCAGAAGATAGCGATGACGGCTATGTCTATGACGAAGATGATGAAGTTGAAGAAGACGAAGATGACGATCCAATTGAAATTTTAGTGGCAGATGTTGAAGAAGATGAACCAGATGAAGATGAAGAGCTAAATGAATATAAAGCAGATTTATCTGAATTAGGAGAAGATGAAATTGATCTCGATGAAGAGGGAGATTTTGAAGAAGATGAAGAAGACGAGGATGAGGATGAAGATCTGAAAGAAATAGATGAGGATATAGAAGAAGACGAGGATATAGAAGAATAAAGTCAAGTTAAAATATCAGCATGACTTCCCTTAGAATTTCTAAAATAGAGAGATGAAGACTTATCTGTCAGTATAGATAGGTCTTCTCTTTTTATTCTAGGAAGTTACTTTAAAAACTCTTTTTATGAAGTTCATTCAAGTTGCGGATGTCACGATTAGGTAACAATTTATTGATTCATTCGAAACTTATGGGTTAATATGATAAAATACGCCTATATTATAAGAAATTAGGATGTGGAATCATTGTCACAGAATAGTAGTCAGGACAACCAGACAAATTTCATGTTGCTTAAACAGCTACTTGTTCATCAGCATTATCAAGCCATTTTATCCTTTATTGAAGATCACCCTTCATGGAGGAGTCAGCGTCTGATTACACTACTCCATTTAGGACATGCTTATGTTCATACCGATTTGAAAACGATTGAAGATTTGTCTGGAAAAGTCGATATGGAATATCTTACCAAGCCTAATCTACTAGAGCGGCGTGTCTATTCTTATGCACAAAGCTTAGCTATAAAATTAGAAATGAAAGAATATGATGATTACTTGAGAGCGATCACTCCTTTATTAGTGGATGTATTAAGATTAGTACTGGAAGCCACAGTTTTTCCGGATCTTGATCGCTATTTGGTTGAAGTGATGAAGGAAACTGAGAATGAAACACCCATTTATCGTGGTTTACAATGGAATGAAGCGTTAATAGAATCGGACAAGAATAGTAAAATTAAAAAAACTTGGAACCGATACTACGGGCAATATTTTAATTATTCGCATTATGTATCTTCTAGTCACTTATTAAAATTAGTGCATGATTATGTGAAAAACCCAACTATTTTAAATTTAGCGACCCAAATGCGTCATATTGAAAAATACGCCAGAAATATTGTCGCCCATGAATTAATTTATGTTGACGATGAGTGGTTAATGCATCGTATTAATATGGATGCCAAAGGAATTCATCAACAAATTATTAATTTGATAAATGCTGCCGGACTAAATGATCCCAAGCAATGGCAAGGTTTATCTCATATCCAAGCAGCCATTGAAGAAGAATTGCTAACAATTTATACGAAAATGATGAAAGAAGAATAAATTTGATAAAAAAGGAGTCATTGTTTATGAAAAAACTGATCATCCGCGGGGGTAAAGCGCTGAATGGAGAAATTAATATTAATGGAGCAAAAAATTCTACAGTCGCCTTGATTCCAGCAGCGATTTTAGCCGACTCGGAGGTTGTCTTAGAAGGTGTCCCAGATATTCAAGATGTTCATTCTTTACTTGAGATTTTGGATGAATTCCACGTTAAGACTTCTTTTGAAAATAATATATTGAAGATAGACCCTTCTCAGATGCAATCGATCCCAATGCCTACAGGGAAAATCCAAAGTTTACGAGCTTCATATTACTTTATGGGAGCTACCCTTTCGAAATTTGGTGAAGGAGTAATTGGTTTGCCGGGTGGATGCTTCTTAGGACCTCGCCCCATTGATCAACATGTTAAAGCTTTTCGGGCTTTAGGTGCGGTGGTGGAAGATGAGTATGGGGTAATAACTCTGTCAACGCCCGAAGGACTTAATGGTAATCGGATCTATATGGACGTGGTTTCTGTTGGAGCGACGATTAATACAATTTTAGCTTCTGTAAGAGCAAAGGGGAAAACGATTATCGAGAATGCTGCTCGTGAACCAGAAATTATCGATTTAGTAACTCTCTTGAATAAGATGGGAGCAAAAATTCGTGGAGCGGGAACCTCTGTGATTCGAATTGAGGGAGTAGATCGACTAGAAGGAACCACTCATACCATCATACCCGACCGAATCGAAGCGGGCACTTACATTTCAGTAGCAGTGGCCATGGGAAATGAAATAAAAATTAATAATGTTATTTTTGAACATATTGAAAGTTTCATCGCTAAGTTAAACGAGATGGGAGCGAAAATGGAAATTGGAGAAGATAGTATTCTTGTCCATCGCTCGGATGATTTGAAGATGGTTTCATTAAAGACACAACCCTATCCTGGGTTTGCTACTGACTTACAACAACCCTTAACGCCAGTTCTAATTAAAGCCTCCGGTAAAGGTACAATTACTGATACTATCTACCCGCAAAGGGTTAAGCATATACCTGAATTAAATCGGATGGGAGCTAATATTAAAGTAGATGGTGATATTATTCGCGTTGAAGGCCCAGCTGATTTAACGGGAGCTCCTGTACGTGCAAGTGACTTAAGAGCCGGAGCTTGTCTTGTTATAGCAGGTTTAATGGCTGATGGTGTGACTGAAATAACAGGTGTTGATAATATCTTAAGAGGTTATTCTAATATCGTTGAAAAGTTACAGGAGGTTGGTGCTGATATTCAGATGATTGAAGACGATGAGCAAGAATAGAAAGGACATACCTAGTGAGTGATGCATTTTCCTTAGAAAATTTATTAAACAAAGAAGTAAAAGACCTGTATGCCTATGCTAGAGAATTAAAAATTCCTGACTTTAGTCAGTTATCAAAAAAAGAACTTGCTTTGGCAGTGATGCGAACACAAAAAGAAAAGCAAGGTTTCTTTCAAGTGGAAGGAATCTTGGATATACCTAATGAAGAAAATGGGCTTGCTTTTATCCGTCCTATTAATTTTTCACCGAGTAGAGAAGACGTTTATATTTCTGACTCGCAAATCCGTCGTTTTTCCTTAAGAAATGGCGATCGAGTAGGAGGTCCTGCGCGCCCACCTAAAGATTCAGAACGTTATTATGGTTTAATGCAAATTTCAAGCGTCAATGGACGAGAACCAGAAGAAACAATTAATCGAGATGCGTTTGTAAGTTTAACACCTATCTATCCAGACCGCCAGATAAA
Source organism: Facklamia miroungae (assembly GCF_012396555.1). Lineage (GTDB taxonomy): Bacteria > Bacillota > Bacilli > Lactobacillales > Aerococcaceae > Facklamia > Facklamia miroungae. The sequence continues at coordinate 186,168 of NZ_JAAXPS010000004.1, forward strand.
ATTAGAATATAAACAAAACGTGATCTCTAATCGGATGATCGATGTAATTGCCCCGATTGGGTTTGGTCAGAGGGGACTGATAGTAGCACCTCCTAAGGCAGGAAAGACAACGATTATTAAAGAAATCGCTCGAGGGATAGCCACCAATTCTCCAGACAGCAAATTATTTATTCTTTTAATTGATGAACGGCCTGAAGAGGTAACAGACATAGAACGATCAGTAAAAGCAGAGGTAGTTTCATCAACATTTGATCAAAAGCCTCAAAATCATGTGCGTTTAGCTGATTTATTACTTTCTCATGCGCGCCGCCTGGTAGAAGATGGGCAAGATGTAGTAATCTTATTAGATTCAATTACACGCTTAGCTAGAGCCTATAATCTGGTAGTGCGACCAAGTGGTAGAACCCTTAGTGGAGGATTCGATCCTGCTGCTTTTTATTTCCCAAAACGCTTTTTTGGTTCTGCTCGAAATATTGAAAATGGGGGTTCATTAACAATTTTAGCAACTGCTTTAGTTGATACTGGATCAAGAATGGATGACATTATCTATGAGGAGTTTAAAGGGACTGGTAACATGGAGTTGCATTTATCAAGGGAACTAGGTCAGAGACGTATTTTCCCAGCAATAGATATAAAAAAATCTTCAACTCGAAAAGAAGACTTATTAATTCAAGAAGATTACTTAAATCAAATATGGGATTTGCGCAATCTTATGACCTCAAACGGCTTAGAATATACCGAACAATTAATTCAATTAATGCGACAGACGGACAATAATCAAGATTTTTTTGCACAGTTATCCAAACTTTCAAGTAAATAAATAGGAAATACCCTTACTAAGTGAGGGTTCTTTTTTGAGAAGAACATGTATTTCTTATAGATATGGTTGAATATAGTAAGAAGGAGAATACATATGAAATGTTTGAATTGTGGGCATGACAATCGATTGGATGCTAGATATTGTTCAGATTGTGGCTTTCCTCTATATGTTGATGATTCTGAAGGAAGTGAATTAATTGAACCTCAAAACGTAGTATCGGAGATAGAAAAAGTTCAATATGATCAGAGTAACGAAATTATTGACCAAAGTCGAATGTCTCTTTACCATTCACAAGATGAGGAAAGAGAAACGGTCAAGGTAGAAGATTCAAAGAAAGATGACGATTTCCAACAGAGCAAGCGTACTGATCATTCCACTAGCATCTTAAGTAAGTGGTTGACGTGGAAAAATATATTTGGATTTAGCCTCATTCTCTTAAGTCTTATTAGTCTTTTAATGGTTTATCGATTGAATTATTCAAAAGAAGCGGTTGAGGAACAATTCACCAAGGGGATTAAAAATGGCGATTATTTAAAAGCGGCAGCTGTGGTCAAGACACCTCTTACTAAAGAGCCATGGTCAGATTTAGATATAAAACGAACAATTGATCATTATCAAGAAGCTGAGATTGATTTTCGTACTTTATTAGAAGAGGGCGATCTGTCAGAGGGCCTAAAGTGGCAAGGGATTGAAATTGCAAAAGTGGAAAGATCGGGTAGTTTTCTGTTAATTTTTCCTAAGTATGTGGTCGATCTGCATGCTTTGCCTGTTCAAATGTCTCTTTCTAATGAATACCGTGACTTGAAAATCTTGGGGGAACAACAAGTAGAACAGACTATCAATTCGAATGAGGGAATTTACATTGAGCCCCGGATTCAAAGCATCATGGTTCAGTATAGCCATCAGGGGAAAAAAGAGGAAGTTTGGCTCGATTTAGATTATCATCAGTTGAAAGATCTTAGACACCAACTTTCTTTAGTTCCTGTGACTAATGACTTGATAGTGGATGAAGCGTTATTAGGTATTCGCCCCGATCTTCCTTTTGAAGTAGTTTCCTTTAATATTGACGGACAGGATTATTCCCAGAAACGAATAAAATTATCCGGATTTGCCGGTCAAATATTTGATGTTAGTTTTAAAGCTATTTATAATGGTCAATTAATCACAACTGAAAAAATACCGGTTAAATTGATAAATAACACTAAAGTTTCTTTAGATTATTCGAATGATCAGACCGTTAAAGCACAAATTCAACAAGCAGAACTGCAATAAAAAGAAGGCTCAATTTTGAGTCTTCTTTTTATTGAAGTTTTTTTCAGACATAAAAATTCACACGGCAAATATATAACATAAAAGTAAATTTGTTATAGATTAAATTTTATGATACAATTAGAACCTAAAAAAACATAGGAGGTTTTTTATGGAATGGATTAAATTAATTGGAATTATAATTATTGTACTCGGATTTTACTTTAAACTAGACACATTAGCAACGGTTATCTTGGCCGGGTTAGCTACCGCACTCGTTTCAGGGATTTCTTTAACTGAATTCTTTACCATCTTGGGAGACACGTATACCAAACAGAGGGTAGTATCTTTGTTCTTCTTATCTTTACCAATGATTGGTTTATCAGAAGCTTATGGTTTGAAACAACAAGCAGTTAAACTGATCGGAAAATTAAAGGGCCTAACCACCGGATGGCTATATTCTTTATACATGCTTATTCGGATAATCGCAGGTTTCTTCTCAATTCGTTTAGGAGGACATCCCCAGTTTGTTCGTCCTTTGATCTATCCAATGGGAGAAGCAGCTACTAAATTAAAGGTTGGGGAAGACCTTAATGAACAAGAGACAGAAATAATTAAGGGGCGCGCGGCCGCTAATGAAAACTTCGGTAACTTCTTCGGACAAAATACTTTCATCGGATCAGCAGGCGTTCTGCTGATTGCTGGAACTTTACAGGAGTTAGGTTATGAAGGAACAACGGCAACCGTCGCTGTCGCTTCATGGCCAATCGCAGTCATTGCTTTAATTGTAGTGACAGGATACAACTTATTGCTAGATGTTAAGATCAGACGTCACTATAAAGGGGGAGTAAAGTAATGCAATTAGTAGGAAAATTTTTAGATAATTTAAATGCGTCACTTGAACCTTATGTACCGACTTTATTAGAAATTACCTTTATACTTATTGGTTTACAATTACTTCATACCGCAATATGTTCTTATAGAGATCAAACTAATCCTAACCGTTTCGGCACTGCCTTGTTTTGGGGTTTATCGGGAATTACTTTTTTGGGGGGGCAGTTTATTCCCCCGATGATAATTGGAATCATTATCTGTATCATGGGCTTATTATCACTCTTTAAGCAAGTTAAAATTGGAACTTTGCCAGTTGTTGATCAGGAAAAGGCGGAAGCACGGTCTGAAAAAATTGGCAACAAAATTTTTATTCCCGTTTTAACTTTGGGGGTTGTTGCCTTAATTTTAGGGAACTCCCTTAAAAGTTTTAATGTGCTAGGCATAGGTATTGGTGCTATCCTCGCTTCAATTATTGTACTTATCGTAACAAAAGCTAAACCTAGCGAGTTTCTAAGCGAAAATAACCGAATGGTTCAGCAAGTTTCAACGACGGGTATTTTACCTCAATTATTAGCGGCTTTAGGGGCAGTCTTTGCTGCTGCTGGTGTTGGAGATGTCATTGCTTCATTAATCGGTGGAGTCGTACCGGCTGATAGTCGCTTCTTTGGAGTAGTAGCATATGTTTTAGGTATGGTTATTTTCACCATGATTATGGGAAATGCTTTTGCGGCCTTCACGGTTATTACTGCCGGTATCGGGATGCCATTTGTTTTTGCACTGGGAGCTAATCCTTTTATTGCGGGAGCGTTAGCTATGACGGCAGGTTATTGTGGAACACTAATGACCCCGATGGCTGGAAACTTTAATGCTTTGCCAGCCGCCTTATTACAAATGAAAAATGAATATGGCGTCATTAAACAACAAATTCCTGTTGCTGTCATATTAATTGTAGTTCATATTGCATTAATGTATTTCTTAGCTTTCTAGTAGTAAACTAATAGTATCAAAGGAGGATTATAATGAAAATATTAGTAACTGGCTTTGATCCTTTTGGAGGAGAAGCTATTAATCCAGCGATTGAAGCCGTAAGATTGTTACCAGATGAAATTGCTGGTGCAGAGATAATAAAGTTAGAAATTCCAACTGTTTTTCACAAATCAGCGGAAGTTGTTCGTCAAAAAGCTTTAGAGGTGAAACCGGATGTCATCTTAAATATAGGTCAAGCAGGAGGACGTGCAGAGTTAACACCTGAACGAGTGGCAATTAATCAAGATGATGCGCGAATTCCGGACAATGAAGGGAATCAACCCATTGATACTTCGATTCAAGAGGATGGAGAACCAGCCTATTTTGCTACTTTACCAGTCAAAGCAATGGTGGAAGCCATTCGTAAAGCAGGCCTGCCTGCGAGCGTCTCCAATACAGCTGGAACCTTTGTCTGCAACCATATTATGTATCAATCACTTTATTTTGTGGCACAGGAAATGCCTCAAACAAAAGCAGGTTTTATGCATATTCCCTTTATGACCCAGCAAGTTGTTGATAAGCCGAATATGCCTTCCATGTCCTTAAGCGATATTGCAAAAGGAATTGAAAAAGCCATCGAAGCGATTGTTGAATACCATGAAAAAGAGGATCTTAAAGTAATTGGAGGAACAACCCATTAGAAGAAGAGCAGATAGTAATTAAAGAAAAAAGCAAGCCAGTAACGGGATAATATCTCCCCTACTGGCTTGTTTTTATTTATCAATGCTATCGATAAAAGCTTTTGTTCGTTTGTGTTGTGGATTTAGAAAGATATCTTGGCTACTTCCTTCTTCTAGGATAATGCCATGATCTAAAAACATAACCTTATCAGAAACATGTTCGGCAAATTTCATTTCATGAGTTACAAGTATTAAGGCCATTTCGCGGTGGGCAATCTTTTGAATAAGATCTAAAATACCACCAACTAATTCAGGGTCTAAAGCAGAAGTTGGCTCATCCAATAAAATGACTTTCGGCTCGATAGCCAATGCTCTCGCAATGCCTATCCTTTGTTGTTGTCCGCCTGATAATTGATGAGGATAGGCATTAAGATAGTTTTCCATACCTACTTGTTGCAAATAAGGAATCGCTCTTTCTTTGGCCTGAGCCTTATTAAGTTTTTTAACGATTAGTAGATGTTCCATCACATTTTCAAGAGCTGTTTTTTTAGAAAATAAAGCATAGTTTTGGAAAACCATGGCTGTTTGTCTGCGTAAGGTCAAAATTTCATCCTTGGATGCAGTTTTAGCATCAAGAGTTAAGTGGTCTAAACGGATGGTTCCTTCATCCGCAGGTTCAATAAAATTAATGGTTCGCAATAAAGTAGATTTACCTGAGCCTGATGGACCTATAATAGTAAGGACTTGTCCAGCCTCAACTGTTAAGTGAATATCCTGAAGGGCTTGTTTATTTTTGTAGGCTTTTGACCAACGTCTAAGTTCTAGCATTGTAATTCCTTTCTAAGTGTTTAACTTACTTGATAATGGTGTTCAAGTTTCACAATGGTCCATTCTAATAGGATACATAGTCCCCAGTATATTAGGGAAATGGCAATATAGGCTTCAAAAAAGCGCAAATTGGCCCCAGCAGTAATTTTAGCTTGTCCCATCATATCTATTACCGTAATCGTGAACGCTAATGAGGTTCCTTTTAATAATCGAATCAGACTATTACCTAGGTTGGGGATTGCATTGATCATTGCTGATGGCAAGATGATTCTTAGCATGGCTTGTCGCGAATTAAGGCCAATAGAGTAGGCCGCTTCTATTTCTTTAGGATCAACCGAGAGAATAGCAGAACGAATGGTCTCTGAGTTATAAGCCGCTTCGTTGAGTCCCATGGCTAAGAAGGCATAGAAAATAGCGGGAACTTGATTCACATCCCAATTAGTACCAATTGTTTTGTTAAGCCATTGGAGAAATATCGGTAAGCCGTAGTAGGCAAGAAATAGTTGGACGAGTAGAGGAGTGCCACGCATATAAGACACAAAGAAATTAACGAGCCATTTTAGGCCCTTGACCTTTTTAAGTTTAATCATCGCCAGAATAAAACCGAGAATAAGGCCTATAAGTCCAGCAATTAAAGTGATGAGTAAGGTTGTCGGAAGTTTTTCTAGAATACGTGGAAAAGCAAGACCAATGGCTTCGATTGAAATGAGGTGATTGTCTGATTTTTCTAGGAGTCTTTGATTTTCAATAGTTTGGTTACGTTGAATAATCTCATTATTAAGAACTGTATCATCTTGACCTAAATATTTCTGCGAAATCGCTTTGAGTGTGCCATCTTGACGTAGGGTTTGAAGCGTTTGATCAATTTTTTGACGCAAAGCTTCTTGATCTTTGCGGAAAATAAAATAAGACCCAGGAATTCTGATTTCTTCTTCATTAGCTATCGGATGAGCTTTCAATTGGATACCATAAGTATCTTCGACATCTTTTAAATAAGTCGTTGCATAAATGGTAGCATCAATTCGGCCATTGTAGACATCACGAATTAAAGAAGCAGGATCTGAATCTGCGTATTTTATAATAACCGCTTGTTCTGGATGTTCTTTGTTCCAAGCTTCTAGATAAATTGATTGAGGCGAAGAGGGAACTACACCAAAAGTTTTTCCTCCCATCTTCTCCATTGTAAGTTGATTATCACTATCTAAAGAAGTGATCAACACATTGTGTGTAATGATATATGGATAAATTGAAAATAAGAATTTTTCTCGCCTTTCAGGATTCTCACCGAGATTATTGGCTACTAAATCAAATTGGCCTGAATCCAGCCCAGCAAAGAGTGAGGAAAATTCAGTGATTTCAAAATCAAATTGTAAGTCATCATTGCGGCGGTCGATTTCTTGTAAAATTTCGATTTCGATCCCCACTAAATTGTTTTGATCATCAAAGTAATTTAGGGGTTTGGTTTGACCAGAGGTACCAACGGTATAGTGTTCTTTAGCTAATAGGAGATTGCTGGGGAAAAATAAAGGTATTAATAATAGTACAATGGGCAATAATAATTGAATTAACTTTTTCATTAAATTCTCCTCAAATCATCAGAATATGATTATTTTAACAAATAAAAAATGAATTAGATAGTTTATCTACAGAGAAACAAGAACAATAAAAAAACAATCCCCATCTAAATTTATTTAGGGGATTGCTTTTTAAAATAGTATTTAATTGTTTAATTCGTAGAATAAAGCTTCCTTACATTAACCCGATAAGAGGTTGAATCATCGAAACTTGAACCGGTGCACCAGGACCTAATGGAATATTGAGTGCATACCAAATGATTAATAATACTGACCAGAAAATTAAGAAAGCAATCGAGTAAGGCAACATGGTTGAAATAAGAGTACCGATTCCACTCTTTTTATCATAGCGTTGCATGAATACAAGAATCATAGCAAAGTAGTTCATCAGTGGTGAAATAATATTGGTTGATGAATCTGCCACACGGTAAGCCATTTGAGTCATCTCAGGTGACAAATTAATTGCTATAAACATAGGAACAAAAATCGGTGCTAAGATCGCCCATTTTGCTGATGCGGAACCTATAAATAGGTTAATAAAAGCTGAGAATATAATAAAAGCAAGAATCAACGGAATACCAGAAATGTTTTGGTTTTGTAAGAAATCAGCGCCTTTTGAAGCTAAGATAATTCCTAGATTTGAGTGTGAAAAGTAAGCAATCAATTGAGAAGCAAAGAAAGCCATCACAATGAATCCGGCCATTGAGCGCATGGCTTCAATCATAGACTCAACAAAGTCATTTGAGTCTTTAATTTTACCTGTTGTTTTCCCGAAGACATAGCCCGGAACTGCAAACAGCAAGAAAACCATAAAGAGTAAACCACTATTCATAAAAGGCTGAAGGGTTTTTTGACCGGTTTCTGGATCAATCGTTTGGAAAGGACCGAACCAAGGGTTCATTAGTAGGAAAGCCACAACTAATGAAAGTAAAAGCGCGATCCCCGCATTTTTTAGGCCTTTTTCTTCTTTTAAGGATAGTTCACTCGCCTCATGTTCATTAAAATCACCATGGTAAGCTCCCAAGTGAGGTTCTACAACTTTTTCAGTGATTAAGGTACCAACAATGGTTAATACGAATGTTGATACGATTAAGAAGTACCAGTTACCATTAATTGAAACTTCATAAGGATTACCACTCGAATTCAAAGCGACGTTAGTGATACCACTGAGCAAAGCATCAGTAGGTCCAAACATTAAGTTAGCCGAGAAACCTCCAGAAACACCGGCAAAGGCTGCTGCAAGACCAGCTATTGGATGGCGTCTTGCGCCGGCAAACATAATAGCCCCTAAAGGTACGACTACAACATAACCGGCATCAGAAGCAATATTTGAAATGATTCCTGCAAAAACAATCACCATGGTTAATAATGAATTAGGAACCTTTAGGATTAATTTAGTTAATGCTGATCCAATTAGACCGGACCATTCAGCAACTCCAACACCTAACATGGTCACTAACACCGTTCCCATCGGAGCAAAGCCAGTGAAATTTGAAACAGCTGATTGGAATATATAATATAATCCTTCGCTATTAAAAAGAGATATAGCATTAATAGTAGTTGTTTCATTTGCTTTTGCATCAAAAAACTCAACAGAAACGCCTGCACGGTATACCCATTCAGAAACTAGAATAGTGATGATTGACAAAATAATAAAGATGACTACCGGATGTGGCAGTTTGTTTCCAACTTTTTCAATCCAATCGAGCGACCTCTGTACAAAACTTTTTTTTCCATTATTATTTGTTTTCATAATAATGTAAAAACCCCCTCATATAATATTATTTTTTGTTCATTATTACATAGAATCTTATTAGATGAGAGATATAATATCAATGGGTTTTAAAAAATTAGATAGATTTATAAATATTTATCTATAAAGTTCAAACACATATAGCTTTTATAAGAAATTCTCATAATCTTGATAAGATTTTATTAAGTCAATAGTAAAATAAGTTACTGGACGAAATGTTGCATCGGATAGAGAGAATAGTGACCAATGATTAGAAGTATCCTTAAAATTAAAAAAGAACCGTTTCGAACACTGATAAGAGTGTTTGAAATGGTTCTTTTTAAAATATATTGTTTTGCTTTTAAATTGATAGGATATAAATTAATCTTCTTTTGCGTTTTTGTCCACAAATCCAAATTTTTTGTTGAATTTGTCGACACGTCCATCGGCTTGCGTGAATTTTTGACGTCCAGTATAGAATGGATGTGAATCAGATGAAATTTCAATCCGGATTAATGGGTAAGTGTTTCCATCTTCCCATTCAACTGTCTCAGAAGAAGACTTAGTTGACCCTGATAAAAATTTATAACCTGTTGAAGTATCCATAAACACAACTGGATGATATTCTGGATGAATGCCTGGTTTCATGTGTTTACTTCCTTTCTGCCGTAAATTATTTGCTAATCTACAGTTATTCTTTGCACTGAGTGCAACATAAGAATAATAACAAAAATATTTAGTCATGACAATCTTTTTTTAAAAGACTTTGAGTAATTTCCAAGTAGATTTTTGTTTCGAATACGAGACAAAAATGCTATACTCAATGAAAACACTTTAGAGGGGGGAAAAAATGAGAAGCAAAGAAGAAGATATCCGAAAAATTATGGCTAATTACCGCCTTAATCGATATAAAGATAAAGTGCATTATGCTGTTATTATTCCTCTCATTCAAAGAGGAGGCGAATGGCACCTCCTATATGAAGTCAGGAGCTCATTAATTTCCCAACCAGGAGACACCTCTTTTCCAGGCGGAAGAGTCGAGCCGGGCGAAACCTTTCAACAAGCAGCTATCAGAGAAACAACCGAAGAATTAAATATTGATTCAAACAAGATTGAAGTTATTGGCGAAATAGATGGTTTAATAAATGAAGTATCAGTCATTCATTCGTATGTTGCTTTAATTAAAGGGATAAATTTTTCTGATATATGTCCTAACGAAAAGGAGGTGGCATATTTGTTTACCATTCCTTTGGAGTATTTATTAAAGAATGATCCAACTTATTATGAAGCCTCCGTTTTGACTGAAGTGGGAGATGATTTCCCCTACCATCTCATGGCGCATGGAGAATCTTATCAATTTAGGGTAGGAAAACGCAAAATCCCATTTTATAATTTACCTAGTGGTGAATATTTATGGGGTTTTACAGCGAGTATGACACAATGTTTTGCTGACATCATTCGGTCCGATCACAAATGGATATCTTAGGAGGAAACTTTAAATGAATGATTCTTTTCAACAATTAGAAAGTCTAGGACTTCAAGTCTTCTTAGCAGGAGCAAACTATAATTTTAGAACAGCAACAATTGGAGAGGAAGAAGTTGGACATCAAATCATTAAGGCGCTTCAAGATGGTGGTTTTGACTATAAAAGCTTCTATACAGGCGAACAAGTTCATGGACAAAAGGTATCTAACCCACAAGAAGATACAAGTAAGCCTTTTACTATTGGGCGGATTTTGTCTCAGTCGGATGGTTTGATGACCAATCAACCGAACCAAGTTTTGATGGTTAAATTTGCTGATTGTACACCAATTCTAATTTTTGATGCGCGCCAAAAAGTTGTTTCAATTGTTCATTCTGGTTGGCGCAGTACGGTTCAAAAAATCAGTCAGATCGCTATTCAAAAAATGCAAGCTGAATTTGCAAGTAGAATGGAAGATTTGTGGGTCTATATTGGTCCTTCTATTGACCAAGCGAATTATGAAGTGGGTGAAGATGTCTATCAAGCTTTTTCTGATTGGAATAATCAGGCTTTATTTATCAAGCCGAGCAGTAAACTAGAAAAATACCAATTGAGTATGACAGAGGCTAATCTCATGTTAATTCGAGAGCTAGGTATTCCTGACGAAAAAATATATGTAGATAGAAGGTCCACTTATTTATCTTCAGATCTTCATTCAGCGCGACGAGAGGGCAAAAAATACCAATTAAATGGTTTGTTTACAATGATTAAGTAATAGAAAGATATAGCCAGGCACATGCTTGGCTTATTTGATTGATTAAATAAAGATTGGACCCACTGTAAGATTAGGGTAAAATAGAAACATAAAAATTGAATAGGAGAAAAGTTATGGCAGAGGATAAATTTAATAAGGAAGCTTTTTTAGCTCACTATAAAGGGCGCGGGTATTCGTATGAATCCATTCAAACAGAAATGGATGATGAGAATAATAGTCATGTAGTGATCAAAGAATTGGAGCATCCTTTACGGAAAAAAGTTCCTGAATTCTCATCTAAATTAAGACATCGGCTGGTAGAAGTTCCAGAAGAAATCTATGAAGCTTCGGGCATTCGTATTTTTGGACACCGAATAAAAAGTTTGCTTTTCTCAACAGACGTGGCTCTTATTCGAAACTCCAACGCACATGCTATAATGTCGGTTTATCCTTTTACTCCTCAAATGGCTATTAATCAATCATTAATTAATGCTTCATCCGTTCCCGTTTTTACAGGAGTTGGTGGAGGTACAACCACTGGTGAACGCAGTATTCAGTTAGCCTTTCAGTCAGAACAAGCGGGTGCTTTTGGGGTAGTCGTTAATTCACCAATGGAAAACGATGTGATTCGTCAGATAGCTCAAGTTGTTGATGTTCCTGTTGTGGCTACTATTTCTAATGAAAAAGATGATTTTGTGGGTAAATTAAACGCTGGAGCGAACATGCTCAATGTGTCAGGAGGTGCAAATACTGCTCAGTTGGTAACAATGATTCGCCAAGAAGTAGGTGAGATTGTTCCAATCATTGCTACGGGTGGTCCTACAGGAGAGAGTATCCTAGAAACAATTGAAGCGGGAGCCAATGCGATAACATATACACCACCCGCTTCAGCAGATATTTTTGCGGAATTGATGGATAAATACCGTAGGAATAAATAAAACTGTATCGTTATAACAAGACAGGCGAAAAATGTTATAATAAAATTAAAATAATTATGAGGGAGTTTAATATGTTTTCTAATAAAGATCAAATTGCAGTAAATACAATTCGTGCTTTGAGTATCGATCAAATCGAAGCAGCTAACTCAGGACATCCGGGACTACCACTTGGAGCTGCTCCTATGGCATATTCGCTATGGTCAAGACATTTAAATATTAATCCGAAGGATAGCCAATGGATCAATCGAGACCGATTTGTTTTATCAGCCGGGCATGGTTCAGCAATGTTATATAGCTTGTTACACTTAGCTGGTTTTGAAGTGTCAATGGATGATTTAAAACAATTTCGTCAATTGGGGTCAAAGACACCTGGGCATCCAGAATATGGTCATACGCATGGAGTAGAAGCAACTACTGGGCCACTTGGTCAAGGTATCGCTCAAGCTGTAGGAATGGCTATGGCAGAACAACATACAGCCGCTCTGTATAATACAGATGATCATAAGGTCATTGATCACTATACTTACGCTTTAGTGGGTGATGGTGACTTGATGGAAGGTATTTCTTATGAAGCATGTTCATTCGCAGGTCGCCAAAAACTAGGTAAATTAGTGGTCTTGTATGATTCCAATGACATCTCTTTAGATGGGGATTTAAACCAAGCTTTTGTGGAAGATATTAAGCAGCGGTTTGAAAGTCAAAAATGGCATTATCAGAAAGTGGAAGATGGCAATGACTTAGAGGCTATTTCAAAAGCTATCGAAGGAGCTAAAGAAGTTACAGATCGACCATCTATTATTGAAGTGAAAACAGTTATTGGCTTCGGGTCACCTAATCAAGGTACGTCTAAAGTTCATGGTGCGCCATTAGGAGCAGAAGCTTGGTCAGAGACAAAAGTGAAGTATGGCTATCAACATGAAGCCTTTACTGTACCCGAAGAAACCCGAGCAGCTTTCAATGAAAAAGTAATTGAGCGCGGTCAAAATGCACAAGCTGAGTGGCAGAAGCTTTTTGATGCGTATCGTGAAGCGAATCCTGAATTGGCTAATGAATTAATGGCAGCTTTTGAAAATAAATTGCCAGAAAATTATGGATCTGAACTTGAGTTTCTTGATGAGACTGCTAAAGCAGAAGCTACCAGAAGCTCTTCAGGGAAAGCCATTCAAGGATTGAAAGCGACAATCCCATATCTTTGGGGTGGATCTGCTGATCTTTCTGGATCCAATAAAACAATGATTAATGACACGGTAGATTTTATGCCGGAAAGTCGTCAAGGGCAAAATATTTGGTTTGGAGTCAGAGAATTTGCGATGGGTGCAATGATGAATGGAGCAGCCTTACATGGTGGAAATAAAATTTATGCAGGCACTTTTTTCGTTTTCTCGGACTATTTAAAAGCAGCGATTCGTCTATCTGCTCTTTCTCAATTGCCGGTGACTTATGTTTTAACCCATGATTCGATCGCTGTTGGAGAAGACGGTCCTACCCATGAGCCGATTGAGCATTTAGCTGCCTTTCGTGCGATGCCAAATCTTAATGTGATTCGACCAGCCGACGCAAATGAAACGATGGTAGCTTGGAAAATAGCTGTGGAATCACAAAAGACACCTACTATGTTAGTTCTAAGTCGCCAAAACTTGCCAATTATTCAAGGTTCTAAAACAATGGCAGAAGAAGGTGTTCGTAAAGGAGCTTATATTATTTCTCCAGCAAAAGATGAAGCGCAAGGGATTTTAATTGCTACCGGTTCAGAAGTTTCTACTGCCATTGAAGCCCAAGCTTTACTGGCTGAAAAAGGTGTCCATGTTAATGTTGTGTCGATGCCTGCTCAAAATATTTTCGACCAACAAAGTAACGAATATAAAGAGGCTATTTTACCGAAGCAAATTAAGAATCGTGCTTCGATTGAAATGGGAGCAAGTTTTGGATGGCACAAGTATATTGGAATGGACGGCTTAGCTATCAGTATTGATGAGTTTGGAACGTCTGCTCCAGGAGACCGTGCGATCGAACACTTTGGTTTTACAGCTGATAAAATTGCTCAAGCTTACCTCAATCATTTTAAATCATAAGTTTGTTTGGAGGGAGAGGTATGCGACATAGAACAAATGAGACAAAACCTCTGATTGTTCGATTAGTGATTATCGCAGTGCTAATAATTCTTCAGATTGTGTGGTTGGTTGTATTAATAAATGACTTCATACAGTATTCTGTATGGTTAAATATTTTTATGACCATTATATCTTTTGGAATTATTATCTACTTGTTGGATAAAAATGAAAGTCCTGCCTACCGTTTGTCGTGGATCGTGTTATTGGCGATCTCGCCAATAATTGGATCGCTATTTTATCTCTATGCTGGCAATAAACGTCCCTTGTCAGATATGATAGAACGAATTTCTCGTCAAGATCGTTATCATAAAAGGAATTTATCAAAGGTTCCTAATGCATTGGGATCACTTATCCGAGATAATCCTAGAATTGGAGCAATTGCAAAATATGTAAATGATTATGCAGAAATGCCTGTTTCAGCTGGAGTGGATGTGAAGTATTTTCCCAATGGAGAAGCATTCATGGAACCACTTATCCAAGATTTGAAATCAGCAAAATCGCATATTTTTCTCGAGTTTTTTATTATTGAACAAGGACAGATGTTTGACCAGATTTTCGATGTCCTTAAACAAAAAGCTCAAGAAGGAGTAGAAGTTCGTTTGATCTATGATGATTTTGGCTGTCTTTTGAGACTGCCGAATGATTTTGTTGAACAAATGGAAGCTTTTAACATTAAGGCTCTCAAGTTTAATCCTGTGCGTCCCGTCGTTTCTTTGGTATATAATACACGTGACCATCGTAAATATATTATTATTGATAATAAAATTGCGTATACTGGTGGATTAAATATTGCAGATGAGTATATTAATGTAGTTGAACGATTTGGTTATTGGAAAGATACAATGATCCGGATTCAAGGGGCCGCGGTGTGGAATATTTCTCAAATGTTCTTAACGATGTGGAATGCGTATAAATCAGAAAATTCAGATGACAAAAAATTTATTGACCAAGCAAGTCTAGATGAAAGTTTAACTATTATAGAAGAAAATTCGGCGAGTGGTTATGTACAACCCTTTAGTGATACGCCATTGGATAGTGAAGTGATCGGAGAAAATGTTTATCGCGAAATTTTAAATACGGCAGAACGTTATGTTTATATTTTTACTCCTTACTTGATCATTTCTTATGAATTGCAAACCGCAATGACTTTAGCGGCCAAAAGGGGAGTAGATGTGCGACTAATGACTCCTGGCATTCCTGATAAAAAAATGGTTTATCGCATTACAAGATCCTTTTATCGTCCTTTAATGGAAAGCGGCATAAAAATCTATGAATATACACCTGGTTTTCTACATGCCAAATCCTTTGTGGCAGATGATCGGGTGGCAATTGTCGGAACGCTAAATTTAGATTACCGTTCGCTTTATCTGCATTTTGAAACGGCTACCTTGCTTTATTACCATCCGGAAATCAAAGCGATCAAAGATGATTTTATCCAAGCCCAGAGTGTATCTAAATTAATCCGTTTAAAACACCTACGACGTTCCATTGTAGGTAGAGTAATTGATGCATTGTTGAGATTGTTAGCACCGTTTGTATAGAAATAAGGGGGGATGATTATGAAATGGGAAGATTTACGTAGAAGTAAAAATGTCGAAGACCGCCGTGGCCAGGGCCGAAGCTCTCTTGGTGGAGGAATGGGATCAGGACGCTCAGGCGGAATGGGAAGCAATCTTATTATGATGCTGCTAATGTCTAAAGGAAAATTCAAGTGGGTTTTAATTGGTATTTTATTGATTTTCTTGCTAGGTGGAGGATCTTCTTTACTAGGTGGGAATCAATCGCCTAATCAAACTTATGATGATTCAGGTGTTGTCTTTGAGGATGCTACTGAGAAAGCAGGTTCGGATAGTCAAATAACTGATAAAGAAGGACAATTCTTATCAACTGTCTTAGCTAGTACGGAAGACTATTGGACGAGTAAGTTTGAAGAATATAATTTAGTTTATAAAAAGCCAAAATTAGTTCTTTATACAGAAGGAACAATGACAGGTGGGTGTGGCTTTGGGCAAAGTTCAGCCGGGCCATTCTATTGTCCAGGAGATCAGTCAGTTTATATTGATGTTAGTTTCTATCGTGAACTAGCTAATAAATATGGAGCACCGGGAGATTTTGCCATGGCTTATGTCTTATCTCATGAAGTCGGTCACCATGTTCAACAATTACTCGGTACCATGGATGATTATCAAAAGATAGCTCAGCAAAATCCAGGTGCAAAAAATGAACTCACGGTTCGATTGGAACTCCAAGCCGATTATTATGCGGGTGCATGGGCTCGATATGCGGATGAACAAGGAATACTGGATGAGGGAGATATTGAAGAAGCCTTACAAGCAGCTTTCTCTGTGGGGGATGATACCTTGCAGAAAGAGAGTCTTGGTTATGTTGTTCCCGATTCGTTCACCCATGGGACGTCAAAGCAAAGACAAGAGTGGTTTGCTAGAGGCTACAAACATGCTGGTGATTTCCAAGAAGCTGACACTTTTAATAGAGATATATAACTTTTCAAAAAAGTAGAAACACCTAAGATATCTTAGGTGTTTCTACTTTTTTTATAAGTAAAATTTAAAGTCTTTCTAGCAGCTTTTTAATGAATTTAAAGGTTCTCTCAGTTGAAGAAATCGATAACCTTTCTTTTGGACTATGGACATCTTTCATTGTTGGACCAACAGCAATCATTTCCATCTCGGGGAAGGTTTCTGTGAAGACTGCAGGTTCAAGTGCAGCGTGTACAATTTCCACCTTCATTTCTTTGCCAAAATTTTCTATATAGGTTACTAGTGCTACCTCTCTTAATTTAGAATCTTTAGCAAATTCCCAAGGTTTGTAATAATCTTCTTCTACAACTTTGAATCCATTTTTCTGGTAAATATTTTTGACATTCTTAGTATGAGCATCAAAGGTTTCAGGATTAGAACTTCTCAATGATATTGTTACTTTTAAATGACCATCATTCATTTCGAAAATAGCTAGGTTATTTGAACATTCTACGATATCTGGATACTCCTCCATCATACTGTATACCCCATGAGGCACTTCAGCAATGAAATGCTCGATGTTTTCTTTGCTTTCTTGGGTTAAAACTTCTTTAGCATCTTCGACTTGATTGATCGTAACTTCCATATCTAGATCGAGTGGATATTTCGCAATTAAATCAGAAAAATCAATGGTGAAATTTTCTTCATTGGATGTAAAGATAACTTTTGCATCACGCGGAATGGCATTATGTTTAGAACCTCCCACAATAGATACTAATTCATAGTCAGAGATTGTTTTGATTAAGTCTAAAGCTTGTAAGGCAAATTTAATCGCGTTTCCTCTTTCTTGGTGGATCTCCATACCTGAATGCCCACCTAACATGTTTTTAATGGTTAATTCAAAGGTGTTTTTCAATTTACGTGGTTGATAGTCGAGTGTTTGAGTTCCAATGAGGTTATGACCTCCTGAACAACCTGATAGTAGAATACCTTCAACTTCGGCATCAATGTTTAAAAGTTTTTTTCCATGAAGAGCTTCTTTTTTTACAGCTCTTGCGCCAGACATGGTTGTTTCTTCATCAGTTGTGATAAGAAGTTCTATGGCAGGATGTTTTGCTTCTTTATCTTCAATGATTGCCAGACCCATCGCAACTGCTATACCATCATCCGCGCCTAGAGTAGTTCCTTTTGTTTTTACCCAATCGTCTTCTACCACAAGAGGGATAGGATCTTTTGTAAAATCATGACTTACGCCATCTGCTTTTTCAGCCACCATATCCATGTGTCCTTGTAAAACAACTGGCTCATGATCAACGTAATCAGGATGAGCAGGTTTTCGAATGATGACATTATTTGAATCGTCTTGGATCGTTTCATAGCCTAATTCTTTCCCAATATTATATAGAAAATCACTAACCTCCTGCTCATTACCAGATTCGCGAGGTATTTTAGTTAACTCTTCAAAATAATGAAAAACTCTTTTTGGTTTTAACTCTTCTAACATAATCCGTTCCCCTTTCAGAATAAAGACAATACCTTATTTTAACAGATGAAAATATTATCCAAACAACAACCTAAAATTAATGAAGGTGATTTCTAAAAAATTGTTTCTAAATTAAGTATAGAACTCTTAAAAGATATATACAAACGTTTTCATAAAATTTTTTTAATATTTTCATTTTTTTATGAAGAACATTATATTTTATATTTTATGAAGCTATTTTAATAATAACAAAATTATAGTTAGACGAAAATATAAGGATTAGATATAATGGGTATTAGAAAAAACATTTAGAAAGAAGGTGAAAAGATGACAGAAGAAATCAAGATTTTCGAGTCACTTACTCAAGAAGAAATTACTGCGAACCCATTATTGCTCGAAATCTTAGAATTAAACGGTGAACAGTTAACTTATTATTTTGAAGAAAATTTTTTAGACAATCCTTTTATTGAATTTGAATACCCGATAGAACATCGTGTTTCACAAGTGCCTCAAGAAAAGAGTCGAGTAGCAGATCCAGAGATTGATATTCAGAGTCCTAGTTCACCTCAAACGCTTGAAACATTCCTTTTCGAGCAGGTTATGTTATATAGACAAACACCAATCCGCGATGCCATGGTTCAAATTGTTCCACTTTTAGATGAGCGAGGCTATCTACCGTATAAATATCAAGAATTAGCGCATAAATTACAAATTGATCCCATGACAGCACTTGATGCAATTACGCTCTTTCAACAATTAGAGCCAACCGGAATTGGAGCTTATAATTTACAAGAATGTCTGATGCTACAGACTGATCAAGATCAACACTCTCCTAGTAAAGCTTATTTTTTATTAGAAAATTATTTTTCTGAATTACTTGAAGAAGACTATGCTGAGATTATTGATCAAACGGGTCTAACCCTAGCAGAGATTAAACATATTGTGAATTATTATCATACACTGAGAACGCGTCCAGCCACCTTATATGAACGGATAGATCGCATTAACTTAATTCCTGATGTTGAGCTTCAATTCTTAAGGGATGAAATACAAATCAGTGTTAATCGTCAATACTATCCTAGATTAATCTTTAATCAGGATTACTATGCTGAAATGCAAGCGCAAAACAATCCCGATTTGATTGCCTATATCAGACCACATAAGGAATTTTTTCAAAAAATGTTGGCTTGTATTCATTCTCGAGAGACTTTGTTAGTTGGGGTGACTAAAATAATTGTTAAATCTCAGTTACCATATCTAAAGGGTGAAAGTAAAAGTCCGCTGCCACTCTTAATCAAAGATATATCACAACAAATGCGATTATCAGAGTCAATCGTAAGTAGCATTATTACTAATAAAAATCTCGCATATGGAGAAAAAGTTGTTCCTCTCTCAGATTTTATTAATGTTTCTGCTCGGGTTGGTAGAAGTGGGTTATCTGCTTTAAATATCCAAGGCTTTATAAAAGATATTTTACTTAAACATGGTCAACCAATATCTGATCAAGAAATTATTGATTTATTAGCAGAACAAAAAATTATTATTAGCCAACGGCTAGTGGAGCGCTATCGTCAAAACATTATCAAAAATCAGGAATAAAAAATCAACTTCAGACAAAGATTCTTTGTCTGAAGTTGACTTTTTATGGTTGAGAAAAGAAGAGAGAGTGTGTGGAATTAACTAAGTGCATGGGAATAAGAGTATCTGTTTCTTGATCATAATAGGCTAAAAGAACGAGACGATTGCCTAATTGTGTTAGTGCATGATTTAATAGACGTGTATCATTTTCTTCTGCAAGTTTTTCAGCTTCTGCAAAGTTAGTGGGCACGATAATTCGAGGAACATAGATTATTGAATCATTTATTAGAAATTGGACTTGGTCGATATAAACATTAAGTCCTTTTAAATCATCCTCATGGTTAATCTGTGAGAGAATCAATTCGAGGTCAGAATCTTTAATTTTAGATTGATTTGCTTTTTGCTCTCGCTCAGTAAACTTATTAAGATAGAAATTTTCCATTGCTTGATTAATATCTTGAGGGACATCATCTGCGAATGATAGCTTTGGATATTTTGAGGGGCTAATCACTCTTTCATTTAAAAAAGTATCCTTTGATCTAACAAGGTCGCTACTTTCAGCATGGTCAAGTTTAACGTTTTCTTCATTTGGTTCCCTATCCGAATTTTTTGTTACGGGATCTTTTGAAGTGGAAGTTAATTCTGTAATTTCATTATTTTCTGAAGGTTGAGGTTCTTGAAAGTATTTGCTTAATTGACAGCCGGTTAGTAATAATAAAGTAAGAATAAGGCCTATTATTTTTTTCATTCAATCATTCCTTTATGTTTCGTTCCATTAGTTTATCAGAAAAATATAGATATTAGGTAACAAGTTGGTAACAAATTACTAAGAAATTAAAAAAAAGAGTGTGACAAGATGATCAATCAATGTTAAAATTTAAGAGAAATGTAGGGACTTTTAATGCATTCCTGTGAGGATGCCAAAGTCTACCAGGTATTTTAAGTCCTTATTTTCAAATAAAGGGCTATTTTTTATGCCCTCATTTAAGGAGAAAGAAAATGGAAAATAAGACTCGTTTATTATTGGAACCTCATGAAAAACCAAGTTTCTCAAAAGGGATGTTATTGAGTTTCCAACATGTTTTTGCGATGTTTGGGGCAACCATTTTAGTCCCTTTAATTTTAGGATTATCTGTTTCTACAGCCCTTTTAGCGAGCGGCATTGGAACATTAATTTATATTGCCATGACTAAGGGGCAAGTTCCTGTTTATTTAGGATCATCTTTTGCGTATATCACAGCCATGGCATTAGCAATGGAACAGTTAGATGGGGATATTTCAGCTGCCCAAACAGGAATTATGATGGTAGGACTTTCCTATGTGGTGATTGCGGGAATTATAAAATATACTGGAACAGATTGGTTGAATCGCATTTTACCTCCGATTGTAATCGGACCAATGATTATTGTGATTGGTTTAGGATTAGCGTCGTCAGCTGTGAACAATGCTGGATTTGTATCTGGTGGAGACTGGCGAAACATTTTCGTTTCAGTTGGCACCTTATTAATTTCGGTTTATATGCAGATCTTCGGTAAAGGTTTCTTAAAAGTTATACCTTTCTTAATTGCTATTATAGGGGGATATATACTCTCTTTAATGGTAGGAATTGTAGATTTCACACCAGTCGTTGAGGCTGCTTGGATTCGTTTGCCAGACCTTTCACTCCCTTTTGCCACCTCAATTGAGAATTGGCAACAATATCATTTTTATTTTGGGCCTGAAGCATGGGCGATATTACCGATTGCCTTGGTAACAATTGCGGAACATACAGGGGACCATGTTGTTTTAGGAGAAATATGTGACCGTAATTTCTTATCTAAACCAGGGTTGCACCGAACCTTAGCTGGGGACGGATTAGCCTCATTTGTTTCAGCTTTAATTGGAGGACCGGCTAATACAACGTATGGTGAGAACTCAGGAGTCATTGCTTTGACAAAAATTGCTTCAGTGAGTGTTATTCGCAATGCTGCTTTTTTAGCCATATTGATCTCTTTCTTGGGGAAATTTAATGCCCTAGTATCCTCAATTCCTTCTGCGGTTTTAGGAGGCATGTCAATTTTATTATATGGTGTGATAGCAAGTAATGGTTTAAAAGTATTAATAAAAGATCGCACAGATTTTTCACAATCAAGAAATTTAATTATTGCTTCAGCCATGTTGGTAATAGGGTTAGGAGGAGCGGTTTTAGATTTGGGAGGATCTTTTGTTGTGTCTGGGACAGCTCTAAGTGCGTTAGTAGGGATTATACTGAATGCGATGTTACCTGAAAAATAAAAAGATGTTATCAAAGACACTTGGTGGATGCCAAGTGTCTTTTAATTATCTTCAAAGAGTATCTACTCATGAATTGTCCCTTTTCATGAAAACACTCAGGAGCAAGTTGATAAAATAGATAAATAAAAGATCTTTTGATAGAATAAAGTTTATAGTGTTCGATCAATAAAGGAGGAATGAGATGAACCCGTATGGCTTTTATTTTGATTCAACATATTTCTTAGTAATCATTGGAATGGCAATTGTGATGTATGCGCAATGGAAGGTCAAATCTACTTTTGCTAAATATAGTGAATTGATGAGCGAGTCCAATATTACAGGGCATGAAGCCGCAGAATTAATTTTACAAGCGAATCAAATTAATGATGTGAGAGTAGAGAGGATCGCAGGTGATTTAACAGATCACTATAGTCCTAGAGAAAAAGTATTGAGGTTATCAGAAGCTACTTATGGTAATAATTCAATTGCTGCTGTTGCAGTTGCTGCCCATGAATGTGGTCATGCTGTCCAACATGCAAAGGATTATCAATTTTTAAAGCTTAGATCGGCATTGGTTCCTATTTCGCAGTTTGGCTCAATGATAGGTATGCCTATTATCATGATTGGCTTTATATTCCAAATCATGGGTTTGGTCACCATTGGCATTATTGCATTATCGGCTGCCCTCTTATTCCAAATTGTGACTCTACCGGTCGAGATTGATGCAAGTAAGCGCGCTCTCATTTCGTTAGAGCAATTAAATGTTTTCTCTCAAGAAGAGTTGCCAGCAGCAAGAAAAGTCTTGAATGCTGCAGCATTCACTTATATTGCTGCTACTCTTTCCACGGCATTACAAATATTGCGCTTAATACTCTTATCCAATCGTTCGCGAAGAGACTGATTAAACGCTGGAGGTGAAGTATGAATTTTTGGAAGACTTTTAAAAGCAATGCATTAAACCCTAGTCTAGCACTCGATCTATTAAAGCAGGTCGACCAAGAAGTTGAAAAGATGGAGCCGCTACGAATTCTTCTTGCAGGTAAGACAGGCTCAGGCAAATCAACACTTGTGAACGCACTATTTAGAGAAAATATTGCCTCAACAGGAGTAGGGCTGCCGGTAACTCAAAAAGTCCAGAAAATTACCAAACAAGGCTTGCCTCTTATTGTTTATGATACAAAGGGATTAGAGTTACACTCAAAATCGCAAGATGAAAGTATTGGGCATTTACTTCATTTGGTTAAAAATGCGAAAAAAGGGACAGCGTTGGAACCCATTCATTTAGTGTACTACTGTATCAATGCGACAATGGCAAGAATTGAGCCACAAGAAATCACTTTAATTTCTATGCTAGCAGAACAATTACCAGTTGTTGTTGTCTTGACTCAAGCAATCTCAGACAATATTGAATCTTTTAAAGCTTCTGTTTATAAAGCGGTACCACAAGTGAAAGCAGTTGTTCCTGTTTTGGCCAAAGAGTTAGAATTAGCGGGAGGTCAAAAAATCGATGCTTACGGTTTGGATGAGTTAATCCGAAAAAGCCATCAGGTAGTTCCAACTGAGGTTAAGAAGGCTTTTATTAATGCCCAACGGGTAGATTTGGCTTTAAAAGTGGCTGAAGCTAGAAGTTGGGCGAATAGATACATGAAGACAACTTTTGGAATTGGCATAACACCTTTGCCTATTGCAGATTCAGCTCTTTTGGTACCAATTCAAATAACAATGTTAGCTCATATAACTAGTATATTTGGTTTATCAATCGATAAGAAGCAAATTGTGAGTATGATGGCAGGTGTAGGTGGTACAGGTTTGGCGAGTGTGGTAGGTAAGTATTTAGCCTCTTCAGCAGCTAAGTGGCTGCCGGGCGTGGGTTCAATTACTGGTGGGGTTGTTAATGGTTTTACTGCTTCAACTGTTACCCTCGCTTTAGCTTATTCGTATATCGAGATATTAAAACAAATTGCCATTGCAGAAAATCAAGGTAAAAAATTATTAGCTAAGGAAATCACTGAATTGATGCGCAAAACTTTTGGTGAAGAACTTAAAACACTTAATTTGAGTTTACCTCATAATCTTAGAGAGTCTTTGCCAGATTGGATTGCCACTGAGATCGATCATAAATAATAAATCTAATAGATAATGTATCCGTTTATTCTTTTATCAAAGGGTAAAAGGATACATTTTAATTTAACTCTATTTTAAAATTTGGTAAGCTTTACTTGACAAATTAGAAATAAGAAGATAGTATACATAGAGTTATTAGTAACTGTTACTATTTATTAAAGGAGGAGTTTGATTTGAGCAAATTTTCAAAGATATTAGCAAGTTTTATTTTAGGATTAGCAGTAGTAGGACAATTTTTTTCTGGAGTGATAGGGGCTCAGGACAAACCAAAAGTCATGACAACTTTTTATCCTGTATATTTTTTAGCTTCACAAATTGCTGGAGATCATATGGAAGTTTCTATGTTATTAGAGGCTAATCAAGATGCTCATGCCTATGAATCTAGCGCTCAAGATGCTGTGAAAATTCAAGAAAGTGATTTGTTCATTTATCAAGATGATGAGATGGAGTACTTTGTAAATGATTTGCTATCATTAGTTGAATCGGATGCAACTAAAGTTTTAGAATCAACTGAAGGCATTGATTTACTGAGTGGAGAAGGAAAAATGTCAGAAGATCATGCTCATGAAGAGGAGGATCATGCCCATGAAGAGGAAGACCATAATCACGAGGGACATAATCACGAATTTGATCCTCATACATGGTTAGATCCTGTTATTTATAGTAAGCAAGCAGAAAATATTAAAGAAGCAATGATTGAAATCGATCCGGCTAACTCTAAAACTTATGAAGAAAATTATCAAATCTTGAAAGAAAAACTTGATGAATTAAATGAAGAGTATCAAACTAAACTTAAAAATTTAAAAAACAAAACAATAGTTGTTCAGCACAGAGCCTTTGGCTATTTAGCTCATGCTTATGGTTTAGAACAAATTGCAATTGCAGGTCTTTCTTCTGATCAAGAACCTTCTGCTCAACAAATAGCTAAAATGCAAGAGCTTTTAAAAGAAAAACAAGTAAATAAAATCTATGTTGATCCAGCAATTGATTCTAAGATTGCCCAAACAGTGGCTAGTTCAACTCAAGCGGAGTTATTGCCTTTAAGGACACTGGAATTAGTTTCTGATGAAGAGAAAGCTGCTGGAGAAGATTATTTTACACTAATGCTTAAAAATCTTGAACAATTACTTCGAAACTAGATGCCAGACAAGGAGGCCTTGAAATGAAGGTATTATCAGTTGAGAACTTATCCTTTTATTATGAAGAAGAAAAAGTTTTGAATAATATCACTTTTGATATTTCTGCGGGCGAATTTGTTATTTTAACTGGAGAGAATGGAGCTGCTAAATCTACACTCATCAAAAATATAATAGGCATATTGAAGCCAGCTACAGGTAAAGTAACAATATCCAAAAAAAATCAAGCAGGGAAGGCATTATCAATAGGATATGTTGCTCAAAATATTTCTGCCTTTAATTCTGGCTTTCCAAGTACTGTCCAACGCTTTGTAGAGTCCGGTCGATATAGTCAAAATAGATGGTTTAAAAGGTTAGATGCTATTGATTATGAACACGTTGATCGGGCCTTAGAGGCAGTTGGCATGACGAATATGCGAAATAAACTAATTGGACAACTTTCTGGCGGTCAAAAGCAACGCATTATTTTAGCGCGCGTTTTTGCTTTGGATCCTGACCTATATGTCTTAGATGAACCAACTAATGGAATGGACAGTCATTCTCGCCGAAAATTTTATAAACTTTTAAAACATCTCACTAAACAACATGGGAAAACAATTATGATGGTTACGCATGCTGATGATGAAATTGAGGGTTTTTATGATCGTGAGATACGTCTAATTAGAGAGGAGGGTTCTCCTTGGAGATGTTTCAGTATGACTTCATCCAACGCGCATTTATTGCAGGATTAGCTATGTCATTTATCACCCCTATTCTGGGACTTTTTTTGATTTTAAGAAGACAATCATTAATGGCAGATACTTTGTCACATATATCTTTAGCTGGAGTTGCTCTAGGAATTATTATTGGCATACAGCCAACCTATTCGACAATTTTTGTGGTTGTATTAGCTTCTTTAGGTATTGAATATTTAAGAACAGTTTATCGTCATTTTACAGAAATATCAGTGGCGCTCATGATGTCTACTGGTATGGCTCTCGCTTTATTTCTATTGAGTTTCAATTCAAGTAGCGGTGTCTTTAAGGTAGACCAATACCTCTTTGGATCGATTATTTTAATTCAAGACCAAGAAGTTTATTTGTTAATAGGTTTAGCTATAGTTATCATAAGTTTATATGCAATTTTTAGAAAGCCTCTTTATATTATTTCTTTTGATGAAACAACCGCTAAAACGGTGGGATTACCTGTACGCTTTATATCCACTTGTTTTTCGATTTTAACCGGGATTGCTATTTCAATTATGATGCCAATTGTAGGGGTTTTACTGGTATCAGCCTTAATTGTTATTCCTTCTTCAACGGCTATACGAATTTCTAGATCCTTTAATCAGGCAATTGCTATCGGAGTTGGAATAAATGTTATTGGAATTTTCTTAGGTCTATTCGCTTCCTATCGAATGGACACTCCTCCTGGTGCTTCTATCACTTTGATTTTTATTTTAATCTTTATAATTGTAGTGGTAGCTCAACGGACTCAAAGAATTTTTCGCAATTATCATCATAAATAGTTTCTTAAGAGTTTTGACCAATGTCAAAACTCTTTTATTTTACCTAACTAAATGAAGAGGGATTGAAAAATCGAACGAATAATGATAAAGTTTCTTCAATGTGCGGAAAGGGTGGATGACATGCAAATGAATAAAAAATACAAACGTAATCAACGTCTTATTGCAATCACGCATCAGTTAATGAACAAACCAAATCAATTAATAAATTTACAAGATTTTGCGAGTAGATTTCAGTGTGCTAAATCATCTGTTAGTGAAGATTTAGCAATGGTAAGAATGGTTTTTGATGAAATGCAGTTAGGACAACTTGAAACTTTAACTGGTAAAACAGGGGGAGTTATCTTTCGTCCTCAACTATCTGAAGAAGAAATAATAGCTATTCAAACTCAGGTTAAAGAGCGTCTTTCAGAAGGCAAGAGGATTTTGCCAGGCAACTATATCTTTGTTAATGATTTACTACAAGATCCAAGTGTTTTAAATCCAATTGCTCAATTAATTGCTGCTAAGTATGCAGAAAAAGAAATCGACACCATTTTAACCATTGAATCTAAAGGTATCGGTTTGGCAGCCGCTGTCGCTCTCTATTTAAATAAACCCTATGTAGTTGTTCGTAGAGAATCGACGTCAGGTGAAGGTTCAACTATTTCTATTAATTATACATCTGGTTCTACTCAAACGGTGAAGAAAATGGAACTGTCTAAATCAGCCTTAAAATCACACAGTCGTGTTTTAATAGTGGATGATTTTCTACGTAATGGGGGAACATTAACTGGTCTTTTAAATTTGATCGAAGAGTTTGACTCTAAAGCAGCAGGAATATGTGTTTTTGCTGAGAATAAAGTAAAAAATAGGATGAATATCCCTAATTATCATGCTCTTTTTGAAACGCAACTCCGTTATAATAATCAGTTGGGGCATTACCAACTAGAAATTGAAGCAGGAAATTTTTTTAACTAATAATGCCATAGCCAGATGAGGTTGAAATAGGTATAATATAAAGGTGAATGTCGCAGATCGAAGGAGCGTGAATAAATGAAAAGAATGGCGATTATTTTAGCAGCTGGCAAAGGAACGCGAATGAAATCGACACTACCCAAAGTTCTACATAAGATCAGTGGAATTTCAATGGCGGAACATGTTGTTCGAGCAGTTCTGAAAAGTCATGTCGAAAGGTTGGTAACAATAGTTGGCAATGGGGCTGATTTAGTAAAGAACCAATTGAACTCGCTATCTGATTTCGCTTTTCAAGCAGAACAATTAGGAACAGGCCATGCGGTCCTCCAGGCTGAAAAAATTCTTGCAGAAGAAGAAGGAAGCACCTTGGTTATTTGTGGAGACACTCCACTTTTATCGGGCGAAACTTTAAGTAAACTTTTTGAACACCATGAAAAAACAGGATCAAAAGCGACTGTATTAACAGCAAAAACATCAGATCCGACAGGGTATGGTCGAATTGTTCGTAATCAGGAGGGTCAAGTGCTTAAAATTGTTGAACAAAAGGATGCTTCAGCTGAAGAACTTGAAATTGAAGAAATAAATACAGGCACTTATATTTTTGATAATCGTAAGTTGTTTATGGCTTTAAAATCAATAAGTAATCATAATGCTCAAGGAGAGTATTATTTGCCAGACATTATCGAAATTTTTCAAAAGCAAGGTGAAGAGGTTCATGCTTTTAACATGGACAATTTTGAAGAATCGATCGGAGTAAATGATCGCTTAGCTCTTGCGAAAGCTCAACAGCTCATGACTAAACGTATCATTAAGCAACATATGCAAAATGGTGTAAGTTTTTTAAATCCTGACTCAACTTATATTGAATCGGATGTGGAAATTGGTGAGGATACCTTGATCGAAGGTGGTGTCTCACTAAAAGGCAAGACAGTTATCGGGAAATCAACTAAGATTGGAGCTTATAGTGAAATCGTAGATAGCCAAATTGGTGATCAAGTAACTATTACTCAGTCTACTATTGAAGAGTCAAAGATTGCTGACAATGTCACGATTGGACCGTTCGCGCACTTAAGACCAAAAAGTCAATTGGCAGAAGGTGTTCGAATTGGAAATTTTGTTGAAGTTAAAAATTCTATTATAGGAAAGAATACTAAAGCAGGACACCTAGCCTATATTGGAGATGCTGATTTAGGTGAGGAAGTGAATGTTAGCTGTGGAGTAATTTTTTGTAATTATGATGGCAAGAGAAAATATCGTTCAAAAGTGGGTGATCAAGTTTTTCTCGGAAGCAATTCCAATATAGTTTCTCCTGTCAAAATCGGGGATCGGGCTTTTGTTGCCGCAGGTTCAACGATTGTTAAGGATGTTGAGGAAGAAGCGCTAGCAATTGCGCGTAGCAGTCAAATTAATAAGTTAGGCTACTGGACTAAATATATTAATAAATAAATTTAAGGAAAGAGGGATTTGGTTGGCAAGTCAACAATATAAGGATCCAAAGTTAAAGATCTTCGCATTAAGTTCAAATGAAAAATTAGCGGCTGCTATTGCAGCAGCAGTTGGAGTAGACCTTGGTGAAATTTCTTTATCACAGTTTGCTGATGGAGAAATTCGTGTAAATATTGATGAATCGACTAGGGGGGCACATGTTTATATTGTGCAGTCAACCTCTTCGCCAGTCAATGATCATTTGATGGAATTATTGATTACGATAGATGCTTTACGCCGTGCTTCAGCAAAAACAATTAATGTTGTTATGCCATATTATGGCTATGCACGTCAAGATCGCAAAGCGCAGTCTCGTGAGCCGATCACAGCGAAGCTCGTAGCGAATATGTTAGAGCAAGCGGGCGCCGATCGTGTTGTTGCTTTAGATTTACACGCTGCTCAAATCCAAGGGTTCTTCGATATACCAGTAGACCACTTATTAGGAGCACCTTTACTTGCTAACTACTTTATCGACAATAAGCTTTTTGGTGATGATGTGGTAGTAGTATCTCCAGACCATGGTGGAGTGACTCGTGCTCGTAAATTAGCGGAGTTTTTAAAGGCACCGATTGCGATTGTCGATAAGCGTCGTCCTCGTCCGAATGTCGCTGAAGTCATGAGCATTGTTGGGGATGTAAAAGATAAGACAGCCGTAATTATTGATGACATGATTGATACAGCAGGTACAATCACGATTGCAGCACAAGCATTGATGGACCGAGGGGCTAAGGAAGTTTATGCTACCTGTACTCATCCGGTTCTATCAGGACCAGCTATCGAACGCTTGCAAACTTCGGTTATTAAGAAAGTAATTGTGACCGATACAATTCTTTTACCTGAAGATAAGAAAATTGATAAAATAGAAATAGTTTCAGTCGCCCAACTAATTGCTGAGGCCATTAAACGAATTCATGAAAATCGCTCAGTTTCACCACTTTTCAATGAAAAATTTACAATTATTGATTAAATTTCTAAACATAAATCAAATTTAAGTATCTTATTTTAGCTCATCTTATTTTGTAAGAAATAGGGTGGGCTTAAATATATATGGACGGCTTCATATATTTACAAAGCTTCAGTCTTTTTGTTGATGGTTATTTTTTCTAGAAGTCGGTATAATAGAAGAGAACCAATGGAATAGAAAGAGGGTTTATGATGAACCATCGAAAAGAATGGAACAATTTATTACGCTTTGTTGTAGCGATAATGGGTTCGCTCGTTTGTCTTTTAAGTATTTTACTATCATTTTATCTGAAATTTGCTGGTCAAATTCCATCGAGAAATTTCATCGCTTTTGAATCGAGCTATTTGTGGATTGCTTTGGGATTTATTTTTATAAATTTTCTTTTTGGAACCTATATATTTTATAACAAAACATTAATGGATCTTTTTTATTTTACTATGTTGTCACAACTGTTTTTGTCTTTTTTCATGATGGCTGTAACTTACGCAGGATCATGGTTAACATTTCCTAGATCTGTAATTCTGTTAAATTTTTTTGTAGGAACATCACTCTTATTTCTTTTTAACGCGATGGCCTACGTTCTCTACCATCGTCTTTCTGGACGTAAAAGAGTTTTGGTCATTGGGGAAAATCAAAAAGCACTTAATGCTGTTATCAATTTTGATCGGATGAGTAATCGTAGACACGAAGTGACGCATGTTGCTTTATCGAATTATTATCAACGAGTAGTTGAATTGTCTGATGAAGTCGATATAGTCTATCTTACTGGTTACATTGAGGAAACTGAACGGTTGAAAATATTTGATTATTTGATGCGAAACAATAAAAAGCTCTTTTTATCAACTAATTTTGCTAACTTAATGATGGTCAATCCTAATATTATGAGTTTTGAGGATGAGAGTTTGATTGAGGTATCGACATTTTCTATTTCTTTTGAGCAAGCGATTATCAAACGTAGCATAGATATTGCTTCCTCACTCATATTATTATTTTTGGCTTCACCTATCATGTTAATCACAGCAATTGCTGTAAAACTAGATAGTAAAGGTCCAATCTTTTATCGGCAAGTTAGAATTACTAAAGGGTCAAGACCCTTTAATATTTTAAAATTTCGTTCAATGACGCAGACAGCTGAAGATGAATCTGGACCAGTTCTTGCTAGTTCTAATGATGCCCGAGTAACTCGAGTAGGTAAATTTATTCGTACCACCAGAATTGATGAGTTACCTCAATTAATTAATGTTTTAGTAGGAGATATGTCTCTTGTAGGTCCACGTCCGGAACGCCCTTTCTTTGTTAATCAATTTAATCAAGAGAATGCTTACTATGATTTACGCCACCATGTCCGTGCAGGTATTACAGGTTATGCCCAAGTTTATGGTAAATACGCAACTGACTTTAATAATAAATTAAATTTTGATTTGCTATATATAAAGAACTATTCAATCGCCTTTGATTTTAAGTTGCTGTTTCAAACAATTAAAATTCTTTTTGATAAAGTGTCCTCAAGAGGGGTAGATGAAGAAAATGTGGTAATACCGACTTGGGAAGATTTTCGATCAAGAATTATTATTCTGGACTAGCTAAATCCTAGTGAAATTTAATAATTTATGTTAAAATTTTTTTAGATTAAATTGCAGGGAGGTTACTAGTTTGAGACTCAACAAATTTAAATCACTTTTTGTGTTTATATTGATTGGTTTATTATTTATGCCTAAGGCTATCGCTCAAGGTAGTCAGTCGACTTCGGATGCATGGAGTGAAATTGCTAAAAAAGTAGGAGAACAAAGTTTTCAATCTTTTCATATGGAAGGAAAAATAGGAGTAAAAATATCCTCTCAGGGTATGACAAGTGACTTTGGGAATGTGGATTTAGATTTACAAATGAATGATCAACCAATCGCTTTACAAGTTGTTGCAAATGTTGTCTCTCCTTTTTTGGGCTCAGAACCTATCGGATTTGAGTCTTATTCCAAAGATGGATTTACTTATGTCTATAGTACTTATTCCAAATCATGGGAAGTTACAGAATGGTCAGTAACAGAGGAAGACATTCTCAAGAGTATTCAAGATTCTTTTGAAAAATCAGCTAATGATTTAGCACAAAGTGATTGGACTCATGAAAATGAAAGGTTTATCAATAATTATTTTGAGTTCGAAGAAAAAAATAAGGATTATCTTTTTAAATTAAAGAAAAACATTGATGGTGAAGCCTTCTATCATGATTTAGATGAAGCGATTGATCTAAAAAAGGTTATCAATGAATCTGCTGATAAGGCAAAAGACCAATCTGAAGAGTTAGGACAATCGTTTGACCAAGACTATGAAAAGTCGATAGAAAAAGTACTCAACCCTGATACATTTAAAACGTTTTTTGAAATGAATCCAGAAATGATTGTTACTTATGGTAGTCAAACAGGCCAGCTAAAGAATATAGTTTTAAAAATAGATGTGAACTCGGATGTTTTGTCTAAAACTATAAGCCAAGAAGATCAAGCAAATCTTCCTCAAAAAATAAGTGTCGACATTAACCTCAACTTTGATCAATACGGTGAACGTATAAACATTCAAATACCAACAGAAGCTGTTCAATATTTTCAAGAAAGTTCAACAGAAGAGTAAAGTTATGAAACAACCTTTAACCAATTTTGGTGAGAAGGTTGTTTTTTTAGGTTCGTGAACATAAGACTAATTCGTCAACTCAACATTATAGCTAAGAGTGTGATACAATTAATAAAATTATTCAGTTAGGAAGATTAAAATGATCTACAATTATCCAGACGATAGTCTAATGGTTCATACGGACCTTTATCAAATTAATATGCTTAAGACATACTGGGAAAAGGGGATTGATCAAAAAAAAGCTGTATTTGAAGTCTATTTTCGCAAGAATCCTTTTAATAACGGTTATGCCGTATTTGCGGGGTTAGAGCGAGTGATTCATTATCTAAATAATTTCCGTTTTTCCAATAGTGATTTGGAGTACTTAAGAAGTTTACATCTCTACCCTGAAAGTTTTTTAAAGTACTTAGCTTCGTTGAAATTAGAGTTGTCTGTAAGAGCGATGCGTGAAGGAGAACTTTGCTATGCTGCGGAACCTCTGATGCAAGTTGAAGGGCCTCTTGGTCAGTGTCAGTTGGTTGAAACAGCAATTCTTAATATTATTAATTTCCAAACCCTCATAGCAACAAAGGCTTCTAGAATTCGATCTGTCGTAGGAGAAGGCGACAAAATTTCTGAATTTGGTGCTAGGAGAGCTCAGGAAATGGATGCAGCTATTTGGGGAACACGAGCAGCATACATTGGTGGTTTTGATTCTACCTCGAATGTTCGTGCCGGAAAGCTATTCGGCATCCCAGTATCGGGAACGCATGCTCACTCATTAGTTCAAGCATACCGTGATGAATACAAAGCCTTTAAAGCTTATGCTGAAACGCATCAAGATGTTGTTTTTTTAGTTGACACTTATGATACCTTACGTTCGGGTATGCCGATTGCTATACAAGTGGCCAAGGAGATGGGCGATAAAATTAATTTCATTGGTGTTAGAATTGATTCAGGGGATATGTCCTATCAATCTAAAAAAATACGCGAACAATTAGATGAGGCGGGATTCACTCAGGCGCGAATTATTGCATCGAATGACTTAGATGAAAAAACAATTTTAAACCTTCGTATGCAAGGAGCAAAAATTAATGATTGGGGTATAGGCACTAAGATTATCACCTCTTATGATCAACCTGCACTAGGCGCAGTATATAAATTGGTAGGTATTGAAGATGAACATGGCGAAATAGCACCTACAATCAAGATTTCTTCTAACACAGAGAAAATTACTACACCGGGTGTAAAACAAGTATGGCGTATTACGCGTAAGAAAGACGGAAAGGTTGAAGGAGATTATGTGGCTTTAATCGATGAGCGACCTGATCAATTAGATGAATTATTTATGTTTCATCCTGTTCATACTTATATTAATAAGACAGTCAAAAATTTTGAAGCAAGACCGCTTTTAGAAGATATTTTTAAAGAAGGTAAACAAGTCTATGACTTACCAAACATTTTAGAAATCAAAGCCTATTTAGATGATAGAATCAATTGCTTATGGGAAGAATATAAACGTATTCTCAATCCCCATTTATATCCAGTTGACTTATCTCAAGCTTTATATGATTTGAAAATGAATAGTATTCAAGAAGTTAGAGAACAAGTTGATTTAATAGCAGAGACTTTTAAAAGTGATATAGACTACTAAAAGGAGCATTAAATGAGACCGCTACAAAAGGAAATTATAGAAAACCTAAAAGTTTTACCGCATATCGATCCTCATAGAGAAATCCGAAGATCAATAGATTTCTTAAAAGATTACTTACAACGATACCCAGGTTTGAAAGCTTTGGTACTTGGTATTAGTGGAGGACAAGATTCGACCTTGGCTGGGAAACTGTCACAGATGGCGATTACTGAAATGCGAGAAGAAACAGGCGATCAAGCCTACCAATTTATTGCAGTTCGACTTCCTTTCGCTAAACAAAATGATGAAGCGGATGCGTTGAAAGCAATCTCTTATATTCAGCCTGATCGGGTATTACACTTAAATATTGAAGAAGCAACCGAAGGGATTGTTAGTTCTTTAAAAAAGGAATCGATCACCATAAATGATTTTAATAAAGGGAACATTAAGGCTAGACAAAGAATGATTATGCAATATGCAGTCGCTAGTCATTTTTCAGGGGTTGTCATTGGTACCGATCATGCTGCGGAGAGTGTGACTGGTTTTTTTACAAAATTTGGTGATGGTTCGGCAGACCTTATGCCGCTTTGGCGTTTAACGAAAGGTCAAGGTAAAGAGCTTTTAAAATTATTAGACTGTCCTCCAGAACTCTACCAAAAAGTTCCAACAGCAGACCTTGAAGAAGATCGTCCAATGATGCCAGATGAGCAGGCGTTAGGTGTCACCTATCAAGCAATCGACCGTTATCTGACTGGAGAATCTATTGTGGATAAAGATGCAGAGATAATTGAAAAATGGTATTTAGCAAGTCAGCATAAACGACACCTCCCAATCACTATTTTTGATCATTTTTGGAGGTAAACTTGATTTAAGGAGCTGAGATTATGTCCATACTAATGGAAATATTAGTGCGTGTGGGGATTGCTTTTCTTTTATCACTTATATTCTCGTATTCACTGTGGAAGATTCTCATGTGTACAAAGAATAATTCTCCCCTCAAAACACGAAAAATTACCCCTCCTGCATATGGTGGGGTGGCTATTTTCTTTGCTTACTGGATTAGTTATTATATGCTCAATCCTTTCGCTTTAAGTGACAAACAAGGTAGTCTTTTTATCGCGTCTTTGATCATCCTAATAACGGGGATACTTGATGATTGGTTAAATCTATCACCTTTAAAAAAATCGGTAGGGATATTATTTGCTTGTCACTATGTGTACTATTTTAGTGAGATTTCCTTTTCTTCTCAGCTCATCGACTTTCAAGATCCTTTTATTTTCAACAGCTTAAAGTATTTATTAACAATTTTGTGGATTTACTTGGTAACCAATGCTTTAAATTTATTGGACGGGATTGATGGTCTCGCTTCAAGTGTAAGCCTTGTAAGTCTTTTTTCAATGGTTATAATTACCCTCGGTTTTTCATTAACCATTCAATTGGATTTCGTCTTAAAATTGCTGTTTTTATTTGCTTCTATCGCTGGTTTCCTAATTTTTAATTGGCCCCCTGCAAAAATTATGTTAGGAGACACCGGAGCTTTGTTCATTGGCTTTATGTATGCGAGTTTAACTGTAACCAACCTTAAAAATGCAAGTCTATATTCTTTTATCTTCCCAATCTTACTGTTTGCCGTCCCTCTTTTTGATACAACCTTTGCTTTTATGCGACGCTTACTACATCGTTCACCTGTGACTGAGGGAGACAAGGAACACATTCACCACCGTTTATTGCGTAGAGGATATAGTGAAAGTGCGGTCAATAAAATGATGATGGCGCTTTCGGCTATCTTTTCAATAATTACTTTAGCACTTCATGCTTATCCAGAATTAAAATGGTCAATATGGGGGTTAACTCTCGTTTTAATTTTTATAATGATTTGTCTGACAGTTTATATCGGTAAAGAATCTTCGCATAAGAAATAGAACTTTTATTTTAAATAGTCAATTTCTACTGATCGAATACCTTTATAGTCTATTTGAACTTGACCGTTTAAAAAATTAATCAAATCGTTAATAAATTCATCAGAATAGTTTGCTTGAATAGCTAGTTCGATCTGAATTGTTTCAAGGTAACTCATATTAAGGATAGTAGGGTCACCAGGCATTTGTCTGAGGTTATGATTGAAACGATCAAGTTGAGCATAATTAATCTCAAGATTGAAAATTGCTTGATCAACGTTTTTAATTCGACAAGCTAACTGACAGGTTTGACTCACAGAATGAGAATAAGCTCTGATTAAGCCTCCTGCCCCCAGTTTTGTGCCGCCAAAATAACGAACAACAATAGCAGCTATAAATGTTAAATCTTCTTGGCGTAGAACTTCTAACATAGGAAGTCCAGCGGTACCACTTGGCTCACCATCATCGCTCATTCGTTGAATACTCTTGTCTGATTCAAGGATATAAGCAAAACAGTGATGATTTGCTTTATAGTGTTTTTTTTGTATACTATTCAAGTAGTGGATGAAATCCTCTTCATTTTTAATGGGGAGTAAATAACAGATAAAGCGTGACTTTTTGATTTCAATTTCATGAATAATTTCTTCTTTTATACTAATATAATTAAACATGTAGCTTTCCTTTCGTATTTCTAAAAGAGAGTATAGCATAATTTATAAAATTAACTGCATCGACAGTAAGATAAGGAATGAGAATGAATGGTGAAGACCGCAATTATAGTAGATTCTACAGCATATTTAAATCAGGAGATAGCTACTCTACCTAATGTTTTTCAAGTAGATCTTAGCATTATTTTTGATGATGGTAAAACTTTTAAAGATATGGCAAATATTGATGAACAAGCACAGTTTTATAAATACATGGAACAAAGTAAACAGTTGCCTAAATCTTCTCAACCTCATCCAGGAGAATATTATAAATTGATGGATGAGATAGTCGAGCAGGGATTCCAGTCGGTGATTGCTATCCATCTCTCGTCTAGTATATCGGGAACTTATGCTATGGCAAAATCAATTCTTTCAGAATATCAAGACCGTATCGAAGGGCATGCAGTAGACTCTAAATCATCTTGCATTGTGATTGAAGGGTTGACTCGGATAGCTCTGAAAGGCCTAGAAGATCAGAAAAGTATTCAAGAAATTGTTACCGAAATAACTTGGCAAGCGAACCATACTCAGGTTTATTTTATGGTAGAAGATTTAGATAACTTGGTTAAAGGAGGGCGTTTAAATCCGCGTTTAGCTACATTAGGGCAACTATTAAAAATACGTCCTGTATTGCATTTCAATGAAGAGGGCGGCATTGTTCTCTTTGAAAAAATCCGTACCAATAAAAAGGTGTATGCTCGCTGGATTCAACTCATTCAAGAAGCGATGGCAACTTATCCCCAAGGTGTGCACGTCATGATGACTCATGCAGACACGATAGAAGAGGCTAGCATGGTAGCGAGTTTAATC
Source organism: Facklamia miroungae (assembly GCF_012396555.1). Lineage (GTDB taxonomy): Bacteria > Bacillota > Bacilli > Lactobacillales > Aerococcaceae > Facklamia > Facklamia miroungae. Next base: position 223,725 of record NZ_JAAXPS010000004.1, read on the forward strand.
AAAAGTGAATTAGGAATTTCATGTATCCATACTAATTCTATTGGTCCGGTTATCGGAACGCATACTGGTAAAGATTGTATCGGACTAGCAATTATACCTAATTATGGTGAAAATAAAGTCAATAATTATTAGCACTTATTATTCTCTTTCTTTGTACTTGTTTATAACGAGTACAAAGAGGGAGTTTTTTTGTGGAGTGGGAAGATTTTTTTATCGGGCGGTTGATGACAAAAAGAGAGGCTATACAGACTTGGAAAGAGTATTTGACTAAGACCCAATGGAAAATAGATGGGATCCTAAAAAAAATGGAACAAATGCCTGCAATTAAAGTGAGTGAAGACAAAGTAATTTGTTCTAGGTGCCATTGCGAAGATAGGGATCAATATGCCTCGTTGACTTATAGGCAAGAGAAGATATTTTTTTGTTGCTCTTGCTTGCAAATGGGGAGGATTACCAGTCGAGATATTCTCTATTATTTACCAAATACTAAATACCTAGTGACTGACCAATATCACTCTTTTTTAAGTTGGAAGGGGGAACTTTCTCTCCAACAAAAAATCGCTGCTCAAGAGGCATTCGATTCACTGGGAGATTCTCTCCATCCCCACTTAATTCACGCGGTAACTGGAGCAGGGAAAACAGAAATGCTCTTTCCAATTATCGATAAAATATTAAGGGGAGGAGGAAAAATTGCTATCGCCTCTCCACGTGTGGATGTCTGTATTGAATTATTCCCAAGAATATGTGAAGCCTTTAAAAATACGAAAGTCATCTTGCTGCACGGAAAGAGTCAAACCCAATATAAACCATGTGATATTTTAATTACAACAACTCACCAACTTCTGCGTTTTATTCAAGCTTTCGATCTTTTAATTGTTGATGAGGTGGATGCTTTCCCTTATGTAGATGATCATCGTTTGCATTTTGCTGTTAATCGCGCGGTGAAAAATAAGGGGAAATTGCTTTTTTTGACAGCAACTCCTGATAAAAAAATTGACATTGCTGTTAAGAAAGGTCTGATTCACCGAACGATATTACCAGCTCGTTACCATGGTCATCCTTTAGTTGAACCCATTTTTATCTGGCTAGGGGAATGGGAAACGCATTTAATTATACGAAAAAAGAAGACCAAACTGTTTAACACCTTAAAAAATTTCATTGAACTTAAAGGTAAAAAGCTAATTTTTATGGCTAATATTAAGTTAGCGATTGCTTTAGCAGAATGGTTAATGAAAGAGTTTGCGCAAATTCCCCTGACATATGTATACGCTGCTGATCCTGAGCGTCAGAAAAAGGTGGAAAAATTGCGTAGGGGAGAGTATGAAGTGCTTATTTCGACGACTATTCTTGAAAGAGGAGTAACTTTTGAGAATTGTCAAGTTTATATTCTCGGAGCTGAAGATCCCCTTTTTTCTAAATCAGCGTTGGTGCAAATGAGTGGAAGAGTGGGTAGGAAAGCCGATTTTCCTTCAGGGAAAGTGATTTTTGGGCACCATGGCATTACAAGTGAAATGAAAAAGGCATATCAAGAAATAAGATCGATGAATTTATTAGCAAAGAAAAGAGGGCTTCTAAGTGGAGAAGAGTAGACAGCTGGTATGTATGTTATGTCAAAAACCCGTTCCTTTTGATTTAACATGGCAGCAATTATTTTCATTGCAACCCATCGAGGAAGATTTACTTTGTAAGGATTGCCAACAATTATTTTCGCTATATGGTAATTATCAGAAAAAATGTTGTGCCTGTGGAGGGAAAATAGACGCTTCAAATGCTTTTTGTAAGAGTTATACTCTCGAAAATTCGGATGAAAAGTACTGTTTAGATTGCTTTAATTGGCGAAAAAAATATCCTTTAAGATTAATTAAACATTATGCCCTATTTGAGTATAATGAAACTTTTAAAGAATGGATTTACCGCTATAAATATCAGGGCGATTGTCGATTAGCGGAGGTGATGAAAAACCCTTTAAAAAAAATATATAAGAAGTATTCAAATTACTTGTGGGTTGTCTTACCAAGTTCTCAAGAAAGCATGGAAGAGAGGCTATTTCACCCAACAGCTTACTTGTTGGAAATAGCGAATATTCCGTATAGGTGCCCGTTTATCTATGTAGGAAACGGTTTGAGACAAGCAGAGAAAAAAAGGAGCGAACGTTTAAACTTTACACATCCTTTTACTTGGACTAAAGTTGACATAAGATGCTTGAAAGAAAAAGCAGGGATAATAATTTTTGATGATGTTTATACAACAGGTTCGACCATTTTGCAGGCAAAATTAGAGGCTGGGGCGAAGTGTCATTTAATAAAAGCAGGAGAAAAGGAAATGATAAGTTTTTCTTTAGCAAGGAAACTAATGATCACATAAAAGTATAGCGCTTTCAATCGAGGTGAGCGTATGATATAATAATTTAAAGCTAGCAATAGCTTTTGGGTCTAAAGCCAGTAAGCGATAGACTAAATAGATAGGAAATGAGGGATATTTATGTTTAACTATAATGTTCGTGGTGAAAATATCGAGGTTACTCAAGCGATTCGAGAGTACGCTGAAAAGAAAGTGGCTAAGTTAGAGCGCTTTTTCAATGACGTGCCGAATGCAACAGCTTATGTGAATTTGAGGGTATATCCGGATAAAACAGCAAAAGCTGAAGTGACCATTCCTTTATCTTTCTTAGTGCTTAGAGCTGAAGAAACAACACCCGATTTATACGCAAGTATCGATTTTGTGGTCGATAAATTAGAGCGACAAGTACGGAAATATAAGACCAAAATTAATCGTAAATCACGTGAAAAAGGGTTTGAAGGAATTACCGCCGCTGATTTAGCTCAAGCTTCAACTACAAGCGATCAAGAAGTGGAAGGTGAACCAGATCTAAAAATTGTTCGCTCAAAACGAATTGAATTAAAGCCAATGGATTCTGAGGAAGCAGTTCTGCAAATGAACATGCTAGGACACGACTTCTTCGTTTATAAGGAAGCAGAAACAAATGAGATCAATATTGTATATCGTCGTAAAGATGGTCGTTATGGTTTAATTGAAACGGCAAGAATGGATTAAAAATCTTTTCTCGAATAAATAAAATATATAATAAAAGTAAAAGTGAAGGACTTTTCAAAGTCCTTCACTTTTATTAATTTGGGATTTAGTAGAAATAAAATGTCTATAGAAAAGAAGAAAGTTAAATTAAAAAATCTTTGAAAGTCGAGTTATAAATGATACAATGTTACAGTGAGTAATTTTATCTACAAAGATGGATAATTTAGGATTATGGGAATTAAAGGAGCATATTAATGGCCAACTTTTTAAAGAATTTAATTGAAAATGACAATGCAGAGTTAAGAAGAACAGGTAAGTTAGCTGATCAAGTCATCGCTTTAGAAGAAGACTACCGGACAATGACCGATGAGGAACTACGCGCTCAAACAACTATTTTAAAAGACAAATTAGCCAACGGGAAGAGATTAGATGATATACAAGTAGAGGCATTTGCTGTCGTTAGGGAAGCTGCCTATCGTGTCTTAGGTCTACTCGCTTATCGCGTTCAAATTCAAGGTGGTTTTGTCATTCACAATGGGGACATCGCCGAAATGAAAACTGGTGAAGGAAAAACCCTAACAGAAACAATGCCGGTGTATCTTAATGCTTTATCAGGCAAGGGTGTGCATGTTGTAACTGTCAATGATTATTTGGCAACCCGTGACTCTAAAGAAATGGGAGAGGTTTTTCGTTTTCTAGGATTAACAGTCGGTTTGAACTTAAATTCAATGAATGCCGCTCAAAAACGAGAAGCTTATGCTTGCGATGTAACCTACTCTACAAATAATGAGTTGGGCTTTGACTATCTAAGAGATAATATGGTAGTTTACAAGTCACAAATGGTTCAAAGACCTTTATATTTTGCAGTAGTCGATGAAGTAGACTCTATTTTAATTGATGAGGCTCGGACACCGTTGATTATTTCTGGTCAAGGCGAAAAATCCACCGCTTTATATAATCGAGCAGATTATTTTGTTAAGGGGTTGAAAGAAGAAGAAGATTATACCATTGATTTAACTTCTAAATCTATTGTATTGACGGATATCGGAGTCGACAAGGCGGAAAAAATATTCCGATTGGAAAATCTCTACAATGTTGAAAACTCGACACTGGTTCATCATATTGATCAAGCTTTGCGTGCCAATTACATTATGATTCACGATATCGATTATGTTGTAGATGAAGGTGAAGTTAAAATTGTAGACCCATTTACAGGTCGTATTATGGATGGACGGCGCTATTCAGATGGTCTTCACCAAGCCATTGAAGCAAAGGAAAATGTTGAAATTCAAGATGAATCTAAGACGATGGCAACGATTACCTTTCAAAATTATTTCCGAATGTATGAAAAATTATCAGGGATGACGGGAACCGCTAAAACCGAGGAAGAAGAATTTAGAGAAATTTATAATATAAATGTTGTTTCTATCCCAACCAATCGGCCAGTCGTTCGAAAAGACCATCCTGACTTACTTTATCCAAATTTGAAAGCTAAGTTTGCGGCTGTCGTTGAAGAAATTAAAGAACGTCATGCAAAGGGACAGCCGATTCTAGTAGGTACGGTTGCTGTGGAAACTTCAGAATATCTGTCAAAATTGCTATCTAAAGAAGGTATCCCACATGAAGTTTTAAATGCAAAAAACCACTTTAAAGAAGCTGAAATTGTAATGGCTGCTGGTCAAAGAGGAGCTGTTACGATTGCGACAAATATGGCTGGACGGGGAACAGATATTAAATTAGGTTCAGGTGTTAAAGAAGTCGGAGGTCTCGCAGTTATTGGGACTGAACGTCATGAATCACGAAGAATTGATAACCAATTACGTGGACGTGCAGGCCGTCAAGGTGACCCAGGCGCTTCTCAATTCTATTTATCTTTAGAAGATGACTTAATGCGTCGCTTTGGATCAGATCGGATTCAAAAGGTTTGGGAAAAATTAAACATGACGGATGAAGGTAATGAGGGTGAAGATCTCGCTATCCAAAGTAAAATGTTATCTCGTCAAGTGGAATCTGCTCAAAAAAGAGTAGAGGGTAACAACTATGACACTCGTAAGAGCGTTCTGGAATATGATGAAGTTATGCGTGAACAAAGGGAAGTTATTTATGGTCAAAGACTTGCTGTTATTAATGAAGAAGACACCTTGACACCGCAAATTAAAGCTATGATCAAGCGTACAATCGAACGTGAAGTTGCCTATGCTACCGAAGGCGAGCAAAAAGATTGGAATTTACCAAGTTTATTAGACTTTGTTCATAACACCTTATTTAGTCCGGAAAAAATCACTTTAAAGGACTTAGATCGTAAGTCTAGAGAAGAATTAGTAAGTTATTTATATAATGAGTCCGTTTCGGCTTTTGACGAAAAAATTGCATTATTAAATGGTCCGGAACAAGTCTTAGAATTTGAAAAAGTTATTATTTTACGTGTTGTAGACTCTAAATGGACAGATCATATTGATGCAATGGATCATTTGCGTCAAGGGGTTGGGTTAAGAGCTTATGCTCAAACAAATCCTTTAACAGAGTATCAAACGGAAGGATTTGATCGTTTCCAAGAAATGATCGCAGCGATTGAATACGATATAACCCGCTTCATAATGAAAGCACAAATTCGTCAGAATTTGGAAAGAGAACAAGTAAATTCATCAAGTCCTCGCGTGAAGCCAAGTTCAATGCCTCAACATCAAAGCGTTAAGACGTTAAAAGGCTAGATGACAGAATAAAAAGGTCCTATGGATAAATTCCAAAGGGCCTTTTGTGTCAATTTTGAAAAAGTAAGGTGATAGGATGGAATTATATGAAATTAAAGATCAAATAGAGTCTGCTCAAATTAACATTGAAAAAATTAGGGGGTCTCTTTGACATTGAAAAATTAGAAGCCGACGTTGCCGAACTTGAGGCTAAAATGTTAAAGGAAGACTTTTGGGATGACAATCAGTCAGCTCAAGCATCAATTCAAGAACTAAATAAGTGTAAGCTTGAAAAAGAATCTTTTTATCAATTGGAAGAAGGCTTAGACGATGTGATGATTGGCTTGGAATTGTTAGAAGAGGGAAAGGATCTCGAACTACAAAAAGAGTTAGAAACCAAATTGGATTTGCTTAATTCACAAATTAATGAATATCAATTATCTCTTCTTTTGTCTGGAGAACATGATCATCTAAATGCAATTTTGGAAATTCACCCAGGTGCTGGTGGGACAGAATCACAAGATTGGGGTGAAATGTTATTAAGAATGTATGAACGTTGGGCTAGTCACAACGGTTATTCTATAACAGTTATTGATTATCAAAATGGAGATGAAGCAGGTATCAAAAGCGTTACTCTAGAAGTATCAGGATACAAGACCTATGGTCATTTGAAATCTGAAAAGGGTGTCCATCGTTTAATCCGTATTTCTCCATTTGATTCGAATGCTAGACGACATACATCATTCTGTTCGATAGACGTAACTCCAATGATTGATGATTCCGTTGAAGTTGAAGTCAATCCTGAGGATTTACGCATAGATACTTTTAGAGCTTCTGGAGCAGGAGGGCAGCATATCAATAAGACTTCCTCTGCTGTAAGAATTACTCATTTGCCAACAGGAATTGTAACACAAAGTCAGTCCAATCGTTCACAGATCCAAAACAAAGAGCAAGCGATGAGCTTGTTGAAGGCGAAACTTTATCAAAAAGAAGTGGAAGAAAAAGAAGCTGAATTACAAGCGATTAAGGGTGAACAAAAGGATAATGCCTGGGGATCTCAAATAAGGTCCTATGTTTTTCATCCTTATTCGATGGTAAAAGACCATCGAACGAATTATGAAACAGGCAATATTGATGCTGTTATGGATGGGGAATTAAATCCTTTTATTGATGCTTACTTAACATGGTCTATCCAGGAGCATAATCAATAAAAATTATTTAAAGATACTCTTAATTTTGTGAGGTGAACAATAGTGATAAAGCTAATAAAAGCAAGCAAACAATATGATAATGGAATTTGGGCAGTTAAAGATGTAAGCCTAGAAATTGAAAAAGGTGAGTTTGTTTATTTGGTAGGGCCAAGTGGGTCTGGTAAGTCAACATTAATGAAACTACTGAACCGACAAGAAAAAGTGACAAATGGTCAAGTAATTGTAGATCAGTTTCTAGCGCATGATCTACCTGAAAAGAAAGTGCATTTATTAAGACGTCAAGTCGGTGTGGTATTTCAAGATTTTAAGTTATTAAACCAATATACTGTGGCAGAAAATATCGCATACGCACTAGAAGTGACAGGTGAAAGTAAAAAGAAAATAAATAAACGTGTACTAGAAGTCTTGGAAATAGTAGGGCTAAAATCTAAAATGCATCAATTACCTAGTGAACTATCAGGTGGTGAGCAGCAAAGAGTATCAATTGCACGCGCTTTAGCTAATCGGCCAAAGATTCTTGTTGCGGATGAACCCACAGGCAACCTTGATCCTACTAGTGCAGTAATCATCTTAAGAGCTTTGGAAAAAGTTAATCGTTCTGGCGTGACCATTTTAATGGGTACGCACAATGATAATATAGTAAATTCGCACCCTCATCGTATTCTTCAAATGCATCAGGGAAAACTAGTAAGAGATATTCAAAGGGGTGTTAGAAATGAAATGGATTAGGTCTTACATTCGACACTTAAGAGATGGCATGCGCAATTTGTTCCGTAATGGATGGATGACTTCTGCTTCGATTATTGTAATGAGCCTCACTCTATTTTTATTAGGGACTTTTCTTGTTTTAGTATTAAATATCAACCAATTAACTGAAACAATTGAAAATGAGATTCAGGTTCGAGTAATGATAGATCCTCTAGCTGAAGTTCCTGATGAGCAAAAACTCGGTAATGAAATAGCGAACATTGATCATGTTACGAAAGTTATCTACCGTTCAGCAGAAGATGAGTTAGCAACCTATCAAGAAGTTATTACCGAAGATTTTGACGTTTTAAAAGATAAAAATCCTCTAAATAATATGTATCTTGTTACAGTGGACTCAGCCAATTCACTGGAGGCTGTGACAGAGGAAGTTAAAAGCTTAAAATGGGTTCAAAATGCAAATATAGGATCAATAAATCTGGAAGGATTAATTCAATCGATCGATGTTTTACGGTATGTAATAGCAATATTAGGAACAATATTTATTCTGATAGCTATTTTATTAGTGTCGAATACGATTAAGATTACAATTCAGTCTCGCTCAAGAGAAATAGAAATTATGGAATTAGTAGGAGCAAAAAAATCATATATTAAAGCTCCATTTGTTATTGAAGGAGGATGTGTAGGGATTATTGGGGCTGTCTTTTCTAGTATTGGTTTATATTTCTCCTATCAAGCTATTCTTAGTTTGGCTCAAGAACTCCTTGCTTTTAATCCGAACTACGCAATGCCTATTTATCCAAACATCTTATATATAGCAGGTGTGCTAGTTGTTTTAGGATATCTTTTAGGAATTTTGGCAGCGAAGAGAGCGGTTAACAAGTCTTTAAAATAATTTACAGATGATTCTCCTTGTTTTTACAAGCGGGAATCTTTTTTTGCTAGTTAAGAAGATGAATCAACAGAAGATAGCTTTTATTAGATGAAGTCGTCTGATAGAATGAGTAGGTAATTAGATCTAGTAGGAGGTAAAAAATGAAAAGAGTACTTGTTGTCGATGATGAACAATCGATATTGATGCTTTTAGAGTATAATTTAAATCAGGCTGGTTATGATGTGGTGACTGCTGAAGATGGGAAAACGGCTTATAAATTAATTAAAAAAGAGAAGTTCGATTTTATTATTTTAGACATTATGCTTCCGAAAATGGATGGAATGGATGTTTGTCGCCGAATACGGCAGGAAAAAATTGACACTCCTATTCTAATGTTGACTGCTAAAGATGATGAATATGACAAAATCATTGGTTTAGAATTAGGGGCTGATGATTATATGACAAAACCTTTTAGCCCAAGAGAAGTAATTGCAAGAATTAAAGCGATCGGAAGACGGATCCCAAACGAATCTATTTCTGACGAAGAATCGCCAAAGAAAGCCGAGACAAAAGAATTTTTATCAATAAACAATCCTACAGATTTTAGTGAGAATTCAAATGATGTGATTAAATTGGGTAAATTGGAAATTTATCCGGAGAGGTATGAGGTAATTTGTGAAGGTCAATCGGTAGATGTCACCCCCAAGGAATTTGAGTTACTACTTTACATGGCGGTTCGAAAAGGAAGAATTCTCAGTCGCGATCAGTTATTGAATAACATTTGGAATTTTGATTATGCCGGTGAAACTCGAATTGTAGATGTTCACATTTCTCATTTGAGAGAAAAAATTGAAGCCGATACCAAAAATCCAGAATACATAAAAACCGTTCGTGGCTTTGGCTATAAATTTGAGGTGCCTGAAGGATGAAACTTATCGATCCTGTCAAACGAAAGCGTCAAATCGGGATAGGTATTACACTTTTTGTCCTGGGAACGTTTATGATGGTTTATCTTGGTTATAAACAAGTCAATGATACGATATTTACTCTTTTGCAAAATCAAGTTGAAATTCATGTTAATTCAATTTTTTCAGAAAGATTAGAAAGGATAAATAGCTACTATCCAAAACTAGATAAAGTGATTTTAAATGACAACAGAGAAGCTTTGTTGGTGGAAGAAAAAAATAATTCCGATGATCGTTTCATCTCTGCGCCTCTATGGACGAGTCATTCAGAGCAGACGACAACTAGCCATTATGTTAAGAAGAAACTTGAGAACGTCTTTGATCAAACCGTTTTATCTTGGAGTGAAGGTCAAAGACTTTATGCTGCAAAGAAATTAACCTTTAATAAAAAGTCATTCTGGTTAGTTGAAATAGTGGATAAAAATTACTTTGCCACTCATTGGCAAGACTTTTTAAGAATATTAACTATCTTTTCATTGATCCAAATGGTTTTAATTTATCTTGCCATTAAATTGGCATTATTACGTACGACAGGACCGATACAATCAATTCGTCAAGGAATTGAAAAAGTAAAAGAGTCTGATTATCAATACGAATACCTTGGACATTCAATTCCAGAAGTTGATCAATTGGGGCAATCAGTAACAGATGTTGTCAGATACCTAGGAGAAGACCGCAATGATCTTATTTCTGGTCAGCAGCAATATTCTTTATTACTTGAAAATATAAATTTGGGAGTATTAGTCATCGATTCTCATGGTAAGATCGATCTGATGAATCCTGCTTTAGAAGAAATATTAGGATTGTCTCCCACTGTGATTGGGCGACCTTATCAAACAGTGTTAAAATCATTTCAATTAATCAGTTTAATTAATCGAGTGATGCACACACATTCTCCGATTCAAGAAGAGGTAGAAGTTTATGTGCCTAGCTCTAAGTTTTTAGATGTTAATATACTTTCTTATCGCGAGTTTCAAGCCAGTGAGATGTCTTTCTTGGTTTTACTTTACGATATAACTGAAATTAGAAGGCTTGAAACAGTGAGGAGTGAGTTTGTTGCAAATGCTTCACACGAATTAAGAACACCGGTCACTGCGATTAAAGGTTTTGCAGAAACACTTTTGAATGGGGCTTTAAAAGAAAAAAAGGCGGCCTACAAATTTGTAAATATTATAGCTAAAGAAAGTAATCGACTTGAAGTTATTATTGATGATATTCTTGAGTTGTCGAGGGTTGAAAAAAATGAGAATATACTTCCCAAGACAAATTTTGATGTTAATAATGTGACCGAAAATATGATTGAATTTTTGTCGCAGAAGATTGCGCAAAAATCAATAAGTGTAGAATTAATTTCTGAATCAGATATCACTTTAAAAGCAGATCAACATCGTTTTGAACAAATACTGACTAATTTATTAGATAATGCGATTAATTACTCAGACGAGGGCAGTAAGATTACGATTACGATTAAGAAAAAGAAGAAGTCAATTGAAATTATAGTATCTGATACTGGAATAGGTATTCCTGAAAAAGAAATTGAGCGCATTTTTGAACGCTTTTATCGAGTGGACAAAGCACGCAGTCGAAATTCTGGAGGGACAGGTTTAGGGCTTTCCATTGTAAGAAATTTAGTGATGCTAATGGATGGAAAAATTGAGGTAGAAAGCCAAGTAGGCGTTGGAACTTCTTTCAGCATTACCTTCCCCAATTAATGGTGGCGCTTACCTTAAAAACACTGTTAGGTAAGCGTTTTTTCACGCTTCTTGTAATACATTCGTAACATAAATTTACAAAGAATTTACATACGTAAAGTACAATAACATTGTACTAAAAAGTATGTGTTTGATGAGTCAAGTAAATTATGAAGGAGTTGTCTGAATGCAAGGGAAAGCGTTAGAAAGATTCATGAAATATGTTTTTATGTTTTGTGCTTTCTTATCAATCTTATCAATCGTTTTAATTTTTTATTTTATCTTCATAGGCGGAACAGTAAATGAGGGAGTTTGGAAATTCCAAGGGGGAATTCCCTTCTTAATGAAACAGGGTTTCTTTAAGACTTTTGTTGGTCAACAATGGCAACCTTCGTGGAAAGAACCACTTTACGGAATCTTCCCTTTCATTATGGGTTCTATTTATGTCACCATAGGAGCCATTATCGTTGGTGTTCCAATTGGTGTTTTAACAGCAATTTTTATGGCGTATTTTTGCCCGGCTTCATTATATAGGTTATTTAAGCCAGCAATTAATCTAATGGCAGCAATTCCTTCTATTGTTTATGGTTTTTTTGCTCTTCAAATGATGGTCCCCTTCATCAGAGGATTAAAGTTTTTGCCTGCGAATAATGGTATGAATATATTGACAGCTTCCGTATTACTTGGTGTCATGATACTACCAACGATTATTGGACTTTCAGAAGCAGCGATACGGGCTGTTCCAAAACATTATTACAACGCGTCGATGGGTTTGGGAGCCACTCATGAACGTTCAGTATTATCTGTTGTTGTACCGGCTGCAAAATCTGGAATTTTATCAGCAATTATCTTAGGAATTGGACGAGCGATTGGTGAAACAATGGCAGTCGTTTTGATTGCTGGTAATCAACCGAGACTTGCAACGAGCTTATTAGATGGAACAAGAACGCTGACTACTAATATTGTGTTGGAAATGGGATATGCGAGTGGAGACCACCAACATGCTTTAATCATGACAGCTTCTGTCTTATTTATTTTCATCTTGATCATCAACAGTATCTTTATGTGGGTGAAGTCGAAAGGAGATAGGAATTAATGGGTGCAAAAATTACGCGGTTTATCGTCTGGTTATCAGCATTATTTACAATAGGTATGCTTCTGTTTATCATTGGCTTTATTCTCTGGAACGGGTTGCCGGTTATGAATGCTCAGCTTTTTTCTTGGGAATATAATTCTGACAATGTGTCGATGATGCCAGCAATTGTTTCCACTTTGATTATGATTGGGTGTTCACTCTTGATATCTGCTCCAATTGGTGTATTTTCAGCCTTTTACTTAGTTGAATATGCAGATCGAGGCAATCGTTTTGTACATTGGATTCGGTTAGCAACAGATACACTCGCTGCTGTCCCTTCAATTGTCTATGGTTTATTTGGGATGTTACTGTTTGTTAATGTAATGTTTAAAACGTATTCTCATATAGCTGGTATATTAACCTTATCAATTATGATACTACCCATTATCATTTCCTCTACCGAAGAGGCATTGCTCTCAGTGAACAATTCTTTAAGAATGGGATCTTTGGCTTTGGGGGCTGGAAAACTGAGAACGATTTTCACCGTCGTTCTTCCGGTAGCTATGCCTGGTATCTTATCAGGAATTATTTTAGCCATTGGCCGTATTGTTGGGGAATCAGCAGCCCTAATCTATACAATGGGAACTTCTTCAGGAATGATTAAGAATTTATTAAGCTCGGGTCGGACATTAGCTACACATATGTATGTCCTCTCTTCAGAAGGGTTCCACGTTAAGGAAGCATATGCAACAGGAGCCGTTTTAGTTTTGATGGTTTTGATTATTAATTGGTTATCCACGCTTTTAGGAGCTCGTTTAGGTTCAGGAGGGAAATAAAATGGCAAATAATTCAAAGTTTTCAGTGCAAAATTTAGATTTTTATTACAGTGACTTTCATGCTCTAAAGAATATTGATATGGAAATAGAGGAAAACTTGGTGACAGCTTTAATTGGGCCTTCAGGTTGTGGGAAATCTACTTTTTTAAAAATCTTGAATAGAATGCAGGATTTAACACCTGGAACTCGCGTTGATGGAAAAGTAGCACTCGATGGGATCGATATCTATGACAAGCGAATGGATGTCAACGATTTACGAAAAAGAGTAGGAATGGTCTTCCAACAACCTAACCCATTTCCTAAGTCAATCTACGACAATATTGCATACGGTCCTCGAACACATGGCATTAAGGATAAAGCACAACTGGATCAAATTGTTGAAGAGTCTCTAAAAGGTGCAGCGATTTGGAACGAAGTGAAAGATAAATTGCACCAAAATGCCACTGCAGTATCTGGTGGACAGCAACAAAGAATTTGTATTGCTCGTGCGATAGCTAACCAACCTGAAGTCATTTTGATGGATGAGCCAACTTCTGCCTTAGACCCAATTTCCACTAACAAAATCGAGGATTTAGTAAGTGAATTAAAGAAAAAGTATACAGTAATTATTGTAACCCATAACATGCAGCAGGCTGGTCGAATCTCAGATAAAACTGCCTTCTTCTATGAAGGTGTGGTGGTTGAATTCGATGAAACCGAAAAAATATTCTCAAACCCTGCCAATGATCAAACCCAAGATTATATTTCAGGACGTTTTGGATAGAAAACAGAAAGGAGTCAACCATGAGAGATATTTATATTCAGGATTTAGAAGGTTTTTCTAATAAATTATCTGAACAAGCAACAGCAGTAATTGAACACGTTCACCTAGCGATTAATTCTTTTAATCAGTACGATAATGGTGCGGCTTTACAATTAAAAGAGGCAGATCAAAAAATTAACCAGTTAGCTAATGAAATTGAAAAAGAAGCTTATCGCTTAATTGCTCTGCAGCAACCTGTAGCAGAAGATTTACGTCTCATTTTTACGGTGATGAGTATTAGTGTCGACCTTGAAAGAATCGGTGATCATGCTGTTTTAATTGCTAAGAATGTTAACAGAGCTACTGAAGAGTCAGAGAAAGACCAAGCCTTAACAGAAATAATTAATAAGATGGCAAAAATGGTATTTGAGATGATCAATGACGTCTTAGAGGCTTTCTCTGAAAGAGATCCTATTAAGGCGAGAGAAATTGCGGATCGCGATGAATTGGTTGATGCATGTCTGAAGCAATTATATAATGAGTCTGCTTTAAGAATGGAAAAAAATCGTGAGGTAGTGAATACAGGAATTAACTATTTAGCAATTGGTAATTCAATCGAAAGAATCGGTGACTATGTTACAAATATCTGTGAACGTATAGTATATCTTAAAGAAGCAGAAATCGTGGATTTGAACCATTAGTCTTTACTCAAACTTAACAGTAAATTTACAGTAAATTTACAAACTTCTTGTATACTATGAATGTACTAACGTTGAGTGAGTTCGGGGTTAGTAATGTAGTTATGATGCTGATTTGACAAAATTTTAAGGAGATGTAATTAATGAAAAAATCATTAAAAGCTTTACCATTAATGGCAGTAGCAGGTTTAGGTTTATCGGTAGTTGTTCCAACAATGGCTCAAGAGGGACCTATTAATGTAATCAGTCGTGAAGATGGATCAGGTACTCGTGGTGCATTTGTTGAAATCGTTGGTGTTGTAGATGAAGATGACAATGACTTAACAACTCAAAATGCAACTGTACAAAACCAAACTTCCGGTGTAATGCAAACAGTTGCTGGTGATCCTTCAGCAATCGGATATATCTCATTAGGCTCACTTGATGAATCAGTAAAAGCAGTTAAAGTAGATGGTTCAGAAGCAACTCCTGAAGCGATCAAAGCTGGCGAATATCCAATCGCTCGTCCATTTAACGTAGCTTGGTCAGCTGAAAAAGAATTATCTGAAGTTGCAGCAGACTTCTTATCTTTTATTCACTCTCAAGAGGGACAAGCTGTGGTTGAAGAAGAAGGATATATTAGTGTAACACCTGCTGGAGAAGAGTTAGATGCAGCAGAAGAAGAGACTGAAGAAGTCGCAGAAGAAGAAACTGAAGAAGCTGCAGAAGAAGAAACTGAAGAAGCTGCAGAAGAAGAAACTGAAGAAGCTGTAGAAGAAGAAACTGAAGAAGCTTCAGAAGAAACTGAATTAGCACCTTATGAAGCATCAGGTGAATTTGAAGGAACAATTGAAGTAGTAGGATCAACTTCAGTATCTCCATTGATGGAAAAACTTGCTGAAGCATACAAAGAAGTTCAACCAAACGTAGAAATCAACATTACTTCAAATGGTTCATCTGCAGGTATGGAAGCAGCTATGAATGATACTGCTGACTTAGGTATGGCTTCTCGTGAATTAAAAGATGATGAAATGGAAGCCTTAGAGCATGATGCAATTGCAATTGATGGTATTGCGGTTGTAGTAAATAACGAAAATCCTACTGAAGAAATGACATTAGAAGCAATTCGCGGAATCTTCTTAGGTGAAATTACTACTTGGGAAGATGCAACTAAATAATTACTTTAATTTATTAAAGAAAGCGCACTGTAGTGCGCTTTTTTATTTGCATTTAATTATGGTAAAATGTAAGAAAATAAGTAAGGGAGGATGAGTCGTGGATATTGAATTTGAGATTGACGCTTTAATGGAAGAAGTTGAAGACTTATTTCATGACAAAGTCACTCAAGATGATATCTTTGTTTTGGGTTGTTCAACATCAGAGATTGCAGGTGGCAGAATCGGTAAGGCATCCCGACCAGAATTCGGTATGCTTTTGGTTAAAGCATTAGTAGAAAAAACTAAAAAATTGAATCTCTTTCTAGCGGTCCAAGGCTGCGAGCATATTAATCGTAGTTTAGTTATTGAACGAAAAGCAGCTATAAAATATGACTTAGAGATAGTCTCTGTTATTCCTGCTTTACATGCAGGAGGAGGGGCCGCAGTAGCGGCATATCAGCTGTTTGAGGATCCAGTTATGGTTGAGTTTGTAAGTGCAAGCGCAGGGATCGATATTGGAGAAACACACATAGGTATGCATATCAAACACGTACAAATTCCTGTTCGTTTTGAGAAGAATCAATTGGGTTTCGCTAGAGTTAATGGTTTATCTTCTCGCCCAAAATTAATAGGTGGAGAAAGAGCGCAGTATTCACATTAAATTCTTGTTTTTCATCATTATTACAGATAGGAGTTCCATTATGGTTCTATTAAATAAAAGAATAGGGGTTATTATTACAGGAGGAATAGCTGCCTATAAAGCCACGGAGTTAGTCCGACAACTCATTAAAGCTGGAGCGATTGTGCGAGTGCTTATGACGAAGTCCGCTTGTGAGTTTATCACACCCTTAACACTCCAAGTTCTCTCACGTCATCAAGTTATTCTAGACACCTTTAGTGAAAAAGATGCTGAGCATGTTCAGCATATCGAATTTGCAGACTGGTGTGAACTAGTGGTGATTGCCCCTGCTACGGCAAACATCATTGGTAAATTAGCAAATGGCATTGCAGATGAGATCGCATCCACTACTTTAATGGCAATTACCAGTCCATGTTTAGTTTGTCCTGCTATGAATTCGCATATGTATCAGCATTCCGCAACCCAAAGAAATTTGAGCCAATTGAAAGCAGACGGCTACTATATATTAGAGCCAGAATCAGGGTTTTTAGCTGAAGGTTATCAAGGAAAGGGACGTTTGCCTGAAATTTCACGAATTGTTGAAAAATTAGAAAGCATCATGGCTAACTCTTTTTATCCCCAACTATTAAAAGGTAAAAAGGTGATTGTAACGGCAGGGGGGACAAGAGAAAGAATCGATCCCGTACGCTATATTACCAATGATTCTTCAGGTAAAATGGGCTATGCAATGGCTAAGTTTGCAAGTTTTTTAGGCGGTGAAGTTACTCTAATTACCACTAATAATCATTTTGCTGTCTTAGAAAATATGAACTTAGTTCCAGTTGAATCGGCTGTTGAAATGCAGAGTGAAATTAATAAGCGCTATAATCAGACGGATTATGTCATTATGGCTGCTGCAGTTAGTGATTTCAGATTAAAGCATCAAGCTAGTCAAAAAATAAAAAAACAAGATCACCAAACTCAAAATTTAATTTGGGAGTTAACTGAGAACCCCGATATTCTTGCTGAGTTAGGAAAAAATAAAGACCATCAAGTTTTGGTTGGCTTTGCTGCAGAGACACAAAATTTAATTGAATTTGCTAAGAAAAAATTAGAATCGAAAGGATCTGATTGGATTATTGCAAATGATGTTTCTCAAAGTGATATCGGCTTTAATTCAAGCCAAAACCAAGTGACCATTTTAAACAGTGAGGGTCATATTGTAACCTTACCTAAGATGGATAAATTTGATTTAGCAAAGGAAATTTGGGGTATCATTCTAAATTACGAAAATGCGAAGGATTAGAGGAGATCGAATGAACTTACGAGTTGAAAATTTAACAAGTGGTTATCGGAATGTTCCAGTTATAAAAGATATCAATTTTAAAATTGAATCAGGTGAGATTATAGGCTTAGTCGGCTTGAATGGAGCAGGAAAGTCAACACTCTTAAAAACTATATTGGGGCTTTTACCTAGTCAATCCGGCCAGGTATTATTTGATGGCCTTTCAATAAGTGAAGACCATCAAAAATATGCAAGTCAAATAGCCTACATACCGGAAACACCAATTCTTTATGAAGAACTCACTTTAAGAGAACATCTAGAAATGACAGCGCTTGGTTATCAAATACCCATTGAGATAATTATGCAAAGAGCCCAACCGCTTTTAGAAATGTTCCGGTTAGACAAGAATTTAGATTGGTTTCCCACCCATTTTTCTAAAGGTATGAAGCAAAAAGTTATGATTATTTGTGCTTTGGTCACCGATGCAAAATTATTAATAATTGATGAACCATTCTTGGGTTTAGATCCCTTGGCTATTCTACAATTTACGGAACTATTAAAAAGTAGTGCAAGCAAAGGTCGCTCTATTATTTTTACTACACACATTTTATCTATTGCGGAAGAATTATGTGACTCCTATCTTTTACTTCAAAAAGGCCACCTTGTCGCTCAAGGTAATTTGCTTGATTTGCAAAACACATACGGTTTGAAGGGGGCTTCTTTGAGTGACGTCTATATGGCTATGACAAAAACAGGTGAAACCAATGGCTAATTTAAATCAGTTATTTAACAAAAGACTTCATAAATTATTAAAGGAAGTAGGGAAATATGGACGTTTGATTTTTAATGATCATTTCTCAATCGTCCTCTTTGTTCTTTTAGGATTTCTAGCTTTATTTTACAAAGATCTCTTACAGAGATTGAGTTTTAATGAGAGTCCACCTTTTGCTTGGTTAATTCCTTTTGCTCTTGCCCTTTTCTTTGTGCTGATACTAAATTTAGGTCATCCTTTTTGGTTAAATCAAGAAGCAGATCGCTCTTATTTATTTTCTCGTGGAAAAGATTGGTTTAAATATTGGCGAAAAGCCTTTTTTTATACAGCTAGTATCCAAGCGGGGATGACACTTTTAATAAGCTTCGTCATGTATCCTTTAGTCTCTATTACAAGTAATTGGAATAAAGGAGAAGGAATTCTTTTTTGTGTGTTACTTGTCTTTTTAAAAGTTCTATCAATCTTTAATCAATATCTCAATCTCTACCACCAATCGAATAAATATTTGGATAGGGCCTCTGTTAAGCAGATAAATTATATATTCGGAATTTTTATTGGTTTTAGTCTTTATATAAAAAATCCGTACCATAAGATTTTAATGCTAGTAGCTACCGGTCTTTATTTAATAGTTATTCATTTGCGTTACCGAGCATTAGTAAATAATTTGATTGATTTTGAGTATGTTATTCAACAGTCGCAATCAAATAAATCCCGTTTTTATAAGTGGATTTCTATTTTTGCGGATGTACCCCATCTAAGACCCGAAGTTAAAGAAAGGAAGTGGCTGAACCCGGTGATAAGGGTAATCCAAGGAAAAAATCCGAATCGATACAGTTATTTCTTTGCGCGATTGATTACAAGGCATGAGGCTTATTCAGGAATATGGCTCCGTATTACTTTGTTTGTTTTAATTATTATATTTTTACTGTCTAACCACTGGATTGTGATAACTTTAGTAGGAGGGCTTGGTTTTTGGCTTGTCTTAGTCCAAATTTTGCCAATTTTTCAATTTAGAAGCAAAATGCCATTCCAACAGCTGTATCCATTGCAAGATATTAAGCTAAAAAAAGAGGCCCTTCAAAAAATGCTATTATCTATTTTATCAATGATGATGTTAGTCTTTTTGGTATTTTTACTAGTTAAGGTGGGCTTTTCCACCACCCTATTAGCGGCTTTAGGTGGTTGGTTAATAATCATATTCGCTTTAGTTTATGTTTATGTGCCCTTTTTATTGGCTAAATATGAGAAGGATCATCAGAAAACTTCTCTTTAATTAACAAATAATTCTTTTGATTGAAAACGAATTCTTTGTTAAAATTAATACAAATACTTATTTAAGAAAGTAGGATGAAAGATGTCAGTAAATGAAGAATATCTTAAACGTCTAACAGAGGTTAACGGAATTGGTGGCAATGAGCGTTATGTACGTGAATTGTTCAAAGAAGAAACCAAGGACCAAGCAGAAGAATATCTGCAAGATGGTTTAGGTGGTATTTTTGCTAAACATACTGGTAATGCTGATGGCCCTCGCGTTATGTTAGCAGCTCACTTAGATGAAGTCGGCTTTATGGTTAAAGAGATTACCGATGAAGGATTTCTTAAGTTTGTAACGATTGGTGGTTGGTGGAGTCAAGTGGTTTTAGCTCAGCAAGTAACAGTTACAACTAGAGAAGGTAAGACTTTCCATGGGGTAACAGGATCTAAACCACCACATGTTTTGACTGCAGAAGCACGTAAAAAACCAATGGAATTTAAAGATATCTTTATTGACTTAGGTGCTTCCTCTAAAGATGAGGTAATGGAATGGGGAATACGTCCCGGCGATATGATTACTCCTTATATTGAAACACGTCGTTTGAATGGTACTAAGTTTCTATTAGGTAAAGCTTGGGACAATCGTATTGGAATGGCTGTTGCTATTGATGTGTTAAAAAACTTAGCAAAAGATGGTCACGAGACAGTGTTATTCTCAGGGGCTAACGTTCAAGAAGAAGTCGGATTACGTGGTGCTAGAGTGGCCGCTCATATGATTAACCCTGATATTTCATTTGCCCTAGATACAGGTACAGCAGGTGACACACCTGGAATGACTAAAGACGAATCAGCAAGTAAATTAGGCAAAGGACCACAAATCATTGTATTTGATAGTTCAATGATTGCTCACCGTGGTTTACGTGAGTTTGTGGTGGAAGTTGCTGAAAGAGAAAATATTCCGTATCAATTTGAATTTATTCCTGGTGGCGGAACAGATGCGGGATCACAACATTTAGCACTTAATGGTATCCCGTCAATTGCGATTACAGTTCCTGTTCGCTATCTACATTCACATACTTCTGTAATTCATGAAGATGACTATTTAAATATGGTTAAATTAGTTACAGCTGTAGTGAAAGAGTTAAGTGCAGATACAATTAAACAAATAAAAGAAAATGCTTAATTCTTAATCAATAAATAATACCGATTATTAAATACTAACCCCCTTGCGCATTGTAATCTTCTACTTTTATAACAAACTTATCTGATAAGTTTATTTAAAAGAGAGTGATTATTGACGCAAAGGGGGCATTTTTTATTTTTTATTTAATTCAGGGAATAAGAGTTCAAGTGCTTTATTGGCAAGGGGACGCGCTTTTCCTACAGCTGGGAAAAGGTGCAAACTCATCATAGGATTATAGTTTGCTTCTAAAACAGCGTATTGATTCGACTTTGAAATAGGCATTTGATAATTTTGAATAATAATGTCGACACCACAAAACGTTGCTTGCATAACTGAAGCCGTTTTTTCAGCAATCTCAATAAAATCAGCATGAACTTGATCACTACGATCGATCGCAATACCACCAGAAGATACATTCGAATTTCTTCTCAGATAAACTTTAACACCTTTTTCTGGGACGGAAGAAAAATCAAAACCTTGTTCGAGGAGAGTTAATTTTTCACTTTCACCTTTCTGAATTTGAGTTAAAGGTGCAAGGTGTTTTATTCCTCTATAAGGATGTTGATTTTCAAAAGCGATAAGTTGATCGATCGTATGAAGACCATCACCAATAACGTGAGCAGGTTGTCTTTCGCAAACTGCGAGTACTTTGTTGTTTTGGACATAAAAGCGTAATTCAGTTCCTTCAACAAATTCTTCAATCAAAACAGTCTTATCATGTTTAAATGCTTCATTCAAAGCTGAAATATAGTGGTTCTTATCAGGGAAGGTATTAAAAATGGTAATACCAAGGCCATAATTAGTATTTTGTGGTTTAATAACCATAGCTGACTTATTTAATAACGTATAGTAGCGAACTGCTTGCTCAAAATTTTTAAATTTTTCTCCTTTTGGAGTAAAAATATTTTCGCGATCCAGTACATATTTGGTAGCTGACTTATTATCCATTAAAAAATAGGAAGCTTGGCTATCCAGAGAGGTCATATTAGCACTTTTAATAAGTTCTTTATGTGAATTATGTTTAAGTTCAATCAAATTGTCCTCACTATCAATTACATTGACTTGGATCCCCTTCTTAATTGCAGTTTTAATTAAGGATTGTGTCGAAAGCTCTAAATCTTCAAAACCATGTAGGAGATAGTTTTTTTCTAAAGCATGAGCTTGGAAAGTTTGACTCATTTTGATTAAACCTTTAGAAAGTTTGTCATAGTTTTCGAATTGACTAGTGATTTGCCCTGAAAGTGTTAGATGCGGTTGGCCAACTTGATTTAGTTTTTTAAAACCAGCTGACTTAAGTAAGCATCTGAAAAGAAAGTAGAGTCAAGGTGTTCTGCGACGGAAATTAAAGTTTGTGAAAAGTCAGTGAATAGTTCTTTAGCTACTAAGGGGTCAAGCGGATTAGATTCTGCGGTACTTTGGTTGCGTTCATTCGCTAAATCAATTTCTTTTTCACTAATTTTCTGAGGATGAACAAGTAAAGCTAAAATCCAAACTTTTATAAAATTCAAGTCTTCCAAACTAATACCAAACGGCTGAAAAGGATTCAGATCAAAGTTTCTAAATTCTAAATAGGAGATACCTGATGAAAGCATTTTTCGATTAGGTTTTGCTCCACGCATTCTGACATCACGGTAAAGTTCTTTTTCAAAATGTAATAAATCTTGAGAAATTAACTGTTCAATATCAGTAATATATTGCTCTAAGTTAGTGTAGGAAACGGATACGGCTTGACTATTGCGATATCCATATCTACTTTGGCGAACAGATTTCATAGCTTGCTTGTGCGGTTTACCATATAGAAGTGTCTCATAATCCTCAGCATAAAAAGGGGTCGCTCCTAATAGATAGGTCAATACCCAACGATAATAAAGATATTTACGTGTTAAGTCCATATAAACATTATTTCGAGTTAATATTGGATGAAGATCTTCTTGTTGAATTTTGTTCATCAATAGTTGATTATTTATCTGAAAATTGTAGTGAATACCTGATAATAACTGTACCTTTTTACCATAAAAAGAAATGAGATATTTACGATAATTATAATCATCTTGATTGTCTAACTGTGCACTTTGAATTTGATTGATATTCGAAAGTAGTGGCGGCATACTATAAGGCCAGAGCGTTTCTAATCGATCTGAGGCTGAAAGTTCCGATTGGACAATTTGATGGAGACCAGCGAGCCAATCAATGACTTTCTGATTACAAGTAAAGGGTGGGGTTATCAACTCTAATTGGCTTTCAGAAAAATCAGTTTGTAGGTAAGGATGGAACGATCGATTTCCCCAGTCTTTTGGATGGTCAGATACAGCGACAAATCCGGTAGAATTAATTCGAATTGTTTCACGTTCGATACCGACCGTCGAATCCCAAAGAAATGGCAAATCAGATAATGAAAATTGAATAAAATTATTCATAAAAAATCTCCTCTAATATGAAGTAATTAATATTATAACAAAGCGACAAGATAAAATGTAAAAAAAAGATCAAAAAGACTCTTGACTTAGAATAGATACCCATGCTATATTATTTCTTGTCGTCAAGAGCGACCAAAATGAAAGCAAAAGGAAGTTAAAAAAACTTCAAAAAAGGTTTGACAAAAAAAGCAAACCATGCTAGTATATAGAAGTTGTCACTTATGACAGCGAAGCTCATTGAAAACTGAACAAAGACAAACACCAAAATGTGTAAGGGTCTATT
>NZ_JAAXPS010000005.1 GCF_012396555.1 Facklamia miroungae
GCGACCTGATTCATCCAGGTAATGTTCTAATCGTTGCCAAAGGAGAAGCCCCAAGTCCAGCCCCAACACCAGACAAGCCAAGTGACAGTCAACCGACTACACCAAGCAAACCAACAACGAGCAAGACCTATACCGTCCGACCAGGCGATTGGTTAGGTAAGATTGCTGGTCAATACGGTATCACTGTTAATCAATTGAAGGCTTGGAACAATTTATCCAGCGACCTGATTCATCCAGGTAATGTTCTAATCGTTGCCAAAGGAGAAGCCCCAAGTCCAGCCCCAACACCAGACAAGCCAAGTGACAGTCAACCGACTACACCAAGCAAACCAACAACGAGCAAGACTTATACCGTCCGACCTGGCGATTGGTTAGCAAAGATCGCTGATCAATTTGGTATTACTGTCAACCAATTGAAAACTTGGAACAATCTAAGATCAAATTATATTTATGCGGGAGATATTTTACTTGTTTCTCAACCCAATGACATAAGTGATCCTAAACCAAATACACCCGATAAAACTGGTCAAGACAAAGTAAAAACTTATGTTGTTCAAAGTGGCGATTCTCTATATTCAGTAGCTAAAAACTTTGGTGTTTCTGTTTCTAATTTGAAAAAATGGAATGAAATGACTTCTAACACTCTTTATGAAGGATATGCTTTAATTGTGAATGATGCTCAACCTTCATCTCCAGTGATCAGAGTAGAAGATCAAGGCGATCAGTATAAAGATAATCAATCATTAAAACATACCCCTTATGAATATAGTTATCACATTGTTCAAGCAGGGGACAGCTTAGAAACAATTTCTTGGCAGCATGAAATCAAAGTGAGTGAATTGAAAAAGTTAAATAACCTAACTACCACTCATTTAACTGTGGGACAGAAAATTTTAATTTCTAAAGTACCAACGCAAGAAAAAGTAAATATCGAGCCAACAGAAGTTACAAATGCAAATGTTGAACGTCTTTTAGATATAGCTCGTAGTTATCTCGGCGTAACTAAGTATTCACCCGAACACAGAGCACTCGTTGATGCATATAATCGTATTTATCCTAAACCAGTTGGTTACAGTTTGACTTATGACGATGACTGGTGTGATGCTTTTGTTACACACATTGCTGATGAAGCAGGATTGTCTAGATTAACCGGACGTGAAGTCGGAGTGGAACGTCATAAGAATATTGTAAAAAACAAAGGAATTTGGATGGGCCTTACCAAGCCAAAAGCAGGAGACATCATCTTCTTCAATTGGGATGGTTATCGTAATGGTTGGGGTCATCATATCGGAATCGTTGAGTCCTATAACAATGGATTGATAACAACTTTTGAAGGCAATACCACTATTAATGATTCGAAACGAATGGTGGCTCGTAAGGAATTTGCATGGGATAGCATTTATATTCAAGGATATGGTCGCCCTCGTTATTAAAAAATATTAACAAAAAAGATCGAACAGGAAAATTGTTCGATCTTTTTTAAGAATTATTACAAGGTTTTAGCAAGAGATTAAATTTATGTTTCAATCATTTATAGGGAAATAAGCATGCTATAATTTATGTAATGAAAAAACCACAATAAATGAGTAAATGGAGGATATCGAAATGAGCAATAAGGTATTAAGAAATAGTATCCTATCGCTTTCTATGTCAGTACTAGCTGCTGTTTCTTTTTCACACATGGAATCAGTAGAACTAGTTTTTGCCCAAGAGACGAATAGTTCGATAGGAACCTACACGGTTAAAGCAGGAGATGGGGTTTATCGAATTGCAGTGAACCATGGCATGACTATGGAAGAATTGAAACAGTTAAATGGTTTGACTAGTGACTTAATCCATCCTGGGGATATTTTAAAAGTTTATCTTAAAGAGAATACGGTGACCGAAAACCAGCCAGTTAAAGAGGAAGAAGAACCACAAGATCCACAAAATGATTCAACTCCTGTCAATGATCAGACTGAAATTTCTAATCAAGCGATCCAGTCGAACAATTCAACAACGAGCAACACCTATACAGTACGTCCTGGGGACTATTTGAATAAGATCGCCAAACAATTTGGTGTTAGCGTAGCCCAATTAAAGTCTTGGAACAACTTAACCAGTGATTTGATTCATCCTGGTAATATTTTAGTGGTTTCAAAATCAGGTCCAGTCAACCCGCAACCGGAACAACCATTGGATACAAAGCCAAGTCAACCCGACCCGTCAAGTCAATCCAATAAGACTAAAACATACACGGTACGCCCAGGAGACTATCTGAATAAGATTGCCAAACAATTTGGTATTAGCGTAGCCCAATTAAAGTCTTGGAACAACTTAACCAGTGATTTGATTCATCCGGGTAATATTTTAGTGGTTTCAAAATCAGCTCCAGTCAACCCGCAACCGGAACAACCATTGGATACAAAGCCAAGTCAACCCGACCCGTCAAGTCAATCCAATAAAACTAAAACATACACGGTACGCCCGGGAGACTATCTGAATAAGATTGCCATACAATTTGGTATTAGCGTAACCCAATTAAAGTCTTGGAACAACTTAACCAGTGATTTGATCCATCCTGGTAATGTTTTAATAGTTTCAAAATCAGCTGTAGCAACTCCAACGCCAGATCAATCTTCCGATAGTGAGCTGAATAAGCCCAATCAACCCAGTCAACCAAGTGTCACAAAGACCTATACAGTTCGTCCGGGTGATTATTTAAATAAAATTGCAAGACAATTTGGGATTACACTTCACCAATTGAAATCTTGGAATAATCTATCCAGCAATTTAATTCATCCTGGTGATAAATTACTTGTTTCCAAAGCCATTCCTCAAACATCAAATCCAGAGCAACCTACTGAAGATGATCAACCCGCACCAACTTTCTCAAAGGAGACCTATACGGTTCGTCCTGGCGATTGGTTAGCTAAGATTGCCAATCAATTTGGTATTACAGTTAGTCAATTAAAGTCGTGGAATAACCTTTCAAGTAATTTGATCCATCCTGGTAATGTTTTGGTGGTATCCAAAGCAAGTTCAGTCAATCCAACTCCTCCTATCAAGGAACCAGAGAAATTGACAAGTGCTAATAACTATATTGTTAAATCGGGTGATTCTCTTTATAGCATCGCTTTACACTTTGGTGTAAGCGTAAATCAATTAAAAAGTTGGAATAAATTGAATTCAAATGTTATTTATGTTGGTCAACGTCTTAATCTATCTCCAGATAAAACCGTAAAACAGACTATTCCTGTCAATAGTCGGAGTGTCTTTATTGATGCAGGCCATGGGGGGGCTGAAGCAGGAGCCAGCTCTTATGGTTATTTAGAAAAAGACTTGAACTTGAATATTTCTCGTCAAGTAGCTGATAAGTTAAGACAGCAAGGGTATACGGTATTTGAAACACGTAAAGATGATTCAACTGTGGCGCTTACAAGAAGAGACGATTTACCAAATGAATTGAAGACAGATATTTTTGTAAGTATTCACCATAATGCCATGCCTAAACATCTTAGAGGAACAGCCAGTGGAATCCTAACTCTTTACCACGATCGGTCGGTAGATGTGCCAGGATATTCCACTTTATCACATCACACGGATGAAAAACTGACTCAAGGAAAGCGGTTAGCTCAAGAACTACAGAAGTCCTTGGTAGCTGCTACAGGAGGAGCTAGTCAAGGAACACGTCCTCAAAATCTTCATGTGACTCGAACGACAGACATGCCAGCTGCTTTAGTTGAGTTAGGTTATATGGATAATCCGACCGAATTAAAAAAATTAACTGATTCGGTATATCAAGCTAAATTAGTTGATGGACTTATCAATGGAATTAATAGTTACTTCAATAAGTAATTAATCAAAAAAGACTTTGTAAGCTAAAATGCTTACAAAGTCTTTTTCTATAAGGATCAATAATTTCTAAGAAAAACCACCTGATAAGTCAGATGGTTTATTTGTTGCTAATTATTTATGGCAGATTCCTGGACTGGTCATTTTTTCTGGAGCTAATATGCTTTCCAATTCCTCTTCATCTAATAATTTTTCAGATAAGATGATATCTTTGACCCGTTCGTTATTGTTCAATGCTCGTTTAGCTATTTCAGCTGCCTTCTGGTAACCAATATGTGGAACAAGCGCAGTGATCGTTCCAACGCTTTGATCAACGAGTTCTTGGCAACGTTCAGGGTTAGCTGTGATACCAGCGATACAATTGTCAATGAAAGTAGCAATACCGTTTTGAAGAATTTTGATGGATTCAAAAAGTGAATAAAAAATTACAGGTTCAAAAGCATTGAGTTCTAATTGACCGGCTTCAACGGACATGGCGATCGTTGTGTCATTACCGACTACTCGGTAAGCCACTTGACTAACTACTTCAGGAATAACGGGGTTAACCTTACCTGGCATAATGGATGAACCATTTTGTTTTTTAGGTAAATTAATTTCATTAAAGCCTGTTTTCGGTCCAGAAGACATCAAACGTAGGTCATTGGCAATTTTAGATAAGCTAAGTGCGAATGTTCTTAAGACACCTGAAACGGCTGCGAAAGAGTCAATGTGCTGTGTACCATCAACGAGGTCTTCGCTTTGTTTTAATTCAAGGCCAGTTATATTTGCTAAGGTAGGAACGATTTGATTAACATATTCTACATCAGCATTTAGTCCTGTTCCTATTGCAGTTGCCCCCATGTTAACCACTAACATTTCGTCAATCACTTGAGTGAGTCGTTGGTGAGAGCGGGTAACTGCACTAGCATATGCCTTGAATTCTTGACCCAAACGAATTGGGATTGCATCTTGCATTTGAGTCCGTCCCATCTTGATTACATCATTAAATTCGATAGACTTATCAGTAAGGGTTTTTTCCAGACGCTCCATTTCCTCTAAAAGTCCTTGAGTCAATTGGTAAATAGTGAGTTTCCCGGCGGTAGGAATCACATCATTAGTGGATTGACCATAATTCACATGGTCATTCGGATGGACTAAATTATATTTACCTTTATCTTCGCCCAATAGTTCACTGGCACGATTGGCAACAACTTCATTAATATTCATATTCATTGAAGTTCCTGCGCCACCTTGAATAGGATCAACTATAAAATCTTGGTGAAGTTGACCAGCCAATATTTCTTCACAAGCAGTAATAATTGCTTTCGCAACCTTATCATCTAAAAGTCCAAGTTTACCATTTGTCATAGCCGAAGCTTTTTTAATATAGGCTAGACTGTGAATAAAAATAGGGTCTAATAATTGACCAGTTATCGGAAAATTTTCTTTTGCTCGAATGGATTGAACACCATAGTAAGCAGTCTGTGGTACTTGATGAGAACCGATTGAATCATATTCTTCTCTAAATTCCAATGTTTCAGATGTTTTCATGGAATGCCTCCTAAAGTATTTGTATTTCTTTTTCATTATATAGTGAAAGGGCTTTAACTTCAACATGGATTGAGTTATACTGGATATAATATAAAATTTATAAAGGGGTGCGGTAATGTTCCATGGAAAAGAGTATGTGCTGACTGTATTTGAAGAACAGTCCTTTTCAAAAGCATCCGAAAAAATGTTTGTCTCTCAACCATCATTGAGTGCAAATGTTAAGCGGATTGAGAAACGTTTAGGTCACGATATTTTTGACCGGTCGACAATTCCTATTAAGTTGACGGAATTTGGTGTGGAGTATATTCGTAACGCTAAAGAAATTCAGCGTATTGAAGCTGATTTTCAACAATATATTTCTAAAGTGGACAATTTACAGTACGGTCGAATTGCTATTGGGGGAACGAGTCTTTTTGCCTCCATGGTTTTACCTAAACTAATGGCAAAATTCAATGCGATTTATCCTGAAATACAAATTGATCTCTTTGAAGAAACATCAAGCAAATTAATTGATTTGCTTCATGAAGGTGAGATTGATCTTTTACTAGATAATACTTTTCTAGATAGTCGCTATTATGATCATTTTCCATTTGTAAATGAGTCTTTATTGTTGGCAGTTCCTGAGAAATTTGAGGTGAATGGATTATTAAAGGATTATCAGTTAAGTTTAAAAGATATTAAAAACCATTCTTCTGACTTAATCAATTTACCCCTTACCTACTTAAAGGAATTTAAACATACACCTTTTGTTTTCTTGAAAGTGACTAATGATACTGGCTCAAGAGCACGAGCTATCTGTCAAGAAGCACACTTTGTGCCGAATATTGCTTTTGAAGTTGAACAACAATTAACTGCTTATAATATTTCGTCGTCCGGTATTGCTATTTCATTTATTGGTGAAGCGTTGATTCATTATATTAATCATAAAGATCAAGTTAAATATTATCGTTTGGAAAGTGAAAATGCTAAACGACCAGTCAATTTTTATTGGAAAAAGGATCGCTATCAATCGAAAGCAGTGGAAGCTTTTTTAGAGCTTCTTAAGAAGAATAAAAATTAATTGTAAAGAGTTTCATTCTAGAATTTAGTGTGTATAATTAGTCCTATAGAATTAAAGTTATATATTTTAAGGAGGAAGGCTTGTGAAAGTTAGAATTGAGCACGATTCGCTTGGGGAAATTCAGGTTCCAGCAGATAGATATTGGGGAGCAGTAACTCAAAGATCTTATCAAAATTTTGAGATAGGTAGTGAGAAGATGCCTCGGGATGTTATTTGTGCGATTGCCTTGGTAAAAAAAGCAGCCGCAATTGCGAACCATACTTTAGGCGTACTCGATCAAGAACGCTCAGAACTGATTCAGCAGGTTTGTAATGAAATTTTAGCAGGAGATTTGGAGAATCATTTCCCCTTAATTGTGTGGCAAACAGGCTCTGGAACTCAAACCAACATGAATGTCAACGAAGTAATTGCTAATCGGGGTAATGAAATTGCGGGCAAGAAATTGCTTCACCCGAATGATCATGTTAATAAGTCACAGTCATCGAATGATGTGTTTCCAACAGCCATGCACTTATCGGCAATGGTAAAGATACATTCTCAACTATTACCGGTTTTAGATCATATTATTAATACCTTGACTAAGATGGAAGAAAAATATCGCAATGTTGTCAAAAATGGTCGGACCCATTTACAGGATGCAACACCCGTTACTTTTGGTCAAGAAGTGAGCGGATGGTTGGCTTCTATCCAGCAATCTAAGCGGATGGTTGAGTTAAGTTTACAACCCTTGTATGAAATTGCTCTTGGAGGGACAGCGGTTGGAACCGGCTTAAATACGCCTGAGGGTTACGCTGAAAAAGTTGCGCAGGTTTTAGCTCAAATAACTGAACTACCTATTAAAACTTCATCTAATAAATTTCACTCACTATCTAGTAAAGATGAACTGGTCTTTACGCATGGTGCTTTAGCAACATTAGCCAGCGACATGATGAAGATTGCTAATGATGTGCGGTGGTTGGCTTCAGGTCCACGGAGTGGTATTGGAGAAATCACCTTGCCAACCAATGAACCTGGTTCTTCAATTATGCCTGGTAAAGTTAACCCTACTCAATGTGAGGCCTTATCAATGGTAGCTATTCAAGTGATGGCGAATGATAATTTGATGTCTATGGCTAATTCTCAAGGTAATTTTGAATTAAATGTGTATATGCCAGTAATGATCTACAATTTTATTCAATCGGTTCAATTATTAGCAGATGCCATTGCTTCTTTTGACCACAAATGTTTGGTTGGCATTGAAGTCAATGAGAGACGGATGAAAGAATTAGTCGACCAGTCACTCATGTTGGTTACCAAATTGAATACTCATATTGGATATGAAAAAGCAGCGGAAATTGCGAAAAAAGCTTTTAATGATGATTCAACATTAAAAGAGGCTTGTTTAGCATTAGGCTATTTGGAAGCAGAAGAATTTGACCGTTTAGTTGATCCATCTACTATGGTTTAAAAGAAAGGGAGTAAATCAATGGACGTTTATGAAAAATCACTCAAATTACACTATGATTTAGCAGGTAAGATTGAGGTTGTCAGCCGTGCTAAAATTGACAATGCAGAAGATTTATCTTTGGCGTATTCGCCAGGGGTAGCTGAACCATGTCGTGTCATTGCTAAAGATTATGAAGAATCTTTTAAATTAACGCGCCGTAATAATCTAGTCGCGGTTGTGACAAATGGGACGGCTGTTTTAGGATTAGGAGATATTGGGCCTGCAGCTGGTATGCCTGTGATGGAAGGTAAGTGTGCTTTATTTAAGCGCTTTGCTGATGTCGATGCTTTCCCAATTTGTGTCGATAGTAAAAATGTGGACGAAATAGTGGATACCATCGCTATGATTTCAAAAAGTTTTGGTGGTATAAACTTAGAAGATATTTCAGCACCGACTTGTTTTGAAATTGAAGCAAAGTTAAAAGAAAGAGTAGATATTCCTGTCTTCCACGATGATCAACACGGAACTGCTATAGTTACAGCAGCAGCTTTGATTAACGCTATTAAATTAACGAAAAAGCCAATGGGTCAATTGAAAATGGTGATTAATGGTGCTGGAGCTGCAGGGATTGCAATTGCTAAATTATTAATTCAGATGAATTTTGGTGAAGTCATTATGGTAGATCGTAAAGGTATTCTCTATGATGGGAACCCAGATCTCGATCCAGCTAAAAAAGCTATTGCAAAATTGACAAATTCAAGTAAAATGCAAGGTGAACTGGCTGACGCTTTGAAAGGTGCCGATGTGTTAATTGGTGTCTCTGCTCCAGATACAGTCAGCAAAGAGATGGTAGAATCGATGAATGAACCATTAATTTTTGCGATGGCTAATCCGATTCCTGAAATTATGCCAGAAGACGCACTTGAGGCTGGAGCAAAGATTGTGGGTACAGGAAGATCTGATTATCCGAACCAGATCAATAATGTACTTGCCTTTCCAGGTATTTTTAAAGGTGCATTATCAGTACGGGCAAGAGAAATCACTGATAAAATGAAGGAAAGAGCAGCAATTGCAATTGCTGAGATGCTTCCTGAAGCAGAACTGCGTCCGGACAATATTATCATTTCGCCTCTAGCGGATGGTGTTGCAGACGCTGTAGCCAAAGCGGTAGCAGATTGTGCAATTGAAGAAGGTGTCGCTAGAATATAAGAGTAAAGTAATAAATTTTACAAGGAGTCAGTTGGCACGCTGCTGACTGACTCCTTCATTTATGGGAGTGTTTAAGTTTGAAAGCAAAGATGAATAACAGGGATTTTTTAACGCAGGGTCCGATGTTTAAGGTTATTTTAATGATTTCTGCCCCGTTAATGTTTAATAACCTCGTTCGTACGTTTTATACAGTAGCGGATGGTTTATTTTTAGCTCAACTTTCAGCAGAGGATTTTGCGGCATCGGCTTTTTCTTGGCCTTTAAATTTTCTTTTCATTTCCTTGGGAATGGGAATTGGGGTAGCTGCTACTGCGCTTTTATCCAATTTTTTGGGGTCCAAGCAATATAACCGTGTGCAAACTTATGTGGATAATACGCTGTTGCTGACCCTTAGTATAGGTATCGTTTTATCTGTTTTAGGCTATTTAGCTACGCCGTGGATGTTAACCATTATGGGAGGCAGTGGTAGCTTTTTAGAAAAAGCCATTGTCTATTTCAAAATAAGTTTTATTGGTCTTGTGTTTGATTTTGCTTTTTTTACCTATCAAGCGATCTTGAATGCACAAGGGAATACAAAAACTTTGACTATTATCTCTGCTATTTCGATGATGATCAACATAGTACTTGATCCGATATTTATCTATGACCAAGTTCCTTTTGTCAACATTTCTGGTTTAGGATGGGGGATTGCAGGAGCCGCATGGGCGACTGTGATTTCAAAAATTGTCTTAATTTCGATGGCGATTTATGTTGTAAATCAGCAGTCTAGAATTCAACCGCAACTAAGAGGGATCAAATTC
The DNA here is from genome assembly GCF_012396555.1 of Facklamia miroungae. Taxonomy (GTDB): domain Bacteria; phylum Bacillota; class Bacilli; order Lactobacillales; family Aerococcaceae; genus Facklamia; species Facklamia miroungae. The sequence continues at coordinate 9,860 of NZ_JAAXPS010000005.1, forward strand.
AATTGGTCTACTAGTCAGCATATTATGAAACTAGCCTTTCCCTCTTTCTTAGGTTATGGGGGATCATCACTTGGATTTACAGTTATGAATGCTTTGATCACTTCCTATGGTACAAACACCCTAGCTGCCTTTTCTATGGTGAATCGTATCTCAGATATTGTTATGCAGCCACAAATGGGGGTAGGAATGGCTCTGACTTCCATAATTGGTCAAAACATGGGAGCAAAGCTCTATACTAGAGCCAATCAGATTTTTAAACGAGCTATTATTTTTATCCTCTTAATGTCGGTAATATCATCATTAATCATAATGCTGTTCCAAGATCCGATTTTAAGTATCTTTATTAAAGAATCAGCGGATAGTGATCTATGGATTCAAGCCAAAGAATACCTTGCTTATACAGCTTTTATTATTTTCTTTATGGGCTTGTTTGCAGCCTTCAATGGCTTTTTCCAAGGATGTGGTCAGACTAAATATTCAATGCTGATGTCTCTGGGAAGGCTCTGGTTTATTCGTGTACCGATTGTAATGTATCTACGTTATTTCACCGATTTGGGGTCTTCAGGTATTTGGATTTCAATGTTGATATCCAATATGTTGATTGTTGTCTGGGGCTTTTATATCTATCGCAAGAAAGATTGGAAGTCACTGGTTCAAATGCAAATGGGTTAGTTTTGTTTTGATCAATTATAATAAAAAGAGTGGAGGTGACCTTTTTTCACCTCCACTCTTTTTAACTTTTAACATTTATTAGACAAGTCCATGCAGTCGAATTAAATCAACGATTTTTTTGAAGGAGGCAACATCTGCCGCTACCGCGTACTGTTTGCCTAGGTTGTACTCTTGACATGTTGCTTGGCATGTTTTGAAGATTGTAAACATAATGCTTTGAAGTTTTTGATCCACTTCGTCAAATGACCATTGAAGGCGGATGGCATTTTGCGACATTTCAAGCCCGGATACAGCCACACCTCCAGCATTAGCTGCTTTTCCAGGCGCCCAAATAAAGTTGTCGGTTTGATTGAATATCTGAATTGCTTCTGAGTTGCAAGGCATATTTGCACCTTCAGCAAGATAACGAACGCCATTAGCGATTAAATTTTTTGCTTGATGAGCTGAAATTTCATTTTGTGTAGCGCAGGGCAGGGCAATATCCGCTTGAATTGAGCGTGACCAAATAGAGACTTTGGAAAATGAAGCTTGAGGCCGCATTTTTGAATAGAATGAGAGGTCCTTGTTATGATGATTAATGATATTCTCCAATAGCTCTACATTTATGCCTTGAGGATCATAAAGCGAGCCTTGGCTATTAGAAACAGCTACAACTATCCCACCTAAACTAACGGCCTTATGGATCGCGTTTAAGCCTACGTTTCCTAAGCCTGAAATGATTAGACGCTTTTGTGAGATCTGTTCATTTTCCTCCTCTAACATAGCTTGAAGAAAATAAATAAGCCCATAGCCAGTTGCTTCTTCTCGTCCTAGCGAGCCATTGGCTAATACCGGTTTACCTGTTAAACTTGCTAGTTCAATTCCTTTGACGCGTTTATATTGACCATATAGGTAGCCAATCTCTCGTTGACCCACCCCTATATCACCGGCAGGAACATCAATTTTTTCATTGATGTGTTTGGCTAGTTCAGTCATAAAGGACTGGCAGAAACGCATAATTTCTTGATCCGATCGTCCACGCGGTGAAAAATCAGCACCGCCTTTGCCGCCTCCCATGGGAAGTCCTATTAAAACATTTTTAAAGGTTTGTTCAAAGGCTAAGAATTTAAGGATACTCTCATTAACGCTTGTATCAAAACGCAATCCTCCTTTATAGGGGCCTAATAAAGAAGAGTGTTGTACACGGTAGCCCCAATTTATATTTACCTGCCCTTGGTCATCTTGCCAAGGAACTCTAAAAGTAATTATACGTTCAGGAGATACAAGACGCTCGAGGATTGCTTCTTTCTTCATATTTTTATCTTGATCGATGAGAAACTCGATGGCTGAAAGAAACTCTTTCACTGCTTGAAGATACTCGGTTTGATGAGCAAACTTTGTTTGGAGATTGGAATAGACTTTTTTAACATAAGGGTTATGAAACATAATAAAACTCCCATCTTTCACTTTGAAATAAGTATAGCATATACCAGTAGCTTTTTTAGTCGAATCGATAAGAATAGTCAGTAACCCTCAGAGGTAAAAAGTTCGTGTCAGCAACTTTCTTTAAGGAGATATGATAAAATATATCAGGAGTAGAAAGGGGGAAGCTGGGATGAAAAAGATACAAAGACGGAATCATTCTTATTTAATATTTGGCTTGAGCTTGCTGGTAATTGGTATGGGTCTCGTTTTGTTTAAAGTGGGGACAGCGAATCTAATCATGCAGTTCATAGCTCTCTCAATTCTCATAATGGGCAGTATGCGTTTATGGGATCTTAAATTTGGTCAAAAATTTAATGGTTCACCAAAAGATAAAAGATTACAAATCTTTATAGTCTTAGCCCAAGTTTTTTTTGCGATAGGTCTTTTAATTTATCATGAGAATTCTTATTTATGGATGATCCGTGCCATTGGGATTTATCAGTTAATAATGTCTATCTTAAATTTCTTTTCATATTACCTCATGCGTCAGGATGGGGCCCATGAGCGTCATCAACGATTAGCCTTTGCTCTGGTACACTTATTTTTTGCTTTGGACAGTATTATAGCCACAAGCCAGGGGCATCCAGCTCTGATTCGCTTAGGTATCTACTTAATTTTTTTAGGAATTACTTATATTCATGATGGACGGTTTGCTCTGATTGATCCACGTAAAGAACAAGCTTGGCGCCGAACATTGAGAATCCCTCTGCCAGTCATTTTTTCAGCCTTATTACCCCAAAAGTTAATTCACAATATTAATGAGATAATTACAGGACGAGTGAATGATCTTTATCCAGATCTGACTTCTTCTCTTCAAACTTTTGATAAAGGTATAGCAAAAGATCAAGACCATCGGATTACCATTCAAATTCATGTTGGAACAGCTACTTTTGACATGGTAGGACATATGAATATTATTTATAAGGGTGTTGTTTATTTTTACGGTAATCATGATGTTGATTCTAGGAATTTGTTTGATACAGCTGGGGATGGGGTTTTAGCCTTAATTGACCAAGAAGAATATTTAGCATTCGCTTTAAGAAATCGTCTCACAATTGTTGAATATGATATTGCTATTACACCAGAGCAAGCTCAACTCATTGAAGAAAAAATGTCTGAAATGAAAGAAGAAATGGTTGTATGGCACCCACAATCAAAGGCCGTACTAAAATCTTTCGTTGGCAAACTAAAGCGTGAAACGAATCATACAGTTTTTTATAAATTTAAAGCCGGACAATTTCAGACATATTTTGTTTTTTGGACCAATTGTGTTTTGTTTTCTGATAATATTCTAGAAGCGATGGGATTAGATCTTTTTCCTCTCATTGGTATTCAAACACCTGGTACGTATTATGACTTTTTAGAAAGAGAATACCAAAAAGAAGAGTCGATTATTATAGAACGAAGAGTCTATAGCCAGGTACTGCGGAATTATTTGTCTAAATTATCTTTTGCTGAACCCAAAGAGTATCATCAAAATGTCTAATCATTATTGAAAGAAAACATTTTCTTTTCAATTTGTAACGAGAATGCCAACCACTCTTTACCCTAATCAAATTGTTTTCTATAATAGAGCTATTGAATAGAAAATGAGGATAAAATATGAATCGAACAAACTTAAGAAATGCAAAAAGGATTATTATAAAATTAGGGACTAACACTATTTTGTCCAATGAAGGTATTAATTTTGCTAAAATGGATCGATTGGCTTATGTTTGTGCCAGTTTAATTCAAGAAGGTAAAGAAATTGTGATCGTTTCTTCAGGAGCGATCGGGGTAGGAAGTAAAGAATTAAATGAAGAACATTATCCTACAACCATCGCCGATCAGCAGGTGGCTTCTGCAGTGGGACAGACGATACTGATGGGGCATTACGCGCGATTTTTTAAGTATTACGGTGTCAATGTTGGCCAAATACTTTTAACACGCGATGTGATTGATTATCCGCAATCATTACAAAATGTTCAAGTAGCCATGGATACATTACTTAGACGAAAGATTGTTCCGATTATTAATGAAAATGATGCGGTTGCTGTTGAGGAGTTAAATCATCAAACAAAGTTTGGAGATAACGATACCTTATCAGCAATAGTGGCCAAGATGACAGCTGCAGATCTCCTAGTTATTTTGTCTGATGTGGATGGTTTATATGACTCCAATCCCCAACAGAACCCGAAGGCTCGATTAATCGACCAAGTGAATGAAATGACGGAAGAAATTCATCAAATGGCCTTGGGTAAAGGTTCTGAATTCTCTACAGGGGGTATGGCTACTAAGTTGAATGCAGCTGAAGTGATCTTAACGACAAACTCTTCCTTAGTGATTACTTCAGGAGCAGATCCATCGATCATTTTTGATATTCTCAAGGGAGAAACGATAGGAACTTTTTTTCATAGGAAAGGAGACCGATAATATGAAAAATACCACCATGGATTTATTAGCGATTGGCCAAAAAGCTAAAGAGAGTTCTGAAATTTTACGAAAACTAGATAGTCAATCGCGAAATAAGGCCCTATTAGCGATGGCAAAATCTTTAGAAGAACAGAAGACAGTTATCTTAGAAAAAAACAATCAAGATGTGAATAACGCACGTGAAGATGGTATGGCAACAGCAATGCTTGAAAGACTTACCCTTGATAATAAACGCTTTGTTTCGATGGTTGCTGGAATTCGGAAAATTGCTCAACTACCAGATCCTTTAGCTCAAACGCGTAAACAATGGGTGAATGACTTAGGTTTACGAATTAGCCAAAGATCCGTTCCCTTAGGTGTCATAGGAATAATATATGAATCGCGTCCTAATGTTACCGCAGATGCATCCAGTTTATGCTTAAAGGCAGGGAATGCGGTCATATTAAGAGGTGGTAAGGAAGCAATTGCCACAAATATCGCCATCGTTGAAGCGATTCAAACAGGTCTCGAATCAGTTGGTTTATCCAAATATTGTGTTCAGTTAATTAGTGATCCAGACCGCCAGTTAGTGACGCAGTTAATGCAAATGAATCAGTATGTTGACTGCTTAATTCCAAGAGGAGGGGCTGAGCTCATTCAAAATGTGGTTCAAAATGCAACAGTACCAGTGATTGAAACAGGGGTAGGTAATGTCCATATTTATGTTCATGAAACAGCTGATTTTGAGATGGCTAAAGCTATTATTGTGAATGCTAAAACACAACGTCCGTCAGTATGTAATGCTGTGGAAACGATTGTTGTGGATGAAGCGTTTGCGAATGCTCATCTATCGCAGATTGGAAATGCCTTGTTTGATGCGAATGTTCAGATTTTAGGAGATGAACAAACACGTAAACTACTACCCTATTCTGTCCAAGCGAGCGAAAAAGATTATAAGACAGAATTTTTAGATTTAGTAGTGGCTGTTAAAGTTGTAAAAAACTATGCTCAAGCTATTGAACATATCAGTCGCTATTCAACTGGACATTCGGAAGCGATTATAACCCAAGATTATTCAGTGGCACAGGACTTTATGAATGATATTGATTCAGCAGCGGTTTATGTGAATGCTTCGACGCGGTTTACAGATGGTGAAGTTTTTGGCTTTGGTGGTGAAATTGGTATTTCAACTCAAAAGCTTCATGCACGGGGTCCGATGGGTTTAGAAGCTCTAACAACCTACAAGTACTTAATTGAAGGCTCTGGACAAATAAGAAATTAGCACACAAAAAAACTGAGACTTTGTCTCAGTTTCAGACTGTAGACAAAGTCCTTTAAATCACCAACCAATGGTGATTTAGAGGGCTCTGTCTCATTTTTTATTTAGTGTAAGATTTAACGGTTATATTTATCAGTAAAGCCACTTGCTCGCATGATTAATTTAACAATTTCGACTACTACTACAATTGATACAGCTGCTGCTATCACTATTCCCCATTGTCCGCCTGTGAGTGCATGGACATCAAAAAATTGACTAATGCCAGGGATAAGGACAACCCCTAGTAACATGGCACCTGATACCAAGAAAGCGAGGTTGAGCCACTTGTTGTCAAATGGATTGCGACTAAATAAAGAAGTGAAAACAGACTTGACGTTATAAGCATGGAACAATTGAATTAAACCTAGAGTAATAAAAGCCATTGTTTCTGCAAGCACGTGACGCTCATCACCCACTAAATGAGTGTGCATAGGTCCTTCAGCTGCATACCAATAAACAAATAAAGTGATTAAGGCTTCCAAAATTCCTTGATAAAGAATGGAAGGTGCTACGCCAAAGGATAAGAAAGAATCTTTCTTGGTCCGAGGGCGATGGGACATTACGTCGGATTCAGCCTTTTCCATACCTAACGCAATGGCCGGGAAAACGTCAGTCACCAAGTTAATCCATAAGATATGAATTGGCTCAAGAATCACCCAACCAAATAGGGTGGCTGTGAATAAGGTGATAACTTCTCCTAAGTTGGCCGAAAGTAAGAATTGAACGGCCTTTTGGATATTGGCAAATACTTTTCGTCCTTCCTCCACTGCAACCACAATCGTTTGGAAATTGTCATCAGCCAGTACCATATCAGAAGCTCCTTTAGAAACTTCTGTTCCTGTTATACCCATTCCAACCCCGATATCAGCTTGTTTTAGGGAAGGGGCATCATTCACCCCGTCACCAGTCATTGATACGACAGCATCATTAGCTTGCCAGGCTCGAATAATTCGAACTTTATGTTCTGGAGAGACCCGAGCATAGACAGCATAGTTTTCTACTTCTTTGGCCAGTTGGTCATCAGAAATTTCATCCAGTTGGTCACCGGTCATTACATGACGTTCATTTTCACTATCATTAGGATCTAAAATGGTCAGACGTTCAGCAATAGCTTGAGCAGTCATAGCATGGTCGCCCGTGATCATGACCGTACGAATTCCTGCTAGGCGAGCTTTTTCAATGGAAGCTTTAGCTTCTGTTCGTTCAGGGTCAATCATACCAACTAAACCAGTAAAAACTAAATTATTTTCAAGTGTTTCTGTTGTAACCTCAGTCGGAATTTCGTCGATGATTTTAAAGGCTCCAGCCAGGACGCGCAATGCTTGACGACCTAACTTCGCATTTTCTTCTAGAATTTCTTCTTTGGTTGTGGAAGTCATTTCAAGCACTTTTTGGTCTTTTAGAATGTGCTTAGACCGTTGTATCAATTGATCGGGAGCGCCCTTTACAAAGACTATGAAGCGACCATCACTTGCTTTATGGATCGTCGACATTAACTTACGACTCGAATCGAAGGGTATTTCTTCAACACGAGGGAATTGGTTTAATTGATCTGTTAAATCCATTTCATGGTCTAAAGCATATTGAACAAGGGCTGTTTCCGTTGGATCACCACTGACATTTCCTTGCGCGTCAATTTTAGTGTCATTGGGGAAAGCAAAAGAACGAATAAATTCACCAGTTACATCTATTGGGTCTTTGGCATCATATAACTTTCCATTATAATAAACTTTTTCAACTGTCATCTGGTTAAGTGTTAGCGTACCCGTTTTATCGGAACAAATCACCTTAGTAGATCCTAAAGTTTCTACAGCTGGTAGGGTCCTTACTAGAGCATTTCGCTCAGCCATGGTCTGTGTACCTAGTGAAAGAATAATGGTTGAAATAGCAGGTAGTCCTTCCGGAATAGCCGCTACAGCTAGTGAAATAGATACTAAAAGCATTTGAATAGGAGAGAAACCTTTGAAGAAAACCCCAACAATAAAAGTTAAAATAGCAATGGCAATAATTAAGTAAGTGAGGGTTTTACCAAGTTTCTCTTGGTCTTTTTGGAGTGGAGTGAGCTGTTTCTCGGTTGAAGACAGCATGGCGGCAATATGACCCACTTCTGTATCCATTCCTGTTTGGGTTACTACACCAAGTCCTCGACCATAAGTAATGTTTGTTGAGGAATAGGCCATATTTGACCGATCACCAATACCTGCTTCTTTTTCGATAATTTGCTCAGCATGTTTCTCCACTGGAACAGATTCACCGGTTAAAGCAGCTTCTTCGACTTTTAAGGAGTTTGTTTCGACTAAGCGCAAGTCAGCTGGGACGATGTCACCTGCTTCTAAACTAACAATATCTCCTGGAACGAGTTCGGTTGATTTTATCTTGCTGAAAGATCCATCACGCAATACATTAGCTTCTGGAGATGACATATCGCGTAAAGCGTTAATGGCATCTTCAGCTTTTGCTTCTTGAAAAACACCTAAAATGGCATTCAAAAGTACGACGATCAAGATTATAATTGAGTCAGTAGGCCCTTCCCCTTCCATATAACCTACAAATGCAGATACAATCGAAGCAACCAACAAGACGATAATCATAAAGTCCTTAAATTGATCAATAAATTTTTGAAGAAGTGACCTCGTTTCTTCTTCTTTAAGTGTGTTTTCACCGTATTGCTCCAAACGCGATTTTACTTCTACTTGAGTTAAACCTGTTTGAATATTTGTATTGAGTTTGCTAATAATCTCTTGACCGGATTTAGCATACGCAATAATATCTTTGGTTGACATTAACTTTCCTCCCTTTAAATTTCGTGTTGATAAGTTTGTTATTGAATAGAAAAAGACTTATGCCACTTGGGCAACACAAAGCTGCGCTCAACGGCATAAGTCTCACTTTTTCAGACTGTACCAGTAGCAAAAAACTACTTATCGTTGTTGATACAGCCAAGATAGAAACTATCTTAAGTTACTCCCTTATGAACATCTAGCTAAATTATAATCAATAGAACTTTTTTATGCAAACATTTTAAAAAAATTATGTCTAAAAAAAAAAGTGTTGATTATTTAAATTTGAAGAAAGATTGATGAATATTTGGAAAAACCTTAATAAATTGTGATATTTAAGCGATTTAAGATCGTTTTCACAAGATTTATGGTAAAGTAAATATGTAGATGAACCACAGAATTTAAGGAGGTAATGATAATGTTTAAAAGAAAAAATATAGTATCTTTTTTCTTAGTCGGTAATTTATTGGCTGTTCCTTTCTTTGAAACTCAAGAAGTTTTAGCGCGTGTTGAAACAGAAGTTGAAACCCAATATGTTAGTCCCGAATTTAATATCTTTTTACAAATTGATGAGAATGCCCCACAAACTCAAAATGAGATTTCTTTCGATATTATTGATAAGGCTACTCAATCAGTTGTTTATTCGTATCGCAGTGATGATACGGACCACCAGCCGATTGAACTTTTCGCAGGAGAATATATCTTCCGTTTATATGATGGAGGAAGTTTTCAAAGAGAAGGTCAAATAATTAAACCCTATCAAGTTCAAATAGGAAAAGAAAATCAAGGAGAAGCTGAAGAGCTTGCTGCTAATCCAGGAGAAATTGTTGAATTAGCTGATCAATCCACTGTTTATGATTTTATTTTTACCATTGATGAAAGCCAGTTTGATTTTAGCCCAGTGTTTGATATTTATTTAGTAGGGGATCAAGTTCAAAATCCTCAAGCACCAGAAATAGAATCAATGCCCGAAGATGGTAGTCAAGAAACAGAAACGAGTGAAGCGACTAGCATTGAAGAAACTAGTCAAGCAAGCCCTGAGGAAATCACCGAAGAATCGCAAGCAGATTTTCAAGTGGAAGTATATGATCAAGATCAAATGCCAGTCGAAGGTGTGAAGATCCAATTAACGAATACTGAAGAGCCCCAAGCAAATCAAGAATTGATATCCGATGAGAATGGGATTGCTCAAGCTTCAGAAATTCCAGCTGGTAATTATCAGTATCAGGTAGTTGAAACACCCGAAACGCATTCTGCTGAAGGTACTGTACTTGATGCCCAAATTATTGCGGGAGAAGAAAATCGCCAAGTCATTGGAATTACTAAGTTAGCTCAAGTAGGCCAAATGAGTATTCAAATCACCGATAAGCAAGGACAACCGATTGACCAAGCTGAAGTTCAAGCGGGTGATCAAACCTATACGAGCAATGCCGATGGCTATATTTTAATTGATTCCTTGCCGGTAGGTAATTACGATGTTACTCTCTTATCTGTCCCAGGTGAGGAAAAAATAGATGGAAATGTACAAAATGTTGAAGTTATAGATCAACAAACTGTCGAGCTTACTTTTGAAGTGGACAATACTACTACGACACTTGAAACAACCACCACTGAAGAACCGACAACCACCACTGAAGAACCGACAACCACCACTGAAGAACCGACAACCACCACTGAAGAACCGACAACCACCACTGAGGAACCGACAACCACCACTGAAGAACCCAAGGCGGTTTTAAATATTAAAGTTCAAGATCAAAATGCTGAACCTGTTGAAGATGCAAGTTTGCTATTAGTGAATAAGGAGACAGGACAAGAACAAGAGATAGTGACTAACAGCGAGGGAATGGCTACAGCCAATAATCTTGCATTAGGTAGCTATCAATACCAAGTGAGTCAAGCTCCGGAAGGTTATATAGCTGAAGGAACTCTCTTGGATGTCGCTGTAGATCAGGAAGAGCCTGAATTGCAAGTTGTAACCATTCAAAAAGAAGCAACAGTTGGTCAGGTTTCAATAGCAGTGAGCGATAGTCAAGGCCAAGGATTAGGTCAGGTCCAATTACAAGTCGGGGACATTTCAGTAGAGACTGATGAAGCAGGAATAGCTTTAATTGAAGAAATGCCTATTGGAGAATACCTTGTCAAGATAGTTGCTGTTCCTGAAGGCTATCGCCTTGATCAAATTTCTCCAGAGAAAATTGAAGTAAAGGCGAATCAAAAAACTGATTTAACCTATCAATTAGAAGAAATTAAAACGACTGAGCAGCCAACAACTACTGCTGAACCAACAACTACTACAGAGATCACAACAACTCAAGAGCCAACTACAAAAGAACCTACTACTACAACGGTAGCTGAAACAACTAAAGAGCAGACGACCACAAGTCAAATCACAACGACTGTTACTGAGGAATCGAAGGTTCCTGAAAGGGTCTTTAAAGACTTAGAACATGGAGGAGAAGTCCTTCTAACTCAGTCAGATGCTAAAAAGGTTGCAAAGGTTTTGATCCAAAATGTAGCGATTGATGCTGCAAATCTTCCTGCCGCATTAAAAGGTAAAGATTATGTAGCTTATCAAGTGAAAGCTTTTGATAAAGACGGCAATGAAATTACGCTTGAGAATCCAACCTTGATCAAGTTACCTACTCGCCCTATTAATAGCCAAGTAGAAGCAGTGAAAATAAAGGGTCTACAAGTTGAACCTTTGAAGATACGTGTCAATCAGCAAACAGCTAGTATTGATAGTCAAGGGCTTGGTATGATTGCTCTAGTATATGGGGATGCTAAATCGGATCAAACGACAACAAGTACGAGTCAAACTCAAGAAGATGGGAAAACCGTAGTCGTAAAAAAATCTACCGATCGTAAAGAAGCTGATAAAGGTAATTTACCAACGGCAGGAGAAACTACTTCTAAAGTCATCTATCTTATAGCAGGAGTCTTAGTGGTTGGAGGAACGCTTCTAATTACTTTAAGAAAAAGAAATCAGGACCAAGATAAATAATTTAAAATTTTAAGCCTCACTTTCTAATTGTTGATTAGAGGGTGAGGTTTTTATCTTTTCATAAGAAACCTCCTTGTTAATTGATAATTAGGTGCTGATCACAAAAGAGTATGCTAAAATTAATCTGATGAATCGTAAAGGAGAGTCAAAATGAATTCACAGTTAATGTTTGGATATGGTTCTAAAGCGGTTGGTTTGAGTATCGACAAGCTAAATCGACACGGATTAATAGCAGGAGCGACAGGAACAGGAAAAACAGTAACCCTCAAGGTAATTGCCGAGCAGTTAAGTCGAGCAGGTATTCCGGTTTTTTTATCAGATATTAAAGGCGATTTGACTTCTTTAGCTGAAGCAGGTAGTTCTGAAGGGCTGATAGAAAGAATTCAAGCCACGCATTATGAAAATTATGAAAACCAGGCTTTTCCCATCGAAATTTGGGATGCGAGTGGACAATCCGGTCTTCCGCTAAGAATAACTGTTTCTGAAATGGGGCCTATTCTTCTCGCTAATCTATTGGGTTTAAATGAAACCCAAACGAGTATCTTAAATGTTGTATTTTCAGTTGCAGATGAAAAAGGGCTTTTATTAATTGATTTAACTGATTTGAGAGCCATGTTAAATTTTGTTGGTGAGCATGCTAAGGAGTTAAGTAGTGCCTATGGAAATATATCGAAGGCTTCGATTGGGGTTATATTACGTAGTATCGTAGTGCTGGAGCAACAAGGAGCAGCTGAGTTTTTTGCAGAACCTAGTCTTGAAATCGAAGATTTAATGCGCTTAGATGATTCAGGTCGAGGAATTATTAATATTTTAAATGCTACTAAGCTCTATCAAACACCTACATTATATGCGATGGTCTTACTTGCTTTATTAGGAGAGTTGTTTGACAGCCTGCCAGAAGTAGGGGACTTAGAAAAGCCTAAAATGGTCTTTTTCTTTGATGAAGCGCATGTTCTCTTTAAAGATACGCCAAAAGCCTTAGTTGAAAAAATTGAGTTAATCGTTCGGTTAATTCGGTCTAAAGGTGTGGGTATTTTCTTTGTGACACAAAATCCGATGGATTTACCAGATAGTGTCTCGTCTCAACTTGCTAATCGCATTCAACATGGCTTAAGGGCCTTTACTCCAAAAGAACTGAAGGTTGTTAAGGCTGTTAGTCAAACGTTTCGTCAATCCGAAACTTCAAAAATGAATTTAGAAAAAGTGATTCAAGAATTATCGACGGGAGAAGCCGTCGTTTCGACTTTAGATTCAGAAGGCACTCCGAGTATTGCTGAACAAGTAATGATATATCCGCCAATGAGCAAATTAGGTCTTGTCGACCCACAAACCATTTTGAAAACAATCAATCACTCAAGTCTTATTGAGAAATATGGCGAAACATTCAATCGTGAGTCGGCCCATGAGCAATTAAACAAAGTCATGCAAGATACACAAGAAGAGTTAATCGAATCGATTGATCAAAATCAAAAAGACATAACACCTGATCAACGAATTAAGGAGTTAGAAGCAGAATTAGCAAACAAAGTTAAGCAATCAGTTAAATCAGGGACCAGACGTACGGATTCGAACCTTGACCGCTTTACTAAAAATATGATGAGTCAGGTCGGTCGAGAAATTGGGCGAGTTATTACACGCTCGATTACAGGTATGTTTAAAAAATAGTGAATAAATTTTTTTAAAGGATGATGATTTTTTCAAAAAACGGTATAATCGGATAGAGAAGGCATTAATTTAAAATTCGGAACCACTTATCACTTCTAGCAATAATAAAAAGGAGCATTAATTTCTATGACTTTAAAACTCATTACAATTGACCTGGATGGAACACTGCTCAGAACAGATAAAACCTATGACCGTGATCGATTTAATCGCGTTTTAAAGCAATTAAGAGCTGAAGGGGTTATTGTAGCAATCGTTACAGGTAATTCTTATCAGAAAATAGCGGATTATTTTGAAGAATCAATCTGGCCAGAACTGTATTTTGCTTGTGATAATGGTAATTATATTGTCAAGAACGATCAAACGCTAAAGAAAATCGGGATTGATTATCAAGATTTTACGCAAATCGTTGACTTTTTAGACGAAATCCGAGCTTATTCTCCTGTTTTAGGTCTCGGAGATGCGGCTTTTTTCAGAGAAACAAAAGGTGCATTATATGATTTTATATCCCGTTATGCTAAGGATGTAAAATATATTCCTCAATTTTCAGAGTTGCCGGAAGATTCAGTAGTCACTAAGATCTCTATTGCTACTCAAGATACTTTGGATCGGAATAAGATTTTAGCACGTATTATTAATGAACGCTACGAAGATGTGACAGCTGTTACTTCAGGAGACGGTTGGGTGGATGTTTATAATAAAGAAGGCGGTAAAGGAAGCGCTCTACGTTATTTACAAGAAAAATATCAAATCACCCCACAAGAGTCTATGGCGTTTGGAGATTCCTTAAATGATGAGAGTATGATGACTCAAGTCCAATATAGTATAGCGATGGAGAATGCAGATAAAGATTTGGCTATGCAATGTCGATATAAAATTGGAAATAACAATGATCAGGCTGTGATTTGTACACTTGAAAGCTATGCTCAATCAATGAATTTAGCTTTTTTAGAAAAATACCGTACAATAAAAGAATAGTTAGGTTGGTAAAATGACAAAGAAAATACAAAAGCAAAACGCAAAAAATAAAATAGATGAGATGGTTCAAGTGGACGCCTTTTTTATCCCTGCTCACCAAGCAGAAATGTATACAACTTTAAGGGAAGCGGTTGCTAATGAAGCTCTAGAATATTGGCGAGCTAAATACCCTCAAGTTCACCGGATTAATGATGATCCAGACGAGGGAGAAGCGATTCAAGTCAGAGATGCGAATGACCAAGAACTCTTTCGTTTTTACCTCAATCCCTTTAATATTTCGCAAGCTCAAAAAGCAAGAGACAAGGACCAACTGGCTAAATTTTTAGTGAAGTTTGAAGAGGAAAGCTAAAATAATCCCACCTTTGTATGAGACAAAGGTGGGATTAAATTTTTATTTTATTTTTTGAGCCTCTTGGTAAATGGCTAATAATTGTTGACCAATTTGAGGAAGATCACGGTCAACCGCAATTTGGTAGGCAGGTTCCACTAAAGAAGGCAGTTGCCCTTCATAGGCTCGCTGGATTTTTTGCTGAAATTCTTCCAGGTTTTTAGCTTTATGAACATTTACTCCGTCTTCTAGCCAGCCGTCAAAAACAGGGATATCACGTACGATAAAGTCTGTTTTCATGGCACAAGCCTCAATCGCCGGTATTCCCTCAGTTTCTTCAAAGGTTGGGAAAATGTAAAGATTGCTAGCTAATAATCCTGCACGAATATCCTCATTTGGGACATAACCTGCAAACTTTAAATTCGGCAATTTGGTGGTGACAGCTGTTTTAATTTCATCAGGTACATAGCGCAGGTCTAAATAGCCGAACCAAATGAATTGAATATGTGGTAAGCGCTTGGCTAGTTCTACAAAGTCCAAAATACCTTTGCGTTTTAGATAGAGGCCAATCCCCATAACAACAAAGTCGCAAGCTTGATAACCATATTTATCACGGAAGTTACGAATAATTGTTTGTTTGTTAGTGATTTGAAATTTTGATAAGTCAATGCCGTTGGAAACGGCATAAATAGGTTGATCGAGACCATAATTTTCTAAGAGTCTTTTTGAGTAGGGTGTAGGTGTGATTATAATGTCTCCTAAACGATAACATGTAAGTAACCATTGTTTGAAACTAGGTGCGAGCAGGTTCGAAAAGCGAAAAGAATTCTCAAAGTCTTCCTTGGTTGAGTGGGCGTGATAAACAACTGGAATCCCTTTCTTTCGACACTTGGCAGCTAAAAGATATGATTTAGGAAAGTAGGTATTAATATGCAATAGATCAAAAGCTTCATTCGGGTTCATGGTATAATCAATTCCTATATACTCTAGAGCCTTTTGTTGATGCTGGATAGCTTTGCCTAAGCCTGAACGCTTAATTTGTTCGAGGTTACCTGAATAAAGTAAAACGCGCACCTGATTACCTACTTTCTTTCTTAGCTGAAGACCTAGTGATTAGTGTCTAACTCATCTTTTTTTAAATTTGTGTACTTCTTATTCTAACGAATACCAACCTGTTTAACAAGTTTTACAAATTAAGTGAGAAAGCTATTTACTCTTTATAAAATATTTGATGTATAATCGAATTGATGAATAAAATTTTGAGAGGGGGACTACGAGTGACGTTACAATTTGGACAAACTTTTCTCTTGCCGGGACGCTCACTTCTTCAAAAAGAAATAGATAGGTTAAGAATAGATTTAACTCAAGCCGTTTTTGAATATGATGAATTGCTCTATAAGGATTGTAGATATTTAGAAAACCAATTCTATTTTAATGTTGGCAAAGAATGGTTAAATTTATTGCAGAAACATTATCAATCCATTTCTTTAGAAAAAAAATATCAGATAATGAGAGCATACATAGGAAAAGAAAAGGATCACAGACTACGAGAAGTGGACAAAGATTTAGGGGCTTATCACCGTTTAATTCTAGAGATCGAAGAGAAGATTAAAGCAGCAGACGATTGGGGATACGAGGAAGAATTATCAGAAGAAGAATTGCGTTCGATGCGTGGGATTTATCGCGAAATAATCACTCTGGCTCACCCGCTTTTGTACCCTATGCAATCAAAAGCCCGAGAAGCGCTCTACCAAAAGGCTTTAACTGCATATAAACGAGACGACTTTGAGATCCTTCAGTTAATTTTGGAAAATTTAAATGAAGACTATGCCCAAAACACCTCACTGAAACTTAGTCAGTTAGTTGAGTTGAGAAAGAATCTTTTGATCGCTTTATATGAAACCCGTTACCAACTTGCTCTTAAGAGATCAGCTTTTCCCTATCTCATCCATGATAATATATTAAAGGATACTTTAAGCGAGAAGATGCGGCAAGGATTTATTCAAAGGCAAAAGCAACTGCACGACAAAATAAAGCACTTAGAGTATCAAATAGCTAAGTTTAAAGAAACTTAAACAATAAGCTTTTACTTTGTTAGAAGCCTTTTAGTTAGAAGTATTTTAAATGCTTGATTTAGACCCAATCAAAATTACAGAGGAGTATTCAATGACAAATAACTTTAAAAAAAACCAGCTTTTACAGGCAAAGGTTGAAGACTTAACCCACGAAGGAATGGGTGTTGCTAAAATAGAAGGCTTTCCTTTCTTTATTGAAGGCGTTCTTCCCCAGGAAGAAATTGAATTTAAAGTAATAAAAACAGGCAAGACCTATGGTTTTGGCAAATTCGTTCAAATAATAAAATCGAGCCCTGATCGCGTAGAAATGATGGATGATCTCGGACGACAAACAGGGACACTGACTTTACAGCATTTATCTTATCCAGCGCAATTAGCTTTCAAACAAAAAGTAGTTAAAGATGCCTTCGAGCGGATTGGACACTTCAAAGACCTAACAATTCAACCTACTTTGGGCATGGAAGAGCCTTGGGGCTATCGAAACAAGGCACAGATTCCGGTTCGAATGGTCAAGGGTCAACTTGAAACGGGATTCTACCGTAAAAATAGCCATGATCTAATCCCTGTTGAAGACTACCATATTCAAGATCCAGCTATTGATCAAGCGATCTTAATTGTTCGTGATCTTTTGCGAAAATATCACATTTCAGCTTATGACGAACGATCCCATAAAGGGTGTATCCGCCATTTAATCATCAGAAAAGGTCATTATAGTGATCAACTTATGGTGATCCTTGTGACTCGAGCGAAGAAAATTCCTCAAATCGAAGATTTGATACAAGAAATGATTGATAAAATTCCTCATCTCGTATCGATTATTCAAAATATTAACCCCGCTAAAACAAATGTTATTATGGGTAAAGAAACTTATTGCTTATGGGGTCAAGAATATTTTGAAGACCAGATGCTAGATATGACTTTCAGGATTTCACCACAGTCTTTCTATCAGATTAATACCAGTCAGGCTGAGCGTTTATATCAATTAGCAATTGAAGCAGCAGATTTCGATGGCAGTGAGACCGTTTTGGATGCTTATTGTGGGATCGGGACTCTATCGTTAGCAATCGCCAAGCATGTTAAAAGTGTCTATGCTATGGAGCTAGTAGTAGAGGCAGTGAAAATGGCTGAGCAAAACGCAGAGATTAATCAAATTAATAATGTGCATTTTGAAGCGGGATCGGCAGAAGACTGGTTAGCAAGATGGAACCAAGAAGAGATTCACTTTGATGTGGTGACAGTTGATCCGCCTCGTAAAGGGTTAGATGGTCATTTTATCGATAACTTAATGACTCAAGATCCAGTTAAAATTGTCTATATTTCCTGTAATCCGTCTACTCAAGCACGTGATTGTCAATTACTCGCTCAAGCGGGCTATCAAATTGAAAGTATTCAGCCTGTAGATCTTTTCCCATTTACCAATCATGTGGAGACCATAGCGTTGATACAAAGAGTGAAACCGTAAAAATCCTGCATTTTAAGCAGTTTTACAAGCATTTTGTCTTTGTGGAAGATGGTGAAGGAGGACGAAAAAAAGTCCTGAAAAATTATATTGATGTAAATGTTTGTATTGATATGGTGTGTGGAGATACAAAGAAGGCTTTAGAAAGTGAGGACTACTAAATGAGATGGATATTAAAAATAATCTTATTTCCAATTAGTTTACTGTTAAGTATCCTCACTGCTTTTCTAACATTTTTACTTGCCATAGGAATGACAATACTGTATTTGCTAATGCTTATGTGAGTAGTTGTTGGGGTTGTATCATTGTTTCAAAAAGATTTTTCAATAGGCATAGAAGCATTGATATTAGGATTCTTGTTAAGCCCATACGGAATACCGATGGTTGGAGCAGCAGTTATAGCTTTTTTACAAGGTATCAATGAAGCAATAAAATCAATTTTAAAAATTTCATAAAAATGGTTACCAAAGGCGATAGAAGAAAAAACTATCGTCTTTTTCTTTGCAAATTTTTAAGTAGGGAGGTGATTTTATATGGACTTTGACTATTTCTATAATCGTGAAGCAGAACGATTTAATTTTTTGAAAGTGCCTGATGTATTGGTGGACGGAGAAGAATTTAAAGGACTGTCTGCCGAAGCAATTATCCTTTATTCCATGCTTTTGAAACGAACAGGAATGTCATTTAAGAATAACTGGGTGGATAAGGAAGGTAGAGTATTTATCTATTTCACAGTCGAAGAAATTATGAAAAGAAGAAATATTTCAAAGCCTACTGCCATAAAAACATTAGATGAGTTAGACAGTAAAAAAGGAATAGGACTAATTGAAAGAGTAAGGCTTGGACTTGGTAAGCCGAATGTCATTTATGTCAAAGATTTTATGAGTGTATTAGCGGTAAAAGAAAATAACTTCAAGAAGTCAAAAAACTTAACTTCAGAAGTAAAGATTTTAACTTCAGAAGTAAAGAAAATGAACTTCAGGAAGTTAAAAATGTTGACTCTAACTATATAGATAATAATAAGAGTGAGTATAGTAAGAGAGAGTATAGTTTTGGAGAAATCGGACTTGGTACATTTCAAAATGTCTTTTTAAAGGACGAAGATATAGCAGACTTGCAGATTAAAATGAACTCACAGCTTGATAACTATATCGAAAGATTATCAGCCTATATCAAGAGTACCGGAAAGACATATAAAGACCATAAAGCAACAATCCTTTCTTGGTTTTATAAAGATCAAGGAAGTAAGAAAACATCCATTATCCCTACATGGGAAGATTATGATAAGGGAGAACACCTATGATAAAAGAATTAGAAAAAGTGATGATAGAGAATGTAGAGTATTCCTATTATCCTGAAACAGAGTATATCGTCCTTATAGATTACGCTGGTGGAATTTACACGCTTTGCAATTTGATTGATATTGTTTGTAGCGTTGGAAAGTAAACCTTGTAAATCTCTAAAAGGTTCTAAATCCACTTGATAAATTTCTTTTTCTAAAACGCATTTACGGATGAAATGGCTCATATTTCTGCATTTCGCAAGTTTTCTTTTCTCCTCAAAAAGAGCCTTTTCTTCTTTGGTTAATTTAATTTCAAGTCTTTCATTTCGTATTCTGTTTGCCATAAGTTATTTCTCCTTTCGATGTATTTTGGGGTCTTAGGGTTCTCCCTAACAAGCTAAAAATTGATAAAAAAAGAAGCAGATCCCAAAGGGCTGCTTCATCAATTTTTCCGTAAGTGTCCGTACACTTACTGTGCTTGCTACAAAAGAATGAATTAGATAGCAAGCATTAAGCGGGTTTTGAATTTTATAGGTATATTATACCACAATTATTGAAGTTTTTTTTGAAAGAATAGCGATTTTTATAGTATAATAAATTATCTTATTTGTTAAATAATAGATAATAAAAGGAGTTCATTGTGCTAAAGAATAATATAGAACTTGATGTAAAAACAAAGTGTATTGAAGCAGGAATTACACAGGTAAAGTTAGCTCAGAAAATTAAAACATCTGCTCCATATGTAAACCGAGTTATTCGTAGTAAAGAATCCATTATTAATAATACATTTATAAAAATGATGGAAACTTTAGGCTATGATGTAGAATTAAGATATATAAAGCGTGGTGAATACGATTGTAGTAAAAATGATTGAATAGTTTATAGGGAGATAGTTGCTATGAAAAAAATATATATTATCGAAGATGATAAATCAATAAATCATGGGATAGAACTTACACTTGGAAAAGAAAAGTATGAGTTTAGAAATTTTTATAATTTATCGGATGTTAGGGATATAAATGATGCGGATCTTTTTATATTAGATATAAATCTCCCGGATGGGAATGGATTGGATTTTCTTAAAGTGATTAGAAAACATTCGCAAAAACCAGTGCTAATCTTGACTGCAAATGATACGGAAATTGCAGAAGTAGAAGGTCTTCAGTTCGGTGCGGATGATTATGTAACCAAGCCATTTTCTCTTATGGCATTAAGGCTACGAATAGAAAAACTTTTATCTAGAAATGCAGAAAAGACTTCATATAGTAAATATGGATTAGATTTAAACTTTGATTCTTTTGTTTTTAAAAGCAATGGCATTGAATTTGAACTTAGTAAAACTGAGATTAGATTACTGAAATATTTGGTTGAAAATGAAGGTGTTATTTTATCTAGGGAAAAGTTAATTGATTATGTGTGGCAGAATCAGATGTTTGTTGATGAAAATGCTCTTTCTGTAGCAGTGAAAAGACTTCGTGATAAGATTGAAAATGGGGAAGTAAAACTTATACACACTATTTATGGAATAGGATATGTTTTCAGAATGGAGTAGATGATGTTTAGAAAAAATGAATTTATAGTTCTAAATGAAATGCTTGATTTAGCAATAAATGGTGAGTTTGAGGAAAAACTTTTTGATGAAACAGAACTATCAAAATTTCAAACCAAGTTCATGCGTTATCTTACAAATTCATCTATGTCAGAAAAGAAAATTAGTGAAGAAAAGAATAAGCTAAAACAATTGATTACAGATATATCTCATCAAACTAAGACACCATTAACAAATATTGTCATGTATTCTGAGTTGCTATGTGAAATTGTAGAGGATTCAAAAATAAAAGATTATGCTAGTGAAATTAGTTTGCATAGTAAAAAGTTAGAAGAACTTATAAATGCTTTAACAAAGATGTCAAGGCTTGAGGGTGGAATATTTCAATTTAAAGAAAGTGATGTTTCACTTGCTCAGATAATTACAAGTGTAGTGAATCAAGCTTATTCAAAAGCTTCTTGCAAGAATATAAAAATAGACATTGAAGTTGATTCAGATACTATGGTAAAAGTTGATGAAAAATGGATGGTAGAAGCAATATTTAATATTTTAGACAATGCGATTAAGTATTCTGAAGATAATACTAGGATAAAGATTAAAACATTTTGTTATGAAATGTTTTGTGGAATAAGTATTATGGATCAAGGTTTAGGAATATCAGAATATGAAATACCAAAGATTTTTTCTAGATTCTATAGAGGGACTCTTGTGGGCAGTACAGAAGGAATTGGTGTTGGATTGTTCCTTTCACGAAATATTATTGAAAGGCATGGCGGATATATTAAAGTTAAATCTAAAGTAGGAGTTGGCAGTACTTTTAGTATTTATTTTCCAATTCTTTCAAAAGTGAAAGATTGATGAAATAATATGGAAAGAATAAAGAGTCATGCTAAGTGTATATAGATATGCTTAGCATTTTTTTCATGGAGGGATAAATATGGAAGTTCTAAAAACAAAATCATTAAAAAAATACTATAACCAATCCAAAGTGGTTGTAAAAGCTATTGATGGAGTGGATATTTCAATATCTTATGGAGAGTTTGTCGCTATAGTTGGTTCCAGTGGCAGTGGCAAGTCAACTTTGCTCAATATGCTTGGAGGATTGGATAGACCAACGGATGGAACTGTACTAGTTGATGGAAAGGATATATTTTCATTTAAGGAGGAAGAGTTAACTATATTTAGACGAAGAAAAATAGGATTCATTTTCCAGGCATATAATCTTGTGCCGGTACTTAATGTATATGAAAATATTGTTCTTCCTATAGAACTTGATGGTAATGATGTGGATGAAGCGTATGTAGATTCTATTATTACCTCTTTAGGGCTAAAGGAAAAAATAAATAGTATGCCTAATCAATTATCAGGAGGTCAGCAACAAAGGGTCGCAATTGCCAGAGCACTTGCCACTAAACCATCCATTATACTAGCTGACGAACCAACAGGAAATTTAGACTCAAAAACAAGCCAAGATGTTGTTGGACTTTTGAAAGTTACAGGAGAAAAATTTAATCAAACAATAGTTATGATTACTCATAATGAGGAAATTGCTCAGACAGCAGATCGCATTATAAGAATAGAAGACGGTCGCATAGTTTCAAAGGGCGGTGGTCTTGATGCGTAAAATAAATAATCGAAAATGGATTTCTAACATAAGTAGAAAAAGCATGCAGGCTAATAAGAAAAGGAATTTAATCCTAATCATTGCTATTTCACTCACAGCTTTTATGATGACAACAGTATTTACTGTTGCAGGTAGTATGATAAACGGTATGGAAAAAGCTACTATGTATCAAGTTGGAACTGATTTACATGCAGGCTTTAAATACTTAACACAAGAGCAATTTGATAAGCTATCTCAAGATAATAAAATAAACAAACTCTGTTACAACATTATCGTAGGTAAATCAACTAATGAAGAACTGCAAGAAGATTATACTGAAATTAGATATTCAGACGAAATAAATGCAAAGCATTCATTTTCATTCCCTGAAATTGGAGAGCTTCCCCAAAAGGAAAAAGAGATTGCGACTTGTATTAATGTACTTGATGACTTTGGACTTCCACATGAGATTGGTCAAAAAATTCATCTAAAAATGGATAATGGACTTGATACCTATGAAGGAGACTTTGTTGTCAGTGGAATTTGGAAAAAGCCGGCAGAAACACTAGCTAATCAAATCTTTGTATCTAAAGAATTTCAAGAAAAATTTTCTCCGGCTTGGAAAAATGAAGTGGATATGAAGAATTTTTTAAATGTTAATTCATACGCCGGTTCAATTAATCCGGGATTTAATTTTAACAATTCTTTTAATATTAGCGGGAAGATGGATGCTTTAAAAACCAGACTTGATTTTGGAAAAGAAGTAAATGAAGGAGTTAACTGGGCATATGCTACATCATCAATAGATCCGACAAGTGTTGCTATTATGATTTTTTTACTGTTCATAATTGTGATTTCAGGATATCTGATTATAAGCAATATTTTTAATATCTCGATAACCAGAGATATTCATCATTATGGTTTGCTTAAGACCATTGGAACAACTAACAGGCAACTTAAAAAAATCATAATCAGACAAGCGATTATGATTAGTACTATTGCGATACCTATCGGTCTTGTAAGTGGCTATTTGGCGTCGATGGTAATTATTCCATTAATTGTTAGTAATATGATTAGTATTCCTGTCAAGATGGAATTTAATATATGGTTTTTTCTAATAAGTGCCATATTTTCATGGATAACTGTCAGAATAAGCTGCGTAAGATCATGTAGAATTGTTAAAAAAGTATCGCCTATTGAGGCTGTAAGGTATGTGGATTACTCAAATTCTATTAAGAAAAAAAATAAAAAAACTCATAAGATCAAACCTGTAACTATGGCTTGGCAAAATATCGGACGGAATAAAAAGAAGACATTTTATGTAATTCTTTCCATGGCGTTGAGCATAATTTTGCTGAATATAACCATATCTCTTGTAGCAAGCTTTGATGAAGATAAATATATAAGTAGTTTTTCTAGCTCTGATTTTACTGTGGCGGACGCTTCTGTTTTTAACAAACATTCTATAGTAGCGAATTATGAAGGGGTGAATCAAGATGATATTGAATATTGTAAAAAACTTGCAGGAATAGAGAAAATAGGTGCGATTTACATGTCGGCAGGACTTCATAAAGTAGATGATACAGTTTTGAATAGAGTGAAAAATTTTTATGAATCTATTAGAAGTGAAATTAATCCTGATGAGGCAAAAGATCTGGAAAGTCGTATTTTTGGTAATCAAGAGATATACAGCAAAGTATACGGATTAGATCAAATGGTTTACGAGAATCTTGAAATGGATGCTGGAAATTTGGATTGGGGAAAATTTAAATCAGGGAAATATGCAGTTGTTTCTGCTCCAATTGAAGGTTCTGGAGATGATGCAGCTTTAGCATTTTATAAAATGGGAGAAAAAATTAGCGTGAAAATGCCTGATGGTTCAGTAAAGTCATATGAGGTAATGGGAATTGGAAAAGTTCCTTATTCTATGGGACCGGGATATTCACAAACAATAGATGTTAATATTATGCTCCCATCAACAGAATATTTATCTTACTCACAGAATAAAAAAGCGATGAAGCTTTTCGTAAATGTTGATGATTCGTATATAAATGTTGCAGAGGCATCGTTAATTGAATACAGCGAAAAGACAAAACCACTTCTTGATTTTGAATCAAGAAATAAATATAAAGAGAGTTTTAATGAAATGAAAAGAATATTTCTATTGATTGGAAGTGCAATGAGTTTAATTCTTGCATTGATAGGAATTTTAAATTTCATAAACTTAACTTACACATCCATAAACGAAAGGAGTGGTGAACTTAAAACACTTCATGCGGTAGGGATGACTAATAAGCAGATAAAAAATATGCTTGCTACTGAAGGCGTGATGAGAATATTTTTTACATTCGTTGTGGTATTCACAATTGGAATAGGATTAAACCATACTATAGTAAATATGATTGCTGGACAAATGATAATGTTTAAATATCAGTTTGTTGTATGGCCAGTGTTAGTAGCCATACCATTATTTTTGTTGATTGCATATATAGTACCCCAATTGTGTAAGTGGCAAAAAGTATAAAAATTAAATTAAACTATATATTTAGTTAAAAGGATGTGGAGAAGAATGTCGATATATTTATATACATTAAAAATAGATCAAGATATAATACACTCTCCTTTTTCCTGCGTTCTTAATACCTTTATGCCTTCTTAAATATTTAAATAATCAATTAAATAGAATTAAAGGAAGATCAAGTTTCTTCCGTTTTCGAGGACTTCTTATGCCTATGTGCAGAAGTCCTCCTTTTTTTGCCTGAAAAACAATCAGTCAAAAGAAATGGAGGACTTCTAAATGAAAAAAGAATATTACCTTTATGTCAATGGACAAAAGGTTAGCGTCAGCGAGCAGATATATAAAGTCTACTGGCGAGAAAAAGAACACGAAAAGTATTTAGAGCAGGTGGACAAGAAAAACCACTTGCTCTTTTTTTCATCATTGGATCATGACGGACACTTTATAGATAATATTGTTGATCAAAGTGTTGATGTAGAAAAGATTGTGGAAACACAAATGATGATTGAATCTCTCAGAAATGCTATATCAAGACTCAATGATGAAGACATGTGGAGACAGTAGCTATGTTGTCAAAGAAAAAAGTAAAACTGATTAAATAAAAAGGTTCTAAAATTTTAAAATAAATTTTAGAACCTTTTTTATGTTATTGAACATGTTGTGGGAAGATATAGCATAAACTAGACGTCGTATACGCTAAGTTTATTTGAGATAATTTATTTAGGGAATTCATTATAAACTTTTAATAAAATTTCAAACAAAGATTTGAAATAAAAAATTCATTTGCTATATTTTATTTTTAATAGTAGTTAAATTTAATTTAATAATCCGCTTGTCATCAATTTCAGTTACCTTTAAGATGTAATTTCCTAATTGGATGGTATCACCTATCTCTGCCAGACGACCGATTTGTTCAAGAAAAAACCCGCCTATTGTTTGGGAATAATAGGTTTCTTCAATATTCATGTTAAAAAAATCAATGATCTCATTTATATTCGCTACTCCCAAAATATCATAGGACCCATCAGAGTTCTTGATAGCTTCGTAAACTCTTTCGTCTGTTTCATCCCAGATCTCGCCTACCAACAATTCAAGAATGTCTTCCATGGTAATGATTCCCCAAAATTCACCATATTCTCCTCTAATAATAGCAAAAGGTATCTGTTCTGTTTGCATTTTAGAAAGGACTCGGGTAACTCTCTCACTAGGATAGACATACAGAACCTCAGAAACAATTTCGCTTACTTCTTTTTCATCAGAAATTCCTAGTAGCAAGCGAGAAAAATCTTTTTCATGGATGTATCCCACCGTATTATCAATACTATCATCAAAAACAACTATTCTTGAATAGTTGTTACAGTAGACCTCTCTTTTTATTTTATCTATAGGGTCATTGATATCAATAGAAATAACATCGGTTCTAGGAACAAGAATAGATTTTACTTTTAAGTCATCTAATTTAATGGCAGAACGAATCAAAGAATGTTCATAATTACTTAGGTTGCCAGTTTTTTCTGCTTCATTTATTAAAACTAAAATCTCTTCGTCACTGATTTTTGAATCTTCATTATTTTTAAACAATTTACTTACATAAATAGTCCACTTGTTAAATAGCCATATTAAAGGTTTAAATACTATCACAACTACATTTAGAATCGGAGCAGAAAATCTTGCTAATTTCTCAGATTGTTGATTGGCTATTGATTTGGGAGTGATTTCTCCAAAGATTAATACGGCTATGGTCATAACCATCGTGGAAAGGAATGCTCCATTTTGAGGGAAATGTCTCACAAATAATATTGTTGCCAAGGTAGAAGCGCCCACATTTATAACGTTATTCCCGATGAGTATTCCTGATATTAAAGCATCATAGTTGTCTTTTAGTTTTAAAACAAGACTTGCCCTGGGGTCCCCTTGTTGAGCTTTAGATTTTATTCTTATACTATTCAAAGAAGTAAAGGCTGTTTCAGAAGCAGAAAAAAAGGCGGATCCTCCAAGTAAAAAAATTAGTATAATAATATTCGTTATCGACTCGCTTTCCATGGATATTCCTTTCTTATATCTGGGTCTATATTTTATTTTTGTATTTAAATGACCCATGAATTATTTACTATTAAATATATCATAAAATCACAGCAAAAGAATAAATTTCAAAGAATAATTAAGAGCTTCAAAAAATAGTTACAAAATTCATAAATAGATGCTAACGAAAGGATTTTTAATAAGAAACATAAATTGTTCAATATTATTAAACCTATAAGTTAGTAATTAGGGTTTTTCTTGATAGATTTAAAATGGTGTTTGGTTCCCATATGTATTAGTATCTGTTCTAACTTATATGATCAGGTCTTAGTGTAGTGAACGATTCTCCTTCTAAATTAGGACCAACAGAATAATATAATGAAATCAAAGTTTTCTAAAACCATATTCGATTATAATCCATCAGGCATCCTTCTATAATTAACTTATAAAGAAAAACATTTTAGAAAGGATGATGATGATGATAGGAGAAAACATTTTACTTAGTTCCGTCTTTATTGCTGGTTTATTATCATTTTTTGCTCCCTGTACCTTCCCCTTAATTCCAGTCTATATTGGTTTTATGACCGATGAATCAGGAGAATATCAAAAATTAAAGCTTGGTAAGTTTGAAATCAATAAAGGAGGTATTATCAAAACGATAGCCTTTGTTCTAGGCCTTTCAACCAGTTTTATCTTTTTAGGCTTTGGAGCAGGTTGGCTCGGTCAGGTTTTAAATAATTCCTATGTTCTCGTTTTTGCTGGTTTTCTAGTCTTTCTGTTGGGTATTCATCAGATGGACCTTATTCATTTTAAGAAATTGGACCAAATGCATGGTATCCAAGTGAAGGTAAAACAGAAAAAGGCCTTAGGTACTTATCTGATGGGTGTTTCCTTTAGTCTCGGTTGGACGCCTTGCGTAGGTCCCATCTTGGGTGCAGTCTTAGTGACTTCAGCTAGTAGCGGAACACAATTTTACGGCGCTTTCCTCATGTTAATCTATTCTTTAGGCTTGATGATCCCCTTTTTGATTATGGCGCTTTTATCCACCTATATGTTAGACCGAGTCAGCTTTTTCAAAAAACACTTACTCACTATTAAACGCGCCGGTGGATTCTTAGTGATGCTTATGGGTCTAGTGCTCATGACTAATCAACTGCCCAACTTAGTCGCATATTTTAACAACTTATTTAATTAGGAGGAAAAAAGATGAAAAAGATTTTGTTATTACTTACCATTGTTTCATTCGCCACAGCTTGTGCACCGACTATTGACAATAAGGTAGAAGAGAGTAGTTCGAATAAAGAACAAGAAAAAATGCAAACTTCTCTGGAGAAACAAGCAAAGGAAGCGGATAAAAAACGTAGCTATGATTTCACACTGAATGATCTCAATGGAGAGGCATATACCTTAGCAGACCAAAAAGGCAAAAATGTTTATGTTAAGTTTTGGGCTTCTTGGTGTCCTGTCTGTCTAGCAGGTCTCGAAGATTTAAATACTTTAGCCGGTCAGGAAAACGATTTCGAAGTGGTGACTATTGTTTCACCCAATCATAATGGCGAAAAGAACAAGGAAGAGTTTATGGCTTGGTTTAATTCCTTAGAATATGACAATATGACGGTTCTTCTTGATGAAACGGGTGAAGTTTTTGCCAACTATGGTGTTCGTTCTATGCCAACCAACGCAATCATAGACAGTCACGGGACACCAGTCAAAATAATTCCGGGTGAGATTAGGAAAGATACATTGACTCCAATCTTTGAAGCCTTAGAAAAGGGGAATTAAAATGAAAAAAATACTTATTCTATTAGGATTTTGCTTAGTCTTAGTTGCTTGTTCACATGCAGGATCAAGTAGTAAGCTAGCAGATGATCGCATTGATAAGATTGATGCGCTTTTAGATAAGGAAAAGCGTCAAACTCTTTCTAATCCTAACAAAGAAATTGATTACTCATCAGCCGAATTAAAGAAAATCTATTTAGCTGGAGGCTGTTTTTGGGGAATCGAAGCTTATATGGAAAAAATCTATGGTGTAGCTGATGCAGTGAGTGGATATGCTAATGGAAAGAAAAAAGAAGTCACTTATGAAGAAGTTATTAAAGGATCAGGACATGCTGAGACAGTTGAAGTAACCTATGACCCTGAAAGAATTAGCCTTGAAGGCTTATTAGATTATTACTTAAAAGTGGTCGATCCCACCAGTGAAAATAGACAAGGCAATGACCGCGGTATTCAATACCGAACAGGTATTTATTATATAGAAGATCAGGATCAAGCGATTATTGAAGGACGCTTAACCAAAGAGCAAGCCAAATATAAACAACCCATTCGCATCGAGGTAAAAGGTCTTGAGGCTTTTTACCCAGCCGAAGAATACCATCAAGATTATTTACAAAAGAATCCGAATGGTTACTGTCATATTGATTTAACGCAGGCCAACGAACCACTCATCGATGTTAAATTATATCCAAAACCTACTGATCAGGAATTAAAAGCCAAATTAACGACTATTCAATACCAAGTCACTCAAAAAAATGATACCGAATCGTCTTTTTCGAATGAGTATTGGGATAACAAAGAACCAGGACTTTACGTAGATGTAGCAACCGGCGAACCCCTTTTTAGTTCCAAGGATAAATTCGATTCGGGTTGCGGGTGGCCATCATTTTCTAAGCCGATTGCCAAGGAAGTTGTGACATATCTTGAGGATTTGAGCTATAATATGAATAGAATTGAGGTAAGAAGTCGTTCCGGTAATTCCCATTTAGGTCATGTGTTTGAAGATGGACCAGAAGAATTAGGGGGCTTACGTTATTGCATTAATAGTGCTGCGATTGAGTTTATACCCCTTGAAGATATGACGACGGCTGGATATGAGTATTTAATTAATTATGTGAAGTAGGTAATTATGTTTAAATTATTGATAGCTGATGATGAATCAATTATTCGTCGGGGCATAAAAAAATTAATCCCTTTAGAGGATCTAGGCATTACGACCGTTTATGAGGCAGAGGATGGTGAAGAAGCATTACAAATCATTAAAGATGATCAACCAGATATTTTGCTTCTAGACATTAATATGCCTAAATTAGATGGCTTGAGCTTAGCTGAGGAAATTAAAGACACACATCAGGATACATATATAATTATTTTAACGGGCTATGATTATTTTGAATATATGCAAAAGGCTATTCGAGCTAAAGTGGATGATTACATTTTAAAACCAGTCTCAAAAAAAGACATTGAATTCATCTTACAAACAGCGATTACTAAGATAAAAGAAAAACGACAAAAAGATGAGATTAAGGCATTGATGCCTGAAGAAGTAGACATGGCCAGACGCTCAGATCTGATCGAAGACTATTTGGATAAAAATATGTTTCAAACCGATCTGTCGCTTAATCAGATGGCGGAAGCAATCGGCTATAATAGTAATTATTTGTCTGTTTTGGTCAAAGATTATTATGGAATGAGCTTCCAGGATTACATCAATAAACAACGTATGGAGAAAGCAAAGCTACTTTTACTATCCAGCGATAAAAAGAACTATGAGATCGCGCATGAAATCGGGATTGAAGATGTTAATTATTTTATCACTAAGTTTAAAAAATACTATCAAATCACCCCCAAACAGTTTAGGCAGGGTAAGAAATGAAAACAATGCGAAACCGTTTTGACCGAAAAATCAGTGTATATTTTTTCAGTATTTCAATGATGATCGTTTTAATTTTATCTTATGCTAACTATAGATCCTCAGTAAAAATTATTAAGCAAAATATCGAAATGGAAAACAGTCAACAGTTAAAGACTGCGAGTTTATATATTGCTTCCTACCTAGAAAAGATGAAAAGTTTAAACAGCTTATTAGCTATGACCCCCGAATTAAATAGTAATAAAGAGCGAGTAATTGATGAGCGTGCTTTAAAAAGCACACTTGATTTAATAAAATCGAGCGATACCATTATTAAAAATATCATGGTAATAACTAAATCGGGTCAGTTGATCACTCACACCGGAAGTGTAATGGAAAGTAAAAAGCCGGTGTTGAATGAAGAGTGGTACCAAACAGCCTTAAAATCGAATAACATGGCTCAAATTACCCGTGAAAATCATTCAGGCTTTACCATGAATAAAAGTGAACGAGTCATTTCCTTGAGCCATAAAATCGAAGACGGGAATAGAGAATTTCAAGGACTCACTATAATCGATGTCTCCTATAAATTTATTGAAGATTATATTTCTACGGTAAATTTAGGCGAAAATGGTTTTGCCTTTATTGTGGATGAAAATAAGCAGTTAATTTTTGATTCTGAACAGATGAATGGCGATTCACTCAAAGAAAAGGCAGAGTACCTTGCTATTATTGAAGATTCGAGTGATTTTAACAAAGAAGATTACATTATTTCAACGATCTATGTTCCGAATACAAATTGGCAATTGACGCAAGTTAGAAGCCCCGAAGAAATTTACACTTTAAATAGAAAGCTAATTACTGAAATGCTTATCTGGGCCTTTTTAATTTTACTCTTAAGTATTTTTCTTTCAATTTTCGTATCAAAAAAAGTCACCAATCCTATAGTCGACTTGATTGATGAGATGAAAAAAGTAAATCAAAATTTTTCGAATATCCCGGTAAACCAACAAGCTTCTTTGGAAATCATAGAACTGACCTTGGAGTATAATTTATTATTAGATCGTGTAAAAAAATTGACAGAAACAATTGAAGAAAAGGAAAAAGCTAAGCGCACTTATGAATTAAAAGCCCTTCAAAGTCAAATTAACCCACATTTTATCTATAACACTTTAGATACGATTTTATGGTTGGTTGAACTAGGCGAAAAAGATCAAGCTGTCGAAG
Source organism: Facklamia miroungae (assembly GCF_012396555.1). Lineage (GTDB taxonomy): Bacteria > Bacillota > Bacilli > Lactobacillales > Aerococcaceae > Facklamia > Facklamia miroungae. The sequence continues at coordinate 41,820 of NZ_JAAXPS010000005.1, forward strand.
TTATTCAATCTTTAGGCAGTTTATTGCGGACGACCTTGAGCGTGGATGAGGACGTTATTGAATTGAAGAGAGAAATAGAGCAAGTTAAAAATTATCTGAACATTCAAAAGATTAGGTATGATGATAAATTTGATTACGATATTTCGCTTGGAGCAAATACAGGCGAAATTTTAGTACCTAAGTTGATTATTCAACCGATTGTTGAAAATGCTATTTATCATGGTATTAAAACCAAAAAAGGTCAATCGCATATTCAAATTACGGCTTCGATTGGAGCGGAAGCTTTAATGATTCAGGTGGAGGATAATGGAGTAGGATTTAAGGATAAAAAGCATTCAAACAAATCAAAGCCTAAACTAGGCGGTATAGGTATGGCTAATGTGGACCAAAGATTGAAAATTCTCTACGGAGACGCTTATGGCCTAACTTATACTAGTGATGATCAATTAACTAGGGTCACATTAAAGATAAAAATCTAAAAAAATTTCTATGCTCAATTACCACAAGACTTTAAAAAGAATTGAACCAGCGACAGTGACAAACTCTCCTGGTTCTTTTTGACTGGATAGCCCTAATCGTAAAATTTGTTATCAATAAATCAATCATTTAAAATGGAAATAATGAAAAGATAGAATTTTATTGAAGTGCCAAAATTAAAAAATATGATTACTTAGGAGCTACTATGTATTTCATCAAAAAATTATTAAATCCTGAACTTTTTCAAGGGAAGTACCAGACTAAAAATTACTTTGAAGGTTGGTATTATAAGTTAGTTACTAAGGATGAAAAGCATTCTATTGCGTTAATACCTGGGATCGCTTATGACAAAGAGGGTAAGGGGCATGCCTTTATTCAAATGATTGATCGTTTAACTTATCGAACCGAATACTATCGTTTTCCCATAAATGCTTTTGATTTTTCAGGAAATTCCTTCGATATCACTATAGGTAATAGTAACTTTAAACAAAATCAATTAACAATTGATCTGAGTAAACAAGCTTATCCGATAGAGGGGCATTTGACCTTTAATGAAATCGAATCCTTTCCTAAAAAATTATTGAGACCGGGAATTATGGGCCCTTTCTCTTTTGTACCTTTTATGGAATGCTATCATGGGGTTGTAACACTTCATCAAAGACTTTCTGGCACCTTAAAGATTAATCAACAAACCATTGATTTTACAGATGGATATGGCTACATTGAAAAAGATTGGGGAAGGTCTTTTCCTGATTGGTGGGTGTGGCTACAATCCAACCATTTTAGTGAGGACAAGACTTCTTTAATGTTTTCAATGGCTAAAATTCCATGGCTAGGCAATCACTTTACTGGCTTTTTATCCTTCTTAAAGCATCAAGAAAAATTATATCTTTTCGCAACTTATACAGGGGCTAAAATAAAACGTATGAACTATCAAGAAGGTCAGATAGATGTTGAGATAACAGATCGAAACTATCAGTTAAATATAAGCGGACACTATGATCAAAGCGGGATTTTAAAAGCGCCTAAAAATGGCTTAATGGAAAGAAAAATTGCCGAAAGTATTTCATCGCTGATTCATGTGACACTTAAAGACAAAACGGGTAAGATCCTTTTTGAAGACGATGGTAAAAATGCGGGCTTAGAAGTTGTAGGAAAACCGTTGGAAGATAAAAAGTGAGTAAGTAAGGAGTAATTAAATGACCCAAAATATTAATAATGCATATCAAACAATTGACCATCCACTCTCGCCCCTTTACACAAAGGAATCACAGATTTTAATTTTAGGTTCTTTTCCTTCAGTAAAAACAAGAGAATATGGTTTTTTCTATGGGCATCCACAAAATCGATTTTGGCCTGTGATGGAACGCATATTTAATGAAGAATTGTCTACCAATATAGAAGAGCGAAGAAGGTTCTTAATTAAACACAAAATAGCGGTCTATGACTCCATCTACCAGTGTGATATTGTGGGATCGAGTGATGCCAGTATAAAAAACGTGGTTCCTTCTGACCTAAAAGCTATTTTCGAACAGGCACCGATCCAACAAGTTTTTTGTAATGGGACCACTTCATATAAATACTATCAGAAGTATCACGCTAAAGAAGCGAGGATTAAGGGAGTCAAATTACCTTCAACAAGTCCTGCAAATGCGCGTTTTCGGTTGGATGATTTGTTGAGAGAATGGAAAAAGATACTTGACTATCTTGAAGTAGAAACGAATCGTAAAAGTCTTTAAAGAACGGATATAATGAATATATTCTATAACCCTTAGAATAAACAAGACGGTCGAATTTAGTCTTTTTTTGTTGTTTTTGATTTCGACACCTACTCATTACTGAACATGGATGGATAACCTAAAAAGCTGCAGTGTTCATGTTTATAGTTTAAAAGAATTAAGTAGCCTAACGAAATGACTTAACTAAAGGAGGAAAAAATGGAACGCTCAAGTGGAGTTTTAATGCACATTTCTTCGCTACCCAATGATTATGGAATTGGATCCTTTGGGCAAGCGGCTTATGATTTTGTTGATTTTCTATCGGATACTAAACAAAAGTACTGGCAAATATTACCTCTAACGACAACTTCTTATGGTGATTCACCTTATCAATCTTTTTCAGCTTATGCTGGAAATCCTTATTTTATTGATTTAGACATACTGCAAAAAGAAGGTTTAAAAGGCATCGACTTCGGCCAAGATTCAGAGTCAGTGGATTATGCTGTAATCTTTAGAAGTCGCCAAGCTATCTTAGAAAAAGCTGTTCAACGTTTTAAAAATGCGGATCTAAGCATTAGCTACCAACAATTTGTACAAGAAAATCAGGCTTGGCTGAATCCTTTTGCTGAATATATGGCGATTAAAGAAACGTTTGATCTTAAAGCTTGGTATGAGTGGGATGAACCAGCAAGAAAACGGGAGGCCAATGCAATGGCTAGGTATCGTTTGGATCTTGCTGAGCGACTGGACTATTATCGAATAACGCAATTCTTCTTTTATCAACAATGGCAAGCGTTAAAAGCCTATGCCAATCAAAAAGGAATTGAAATCATTGGAGATATGCCGATCTATGTCGCTAGGGATAGTGTTGAAATGTGGACCCAGCCAGAATTATTCAAAGTCGATAGAGAGGGCAATCCGACTCTAGTAGCAGGAACGCCACCCGACAACTTTTCCGCTGAGGGTCAGTTTTGGGGCAATCCAATCTATGACTGGGAGTATCATCGTCAACAAAACTACGCCTGGTGGATACAACGCTTTAAAGAAAGTTTTAAACTTTATGACTGGGTACGGATCGATCATTTTAGAGGCTTTGAGTCTTTTTGGCAAGTTCCACTTTCAGCTGAAACATCGGCTGAAGGAGAATGGTCTAAAGGACCCGGTTATGATCTGTTTGCTGCCGTCAAAGAAGTGTTAGGAGACTTGAATATCATCGCTGAAGATTTAGGTTTTATGACACCTGAAGTGATTGCTATGCGAGAAGCGACCGGTTTTCCTGGTATGAAAATTTTGCAGTTTGGTTTTGACGAAGTAGGCGACTCACCAGATTTACCCCACCACTATCCACTAAACTCGATAGCTTATGTTGGTACTCATGACAATGAAATAGCTAAGGGGTGGGCTTTAGATTCGGCCAGTTCAGAGAGTTTAAATAAATTAGAAGCCTATTTAGGCCATTTTGAGGGTGAAAGTATCGCAGACAGTTTAAATCGTGGTATCGCCATGTCGAGATCTTGTTTAGCAATTTACCGAATGCAAGATCTATTGAATTTAGATAACCGATCTCGGATGAATAAACCTTCAACATTAGGAGGAAACTGGAAATGGCGTATGACGAAAGAACAATTAACAGAGGAACTTAAAAGCAAATTAATAAACCTAACTCAAACATATTATCGTGAAAATAAATAAAGTTTTTAAAAAGTAACCGAGAAAAGTTTTAAAAGAATTGAATAAAAACTAGAAAAAGATAAATAAATTAATTTGTATAGGCAAACTATTGAAATATTATCCTGAACTACGTAAAAGATCTTTCTTAATTTGTATGGAAAGGTTTTTTTTTTGATTACATTTTATCAATACGATCATCTTATGCATATCTGAATCATATTTATTTGATAGCTAAGGGAATCTGAATAACTAATAAGTTATTTAAACAATCTTCACCAGAATATTAAAATTAAAGTTGAATCTTTTTTGAGAGAACTACTATTAATCTTACCCAGATCTCATTCAATCATTTTATAAGTTTAAGTTCATTTACTTGCAAGCAGTTAATTTAAGATTTAATTTATTGCTAAAGAACTATTTTAAAAACAACTGTTATCTTAGTTATCACTCACCAACCTACTAGAAAGTGGATCAAATGCAATTAAAACATAATAATTAAAAAACCAAGAAAGACAGTCAATTAATAGGAGGCAAAATGATGAAGGGAAGAATTTGGTTTAAAGCGACACAAATAATGGAGTACTTTAAAGAAATAAAATTACTTGGTGAGGATCAGTTGGAAGGTATTTTAGAAAAAGATTTATATCCTAAAAAGTGGAACCTATCGAAAGACGATCATGTAATGTTTTCTACTGGTATAAATGAGAAATTACCGTCTGGAGAAACAAATAAAGTTATTTACGAAGGGGATATTATTAAGAGCAGATACATTTACGAACGATTAAATTGTGGTGGGTTAAATACGCCTGAGAATATTGGAATTGTGGTTTCGATTGAAGGAGAGTGGCAAATCCAAGTTAAAGTGGAAAAACAATGGACTTATTTAAAAGCTGATTATTTTTATTTTCCTTTAGATGATAAATATAGTTTTCGGCAAGTAATAGGGAATATACACGAGGATAAGCTTGAATATTTATTACAAATTTATAAGACAAAAATGTAATTTCAAATGATATAAGTTGCTTTTACTCAACTACCCTAAAATGTAGTTTTATAAAATCAATACTAGCATAGATTTTATTTATTTTACCTTTCGATAGCGCATACATATAATATATGTAAGCGCTTAATAAGTACAATTATATAGGAGGTAATGAAAATATGGTGATGAAGTTGAGTAGCGTTAATTTCGATAAGGTTATCGAGCAATATGATCGACCTTTTGAAATGGTTCAGGTATTGGATATTGAAGGTAAAGTTGTAGATGAAGAAACACTAGAATCCATTACCGATGAAGAGTTGGTTTCTTTAATGGAAGATATTGTGTGGGGTCGTGCACTTGATGAAAGAACAATTATTTTAAATCGTCAGGGTGCCTTAGGTAATTACGCCACTGCTGGAGGACAAGAAGCAAGTCAGTTTGGATCATTAGCAGCTTTGACGAGAGATGATTTTTTAGTGCCTACCTATCGTGACTTAGGAGTATTGATTCGTCATGGGTTACCAATGTACCAAGGTTTCTTATGGTATAAAGGCCACGTAGCAGGCAATCAATTTAATCAAGAATTACAAGCTTATGCTCCTCAAGTTATGGTTGGTGGAACTATACCACCAGCAGCCGGTGTAGCAATAGGTAAGAAATTCAATGGGTCTAAATCAGTAGTATTGGCTCTTTGTGGAGATGCTGCGACCTCTCAAGGCGATTTTTATGAAGGAATTAATTTCGCAGGAGCTTATCAGGCTCCTTTAATTACAGTAGTTCAAAATAATCAATATGGTATTTCAGTTCCTGTTGCTCAACAAACGGCTGCACAAACTTTGGCGCAAAAAGGAGTGGCAGTGGGTATAGCTTCATTACAAGTAGATGGAATGGATCCTGTTGCTATGTATGCATCCGTTAAAAAAGCCCGAGAATATGCTTTAGCAGGTCATGGTCCCGTTTTAATTGAAGCTTTAACATATCGCTTTGGTCCGCATACTATGTCAGACGATCCGAAGCGCTATCGAGAAGATAAAGAAGTTTCTGAATGGATGAAAAAAGATCCTTTGATTCGTTTACGAAATTATCTAACTGAAAAAGGCTTATGGTCAGAAGAAAAGGAATCACAAGTGATTGAAGATTTAAAAAATGAAGTTAAGGACGCAATGGCACGTATGGCTCAAGAGCCTGCACAAAAAGTTTCGGATTTCTTGAAAAACATGTATGAAGTGACCCCACCAAGTATTTCTGAACAAATTAAGAAATATGAAGCAAAGGAGATGAAATAAGATGGCTGTATTGACTTTAGCACAAGCAGTTACTGCTGGACTTAAAGAGGTTTTATCAAGAGATAAGAAAACATTAATTTTCGGAGAAGATGTAGGGAAAAATGGAGGCGTTTTCCGGATCACTGATGGTTTACAAGAAGAATTTGGCAAAGAACGCGTATTTGATACACCTTTAGCAGAATCAGGTATTTTGGGGATGGCTACAGGATTAGCAACAGAAGGTTTTCGACCTATTCCAGAAATTCAATTTTCTGGGTTTATATTGGAAGCAATGGATCCACTAGTAGCTCAAATGTCTCGTTTTCGTTTTCGTTATGGGGGAACACGGCAAATGCCGGTTACAATTCGTGCTCCATTCGGCGGTGGGGTACATACTCCTGAACTGCATTCAGATTCGTTGGAAGGCATGATGGCCCAAGTTCCAGGACTTCGTGTTGTGATTCCTTCCTCTGCTTATGATGCAAAAGGTTTAATTATTTCTTCAGTTGAATCCAACGATCCAGTTATATTTTTAGAACATTTAAAATTATACCGGTCAGTTAAAGGGGATGTCCCTGAAGAGTATTATACAGTTCCTTTAGATAAAGCGAATGTTGTAAGAGAAGGACAAGATATTACTTTAATTGGCTATGGCATGATGGTTGGGTTAGCAGTCAAAGCAGCTGACAAATTAGCTGAAGAGGGCATTCAAGCAGAAGTGATTGATTTAAGAACAGTTGCTCCTTATGATATGGAAACGATTCAGGCTTCTATTGCGAAAACGCATCGTGCTGTTGTGTTACAAGAATCACAACGGATTGCTGGTATTGCAGGACAAATAGCTTCAGATATTAGCGAACGCTGTTTTATGGATTTAGATGCCCCAGTTGCCCGTGTTACTTCACCAGATACCGTTTATACTTTTGGAGCAGCTGAGTCTGTGTGGATACCAGATGAAAATGATATCTATGAACAGGCTGTAGAAACTTTAAAATTCTAAAGGGAGAGGATATAGATGTATCAATTTATATTACCCGATGCGGGTGAAGGAACTCATGAGGCAGAAGTACTGGCATGGCATGTAAAGGTTGGGGATAAAGTCATAGAAGATCAAATCATTTTAGAAATTCAAAGTGATAAAGCAGCAGTTGAATTACCTTCACCAGTATCAGGAACGGTAGTGAAATTATATGCTCAAGAAGGAGAAATAGCTTTAGTAGGAAAGCCTATAGCTGATATTGAAACAGAAAAAGATCAAGATTCACAAGAACATACTCATGAAGCAAAAAAAATTAATCATTCTGAAGAAAAAGATATAGTAGATTCAGAACAAAAAAGTGAAGATGATAAGATGCCAGGATCTTCTTCATCAATTTCAAATGATATCAGAAAAATAGCAATTCCTAGGGTTCGAAAGTATGCACGAATAAAAAATGTCGATCTTTCTAAAGTAAAGGGAACAGGCAACCACGGTAAAATTACAATTGAAGATATCGACAACTTTTTATCAACTGATCATCCATCAGAAACTATAGAGGAACCCCCAATTACAAAAGATAGTCAATTTATCATTCAATCTGAATCAGAAATGCAACGGAAAGCCCCAGAACTTTCTCGCGTACTTGAAGAAGATCGAGTAGAAAAACTGAGCGCCATGCGTAAAGTGATTGCAAAATCTATGGTAGAAAGTAAACAAATATCACCTCATGTAACTGTTTTTGATCAAGTTGAAGTATCAGAACTAGTAATGCATCGCAATCGAATGAAAGTAATTGCTGAAAACAAAGGAATTAAATTAACTTATTCTGCCTATTTTGTGAAGGCACTGGTAGCAATGCTTAAACGTTTTCCAGAACTAAATGCTTCGATTAGTCTTCAAAAGGGTGAAATGTATTACCACAATTATTACAATATTGGAGTAGCTACAGATACACCTAATGGACTTGTTGTTCCAATGCTAAGAAATGCTGAAAGGATGAGTTTGTTTGAAATTGCAAAAGAAATTCAGGCCAAGGCGGAAAAAGCACAAAAAGGTGGATTGGATTCATCGGAGATGGGCAAAGGCTCCATTACCTTAACTAACGTAGGGGGAATGGCGACAGGTGGTGTATGGTCTACACCAATTATTAACCAACCAGAGGTGGCAATTTTGGGTGTAGGACGAATTGAGGAGCAATTTTTACCCGATGAGGAGAAAAACCCAGTATTAAAACCTGTTTTAAAGATATCATTTGCTTTTGACCATAGAGTAGTGGATGGCGTTACGGCACAGAAAGCAATTAACTTAATCAAAGAGTATTTAAATAATCCAGATTTATTATTATCGGAAGGATGATAGGCAAATGGTAGTAGGAGATTTCGCTAAAGAAGCCGATACAATTGTCATTGGTTCAGGTCCTGGTGGTTATGTTGCAGCTATTCGAGCTGCACAAACGGGTCAGAAAGTAATTATTATTGAAAAAGATCAGATTGGCGGCGTTTGCTTAAATGTAGGTTGCATCCCATCCAAGGCAATGATATCGGTGGGGAAAGAAGTGGCTAAAACTAAAGCTGAAAATCCATATGGTCTTAAATATGGTGAATCAAGTATTGATTTCAAAGCCTTACAGAATTGGAAAGATAATGAAGTAGTGAGGAAATTAACCTCAGGAATTAAGGCTTTATTAAAGAAAAATAAGGTTGAAATAATTCAAGGAGAAGCTATGTTTACTTCTGATAAAACTATTCATGTTTTAAAGGAAGATGAGCTAGGAGAAACCTTTAGCTTTAAGCATGCGATTATTGCTACGGGTAGTAGACCTCTCCAACTTCCTGGTATTGAATTTAATGATAATATTATTGATTCTACTGGTTTGCTAAATTTAACAACATTACCAAAGTCGCTAATTATCGTTGGCGGAGGATATATTGGTATGGAATTAGCAGGGGCATATGCTAATTTGGGATCAAAGGTGACTGTAATAGAAGCCAAAAGTCGTATTTTAAATGAATTTGATTCTGATTTGGTAAAACCAGTCATTAAATCCATGAAAGAAAAGGGAATTCAAATCATAACGGAAGCTAAAGTTGAATCATGCATGGATAGTAAACTAGTTACGCTCACTTATTCTAAAGATGGTGAAACGAAAACTTTGTCTGCTGAAAAAGTTGCTGTTCTAATTGGAAGGAAACCTAATACGGATCAAATCAGTCTTGAACTAGCCGGAGTAAAAGTTGATCAACAAGGTTTAATACCTGTGGATGAACAAGGACGAACAAATAAAAGTAATATTTATGCTATCGGCGATATTGTAGCTGGCCCGGCTTTAGCTCATAAAGCTAGTTTTGAAGCAAAAGTTGCAGCAGAAGCAATTGCTGGATATAAAGGAGTAGCAGTCGACTATTCGGTTATTCCTACAGTTTGTTATACCTATCCTGAAATTGCTACAGTGGGTTTGACCGAAAACGAAGCTAAAGAAAAAGGGATAGAAGTTAAGAAGGCAAAATTTATGTTTCAAAGTAACGGTCGAGCTTTATCTATGGATGAAAAAGAAGGATTTGTGCGTTTAATTTCTGATAAAAAAACAGGTCTATTAATAGGTGCCCAAATGGTTGGGCCTGAGGTGAGTGAACTAGTTAATGAAATGTCACTAGCTATTGAAAATTTAATGACAGCTGAGGATTTAGTTTTAACTATTCATAATCATCCTAGTTTGTCTGAAACCTTTATGGATGCTGCTGAAATGCTGTTAGATCAAGGAATTCACCAGTAGTAAATAAAAGGAGGATTATACGATGGAAAATAAAGTAACTGCGAAGCAGTTTGCCATGAATGTATTAAACGGCTTGGCGCTAGGAACAGTGGTTGTTTTAATTCCAGGTGCTTTATTAACAGAACTTACTAAAGCAATAGCACCTGGATCACCATTATTAGGTGCATTATCAATGTCGAATTCTATGTTGGGTTTAGTTTGCGGTATTATGGTGGGGTTAAACTTTAAATTTAATCCGATACAATCTGCTTCAATAGGGTTAGCTAGTATGTATGCGAGTGGAGCCGTTCAATTTGTAGATGGTTCAATGGTAATGCAAGGTACTGGTGATGTTATTAATGTTGGATTGACAGCAGCTCTAGCCGCATTTGTTATTTTATTAATAGGTAATAAATTAAAATCCTACACAATTATAGTGATTCCACCTTTGACTTTAGCTTTAGTGGGGACTCTTGGTAGATGGATGCTTCCTTACGTAAAAGAAATAACCGTTTTAATAGGTCAAGGTGTAGCTAGTTTACTCACTCTTCAGCCTATAATTATGTGTATATTAATTGCAATCATTTTTTCAATCTTGATAGTTTCTCCTATCACAACAGTTGGAATTGCATTAGCAGTTGGTCTTTCTGGTATAGGTTCGGGAGCAGGAAATCTTGGGATTTGTGCATGTGGATTTGGACTTGCAATTATGGGATGGAATGTAAATGGCTCGGGAACTTCTTTAGCTCATTTTATTGGATCCCCGAAAATGTCTATGCCAGTGGTGGTTAAAAATCCAAAAACGATGATTCCAATAATATGCAATGCTGCGATTTGCGGTATGACAGCTGCGCTATTTAATATTCAAGGGACACCGATGAGTGCTGGTTTTGGTTTCAGTGGGCTAGTAGGACCGATTAACTATATTAATTTAGTTGAAGGTGGTTTTTCTTTTAGACACATTCTTATAGCCATTATCACTTTTGTGGTGATACCTGTTTCATTAGGTTTCGCTTTTAAATATCTTTTCACTAGAGTAGTGCCATTAGTAACAGAAGAAGACTATCGTTTAGAATTGTAAAAATTAAATAAGTAAGGGAGGTAAAATATGTCATTAATTTCTAGCATTAAGGCTTCTAAAGTAAAACAAGGGATCACTAATGAAAAATTAGTTATGGCAATAGTTAAAGCAGCTGATGATGAAGTGATGAAGAGTGCAAAAAAAGCTGCTGAAGAGGATAATATAAAAGTAATTCTTATTGATGATAAAGATAAATTAGAGCAGTTAGTGAAAAAATATGAACTCTCATCTAACCACTATGAAATAATAAATGAAACAAATGAATCAAAAGCTGCAATCCAAGCTGTGCGTTTAGTTCGAGAAGGCAAAGTTGGAGCTATCATGAAAGGAAAATTATCGACAGGCCAATTACTCAAACATGTTGTAGATAAAGAAACAGGAATTGTTAAGAGTGGTCTTCTTACTCATGTAGCAGTAATTTACGTTCCTAAACTTAATCGACTATTAGGAATTACAGATGGAGGAATGGTTTTACAACCAAATAAAGATGAATTTAAGCAGATTATCTCAAATGGTATTGATGTTTTTCATAAATTAGGGGTAATTAAGCCTAAGGTGGCACTTTTATCTGCAGCTGAGACTTTAATTCCTAAGTTGCTATCTTCTGTTTATTTTGATGAGATAACCAAAGAAAATGATTTTTCTCAAGCAATCATTGAAGGTCCACTGTCTATTGATATAAGTCTGTCACCTGAGATTGCAAATGAAAAAAAATGGACAGGACAAATAAAAGGGGATGCCAATTTACTCATAGTCCCAGATATAGTTTCTGGTAATGTTTTTTCTAAATCTCTTTTATTATTTGGTGAAGGAGAAATGGCCGGTATTATAATGGGAGCGAGTGTACCAATTATTTTAACATCGAGAAGTGCTTCTGCTACAGAAAAGTATGCATCCATCTTGTTAGCTAAATTGGTGATGGAATAGGGGGTTATCCAAATGAACAAAATCATCGTAATAAATCCTGGAGCAACTTCAACAAAAGTAGCATATTATATTGATATTAATGAAGTTTGGAAAGATGAGATTTTATATAGTGAAGAACAAATTAGTCAGTTTCCACATATATTTGATCAATTAAAGATGCGTTCGGAGGATGTACTCTCACTGATTACAGAGCACGGTGTTACAAAAGAATTAGATATAGTGGTAGGCCGTGGAGGTGGGATAGGTCCAGTCAAAGCAGGAGCTATTTTAGTAGATAATGAATTACTTGATCGTTTAGAAAAACATCCAGTTATTGAACATGCTTCAAATTTGGGAGCTAATCTTGCTCAAGAAGTTGCTCATCATTTTGGTAAACCAAATACAAATGCATACGTTTATGATCCCATTACTGTGGACTCTATGTCTGATGTAGCCCGTCTAACTGGTATAAAAGGAGTAACCCGTAAAAGCATCGGTCATCATCTTAATATGCGAGCAGTAGCGAGACGAGCAGCATCGGATATAGGGAAAAATTATCAAGAAGCTAATGTTATAGTGATACATATGGGAGGTGGCTGTTCAGCAAGTGCGCATCAAGACGGAGAAATTATTGATTTCATTTCCGATGATGAAGTTATGTTTTCAGCTGAGCGCTCGGGCGGTATTGCCATTAAAAGTTTAATTCCTTTAATTAAAGAAATGGGTGTCCAAAAGTTTTATCAATTTGTAAGAAACGAAGCAGGATTATATTCGTATTTTCATACAAAAGATTTAAGAGCAATTGAAGAACGTGTTTTAGAAGGTGATCAAGAGGCAAAACTAGTGCTAGAAGCGATGGCTTTGAGTATTTCTAAAACGATCGCTTGTTTAGCAGCTACTTTAGAAGGCCAAGTTGATGCGGTTTCCATGACGGGTGGCATGGCCCATTCAGAATTTTTAACCAAAGAAGTTAAGCGTAGAACAGCTTTTATTGGGCCTTTTCTAACCTATCCAGGAGAATTTGAGATGCTTGCATTAGCTAAAGGTGGGAATAGAGTCTTAAATCATGAGGAAACTGCTCATCGTTTGTCAGAAATGATTTAATTAGATTTGATCAAAGCAATGAATTCATTCATAGCAAGGGTACATGTAATATTATTTCTTAGAGCAATGCCAATCGGATAATAATTATTTCGATCATCTAATGGAACCCAAGCAAGATCATTTAATTTACTTAAAGGCTTAAACTCACTTGGCAGTATGCAAATTGAGTTTAAGCTTTTTAAACTGTGAAGGAGAACTTCCCAGTCATTATTTATCAGTACAATATTTGGGTCAAAACCTACAATACGGCATCGTTTAGGTAGCATTTCGCCTAACATAAAATGATCAGATAAAGTGCAAAAATTTTGTTCTTTTAAATCTTTGAATTCAAGGGATGAATGCGTGGAAAGTGGATTTGTTTTTGGTAATACAACACTGACTTTATAGCCTTGAGTTGTTGTATTTAAAGGTTCAATATGAATATTTTCCTCAATTTTTGGGAAAGAGAGTAAGCCAATGTCTATCGCGCCTTCAGCAAGTAAATGTTGTAACTGACGTGATCCATCTTGTACTAAGACAAGTTCAAGATTTGAATGGGTTGCAACAAACTGTGATATTTGAGACATAAATTGAATTGCAAAAAGGGAAGTTAAACCGACTTTCATAATTTCAGAAGGATTGTTATTATATCCTTGAATCTCAAGCATCAAATCATCGAAAGATTCAATAATAGTTCGTCCTCGTTCATAGAGAATTTTACCTGTTTCAGTAAGGGTCATTTCTTTTTCTGAATAGGTGAACAGTTGAGTATCAAGTTCGATCTCAATTTTTTTTATAGCCTGAGAAAGAGTTGGTTGTGTTACAAATAAACTTTTAGCAGCATGAGAAATATTTTTTGTTTCTGCGACAGCAATAAAATACTTAATCTGACGGATATCCAAGATAACACTCCTTTCATGGATAACTTTTACAGTTGTTTCAAAAAAATGAAAATTAATAGCATAGTAATAATCATCTTAAACTTAATCAAAAATTTTTATTCAGATCTACTCTTTTTAAAGTGATCAAAAATAGTTGAATAAATAGGCTTGGATTATCAAAAGTAAAATTTAATTAGTTAATTAAAGAAATAATAAGATTGAGAATTGAGACGCACCTTTAGTGTTATTTTTAAAAAGATAACTGAATAAGATAGATTGAAAAGCCGCAAGCGACCTTTTTTGCTTCTATTTACTTAATCGCACCATCTACCATGCCTTTAAGAATTTGTTTTTGAGCAAAAAGGAACACAATAATGATCGGAATCATAATCATTAGGGATGATGATAAAATCATATCCCATTGTTTAGTGTAGGAGCCGGCAAAGTTTGAAATAGCGATCGGTAAAGTCTGAATCTCATTTCCAACTCCTAATAATTGCATAGGAAGTAAGAAGTCGTTCCAAATCCAAATACCATTTAAAATAATGATCGTAACATAGATTGGTTTCATAATGGGCATGACCACATAAAAGAAAGTCTGTAATTTATTAGCACCATCTATTTCGGCGGCTTCTTCAATCTCAAGCGGGACGCCCTTTAAGAAACCGTGGAACATAAAAACGGACATTCCCATACCAAAACCGATATAAGCCAAAATTATGCCTGGATAAGACCGTAATAAAGAAAAGTTCATTAGTGGCTCGGTTACATTCATTGATAAAATTCTAAACCATGTAATCAATGGATACATGACTACTTGAAAAGGAATAACCATTGACGCAACGAAAAGATAAAAAATTAAAGAGGACGTCTTGGATTTATGACGTACTAACCCCCAAGCGGCTAATGAGCTAATCAAGCTAATCATGGCTAAAGAAATAACGGTAATAATGACTGAAGATAGGAAAGAGTTAGGGTAATCAATAGAAGGATTATTCCAAATCGTCATGAAATTCTCCCAAATTTGTCCCCAATTTTCTGGCAGTGAAAGTGGATTCATTAATATTTCGCGTGATGATTTGGCTGAATTAATAACAATCAGTAATAAAGGACTCACAAATAGTACAAACACTAAGAGGGCGAAAAGCTCTAAGAAAACCTTTTTCCATTTGATCATTGACATTACATCTCGACCTCCTGACGTTTAGTAAGATAGGTTTGGCTAAGACTAATAACCACTAGAATAACAAAAAGTATAACAGCTCGTGCTTGACCGTGTGCTAAATGGTTTTCGACAGAAGCGGTATTATAAATGTTCATGGTAATGAATTCGGTCGACTTAATCGCTTCATTATTCCACATCATCGATGGTCCCCCACCAGTAAGCGAGTAGTTGACATCAAATATTTTAAAAGAGTTATTAATGGTTAAGAATAAGGAAACGGTGAATGAGGGCATAATCATAGGTAAAGTAATATGACGTAATTTGCTCCACCAGTTTGCCCCATCTAAAGACGCTGACTCGTAGAGAGAGCGTGGAACATTTTGTAAGCCTGCATAATAAATCATCATTATATATCCCGCATATTGCCAAGTAGATGTTAATACTAAAGCAGAAACAGCTAAACGAGGCGAGCCTAAAAAGAGATTTTCAACTAACCAGTCAAAAGCAACTAAACGACCGATTTGAGGGAAAACATTATTGTAGATAAATTGCCAAATATAACCTAAGACAATCCCACCAATCAAGTTGGGAACGAAGAAACCGGCTCGGTAAATATCTCTTCCTTTGACCTGACTGGAAACGATCATAGCTAGGGCAAAAGCCACTAGGTTGATGATAATGATATTAAAAAAAGCAAAAATAAAAGTGACCATCAGAGAATAACGAAAACGAGAGTCAGCAAAACTTTCTAGATAGTTAGTGAGTCCATTAAAAGTGGCAGTAGGGCTAATAATCCCGCCCCAATTGGTGAAAGAGTAATAGATACCCATGACAAATGGAATCAGAATGACTAAAGTCAGTGCGAGAAAAGCTGGAGCAACTAAAAAAATAAAGTTGCGGCGCTGCCTTTTACTGCGAGAGCGTTTATGAGTGGAAGGTGCCATAAAAAATCCTCCTTAAAAATTAAGGAACTAGAAGAAACCTTCTAGTCCCTTTTAAAGCATCAAAATCTTCAAATTATTTATTCTGACAGTTGTGAGATTTCATCAGACATTAACTGAATGAATTCATCTTTATCAATATTGCCTTGGGCGAATTGACCATAAATCGGTCCTAAATTATTCATACCAAAGCCATCAGGCATAAAGTAAGTAGAATCAAAGGAATAAACTGGTTTTTCATCAACGATCCACTGCGCTAAGAAAGCAGACATTGGAGCTTTAGGTGTTTCCTTAGTTGTTGAGAATGGTGAAATCATATTGGCTTGGTTAACAATAAAGTCTTGTCCTTCTGGAGTATCAACCATATCTTGGAAGAACTTATTAATGGATTCCATAGCACCTGATTCTTTATTGACAACATAATATGAAGGGGCACCTATAAATAGACCATCAGCGTTTTCTTCTGTTCCTAAGGTTTGATACGGAATGAATCCCATTTCAAAATCAGCTTCTAATTCTGATAAATTGGGGTCCTTCCAGT
Source organism: Facklamia miroungae (assembly GCF_012396555.1). GTDB lineage: Bacteria > Bacillota > Bacilli > Lactobacillales > Aerococcaceae > Facklamia > Facklamia miroungae. Next base: position 58,262 of record NZ_JAAXPS010000005.1, read on the forward strand.
TTCCTTGATGAAGGAAGGCTGCTTGTCCTGTCGCAAAAGCAATATCCATATCTTCTTGCGTTCCGACTGTTAGCATTTGTTTATCAGTGTGTTGGAAAAGCAATTCTACCCAGTCGGCATAGTTTGCCATGCGATCTTGATCAACTTCCCCTGCTAGGGTCATTTCAGTAATAGTCCGGTCGCCATTTTCTAAGCCAGTTCCCAAGTAAGCATTGAAGTCATGGTTACCCATGATCCACGTCTCACCTTCTTTGGTAGCGTTAGCAACAACTGAAGTGAGACCTAATTCTTCTTTGCGATTTTCTAAATCTTCAAATGCTGCTTTAACAGCTTCAAAAGAATCTAAACTGGCAGGGTCGATGCCGGCTTTTTCTAATAGATCCGCATTGTAGGCTAGACCATATCCTTCAACTGAGACAGGGAAGCCATACACATCATCACCTTGTTTAAATTCAAATTCAGTTTGGTCGATCCAGTTACCTTCAAGTGGCGTTAAGAAATCGGCCCAGATATCATAGCCACCTTGACCTTCAATCACGAAGACATCAGGCCCATCTCCCGCTGTGAAGTCTGATTTCAACTGATCACCTAGTGTACAAGAACCCGAACATACTTTGACAGTCACATTCACACCATTAGCTTCTCCCCATGCTTTTGCATAATTCGTTAACGCTTCTTGGGTTTCACTTTTATTGGAATAAAGTGTAAATGCCTCTGGACTATCAGAAGCTGCTGAAGCACTTGGAAGAGAAATTAAAGAACTAGCCGCTAACACTAAGCTAGCCTTGGAAATTTTCGATAGAATTGACATGATATTCCTCCTAAGATTGTGAGTTTTGCTATAATAATTATAGCGAGAAAGTCAGGGCTTTGCAATCGTTTTCAAATCGAATATTTTAAAATAATTATAGAGGAGAATAGGTATGGCAATCGATAGCTCAGTAGAGTTACGCAATCTAGTCCTATATAGCATATTCATACGTAATTTTTCACAAGAGGGGACATTTAGAGCGGTTGAAGCCGAAATTCCACGTTTAAAAAAGATGGGGATTGATATGATTTGGTTTTTACCTCATTATCCAATCGGAATGGTGAAACGTAAGGGACAAGCCGGATCACCCTATGCTATTCAAGACTATCGGCAAGTTCATCAAGATTTAGGAAGCAGGGAAGACTTCATCCATTTAATTGATCAGATTCATCACGCAGGAATGAAAGTAATGATTGATATTGTCTATAATCACACTTCGCCGGATAGCTTCTTAAAGCAACGACATCCTGATTGGTTCTATCAGAAAGTAGATGGTAGCTTTGGTAACCATATTGGTGAATGGACGGATATTATTGATCTGGATTACGACTCTAGTCCTGATTTATGGGCGTATCAAATTGAGACTTTAGTAGAATATGCGAAAGTGGTTGACGGCTTCCGATGTGATGTTGCTTCGCTTATTCCATTGCCTTTTTGGCAGGCGGCCCGCAAGGCAGTAAAAGAAGTGAATCCCGATCTGGTCTGGTTAGCTGAGAGTGTAGAACCGAGTTTTATTCTTGAGACAAGGAAGCAGGGCATCACTGGTCTTTCAGACTCAGAGGTCTATCAAGCATTTGATATGACCTATGATTATGATATTCAAGGTGATTTTGATGCCTACTTATCAGGTCAACAACCTTTATCTGCCTATCTAAATAGTGTCAATCGTCAAAATTGGACCTATCCGAGTAATTTCACCAAACTACGGTTTCTAGAAAATCATGATCAAGCCCGTATTGCAGCAAAAATTAAACCCTACCATTCCCTTGAACAAATAACAGCTTTTAACTTTTTTTTGCGAGGAGCACATTTGATTTACAATGGACAAGAAGTTCAAGCGAAACATTTACCCAACCTTTTCGAAAAGGATCCAATTGATTGGTTTGAGTTTGCTGATTGGTCGAATTATTTAAGCGAATTGATCCGCATTAAAAAGGAATATATCCCTTCTGAGGGAAGTTTTGAAATAGGCGGCGATGATGATTTAGAAGCGATCTGGATTAAATACCAAGCTATAGGCAGGTCTTTAATTGGCGTCTTTGCCTTGAATAAAGAAAAGTCCGGTCACTTATCTCTTCCCGTTCCAGATGGATTATACCATCACTTAAGTGATGGCCAAACGATTCGGATCGAACAGGGAATGGTTGCCTTAAGTAGTCATCCACTATATTTTATCGATGAGATTTAAATAAAAAGAACTCATATCAAATTACATTGATATAAGTTCTTTTTTCTTATATAATTAACCTATCAATAAGTTTTGATGTGAGGTGCAAAATGGAAGATTTAAAGGTCTTAGTTGAACAATATAAAGCGCTCGGTGATGAGAATCGTCTTGCTATTATACAACTTCTAAAACAGGGAGAGCAGTGTGCATGTGTTTTACTCGAGCAACTTGACCTTTCTCAGTCGGGTTTGTCTTATCATATGAAAAAATTAGTGGACGCCGGCATTGTTGATGAACGCCCCGAGGGGAAATGGGTCTATTATCGAATCTCTAATGAAGGATGTAAGCAATTTTTATCGAATTTTAAGACTTTGACTGAGAGCGTCGATTTGGTCAATCATTAAGTCTAATCAAAATGAAAAGTAAATATAAGGAGTTGAAGCATGAAAAAAGTAGCCTTTGTATGTGTACATAATTCTTGTCGGAGTCAAATTGCAGAATCTTTAGCCAAGCGTTACGGTCAAGGAGTAATTGAAGTCTATTCGGCAGGAACACAAGAGAGGGATCAGATTAATCAAGATGCAGTTCGTTTGATGAAAGAGATGTATCAAGTGGATATGGAAGCGGACCAATATCCTAAGTTAATTTCCGAGCTGCCTGAAATTGATTATTTGATTACCATGGGATGCAATGTTAATTGTCCATTTCTTCCTTTCAATGATCGTAAAGAAGATTGGGGTTTGGAAGATCCAAGTGGGAAGTCTGATCAAGAATTTAAGGAAGTAATTCACTCGATCGATCAAAAAGTCCAAGAACTTATTGCCGAAATCAGCCAATTATAGGAGGTATTTATGAATCAAGTAGAAATGAAATCGTTTGAAAAAAACTTAACCCTATGGGTTTTAGTATGCATGGTAATTGGTGTCTTAATTGGAAAATTTATTCCGCAAATCCCAACCTTTTTAGGACAGTTTGAGTTTTATAATGTCTCAATTCCAACTACCATCCTTTTATGGATTATGATATACCCCATGATGTTGAAGATTGATTTTAACAGTGTCAAGAATATAGGGAAAAACCCGAAGGGATTGTATATTACTTGGCTGGTCAACTGGGTCATAAAACCACTTACCATGTATTTGATTGCCTATTTATTCTTTAATATTATTTATAGCAGCTTCCTTTCGCCACAATTAGCTTCAGAATATGTAGCGGGAGCGGTGTTATTAGGAGCAGCGCCATGTACGGCCATGGTCTTTGTATGGTCCAAACTAACGCGTGGAAATAGTGCCTATACGCTTGTGCAAGTGGCGACAAATGATTTAATTTTGTTAGTAGCGTATGTACCGATTGTTAGCTTCTTATTAAAAATGGGTAATATTACAATACCTTGGGAAACCTTGCTATTATCGATTGTACTTTTCATAGTAATTCCACTTTTAATGAGTATGATTACGCGTCGTTATATTATTTCTAATAAAGGCATTGATTACTTGGACCGCAAATTTATCCCAGCTTTTGATAAATACACGACCCTTGGATTGTTACTCACTTTAATCATTATTTTCTCTTTCCAAGGCAATCATATTATTAATCAGCCACTTAATATCCTATTAATTGCTGTTCCCCTAATTATTCAGACCCTATTCATTTTTGGTATTACCTTTGCTATTGCTTATAAAGTTAATCTTCCCTATTCGATTGCGGCGCCATGTGGGATGATTGGCGCTTCAAACTTTTTCGAATTGGCGGTAGCGGTAGCTATTTCATTGTTCGGACTTTCATCAGGGGCCACCTTAACAACGGTAGTTGGTGTCTTAGTAGAAGTGCCTGTCATGTTATTGTTGGTTCGTTTTGCAAATAGCCAGCAACATCACTTTAGAAAAGAAGGGTAAAACGCTTCTTTTTTTATTTTATTAAGTTACCAATTTAATTAAAAAAATGACTATGCTATAATTATTGTGAATTTATTTTAAAAAGGGGTGAGTAAGATGGATGTTGGTGATGATTCGCAGAGTTCAAGTATAAATCATTCAAAAAATGACATTCACTATAAGCATCGCTTACTCGCCATGTTTTTAGTGGGTGTTCTTTAGTTGTGTTGTCTTATAAACAGGTTGTGATTGAAAAATCATAATCAGATAAATAGGATGAATCAGAATTTTTTCATCTTAGGAGGAATGCAAATGAAGAAATACCAAATAGAACAAATTAATCATTTACAAGAAAAAATAAATCGTATGGATCCGATTGACATTGCGGAACATTTTGATAATTTAACGGCTTATGAAATCGCTTTAAGAATTAAGTTGCTGAATAAAGATCTTTTGGCGGACACTTTTGCCGAGTTAAGTAAAGATAAGAAAATGGAGATTATTGAGATTCTTTCGGATGAAGATACACATGAATTAATCAAAGAACTTGATGAGAATGAATTAGTAGATACTTTGCAAGAACTACCAGCTAATATGGTCAAGAAAATTATGCAGCACTTTGTAACTGAAGATCGTCGCCCTGTTATTAATCAACTATTGGGTTATCCAGAAGAAAGTGTTGGGTCAGTGATGACCGTCAATTTTTTAGCTGCCAAAGACCATCTGTCAATTCAAGCGATCTATGACCTGGTTTTTCAGTCAGATTTAGATGCCAATAAGTTGGAACAAATTTGGATCACAGATGGATCCTTACGGCTATTGGGTTTTATTTATTTGGCCGATTTGATTCGCTATCCCCAAGCCCAAGTTTCAGATTTAATTAAAAGTTTGACACGAACAGTATTAGCGACCGATGATCAAGAAGTAGTTGCTAAATTGGCGCGCAAGTATGATTTATCAGAAATTCCAGTTGTAGATTCAGAAAATCGCTTAGTGGGAACGGTCCCTGTTGAATGGGCGATTGACATTTTAGCAGATGAGTACCATGAAGACTTTGGCAATATTCACGGGATTAACGATGCCGAAGAAATAAATTATTTAAAACAATCAGACTTCACGATTGCTAAAAGTCGAATTACCTGGTTAATTATTTGTCTGATTACTGCTTCGGTGACCGGCTTTATTATTCAAAGATACGAAGTGACATTAGCCACAAATGTTGCCTTAGCCATGTATATTCCAATGTTAATGGATAGTGGTGGGAATGCAGGAAGTCAGTCTTCAACAACCATCATTCGTGCGCTGTATTTAGGTGAACTACAAGGGGTTTCTTTCATGAAGGTCGTCTTGAAAGAATTAAGAATTGGATTTATTGTGGGATTGGCACTGGTAGCTGTCAATATGGTGAGAATTTTGATCCTAGATTCGGTTGATTTTCAAGTGAATTTGGTAGTATCGATTACCCTATTAATGACCGTTATGTTGTCTAAGGTGATCGGCGGTATACTTCCACTCATTGCAGACAAATTAAAGATTGACCCAACGGTAATGGCGGGTCCTTTAATAACTACGATTGTCGATACTGCTTCTTTAATGGTTTACTTTGAAGTTGCGAGCCGTTTATTAAATATTTGAAACGAAAAAGCCATGCGGTTGAATTGCTTTCAACCGCATGGCTTATTATTTGATACAAAAGTGAAAGCTGTATTAAATTCGAATTCGGGTCCATCTCCCTCCTTTAAAGCGATGACGCATAAAGATAAAGCGTGAAAGTTGATCGGAGAGAATACCAATCCAAATACCTGTGAGTCCAAAGTGGAAGACATTCACTAAAATAATAGTGACAGCTGTTCGGATAATAGAAGCGGAAATAATTCCAACGAAGAGTGTATATTTTACATCGCCACCAGAGCGTAAACACCCGGCATAAATAATTTGTGATATTTGTAAGAGGACGATAATCATCGTAAAATCAATCACAATCATTGATTGATCGATTAATTGAGTCTCATTAAAGTAAATGCCCATTATATCGCGACCGAAGAAGAAAAGAAAGGCAGAGAGTAAGACGGAAATAATTAATCCGATTCTTTGGCAAATTTGTCCATATTCGATCGCCGCTTTTGGTTTTTCTTCGCCTAAAGCCTTGCCGGCAAGCGCAACAGCAGCTACTTGCATCCCATCTGCAAAAGAAAAACCTAAACCAAGGACATTCATTCCAGCATTGTGAATGGCAAAAGTATTGGTTCCTAAACTTGCAGCGGTAAGAGCAGTGGCTAAAAAGCCGATTCGCATCGCTAGATTTTCAATATACATTGAAGAGGAGAGTTTGCCGATAATTTTAGCCACTTTTCGATCGAAGTGAATATTATTTTTAAGGATATACTTAACTTGAACAAGACTGTGCGGTTTAAATAAAGAGCGTATACTCATAAACATTGCGACGACTGATCCAAGAACCGTAGCAATTGCTGCCCCTTTTATACCCAAAGCTGGAAAACCCAATTTTCCTCCAATTAAAAGATAGTTGAAGAAAACATTTAAAACAGAAGATGTTAAATTGGTAACGAAAGCTATTTTGGTATTACCACTTCCTCTTTGTGCGGCGTTAATTGTCATGGCAATTAAATTAAAGATCATCCCCCCCATGATAATTTGATAATAGACAACTGCTGATGGATGGGTATCTGGTTGACTGCCTGATAAACGGATGATATCGTCTGCAAAGAAGACGGTTAAAAAGCTAAAAAGCAAACAAAGCAAGAGTGTTAGGAGCATAGCCGTCAAGAAAACAGTATTAGCTCCTGATTGATCCTTTTGACCGCGTCGTCTAGCAACAAGTGAAGAGACGGCGATATTAATCGAAATAAAGATGGCTAAAGCAATAAATTTAGGTTGGGTTGTTAAGCCCACCGCAGCGATTGCATAGCTTCCCAAGCTTCCGACCATCATGGTGTCGATCATACCGGCTAAAGCAATAAAGAAAGATTCTAAAACAGAGGGCCAAGCCATTTTTAGAGCGGTTAAGTAATTTTTTTTATTCATATCCTATTCATCCTTCATTTTTTCTTTAAGAAAAAAACGTTCGAATATAATGGTATAACTTCAAAGCCCACAATGCCAGAATAATGCCTAAATTTTTGTTCAGCTAGTCTGTGATAAAGTGGAATTAATAACGGAAAATTTATGAGATATGCTATAATGTTTGAGAATGGATGGAGAAGGAGTGCCACAATGATTCAAAAATTATCAATTAATGACCAAGAACATGATCACTTTGTAAAAAATCACCCACACGGTGACATGTGTCAATTATCTTCTTGGGGGAAAGTGAAACAAGCCTTTGGCTGGGAATGGTCTAGGGTCAGTGTAGGAGCTAGCGATCGGGTGACAGGGGTTGCTTCCTTACTTTATAAGAGAATACCTTTCTTGAAGAAATCTATTTGTTATGTCTCACGAGGTTTTGTAGTGGATTGGTTTGATGAAGAATCGGTCAGAACCCTATTGGAAGCTGTCAAACAGGACGCTAAGGAACATAAAGCCTTTCTTATTAAAATCGATCCCGATTTGATTGAAGAAACACCCGATTTATTAGAACAAATTGAATCTTTCGGCTTTGAGCATCAAGGTTATACCTTTGGTTTTAAAGATGCAGCTCAACCGCGTTTCCATATGGTAACGGATATAGATAAAAGTGAAAAAGACCTTCTAAAGTCTTTTCAGGCTCGAACACGGACCAATATCAGGAAAGCTAGTAAATATGGTTTTGAGTTAGAAGATGCATCTGAAAGTAAAATGAATGTTTTTTATGACATTATGAAAGTCACCGGTGATCGTGACGGTTTCCTAATTCGGGATCTTTCGTATTTCAAACGTATTTATCAAGAAATGCATCCTAATAAAGAAGCCAAGCTCTTTTTGGTAAAGTTAAATCCTGACCAAGCAATCGAAGGTCTAGAAAGAGATATAAAGAACCGACTAAAAGAGAAGAAGAATTTAGAAAAGAAGGAAGCGAATGAAGGCATTCTTCAACAACTTGAACAAATTGATCAATCGATTCAAAATACCAATGATCAAATAGAAGCATTAAGACAGACTAAGGAAGAAGGGTTGCAGCCTATTTATCTATCTGGAGCAATTTATGTTCAGTGTGGAAGTAAAGCCTACTATTTATACGGTGCTTCTTCGAATCAGTTTCGCGATTTATTGCCCAACTATTTTATGCAATGGGAAATGATGCGCTATGCACAATCTCAAGGTGGATTAACCTATGACTTTGGTGGGGTTTCTGGTCTCGAAGGGAAACCGGAAGACGATGCTCCTGGCTTATTTGAGTTTAAAAAACGTTGGGGAGCCAAGAAACGAGCTCGCATTGGAGAGTTTGATTATGAACTTTCACCTCTTTTCGCCAAAATTTATCGTTTAGCTTTTTCTTTGCGGTCGAAGCTAATTGAATTAAAAAATAGGTAAGAAAACGGTAATGTTATAGAAAAGTAATAAAAAATTCATAATTGCATGATATACTAGAATCTCGAAAAGGAGGTTTTTTATGAGATTTATAAAACGCTTATTAACAACCCTCATTCTATTAAGTTTAATTTTGGGTCTTATTTATGCTGGTGGAATTGGTTATTACTCCAATCGTTTTCAAGCTAATACTAAAATAGGACAAATTGATGTGAGTAATTTAACACTCCCTCAGGCGCAGCAAAAAATTGAAGATTATGTTTTAAACCAAGAAATTGACTTTGTAGAAAATGATCAAGCTTTAGCAAGCATTAAGATGAAAGATCTAAATCCACAATTTAATCAATCCGTTAAATTAGAAGAACTTTATAACAACCAAAATCCTAATACATGGATAAAATATTTTTTTAAAGGCCAAAATTTTGATGATACTTCCTTGACAGATATTGAGATTGACTATCAAGTATTACAAGATAAATTACTGGCGCAAGGTATTGATAATGCGAAGCGTTCACCTTCACAAGATGCCTTTATAGATTATTCAGATACTGAAGGCTATCACGTTGTAGAACAAAAACAAGGAACTCAGATTGATTCTGAAGCACTAAAAAACGGTATGATGGCTCAGATTCAATCCGGTAGTTCGAGTGTTGAGTTAAATGAGTACTATAAAAAACCTCTTATGACTAGTCAAGACAGTAAAATTGAAGACTTCCTTAATCAAATTAATGATATTGTAGATACAAAAATCACTTTGGATATTGATGGAAACGTTGAAGTGATCCCAGAAAATGAAATTGAAAAATGGATTTACTTTGACAAAGATAATCAAGTCGTTTTCGATGAAAACTTGATTATGGAGTTTTTAAAAACTTATAACGACAAATACTCATCCTATCTAAATCCACGCACTTTCAATTCCACTTTACAAGGACAGGTAGTTGTTCAACCAGGAACTTTAGGCTGGTCGATTGATCGCGAAGCTGAAGCCAGTCAAATTGTAGAGGATCTGAAAAAAGGAGAAGATGTGCGCCGTGATCCTGTCGTTGTGGGAAGCGGTTATGGTATGGGTGGTAATGATATTGGTTCCACTTATGTGGAAGTTGATTTAGCGAATCAAACCATGTTTATCTATATTAATGGTCAATTATTTACCCAGACACCCATCGTGTCGGGAAAAGATGGAGCTGAAACAGTTCCCGGCGCTTACGCAATTTGGAGTAAGGAAAGAGACCGTTATCTAGAAGGTTATGACTGGGTGAATGAAAAAGACTATAAAGTCCATGTTGATTTTTGGATGCCGTTTGACACTGTGGGTCAAGGAATCCATGATACTGCTGCCAGACCGGCCTATGGTGGAGATATTTATCGATCTAATGGTTCCATGGGATGTATCAATACCCCTCCAGCCGTCATGCAACAAGTCTATAATGCTTTAGAAATAGGGACACCTGTGATTGTTTTTTAATGACATTTTAATATAATTACAAGCATCCGCTTATGTGAACAATCAGCTATTACATAATGCAGATGCTTGTTTCTATTTTACTAGTAATAATTAACTCATGTTTCGTTCTATAATAGGCTAATAGAGTCTATATTAATAGTTTATTTGGAGGTAGCTATGCAAATTAAAGAAATACCCTATGATGCGTTAAAAGATTTCTTGGCAGAAAGAAATGGTTACTCATTTTTACAAACGGCTCAGATGTCAGCAGTATTGGCTGCTAAAGGATATCAAGTAAAACGTTTAGCTTTAGAAGACCAAGGTGAAATTAAGGCAATCGGTGTAGCCTATATCCAAAAAATATTTGCCGGAAAAAGAATGGACTTGATGGCAGGGGCATATTCAGATGAAGAGAAGTTTGAGTCACTCTTCTACCAACATATTAGAGCTTATGCTAAGCTTCATAGGATTACTCAAGTAGTTATCCAACCCGACCATAATTACCATCTTTATAATAGCGAAGCAACTTCAATCAAGCCTTTGGAGGAAATTCCAAGCTATTTTGAACGTTTAGGGTACATCAAAGAAGATGCCAGTGAATTTCTTATGCAAGGAATGCCAACCTTCCAGTATCTAAAAGATTTGACTCCATTTGGTCCGCAAGATGAATCAAAACTCTTAAAATCATTTAATAAAAACAGTCAAAGAAAGATTAAAAAGGCCAAACAATTTGATCTTCGCATTCGTAAGATGGAATATGAAGAATTAGAAGACTTTTGTAAAATCACGCGTGAAACAGCTAGCCGACAGGGATTTGAAGACAAATCTTTAGCTTATTATCAAACTTTATACAAAGAGTTTGAAGATCAGATTGAATTTTTAGTGGCGGAGATAAATTTACCTGCAGCTAGCAATAACTTAACAAAAGAGCTTGCTCGTTTAGATCCTGAGAAATCACAAAACCAGGATAGGATTCAGTCTTTAAAGGCTGATTTGCATACAGTACAAGCTATGCAAACTGAAAGTACAAAAGAGACAGTTCAACTTGCTAATATGCTGATGATTTATTTAGAAAATGAAGCGACCTATTTCCTTGGAGGATCAGTGGAAGCCTTTCAGAAGTTTTCGGCCCCTTTCTTATTACAATACGAAGCTATGATGCGTACCATCAAAAGAGAAATTCCGCTTTATAATTTTTATGCAATTGAAGGAGATTTTGATGGCAGTGACGGAGTTCTCCGATTTAAGCAGAATTTTAATGGCTTTATTTTAGAGAAGACTGGAACTTTCTCTTATTATCCACGGTTACTCTACTATAAAATGAGTAAAATTCTTAAATGGAGATAAATCTTTCTGTATAAAGGTAAATTTTTGTTAATACATGGTTCTTGAATAATATTCAGGAGCTATGTTTTTTATGATTTAAGCGTTTTCTTTTCTCTTTATTTAGAATTTGATATAATTAGAATAAATAGTAGGCCCAATTATAAAGATTCTAAAGAAAGGTAAAAGAAATGGATATCAGACAATTAAAATATTTTGTGGAGATTGTTCAATCGGACTGTAATATGAGTAAGGCTGCAAAACACTTATTTGTCAGTCAATCTGCCTTGAGTCAAATTATTTCTACCTTTGAAGAGGCGAATAACTTGAGTCTTTTTTATCGCGAAAGAGGCAGACTAGTCGGTTTGACCCCTATTGGTCATAAGTATTATAAGTATGCCTTGGAGATGATCGGCCTTTATGATCGTATGATGACTACTATCCATAACGAATCGCGTAAACTCAATAACGTTGTTCGTATCGGCTTACCTTCGATTGTTTTAAGAACTAAGTTGACGAATATCGTTTTGGATCTACCGAAGGACCTCCCCGATCTTAAATTGGAGATTATTGAAGGCGGATGCCAATTTCTATATGAACGATTGGAAGAAGGCGACATAGACTTAGCGATCTTGATGGACCCGATTCGCCGTAATGGCGACTTCCAAGACCAAGTGATTATTCAAGATCAATTTGTTGTCTTTATGGATCCCGCGAATCCATTGACTAAAAAGAAAAAAGTTACTTGGGACGATGTCAATAAAGTCCCTATTGCCATCTTTAACGATAGCTTTTCCACCAATCATTTGGTGATGGATCAATTTGCTCAAAGACAGATGAAACCTGAAATTTTCATCCATTCTTCTTCTTGGGAATATTTAGTTGACTTAGTAAAAGGAAATGAGATTGTGACCATCCTGCCATTATCCACTTACCCTTTAATTAATTCGGATCAGATAGTCTACCGTGAATTTAAAAAGAATCTACCTTTTGATATTTATCTATCTCGAAAAAATTATGAGGTTTATCCTTCTAGTCATAATCTTCTTTTTGATTGGCTAAAAAAATATGTTAGTCAACAAGTACAGATACAGTAAAAATTTGATACAGTCTGCCAAAGTATATTTCTTTTAATAAAGAAATGTACTTTTTTTATATGTAAATGGGCTAAATAAAAATTTTTTTGAAGCTATTTTGTCAAAAGGTCTCAAATTATTGGTCAAAAATTAATTTAAATTGTTGTCAATTGCACAAACTCTAAAAACTTAAAATTTAATACGAATTCAGAGTAAACAGTATAGAGATAACCTCTGCACGACTTTGTGAATTTTATTCTTGTCTATACAAGATACTTTGTGAAAAATAGTGTGATAAATCACAATAAAAATGAGTACCCATTAGAAATAGTTATAGAGTCATTGTCTTTTACTTAGTTGTAAGCCCTTTAATGTTCTCATATACTCAATTTGTAAGCGCTTATCGATTATAAAAAATACCTCTTTAAAATTTTTCTACTGAAATTGAGAAAAAATGCTGAGTGAAAATTTGTGAATTTTGAAAAATGGAACAGAAAATCTTTGTGATCTGGACCGAAGGAGAGAATGATGATTGAGTTAAATACTTTAAATTATACTGTTGATTCTGGCATCGCCAAGTTGGTCCTCAATCAACCTAAAAGCCTAAATGCCATTAATTCAGCAATGTTGGATGACTTGAATACCTTTATAGATGCAATTGAAGCGGATGAAAGTGTTCGGGTGGTAATTTTAACAGGTGAAGGAAAAGCTTTCATGGCCGGTGGCGATATTAAAGAAATGATGAAGATGGATCAGCAAGTGGCTAAAAAATTTATTGAATACGGCAACTATACAATGAATCGCTTAGCGAATCTTAAACAAATAATGATTGGTGCTTTAAATGGTTTTGCCTTAGGTGGCGGATTAGAGCTTGCTTTGACGTGTGATTTGAGGATCGGGTGTGCTGAAAATACCATTGGTTTTCCTGAAGTTGGCTTAGGGATTATGCCAGGCTATGGTGGAACGCAAAGAGCCGTTCGTTTAATTGGATTAGGCGCAACGAAGCGATTGGTTTTCACGGGAGAATTAATAGATGGTAAAGAAGCTTATCGTTTAGGTCTGATTGACTACCTAGCTCCTAAAGAAGACTTATTGAAAGAAGCTGATAAATTAGCTGAAAAATTAATGCAACAAGCCCCCCTCGCTTTAGAAAAAGCCAAATTGGCTATTAATCGTGGTTCTCAATCAACCTTACAAGAAGGCCTTTTATTGGAAAATGAAATTGTAACTGGACTATTTAATAGTCAAGATCGTGTCGAAGGAATGAGTGCTTTTGTTGAAAAAAGAAAAGCTAATTTTGAAGGAAAATAAGTCAGGAGGAATAGTATGAGTCAATATCAAAAGATGTATGAAGAAAAGCGACGATCAGTCGAAGACTTGGTGGCTATGATTGAACCAGGTGAAGGAATTGTACTAGCGGCTGCCGGAAGCGAGCCCTTGTTGATTACGCAGGCTTTAAATAATGCGAAACATTTAAAGGGTAACCGTTTATACCGTATGTTATCCATGTCGCCAGTCATTAATCTACCAAAGGATCAATTGAAACAATATAGCTTTTTCCTATCTGGTCTGGACCGCAAGGCAATGAGAAATACAGATGTCGATTTAATCCCATCTCATTTTTCAGAGATTCCTGCCATTATTAAACAAAGAGAGCCAGAGCCAATTATGATTAGTCAAGCTTCACCAATGGATGAAGAGGGTTACTTCTCATATGGCCTGACCTCTGCCTATACACCTACAACCGTTGAGTTCGCTAAAAAAGTTTTTCTTGAAGTGAATGAAAACATGCCACACACACATGGAGAGGGGATGAGGATTCATATTTCAGAAGTGACAGCCTTTGTGGAGTCTTCTGAACCAGCATTAGAATTACCACATATTGAACTATCTGAAAAAGACCGCAAAATTGGTGAGTATGTTGGATCGATTGTTGACGATGGAGCGACGATTCAAATTGGTTTTGGAACTATTCCCAACGCTGTTATGAATGCTTTAAGCAATAAGAAGCGATTGGGTATCCATACCGAAATGTTGCCTTCTTCAGTAGTGGATCTTTATCAAGATAAAGTAATCACTAATGAGGAAAAACCAGTCGGAAGACATCGTTTTTCCACTACCTTGGCTTTAGGAAATCGTCGTTTGTATGACTTTATTGATAATAACGAAGATGTTGAAATTCTTCCGGTTAACTTCATTAATAATATTATGGAGCTTTCAAAAATAGATAACCTTGTTTCTGTTAATACAACCTTGGAAATTGATTTCTTGGGTCAATGTAATTCTGAGCAATTGGAAGATTTTTACTATTCAGGTACCGGCGGTCAATCCGATTTTGCTATCGGTGCAAGAATAGCTAAAAAGGGAATCGGAATCGTATGTCTCTACTCTACCGCCAAGGATGATACTATTTCACGAATTGTGCCACATTTACACAGCGGATCACCTGTTTCAACTTCAAAAAATGATATTGAAATTGTTGTAACTGAGTATGGGGTAGCTCATCTCAAAGGTAAGAGTATCCAAGAAAGAGTTGAGGCCTTAATTGAAGTTGCTCATCCTAAGTTCCGTCAAGAATTAAAAGAACAAGCAATTAAACTAGGTTACTATCCAAATAATTAATAAATAAATAATAAAAAAAGAAAAGGATTGATGAAAAATGACAACAAAAATTGAGAAATTACAGTACTTATATCCAGAAGATATTTATGGCTACTCGCATGATTTATCAGAAAATGAAGTAGACTTCTTAATGAAACTGCGTGATGTTCTTGAAAAAGAACTCTATCCTGTCATTGATGAGCACTGGAAGAAAGAACTTTTCCCAATGGAAGCCTTTAAGAAAATAACTGATTTGGGGATAATGACGGATCCATCCTTATTTGAAGGCCGTGAAGACAAACGTAAAACGTCAGAAATGTTTAACCTCTTCCGTCTTTATGAACTAAACCGGATGGACTCATCCATTGGAGCTTTCAGTATTGTACACGGTGGACTGGCATATTCAACCGTATTAATCGGTGGATCTGAAGAGCAAATCAACTACTATGCACCAAAACTTGCTTCATACGAATGGCATTCATGCTTTGGCCTAACAGAACCTCTTCATGGTTCAGATATAGCTGGAGGATTAGCAACAACTGCCGAAAAACAAGGAAACAAGTGGGTACTTAATGGAGAGAAAAAATGGATTGGTGGAGCGGCGACAGCAGATGTCCTTCCAATCTTTGCGCGTGACGTTGAAGATGGCAAGATTAAATGTTTTATGGTACCAGGTGGAACTAAAGGCCTGACAGTAGATAAGATCGATGGAAAAATTGCCTTGCGTATGGTTCAAAACGGCCATATTAAATTAAATAACGTTGAAGTAGATGCTGAAGCACGTTTGGAAAATATTAATGGCTTTAAAGATGTCGCTAAGATTTTATATACAACGCGTGCGGATGTGGCTCACTTAGCTACAGGTCTTCACGCAGGGGCTTTAGCGAATACTTTGAAGTATGTTAAAGAACGTGAGCAATTTGGTAAGAAGATCTCTGAGTTCCAATTAGTACAAGAAAAATTAGCAAGAATGCAAGCTAACTGTGTCACTTCACT
The DNA here is from genome assembly GCF_012396555.1 of Facklamia miroungae. GTDB lineage: Bacteria > Bacillota > Bacilli > Lactobacillales > Aerococcaceae > Facklamia > Facklamia miroungae. Next base: position 74,244 of record NZ_JAAXPS010000005.1, read on the forward strand.
AGGATTATCTCATCGTTTAGCTGTTTTACAAGAACAAGGTAAATATGAAGAAGTTCAATCCTCACTCGCTAAAATGAACAATGCTTACCGTTTACGTGAAACAGTTGCTTTAGGACGTGAGTTATTAGGTGGTAACGGTATCATTGTTGAGCATGATGTAGCTCGATTCTTCGTTGATGCTGAAGCTGCATATTCATACGAAGGAACTCACGAAGTCAACTCACTCATTATCGGTCGTCACTTAACTGGTAAAGGAGCTTTCGTTTAAAAAGCAGTAATTGGGATATGCAATCAGGAAAGTAAGGAAGAAATAAGGAGAGTATGTATGAAGAAAAATTTAGAAGAAGTTGTCATTGTTGGAGCTGCCAGAACACCAGTTGGAGCCTTTTTAGGTGATTTAAAGACGGTTCGTGTACAAGATCTAGGAACGACAGCCTTAAAAGAAGCGGCTAAACGCGCCGGAGTTGGTTTAGAAGAAATCGAAGAAGTGATCTGTGGACATGTAGTAGGTTCTCCTACATCCAGTAATATCGGTCGTGTAATTGGGCTCAATGCTGGAGTACCGATTGAATCTACTGGATATACTGTAAACCGCTTGTGTGGTTCAGGTATTCAATCAGCTGTATCAGCAGTGCAAGTTTTACAATCAACTGATAGTAAATATGTTGCAGCCGGAGGAGCAGAATCCTTATCGCGAGCACCTTACTTTTTACCTGAAGAAGTACGTTTCCAAGGGTTCCGCTCTGGTGACCAAAGACTAATCGACTCCAACACTATGATTCATACTGGATCTGTTGGGGATGGGTACCCTGAAATCATTCATATGGGTCAAACGGCTGAAAAATTAGCAGAAATGTATCATATCTCACGCGAAGAACAAGATGAATTTGCTTTAAATAGTCAACTTAAAGCTAAAAAGGCAATGGAATCTGGCCGTCTCGATCAAGAAATTGTTCCGGTAGAAATTAAAGACCGTAAAGGCAATGTGACGGTTGTAGATAAAGATAGTCACCCTCGTCCAGATACAAATATGGAAAAATTAGGCAAGTTAAAACCAGCCTTTGTTAAAGGTGGAAGTGTCACTGCAGGTAATGCTTCGGGCTTAAACGATGGAGCAGCTTTTGAAATCTTTACTACAAAAGAAAATGCTGAAGCAAATAATCTTGAAATAATGGCTAAAGTAGTCGATTACTCAGTAACAGGTTGTGCTCCGGATGTAATGGGCTTAGGACCAGTGAACTCAATTAAAGAAATACTCGAAAGAAATGATTTCACGTTAGAAGACATTGATATCCTAGAAATTAATGAGGCCTTTGCTGCTCAGACACTGGCTGTTTTGAAGGAATTAGGCAATGGACCAGAAACCGAATTGTATCACCGCTTAAATCCAAATGGTGGAGCAATTGCCCTAGGACATCCTTTAGGTTGTACCGGAGCAAGAATGATTACATCCATTTGTTATGAATTTAAGAACCGTCCAGAAACACGTTATGCGATTGCATCAGCTTGTATCGGTGGAGGTATGGGAATTTCAATTCTGTTAGAAAATGGCTATTACAAAGGCTAGTATTAAGAGAGATTAGGGGAGGATTAAATGAAAATTCAAAAAACAATGGTGATCGGTTCAGGGATTATGGGCAACGGAATTGCTCAAGTCCTAGCCCAAGCCGGTTATGAAGTTTATCTCAATGATATCAAAGAGGAATTTATTGATCGCGGCTTAGAAAAAATCAATAAAAACCTACAAAGAAATGTTGAAAAAGAACGCATGACAGCTGAGGAAGTTGAAACAATAAAAGGACGTATTCATAAATCACTATCTTATGAAGATGCGAAAGATGTTCAATTAGTGATTGAAGCAGCGACAGAAAATCGTCAGATCAAATTAGAAATCTTCAAGGAACTTGACAAAATTACGTCTGAAGAAGCTATTTTAGCTACTAACACATCATCTCTTTCACTGACAGATATCGCTTCAGTGACCAATAAACCAGACAAAGTAGTGGGTATGCATTTCTTTAACCCCGTACCAGTAATGAAATTGGTTGAAATAGTGACAGCCTTACAAACCAGTGAAGAGACGGTTAAAACCGTTCAAGAAGTAATCGATGCCTTTAATAAAACCATGATTATCGCAAAAGATTCACCTGGTTTTGCAGTGAACCGGATCTTAGTTCCGATGTTAAATGAAGCCATTTTTACTCTAGGTGAAGGGGTTGCGACTAAAGAATCGATTGATACGGGTATGAAATTGGGAGCCGGACACCCAATGGGACCGCTCGAACTATGTGACATGATCGGGTTAGATACCTTGTTATCAGTATTGACAGTTCTTTATGAAGGCTTCAACGATCCAAAATATCGTCCAGCACCATTACTTAAGCGAATGGTAGAAGCGGGTTACTATGGTCAAAAATCAGGTAAAGGTTTTTATGACTATAAGTAAATTCTATTAAACCTATTGATAGATATGATAAGCTAGAGCTAACAATTTGACCCCCTCATCTTGTCAGCTCTAGTTCTTTTTATGAGAGGCCAAATTCAAAGAAGAAGAAGAAGAAGAAACTTTCGGAGGTGGAAAATGGAAAATATATGTCAACTACTGGGAATTCAATATCCCATTATTCAAGGTGCAATGGCTAATATCTCACGTTATCAATTAGTGGGTGCCGTATCTGAAGCAGGAGGGTTAGGAGTGATTGCTTCAGGAGGGATGACTGCAAATCAGCTGCGAGAACAAATCAGTGAAGTGAAAAAAATGACCCAGAAACCTTTTGCGGTCAACCTAATGCTACAAATGAAAAATATTGAAGAATTGGTTGAAATTATTATCGAAGAAAAGGTTCCAGTGGTTACGACTGGTGCAGGAATTCCTAAAAATTTCTTACCCGCTTTACACGAGGCAGGTGTAAAAGTGATTCCAGTAATTCCCAATGTCAAAATCGCTAAAAAAATGGAAGACTTAGGTGTTGATGCAATCATTGCTGAAGGTCAAGAAGCCGGCGGTCATATCGGACAAGTATCCACCTTGCCACTTGTTCGACAAGTCATCCGATCAGTTTCGATACCAGTAATTGCAGCCGGAGGAATCTTTGATGGGGCAGGCATGTTGGCCATGGAAGCTTTGGGTGCGAGTGGGGTCCAAATGGGCTCACTCTTTTTAACCTCAAAAGAATGTCCCATCCCAGATAAATTCAGAAAAAGTGTCCTTCAAGCAGATGAAACAACGACAGTTGTGACCGGTCGCCGTTCTGGTCACCCCGTCCGGGTCTTACCCAATAAGATGACGGAAACTTTTATTCGTTTAGAATATGCGGGTGCCCCTGATGAAGAATTAATGCAATTGACTGAAGGGTCATTGTATCGCGCAGTCTATAATGACGATGTTGAGGAAGGCTCACTCATGTGTGGTCAGTCGATCGGATTGATTACAGACAGTCAAAGTGTCTCGACGATCATTCAACAAGTGATGGCTGAATATCAAGAAGCACGAACCAAACTCATGAAGAAATAAAAACGATAGGGCGAAGCTACTTAAAGTCATCTTGACTTCAAGTGGCTTTTTTACCATGAGTCTTATAAATTGAAAATACTTAAATCGATCCGGTTGATAACAGTAAAATAGAATGAAACACAAGTGAAACCGCTTTATATCAGCTTTCTTTGACATAATAGCTGTCCCATGTTAAGGTTAAGTTATATAAGTTAGCGAGAATAACAGTATTATGAAAGAGCTATGGAGGGATTTATGACATTAATAATTAGACAAATTCGAGAAGAAGATATGACTCAATTGGTAGATTTAATCCATGAAGCATGGTTCAAAGGAGTATATGAAGGGAAAAAATTTGAAAAGGCAGCTTCTGCTATTTCTCTTAACAAGGCATTATATAACAGTTCATTAGGACGCGTTGCCGTTTTAGATGGAGAAATTGTTGGGATGATACTTTGTTCAACGAAAGAAGCAGATTCGATCTTTAGAATGTATCAATTAGACTTTATTGACAAGCTAATTACCTTATCGAACCAAGCTCAACCGGATGAAATCGAACGAGTGATACGTGTCTTTCAAAGCGAACGTCAAGCTTATAATGAATTGATAAAAGGTTATGAAGAAACATTTGATGCCAGTATCGAATATATTGTGGTATCTGAAAAGGCCCGTGGAAAAGGGGTCGGTAAAAAATTAATCTCTGAAGTGCTTGATCGTTTTAAGGAGCAAGACTTGGAAAATGTATATCTCTTTACCGATACAGATTGTAACTACCGTTTCTATGATTACCTCAATTTTGAGCGGATCAACGAGACCCGAATAAAATTACCAACTAAGGACGGGTATCGTTATCGTGATGAATATATGTACGCTTATTCTTTCTAAGGGGAAATTAAAAATTGCTTAATCCTGTGTAGGATCGAGCAATTTTTTTATTTTGTTTTCTAACAATTTCAAATTTTTTGGTTGACAAGAAAAAAGATACACGTTAAGATACATTCTACAAATGATAATAGTTACTATTTGTTATTAAAATTGGAAGGAGACCTTATGAAATTCAAAGCAATTCAAAAGAAAGGGTGGCTCGTTTTATGTCTAATAGCTAGTTTTCTCTTAGTCTATCTACCCGATCAGCCCGCAAAAGCTGAAGAAGAAACGAAAATTGTTACATCCTTTTATCCCATGTATGCTTTAACCAAAGAAATCGTTGGAGAGAAGCATCCTGTTTACATGATCAATTCAGCCAATGGAATTCATGGGTTTGAACCATCGGCTAATGATGTAATGGCAATCTATGATGCAGATATTTTTATTTATCATTCAGATATTTTAGAATCTTGGGCTAAGAAAATTAAACATAATGTTGAAAAGCAAAAAGAATCAGATGTCATTATTATTGAAGCTTCCAATGGCCTCGCCATGGAGAAGGTTCCGGGTTTGGAAGATTTAGAGTTGATGGAAGGAAAAGACGAATCAACACTTTATGATCCGCATACTTGGTTAGATCCCATCGAAATTGGTCAGGAAGCTCAGTTAATAGCGCAAGCTTTAGGTCAAGTGGATGGAGAAAATGCAAACCTTTATAGTGAACGAGCAGCAAAGATTGAATCTCAAGCGCAAGCGCTAACTGAAAAATATACCCCCATGTTCAAAGCGTTGAAACAAAAGACCTTTGTGACTCAGCATACCGCTTTTTCTTATTTAGCCACTCGTTTTGGCTTAACGCAGCTAGGCATTGCGGGTGTTTCTGGCCAAGAACCGAGTGTGAAGCAATTGCAAGAGGTTAAAAAGTTTGTCGATAAATATCAAGTAAAAACGATTTTTACGGAACCAAACATCTCTGATAAGGCATCCCATTTGATTGCGCAAGAAACGGGAGCTGCCGTTGAAATATTGGATCCTCTCGAAGCAGATCCACATAATGATTTAAGTTTACTAGCTAATTTAGAAAAAAACTTACAAAAGCTCTGGGAAGTATTAAAAAATGAAGGAGAGAAATAAATGAAAAGATCAAAATTACTATTATCGTCAGCAGCCCTATTAACTTTTTTAAGTTTGAATGGACCGATTCATTCCATCAAGGCTCAAGACACGAAAGATTCAGCCATTAATTACATTGAAGGAGGCGAAGAAACTAATCAAGATACCCAATCATCTATTGAAAGTCGTACTATGGAAGAAATTTCAATGGAAGAAGGGATTGCAGGGGAACAAATTATTGTCCAAATTAACAGTGAGGGCTATGTGACTTCACATGGTGATCATTATCATTACTTCAATGGTGAAGTGCCGGCAGATGCTATCTTTTCGGAAGCTGTCCTCGCCCCTTCTGATTATCAATTTAAGCAAGAAGATCTTATTAGTGAAACAGATGAAGGGAAAATCGTCTTATTCAATGATCAATATTATCTTTATCTAGAAAATATTGATCAAGCTAAGAATTTACGTCATTTAGAAGAAGTTTTGCTCCAGTCCTATGGCATGGATCCTTCAGATGCACGAGCTATTTATGACTTGATAGAAGAATACAAGCTGGGTGAAGATGCTATCATCACCTATGAATTAGAGCGTAGTCCTCAAGAAGTTGCTGATGCTAAAGGGATTGAAGGCGAACACGTAGTCGTTTATTTAACAGAGGAAGAATTCGTAACCAACCACGCCTTTGACCTGCATGTCTTTTATGGACAAGTTGATCCCGAAGCTACCTTCTCAGAGAAACTTTTAACACCTGAAGATTATCAATTAAACCAGGAAGATATTATAGCCGAAATTAAAAATGGCTATATCGTTAAAGTCGAAGATCAATTTATGGTTTATATCGCTCCTGAAGACCGTGACCAAGCAGACAATATTCGCTCGTTCGAAGAAATTGAAGAGCAAGCTGCTTCAAGTCATCAATTATTCAAACAAACAGGTGGTGTGCGTAAGGATCAATCAAATACAGTAGCACCTGGAGAAGTAGGTGGGTCTGGTAGTCGAAATGCCAATGGCGCTTATGTAACGGATGACGGCTATGTCTTTAGTCCTTATGATGTGATCCAGGATTTAGGCAATGGTTTTATTGTGCCTCACGGTGATCACTTCCACTTTATTCCAAAATCTGACTTAACGCCGCAAGAATTAGCGATTGCGCATTCGGTTTTATCAGGGACTGGATCCAATAAAAAGAATGGAACAGTAGGCCAAAATGAAAAGATGGACTCAATCCTTCATGATAAGCCTATTAATCATGAAGGACCTTATACTACAGATGATGGCTATGTCTTTTCAGTTGAATCAATCACCAAAGTCACACAAACAGGTCTAATTGCTGCTCACGGCAGTCATTTCCATTTTGTTCCATTTGCTCACCTAAACAAGGGAGAATTAGCCCAAACTCAAGCCTATATTCAACAGAAATTTGGTATTAAGCGTAATCTATTAGCTGAGTTTGGTTTAGCTAATGACAAGAACCATTCGGACCATTTAGATAATAAGCAACCGGAAAAGAACGAAGACAGTAGTTCTGTTAAACCCAAACCGGGTAAACCAGAAGTTAAAACGGAATATCAACGCCTTTTAGCTAAACTTTATGCTTTACCAGCTAACCAACGTCATACAGAGTCGGATGGACTGGTCTTTGATCCAGAATTAGTAACGGATGAGATTGACGGTGATTTTGTAATGCCACATGGTGATCATTTCCACGTAATTCCACGTTCTAGCTTATCTGAGCTAGAAATCAAACTTGCAGAGATGAAATTAGGTAAATCCCATTCAGGTGATAACAAACCACAAAAGCCAGAAGATAGTCATCCTAGCCAACCAAAACCAGATCAGCCAGGACACGAAGAACCCGCCGACCCAGAAAAACCAAGTCAGCCAGACCAAGAAGAACCTGCTGATCCAGAAAAACCAAGCCAGCCTGAAAAGCCAAATCAACCGGAATCACCTGACCAATCAGTGACTAAAGAAAAAGTAGATTTCTTAGCAAAAAACTACAAGAAATCAGCCAAAGGTAAAGACGGAAAAGCTTATACCACTGATGATGGCTATATTTTTACACCTGAGAGTATTTTAAACTACTCAGAAAAAGGATTAACAGCTGAGCACGAAGGCCATACTCACTTTATTCCATTTGGTGATTTGGAAGATAGCGAATTAAAGGCAGCCGCTGATTTTATTAACAATCGTCAGATTGAAGAAGCTGAAGAAAGTAAGTATACACAAGCAGAAATCGACGCTAAATTAGCTTACGTCTCATTAGAAAATGGAGTGGCAATTGAAGACCTAGAAATTAATGGCAATGAAGTGATTATTCCTCACGGCAATCATTCTCATACTGCCAATTTGGATAAGATTCCTACTGAATTAAACCGTCAGGCCTATGCGAGTGATGAAGAGTACCAGACAAAATTAATCACTTTAAAGATGAGTGAAGTCTCTCGAAATAAAAAATATATTGACGTGTGGCGCAAAGATGCAACGATCTATGCTTTAACTACAGATTATCAAGTTGAAGAATTGCCACTCGATACCGTTGAATTGCCAATTAAATATGACAAGGTATCGCTTAAAGACGTTAAAACCGGAGAAGACCCCCTCTTTGAAAAGAAAGTCTACGTGGCTAAGAAATACAAGGTTAAGCCTTCGGATATGTTTATATATAATGGCCGTATTAAAGTGGGTGATTTCAATTTAGTGATTGATGAAATTGATGTAACAGAACCCATTGAAGCAGATGATACATCTAGCGATGCGGATGAAGAGCCAATTGAAGATGAAAAACCAGTTAAGGAAGACACAGACCGTCAAGCGGTGATTAACTTTATCAAAAACTACTATGGACCTGCTGTAAAATCAGTTAATTATGGAAAGGGATTCGGATACATTGTTAGCCCGGCCGCGGGAGGAGATAATATCTTGATCAGTGAGGCGCAAGCTAAGCAAGCAATGGAAGCGAATGGAACTTTACCAGAATTAGATGCCTGGTCAATCGAGGAAGAAAGTTATGCTGTAAAAAGGACTTCTTCTGAAAGAACGACTAACAAAAAATCATCTTTAGGTAAGCAAACGAATAAGAAAGCTGTGAGCCCTAAACCAGCTGCTAAGAAACCGTTAGCTAAAAAGCCAGCGATTGACCATGAAGTGATTAAGAATACTGAAGGTAAAAAGTCTGATAAACATAAAGCAATTAGTCAACCAACCAATGATCAATTAAAACATTTTGTTGCCAATTATTATGGTGTAAATCCTGTAAGTGTACAAATCTTCGCTGGCAAGGTGATTGTATCGAACCCGAACCCAGCTTTTGAAAATCTTGTTATCGCTCAACAGCTAGTAATAGCAGCTTATAATGGTCAGTCGACTTTACCTGCAATGCCTCAAACACAACCATTTGTTGAAGAAAATAGTATGGAAGAAGTTAGCAAAGAAGCAGAGAATGAACCAGCTTCTACGTTTGAAAATTCTGAAGAAGTAAACGAGCCGATTGAAACCACAAGTGTGCTGGAGACAGAATTAAGTCACCCATAATTATACCCAATCCTCTTACTTTCTACATAAAGAATAATATATTCGAAATAAATGAAGAAGCTCCTCAATCCTAGTCTGGATTGAGGAGCTTCTTCATTTTAAAGAGGTCTTATGTATTAGTGATAAGAGATAAGGTTATACTATCTTATGATCCTGAATAATAGATTGTATAATTATAAATTTCCTAAATAGGCTAACGCCGAACGGGTAGTTACATTCATACATCCCATGGCAAACATTTGATCAATTTTTTGTATGTCATTAACGGTCCAGACAGAGAGCTCTAAACCGGCAGCTTTTATCGTTTCTAAAACTTCTTGAGTGACAACCCCATAATACAGTTGCACTACTTTAATGCCATTGTAAGTTAAATTAGCTAAATCGATTGAAGTTTGATTCAAAGGAAAAGTTTCAGGTAGATTGTAAAAGATTTTTTCCCGATCTTTCTGGGCAATATCTTCTAAGTTGATTGAACCCGAAAGTAAAGTACGGTCTAATAAAGAATAATTGTCCGCCATTTTGAGAGCTAGCTTTGCGCATTTCTCATCTTTACAATCGATATTTATTTTAATTTTATGGTTATTTGAGGCTAACATCACTTCAAAGACATCTCGTAATAAGAGGCTTTTTGAAGAATCTTGCAGGCTATCATGGGCTAGATAGAGTTCGCCTTGATCACTTATTTGGCAATCCATTTCAAAGGCATCCACCCCAGATTGCAAAATCATTTCAACAAATTCTGGAGAATTGTCAACAGTGTTATCGGATCCAGAATGAGCGGTTAATATTCTTTCCATGTAAGCCCTCCACTTATAATTCAAAATAGAAACAATTTGTAAATGCGATCAAGTGTTGGTGGCTATTGCGTACTTCTAGACGTATATATTGAAGGTCTAAGGCAGTAAACGCGTACCGATAGGACTGAATGGATTGTGATTGATCAAATTCGATGGTTGTCATTAATCCCAGGTTTGAGTAAATGAGGATTTTTTCATCGTCATTTAAACCACTTATCTGAAGATCTAGGTGGTTCGTTGCTTGAAGTTTAATCCGATCACCTAAGCCGTAGTAATCGTTGATCGTTAATTGATGAAATTGTGGTCTAAGCGTTGAGTAAGACCGACCGTATTGTAGAGATTTTATCAAGTCCAAATCACCAGCATCTTCTGGTAAGTTAATATACATCCTTGCCACTACTTGATTTTCTTCTAAGGGACGGTGCCAATCATGTCCAACCGTAGCAGCAATTTCATAGCCTTGATCTAAAAATTGAACCCAACGGTTAAAAGCTTTAGTATTGGATTCATACAAATGAGGGTTTGGTTCGTTCCAGACTTCAATGGCGTCCACATTGTAAAGGTTGGGTAAGGGGTAGTCCCAGCGACAACCGGTACAATAAGGGTTGCCAGGTGAAAAAGGATGAGCAATCGTAATTGACAATGGAAAATGACTAAGTTCTCCCAATAACTCATCGATCTGGTGGAGGCCGACCTGGGTCCAATTTATATTTAAATAATCGATCGGACCATGTAACAAGAAATGTCCAAAGAAAGTTGTGAATTCAATTGCGGGGATGATTTTACCATTAAAGTTATAGTTATCATTATCTTTAGCTTCATAGAGGGCGGATGTTGTATTATGGTCGGAAATGGCTAGCCAATCTAATTTAAGATCTTCAGCTGCTTGTAAAAGTTCCTGAGTGGTGTGTTGAGCATCGGAATGGTTGGTATGGGTATGCAGTTCAATCGTTTGAAAGGACCATCCAATTCCAGTTGTTTGTGAACAGTCTCTTATTTTTTGTTTGAAACCTACATTTGATAAAGGTATTCCCCAACTATAGGAATAATCTTCACCACATTTCACTCGGACTTGGATTTGTCCTTCGACAAAGTCGGAAAAGATACCATGGCAGGATAAAATAATTTCCCAACGTCCCGTCCTAATCGGTCCGGCAATAAAGCCTAGGGAAGCTGAATGCTCACTAAGGATGATTTCTTGGTTCGTATTAAAGTAATGGTGCGCGCCTCGGAAGCCTTCTGGATCATTGATGGACAAGGTTAAAAGGTTGCGATAATTATCACTTTCTTTAGTAAGTGAAGGATTCAGTCCTTCTTTAATTAAAGACCGTTCGAGTGCATGAGGAGATCTTTCATTAAGCGGTTCATAATGAAAGGTGATAAATAACTCAGTGGCTCCTTCTGGGACTTCCAATTGGTAATTGATGTGCGTTTGATGAGCAGAGTGGTAGAGTTTAAAATCTTGTTTGAGTAATTCTATTTCATATATTTTATTGGTCATTTTGTAGCTCCTAACTTTTTCTCTTGTAAACAAGTATAACGTTGAATTGTAAATGCAATATAAATTTGGGGTAAAGGTTTTGTAAATGAAGAGCAGTTGAAGTGACCGATGTGAAGTTTAGAAATTAATGGTTTTGTTTTAGTTATCAAATTGGAAAAGATAACCCATTCTGATTTAATAAAATTATAATTACTTCCCTCAATGAATCTGGTAAGGGTCAATGGTATAATAAGGTAGAGAATCAACGGTTGCTAAGTCGAGAAAGAAAAGAGGCAGCGAATGAAAAATTTTATTGAAATTGATCAGCTTAAAAAGGATTCTAATTGTATTTTGATTGATGTGACGTTAGGTAAGGGGAATTCCTCCGGATATGAACGTTATCTAAAGGGGCATTTACCAGGAGCTTTTTACATGGATATGGAGAAAGACCTCTCAGGGGCAGTAACTGACCAATCAGGTAACCATCCCTTGCCGGACTGCCAAATTTTCCAAGCTAAATTACAAGCCATGGGTGCTAAACAAGATGATTGTTTCATCATCTATGATGGCGGTGAGGGCCAAGCGAGTGCACGCCTATGGTTCTTATTAAAGTACTTTGGCATTGATCAAGTCAAAATTATTCAAGCTGGACGCCTAGCTATTGAAGCGGCGGGTGTGGCTTATACGCAAGATTTACCAGCAGAAGTAGAAGCAGGAACGATTCAATTGAAACCTAATGAAGATTTATTGGTAGATTTCCAACGAGTCAAAGCCTATAGTGAAGAGCCCGGAGCCCATCAAGTCTTAATGGACTCCAGAAGTTACGAACGTTATTTAGGTTTAGAGGAGCCATTATATGACCGCGCTGGTCATATTCCTCATGCACAATCTTATTACTACGGCTTGGTCTACGATGAAAAGGGCAAGCTAAAGTCTCAAGCAGAATTAGAGGCTCATTTTAAAGCTCTTAAAGATAAAGAGGTCATGGTGTCTTGTGGATCAGGCGTAACCGCTTGTAGTAATTTATTAGCCCTAGATGAGATAGGAATATCAGGTAAATTGTATCCGGGGTCCTATTCTCAATGGCTCAAGAAAAAACAAAAGATTGTTAAAGGAAATGACCAATAGAAAGAGTGAGTCAATGAAGAAAGAAATTTATCCAACAGAAATCTTAGAAGTAAAAATAACTGGCTTGGACCACAAAGGAAACGGCTATGCCCGCTATGTCCATCCGCCAGACCGTGGGTCGAATGGGAAGGGCTTGAAATTATTTATACCCAATGCTGTTCCAGGAGATAAGGTCCGGGTGACTGTACCTAATGCCAAGGGTAGGAAGCAGGCGGTTGTGTCGTTTGATGAATTATTAGAAGCCAGTCCTGATCGTAATCCAGATATTCCCATTAAAGAGGCCAATGCCGGTGGAACCCCACTGATTTCCATGACTTATCCAGCCCAATTAGCTTATAAAACACAAGAAGTGAAAGACCATTTAGAAAGTCAAGGCTTTGATCCCGCATGTGTCCGTCCTATTATCGGGATGGATGATCCCACCCGGTATCGTAATAAGATGGAATTGACTTTCGGAGCCGAGGGTGCCATCGGTATGCATGAACAAGGTAATTTCACTAAGATTATTGACATGAAAGATTCCGTGCTTGCTCCTAAATTATTCGTCGAAGTCAAAGAAGTAGTGGCTGAATGGCAACAAGATTATCAATTATCTTATTATGATAAACAGACCCAAACGGGGCTTTTACGTAATCTCTTATTGCGGCAGTCCTTTGTAACGGATGAATTGATGGTTGTCATTTATGCCACCCAAGCACCGAGCGAGCTGTCAGAAGCAGTAGCTGACTTGAGTCAGCGTTTAAGTCAACGTTTTTACCAGTTGGCTAGTTTGCAATGGATTCTCCATAAAGAAGCAACTGAACGGATTCAAGCGGATGAAACGCATATTCTTTATGGACGAGACTATATTAAGGATGAGTTAAATGGTTTTCGTTATCGGATCTGGCCCGAAACCTTCTTCCAAGCCAATCCCATTCAAGCCGAAAAGCTTGTTCAAATAGCCTTGGAAATAGCCCAGGTCAATAATCAAATGCGGGTCTTAGACCTCTTCTGTGGAGTGGGAACTTTTAGTTTGCCACTAGCTGAAAGAGCCAAAGACCTAGCAGGGATTGAGATTGTTGACCAATCGATTCAATCGGCTATTCGCAATGCGAGGGATAATGGTTTAGACAATACCTTCTTTATGACCAGTGATGCGAGAAATGGCTTGAAACGCATAGATGCAGAGTGGGGACGACCTGACTTACTATTACTCGATCCGCCACGCTCTGGGGCTGGAGGTAAAGTCATGCGAGCCATTGGAAGGTTTGGAACCGATAAGATTATCTATGTCTCTTGTTTCCCAAAAAGCCTGGCAGAAGATTTGGGTTGGCTGCGTGACTATGGCTATGAATTGGTCTCTGTTCAACCGGTGGATCAGTTTCCGCATACAACGCATGTGGAGTGTGTGGTATTGATGGAAAAGATGGAAGATTAAAATCTTTTAATATCAGCTTTTTGATTAGGTTATTTAAAATCAGAGGCTGCTTTTTAGTAAAATTATTATGAAAACTGACAAAATTAAGGAATGAAAATTAATAAATCGAGAAGCGTGGGGAAATAGATCAACATTCTTTACTCGGAAAATGTAATTTATTAATTAGAATAGCTTACTTATTATTAGGTTAGTTAACATAGTTCATGAGGCTAATTATGATTACGGATGTTATCTTAGAAAGTGAGGAAGCGTATGAACTTAAAGGAAAATGTTAATTTTATACCAGCAAAACGACCTTCCAAACAAAAGCGGGTTGCTATTTTTGCTCGAGTCAGTTCAATACTAAAGAACAGTTACGTAGTTTGGCTAAGCAACTTTCTGCTTTAACCCAGAAAGTTTCCTCCGTTGAAGTTTGGCTAATAGTGGATATCTATATTAACATCGCTTCAGCTTAGAAAAATGTTAAGCGTGAAGAGTACGATCGTATGATTGAAGACTGTGTTAAAATTAAGTTGAATCCGGTGATCACTGAGATTGTTAGCCGATTTGGTCGTGATACGGTTGAGGCATTAGAGACAATCAGGTTATTCAAGGAACAAAAAGTTCATCTTATTTTTGACCAAGAAAACTTTGATACTTTTAAAGATGATGGTGAACTCATTCTCTCTATTTATGAATCAGTGTCTCATGCAGATAATGAATCACGAGGTCGAAATATCCAAATAGGTCATCGACACTGAGCCATGAATGGTACTTCTAGACTTTATCATCGCAAGTGTTATGGCTATGATCATGACAAAGAAGGTTATTTAGTGATTAATGAGAAAAAAGCCACAGTAGTTCGTCAGATTTTTGATTGGGTTCTGGAAGGAAATAGCATTGTGGATCTTAGAAAACAACTTGAACAACATAAAATAGCCTCACTACGAGGTAAAGCTAAGTGGTCGAAACGAGCTTTGAAAACTATGTTAAATAATGAGAAGTATATTGGGCATGCCCATTTATTTAAAGATAATGATAATGATGATGATGGTAGTTATCTATCGAGAGATAAACATCCAGCAATTATTTCGGAGAATACGTTTGAAATGGTACAAGAGGAGAAGCAGAGACGGAGTAATTTGGTAAGATTTGATGGTGGTAAAAAGAAGAGAAAGAATCACAAGTACTCTTCAACAAAATAATTTAAAGAAAGGAAAACAATGAATCAAACATATAGATTAGATAAAGATTTTGAAATAATTGGAACATGGATATTACCTGGAGAAAACTTTTCAAAAGGAACAACAGGAAAACTTGCTTTTTATAATGGACGCCTGAAGTTGGAAGTTTACGGTAATTTGAATCGAAATGAAGACAATCGAGGAATAGTTTATATTGATGATAAATTGGGTTATGAAGAAAATATCTTTGGTTTTTCTCAAGATGGATTTACAATATTACTTAATATAAATCATCAAATAAAATATAGACAGAACTCTCCTGGCTTTGATTATTCTGAATATTTAGTTGGAAAGTGTTTATTAATGAAAGTGAATTATGCTCATTTTGAGTATACTCTAGAGTCATTATTGCAATATATAATTGATATAGGAATTAATAATATTGAGTGTACCTCCCTTCAGTTTAGTTTTAAAGGTATAAATAATTGGATGGATAGTACTGTTATTCGTAAAAAAACAAAAGAAAAAGGAATATCTATATTTTATGACTTTGAAGGGTTTGAAAATGACGTGTTTGAGCTTCCAAAGTATAATATACAATTTACAAATTCTGTAATTTGTCAAACTACAAATAATTCAATTTATGAAGAATATTTTTGGAAACTAAATGCTATTGATGATCTGAAATATACTTTAGATAAATATTTACATTACATGCACTCCTTCAAAGATTTAGTTCATTTATTTGTAGAATCACCGACTGAGTATACTTTTGTAGATATTGATATTGCATTTGAAGGAAAGTATAGAAATTCAATAAAATCTTATTATATTTATGAGCAATACAAAGCAGAAAAAGATCCAAATATTACTATTACATATAATGAAATTAAAGATAAGTTTTCGATTATGCTAGAAAATTGGTTCGAAAAAAATAATAGACTAAATTTAATTATTGATAATTATTTAAATGATATTAATACAAATTATTTTAGTGACTCAAAACTCTTGAATTCAATTAAAAACTTAGAGATATACCATAGAAATTTTATTGATATATCTGATTCATTATCACCGAATGAAAAACTAGAAGAACAAAAAAAGCTACTTAAAAGTTTTGTAGTAGAACACTTAGATCGCGAGTTTCAGGATAGATTTATCAGTAATATTGATTATAGTCCAGAGACTAGTTTAAGTAAGCGATTGACAGAACTATTCAACAAGTTAAACGAAAATATGAAAGAAAAATTTTTCAAGGAGAAGAATAAAAATATAAAGCAATCAATAAAAAGTGTAGTGTATTCTTTAGTGCAAACAAGAAATTATTTGACTCATGGAGATTATAAATCAAAGGATAAGAAAATAATCAGTGACACAGAGGATCAATTAAATATAACATCGATTTTAAATCAAATCATAAAGTACTATATATTTTATGAGTTAGACATTTTAGATGATCATGTAATTGATAATCTTATTAAACAAAGAAAAGTTTACGGATAATATCAATGATGAAATTATTTCATAAAGATTATTAATCAATGTTTTATTTATGGAGTAACGAAAATATAACTTATTTAAAAATTAAGCTATTAGGAGGAATAGATGAATTAAGCTAAAATTACAGAGAAAAATATTTATGATGTAATGGCTTTGAAACTAAAAATTGCCAAGAAACTTTCGTGAGAAATCCACTTTTTTCTTTAGCTGAGAGTTATTACTATCAAGATGACGATACTTTGTTCTCATTCGCTTTAGAAGAAGAGGATAAAGTTGTCGGCTTTTTTTCTCTAATTACTGATATCGAAGAAAAGACCGTTTATATTTGGCGAATTGTTATTTGAGATCAATTTCAGTCCAAAGAATATGGAAGAAAAGCTCTAAGAAGCATTGAAGATTATGTTCATAGCCTTGAGAGATACGAAAAAAATGTATCGGATTATGTGGTAGGTACTGCAGCTATGAAGCACCTATTAGAAACAGAAGGTTACATTGAGACTGGAAAGCAAAACAATTGGATTGAAACCATAATGACTAAAAATTTCTAATTATGTCCTTTAATATTACCACTCTGACTTCTCCCAAATCTCAAATGAATCATAATGCCTAATTCTCTAATTCCCTTAATAAATTCTTTAAAACTTACATTTTTATCTGGTAACATCTCGACCACTCCTCGTTATTTACTCAATTAAAAAGCACAACAGAATCGTCGTTTCAATAACTTGAGTTAGACTCATTTGTCTCTTTCGAGTTGGATTTAGCACCTTGCCATGTGGTAGGTTGCTGCAACTTCATTGGGCCAATTCCCTCTTCTTGCTCTGGATAAGTTGTGATTTTTAATTTTAAGCTAATGATATGATGAATTAACGAAAAAACATCAAAGTTTTGCTTTCGGTTAAATGAGTAATATTAACAATTAACTACAAATAGAAAGATGAGAATTATTCAGTCTGTTTGTGAAGATTTAGCTTCTAAAGGTGAACTAACACAGGAATTTGTTTTCAATCAATTAAATAAATATTTGTGGACAGCAACAGTAACAAAAGATGAAGATAATTTACTCAGTAGAACTAAAATGCCAAATGATTGGGATAATATAAATCCTTTATCTAGATATGAAGCTGCCAATATTACACTCATAAAACATGATAAGTCATACTTACTTAATTAAGACATCGGCCTAAAAACCTTTTTATAGAACGATTATATTCTCAATCTTTCTCGTAGCAAAATATCTTGCAGCCAATTATTGATGAGCCACTTCAAGGGGGAGTTTCCACTTTTGTAAACAAAATGGCTTTAGTAGATTTTGCTATTGTTTTTGAGAAAATTATTAGAACATTTGAAACAAAGTGATAAGAAAATTGATAACATTCGATTGGGTCGATAATTGAAGAAGGAGAAAGTTCATTATCTACAGAATTCAGAAATGCAATGATTTACTATAGTTTAATATATAAAGTAAGCCATCGATAAACTAAAGTATATTTATGAGAATAAGACACTTTTTGGACTGGTTTAAAGTTGTTTCTTAGGTGAAGTTTTTCAAAGTTATTATAAAAAGCTGTGTACTTACTCCGAAAAACTTGAAAAGTACATTGGAACAAATTTTAAAATTGATTATTCGAAAGTAAATTATCATTGGGAATAATAGTAAAATAGCATGCTTAACATAAATTTTGCATACTTACATTGCTCACGACACATGTGGAGATATTAGGACTGCTGTTGAGAGAAGGTTAAAACCCCACGGTTTCAGAGTTTAGAAAAAGGCTTGGTTATAATCCTTTTGTCATTTTCGAGGATAGAATCAGTCCTAGTGTCTGAAGTGAGGTGGTTGGAATAATAGCAGAATTATCAAAAATTTATTTCTAAAAACATATGAGTGTTAAAAACTAAAAAATTCGAGGTGTATGTGTGAATATATGTACGCTTCTTTTTGTTAACCACTTTTTTCTATGTTTTTGGAGTAGTGATTTAAATATTGTTCATAAATGGCATTTTCTCCAAGTATTTCAAATACTTGGAGTGCTTGTTGCATTTTAGATTTTCCAGCATCAACATCATGATGAAATTCAAAATATCCTTGTGCGTAGAGAAATACAGTTTGTTCATAATAACTTAGTTCATTTTCTAATAATTGTGATATTTTTTTTATTAAATATTTACAATTTTCAAATTGTTTAATGTCAATACTTGATATTAAACAATTAATTGAGAGCTGTGTAACTAACTTTTTATTAGTTTTATTTAGAGAAGAGTAGATATAATTTTTTAGCATTTCTTTTGTAAGTAAGAAAAATGATTCATATTTTATTGTTCTGACACAATTTCCTAAGAGAATAATTTCATAATATCCCCATTTTTCTACTTTAAAAAGAAAGTCTGTTAATTGAAGGATTTCTTCTTCAGTTGGAGCGACATCATTATCTAGTGTATGTATGATAGATTTTATCATTGTTTTTTCAAATGAATTTAAATTGTAATTTGAGGAATCAGAAAGTAAAGTTGAAATATTTTGGATATTTTGTAAAGAATACTCTTTTCTAATATACTGCATCAAGTTAGCAAACGATTCAGTTTTGGTGTAATCGTTATCATGTATAATGAGAAATTCATCCATAGATATATGTAATTTGTCCAAAATATTAATCAATCGTATGCAAGATATCTCTGATTCGCCTCTTTCAAATCGAGAAATCTGTGATTTTGATAAATTATTATCAGCAATAGAACACAAACTGATTTGTTTGCCTTTACGAATTTTTCTAAGTGTTATACCAAGTTTTGATTTCATAATTTTTCCCATTTTCCCAACAAAAATTTAAACGAATTTTATATATTATACAATAAATAAAAATCAAAAGGAGAAATAATATGAAAAAAAATTTAAAATTTATACTAATGTTTCTATTGGTGATGGATATTATCGTCATTGTTGGAGGATAGAAAATTTAGGTGTACACCTAAGACTTTAGACATTCTAAAGTCTTAAGAAAAATAAGGATGTCATCTTGATAAAAAATAATACCTTATTTATCCTTTAAGACATTTGGATGTAATAGTCTATCACTATGCGTGCTTTTGGAGGTTCGATGTGGAAAATCTAAAATTATTTAAAATATATAGTAATTTTGAAGAATACATAGACAGTTTTAATAATATTCGACTAAATTTTACAGAAAAAGTTCCCATTTTTGTTGATGAGGAAAGAAAAGACTTGCTTGATAGTATAAAACGATTTAGTAATGAAGATTTTGAAAGGATTCCAATTTTTAAATGTGAGGCTGGTATTATCCTATCAGAGGAACTGGAATTTTATAAAAACAGTGATCTATTTTGTATTCAATGGTTATATACTGTAGGCGAGAAAAAATTTTTGAACAATTTAGTTTTAATAGGATTATATAAAGATTTTTCACAAGATAAGGCGTTAAAAATTTTAGAGTATTGCAAACAGAATAACATAGAAGTTTATTTATTAACTGGAAGAGATTTATCTTCCTTATCCTGGATGATAGGAAAACAGTTCTTTACTCTAAAAAATAGTGAGTTACGGAAAGCAATATTTTCACATAAAAAAATGAATGAATTTAAAGAAAAAGACTTTGATTGGGAGTTTTTTGATATAAGAAGACTTGAAAGAGAAGACATAAAAGGAGTCTTAACAAAAAAACATTGGTCCGAACTTGTATTTCATGGGCATGGGAAAGAGGATCATCTAAATTTAGCAGATTTTACTTTACATGGGTTTAATAAAGCTCTTCCTCAAAAGGAGAAGTTTGCACCATCTTGGGGACATGTAGGACAGTCATTTTTTAAAGATGAAAAAAAAGCTATAAGAATTAGCTCTATAAATGTTGAAAAAATTTTTTTATTATCTTGTAGTAATTTCCCATTTTATGATTCTAGATTATATGATTCGAGGTTTAATTTGACACTGGATGCTATTGATGGAATGTCAAGGAATGTTGTAGCTTCTATCGGGGTACAATCGATTGATAACCCAGAATTATATGAAATTCTTGTTGAATCTGATTCTACAAATATTGGAAGAAAACTTCACAATAAATTAGAAGATGTACAACCCTTTGTTTCGATTATCAATATTGGCATTCCAAATAATTCAAAAATCTTCAAGGCAGCTGAAAAATATAATAAGACTGCTCGATTAACTAAAATAAGTGGAATGGTGTTATCTAGACTTTCAGTATTTGCTTCATCAGGTCTTCTAAGTGGAGATCATAGTATTAGAAAATTATCAAATAATATACTGTCAGATTATATGCAAATGACACGAAGAGGTACATATGGTACAACAGAAAAAAAATACCTAGATTTTGAACAAAACTTGATAAATAGAGTAAATCCTATTTCTAAAAAAATGGCTGAGATGATGATACAAAATCAAAGTGATGAACTTTTTGAGTTTGATAGGTACAATATTTTTCGCTCAATAGTGGATAAAAATAGTATAGTTTCCAAAAAATGTTGCTGTGGCAGTTCAGGTGTAGAATGTTGCTATATCCCCGAAACTGAAAATTTATTCACCATAAAAACTTTTTATTGTTATAGGTGCGGTGATAAATCCACTTCAATGATTGGTATGCCAGAAGTAGAGTTTACCTGTGATAATTATGACCAAGAAAGATTAAAAATAAAATATAAAATTGTCATTACTCCTCAAAATAAAGGCGATGTTTATTTAGGTATACAATTACCTACATATGTGGAGAACTCTTCAAATCTATCAGCTGAATTAAAACGAATTCGCTTTAAAACTATTTCAACTAAAGTAATTGAAGGAGAGGTTAGTTTTGAAGAAGATACGCTCCTTCAAAGTTACTATCTTAAACTATTTATTGTCCAAAATGGAGGAATCGCTATTAGCAGATGTTTCTTCAATTTAGTAAATGATTGTGAGGAAAAATAATGGAAATTTTCTTAGGAACACCAATTACAGGAATTATTAATACGAACTTAGCTAATCCTTTAGAAACGGAAACAAAATCTAGAATTAAAGAAATGCTATCTGACTTAAGAGCATATGGTCACAATGTATTCTGTGCTCTTGAAGAAGAAGAGTTTGGAAGGAAAGTTGCAGACTCTATGGAATGTACATTGAGAGATTATTCATTATTGAAGCAAAGTAATGTGTATATTACTTTTCCAAATAATAGTTATGGATGTGCTGTCGAACTTGGATGGGCATCGGCACATTCAATCCCTATTGTTTTGGGGATAAACAGTAGAATCGGTTCAAAAACACCTTTGTATGAAGGTTTGCATACAACGGGTTCTCCAGTACATGTTATATACTATGATTCTGATAATGAATTTCCAAATAAGTTAGAATGGTCAGAAATCTTAAAGTATATAGAAAAAAATATTTTTATAGGACAAATATCATGAAAATTATAGCTATAACTACAAATTTTGGTTTTGGTCCATCGTCAAAACTATACTCATTATTTCGGAACTATTAAAGCAAGAATATAAAGATATTACATTTTGTGGAAAAGGTGAATCTCTAAAATTTTTTAAGAATAATTTTAGGGATAAATTAGCTTACATAGATTGTGATACTGATAAAATAGATGTTCAAAAATTTTCAGAAGTAGTGAATATTGAAAATTATGACCTTCTGATTAACGTTATGAATTTAGATGTCCCTAAACTGCAGAAACATGCGGATTTAAAAATAAAAAGTATTTTTGTAGATAGTTTAAGTTGGATGTGGGAGGATTTACTGAATGGGATTGATGGATATGAAATTTATTTTGCACAAAATAAATTTATTGATCAAGCAAAATTACTAAAATATCAAAATGTTCAAATGATAAATCCAATCATCAATACCGAAGGTTATAGAAAAAATAAAAATTGTAATAAAAATAAAATCCTAATAAATTTTGCTGGTATAATTACTCCATATGAAA
The DNA here is from genome assembly GCF_012396555.1 of Facklamia miroungae. GTDB lineage: Bacteria > Bacillota > Bacilli > Lactobacillales > Aerococcaceae > Facklamia > Facklamia miroungae. The sequence goes on from NZ_JAAXPS010000005.1 coordinate 96,678, forward strand.
ATGATTTATTTTATAGAGAATATTTACAATTCTATTTAAAATTATTCTTAGAAATCCCCAATATTAACCAATATAAAATTATTTGTGCATGTAATACATTACAGGAAACCTGGATTAAAGAAAATAATAATTTTGACTGCACCATAACATTCAAAGTAATGACACATAAAGAATTTTTATCAGAGGCTTGTGAATCTAGTAAAATATTTTCAACACCAGGACTAACATTTTATCTCGAGAGTATGGAATTAGGTTTAAGACCATATTATCTGTTACCGTCCAATTACTCTCAAGCTTTATTGCTTGAAAAATATAGTGATAATTCTGATGATTGTATTAAACTTTCTAGCTATGGTTATGAATTGTCAACGGATAAATTGCTTCAAGAAAGTAGAGGGGTAGCTTTGGTTAGACAAGCTTTTTCTGAAATTTGTGAAAATTATTCAGAGAAAATCTTAAATGATATTTCACTTTATATCGATACGGATACTAGTGCTAAATTTAAAGAAGATTGCCCTTTAAAAAAGGAGAGCGGAGAACAAGAAGTTGTTAGAATTATGTATAAAAAAGGTTTGCTGAATGGTGGGTAATTTATGTCTAAAAATAAAGATAATGATTTTTCTAATATATTAATAAAAAAGATGTATAAAAAAGATTTAACTCAAATTATTTCATTAAATAATTTGGATTATGATGTTAGTGCTAGAAGAAAATTAATTGTTTTTGATGAAACTATTAAGACCTCTCAAAAGACGGCTTTAGTTGTTGGAGGAGGATGTATTGATCGTTGTGATGCGAGTATTGAGAATCTAGCAATAAATTTTTATTTTGATATACTTATGCCAATCAATGAAGCTATTGTAAAAAATTTAAATTGTGCAATATATGTTGACACACCTATTGAATCATGTACAAATAATTATGAAAAAGAAAGGTGGCAAGAGTTTATTATACGTTTGGAAGTCTTTTTTACTCAATTAGCAAAACGTATAGGAATAGAAATAAAAATAATTAGAAGAGATTTATCCTATAAAATGATTGATAAAATATTAGAAAACCATAATTTTAGTGATAATGAACTAAAAGGTTTGTATGATTTAGTACCTAGTTCAAAGAATATTGTTTTTAGACCAGAACTCTTACTTCATTTTCGAAGGTCAATTATTTCGTATTTACCAGAATTTATTTCGCAATATTTTGAAGAGAATTTTGAAGAAATTATTGTTTGTGAAGAATTAAGTCAATGTAAAGCTATTGGTAAAGCTTGGAATATTAATAGTAATATATATCCTAAGATTTATATAGATATGCCTTCACTCAGTTGCAGAAACCGAATGCATAGAAGTAATAATGGAAAAATTGGTATTTTTGAAAAGAATTGGAAACGAGCGGTCGATCCGTTATTTCAAGAATTTGTAAACAGAATAGAGTTAGAAGGTGTTTTTAAATCACTAAATGTTGATAATTTTTGGTCAGCAAAAGATGAGTTAGAAGGAATATGGTATGGAAAACAATAAAATTTCATCGGAATTCAAATACTATCTTTATATAGTTTTTAAAAACTTACGTTTTACCAGAATAATAAATGTGATATTTATTGTTCAATTTTTAAAGTTATCTTTAGTTCAATTTGCTTTTTTTCAATCAATCTTTCTCTTTTCGCAACTTATTTCAGAAGTTCCTTCTGGAATTCTGGGAGATGTTTTCAATAAGAAAAAAGTAGTTTTACTAGGCTTGATTATGCTAACTATTTCTCCTGTATTAACAATTTCATCGGCAGTAGTGGCAACGAAAGATTATATATATCATATTTTGATGGCTACATTTGTATTAGAGGGAGTTGGGAATGCTTTTTTAAGCGGAGCAGATGATGCACTTTTTTTTGAAGCATTAAGGAGCGAAGGTAAGCAAGAAAACTATGGAAAAATACGGGGGAAGCTACAGTTAATCTGTGCTTTAACTTTAGGAGGAGCAACATTTCTAGGAGGTGGACTATATAGTATTAAATTCTACTTGCCATATTTGGTACAATCTTTTACTTTATTATGTTCAATAATAATAATAATGGTTACTCCTGATAATCAGTCACTTACTGTAGAAAATCATCTTCAAAAAGATAACCAAAAGTTTAAGGAACTATTTTCGGTTTTTCATAGAATGATAAAATCCAGCAGAATTCTGTTTATGTTTATTTTTACTACTGTTACAGTTTCTGCAATAAATGTAGTCTTTACTTTCTTGCCAAATTATTTTTCAACAATAGGTTTTTCAAATTCTACTAATGGTGCTATTTTTATGGCTTTCAGCGTAATAGGTGGTATAGTAGCCACTCAAGCATATAAAATATCAAAAATTCGTATATCTAACTTAATGCAAATAATTTCTATGATTTTAATGGTTTCGATTGTATTCCATATTTTACCTCATAATACTGCATTTATTATTAGTCTATTACTGCTATATATTATTATTGATATTATAGATCCTATTGTTATGGAAATGCTTCATTTGTGGGTTGATGATGAATCTAGAGCAACTATAATTTCAGGGTTATCATTTTCGATTAGTCTTGTTACAATGCTCATGAATCCTATTATTGGTGTAGGAGTTCAAATGTTTAAAATGAAAACAACTATTTTATTGATTTCAATTTTTATAATTTTGATGGTACTTATCTCATATATATTAATAGAAAAAACAAAAAAGAAAAAACAATATAAAAACAGTTAATTATGTATTTTTAGGTGACTCAAGATCTATGAAAAATCTTAAAGATAATTCAGTTGATTTGATAATAACTTCTCCGCCGTCTTTCAATTTGGTTAATTACAATCACAATAAGCAAATTGGGCTGACGGAAACGTATAAAAACTATATTAAAAGCTTAAATCTTGTTTGGGAGAGATGTAGTCAAATTATGTTCTCATAGATCATTTCCAGAACAAATTGTAGTGTAGATAATTTCACTCCATTGATAGGTTTACAAGAGTGCTAATGATTTTATTTTGCTATCAATATGATATAATTAAGATATTGTTAAAAGTACGCACTTTTTAATAGTTAAATCTTTGGATAGATAATATTCGTTAAATGGGGTGTAGAAATTGAAAAAGAAGTTTAGCAATATCAGTAAAATATCTGCGTTAGTAGTTATGATTATATCAGTAGTTTTTACTTTTTCAGCGTATGCCGTTTCGGGTGATCAATCAAAAGCGAGTGCGTCACTTATGATGGATCCGGACACCATGGCCAAGGTAGTGGCTCCGATGGCGGTAGTGACCTTAGCCATGGTGGCGTGGCATGCAGCTAAAATGCTCGGATGGAAGCCGGCACTGAGAATGGTTGGGTCTGGCCTAGCAATAGCCTACGTATTGGAAGAGATAGGTGTGCATACCGGTATTATTTTCGGTAGATACTACTTCAATCCAATCATGGGTCCTAAACTAGACGTAATTCCGATTGCGGTCTTTTGTGGTTGGGTCACTCTTACTTACATAGCATGGGTCGTCACAAACCTTCTTATTGATGGTTCCCCAACGCCCACTCGACATTCGACTCCTCTGATTATTTTAAGAGCGGTAGTCGGAGCACTGGTGGTAGCAACGTTCGACTTAAACTATGACCCGATTGCTGTGGAAAACGGATGGTGGGTATGGTTGGACGGAGGCTCGTACTTCGGTGTCCCTATCCATAACTATGTCGGGTGGTTCTTCGTTGCATTCGTGACCTATCTGGCTCACGGCTATCAGTTGCGCCGTCTACAAGCGCCATCATTGGATTCAGCTTCAGTGGGTGTTCGCAAGTTGAGCATCGCTCCTCTTGTGTTGTACGGCTTATCAGGTATTGCTTTTATGTTTATGAACTTTGCGGGGCAGTTGGGTTTAATCTCCTTTTACGCTTTCGGGATCCCATTTATTGTAGCGACCTGGAAATGGATTGAATGGTACAAGCGTACGTCTAAAGTTCCTACATCCGAAACGACTAAAAGTAGCTTGGGCGACGATTTAAATAGTTAAAACGCTGGAGCTCCCTAATCTCCAATTCGCAGCAAATATATTCTGAATTGCGATAAAAAAACCAGAATGAAAAAATGATATGGTATTCAACTCTAAAAATTAACATCTTTTCTATTTATCGAAGACAAAAGGCTCTGTAGTCAGTTATTTATAGTAGTGAAAGCCAGTTTTATTAATTGAAGAGAAACGACAAAAACACTGGCGTCAAAAAGAGAAACTGAGCCAAAAAATCAAAATAAGAAGATAAAAAAAGAAAAAACCAGCGTCTTGAGACGCTGGTTGATAAAAGAGCATAGAGCTCTGAACAAACACCCGATTTTCGAGTGTTTATTTTTAATTAAATACGATTTTCAATCCAAGAAATAGCATCTTGAATGACTTCGTCCTTCATGTATTCATTAAATATTTCATGGAATAGTTTTCCGTAGATTTTTACTTGTTTATCTTCACTTTCAATCTCCTTAAAGAATTTAAGTGAATCTTCATAGGAAACTAATCCATCTTTTTCTCCGTGTAAAATTAAAATAGGATCAACAAAGTCAGTAGGATGTTTCTCTAACCAATCAAGTCCTTTAGCAAGTTGTTGAGCTAATCCAATTGAATAAGATTTTTCATTTAAAGGATCATTTTGATAATCTTCCCTTACTTCTTCGACAGAGCAAACGCCCTCACCTAGTTCATTTGGTATTCGAGTACTTGGATCTAAGTCAGTTAGTGCAGATTTGACTGAGTTATTAAGATCTCTTGTTAAAGCACCAGAAGAAACGATACCGTTTACTTTTTGAGGATATTTTGTACCAAAAGAAGTAACTCCGAATCCACCCATACTATGTCCAATTAAGAAAATAGGAAGGTCTGGATTTTCTTTTTTAGCTAATTCTAGAACATGGTTAATGTCATCAATTAAATCATTGTAATCGTTGAAGTGAGTTCTTTCTCCTTCTGATTTACCATGACCACGATGGTCAAAACGATAAACTCCAAAGTTTGCCTCATTTAGTTTTTTAGCAACATAGTCATAGCGTCCTGAATGTTCAGCTAAACCATGAACTATAACTACCACAGCCTTCATGTCCTCAATTAAAGATTTAGAAGCGAATAATTTTGTTCCATCAAAAGATTCTAAGGTCCAAATTTTTCCATTGTAAAGATCCTTTCTCATTGCATATTTATTCATACGTCATCTATATTTTACAATTATTATGGTGTATAGTCAATTAATGGACGTTAATATTATAATAAACTAAGAAATTAAGAATTTTTTTATAAGACTATTAGAATTTTATTAAAGAAACAATTAATTAACTATTTTGAAAATTTGATGCAATATATTAATCTAGTTTTGTAAGAGAGTTTCTTTAAATAAAATATCCTGGTTTATTTGAAGATGAAAATGAAGGTGTATTTTTAGAAAAGATGTTTTGCATATCATTTGAAATAGAACTAGGAGATGCGATTCAGGATTTAATAAATAAACTTACAAATACTTTTAAATTAAAATGTATATATTAATATGGAATGATTGATACAAATAAAAATATTAAAGTTGATCATTATTATGAACAAGGTAATATTAATTTTTTTAGAAGCTGATGATCTTATTTTGATAAAGAAGTTTAGAATGAGATATAAAGCATATAGATGATATCGGAAATTCTTAATAAATAGATTGAATAACTTTTGAACTAGTTTTAAATAGTAATATTATTTACATATTTATAAAAAAATGAGAGATTTTACTATATAACTTATATTAAGAAGCAATAAATCTTTTCTGTGAAAAATATAATTGTGAAGTTAGCTAATAATTAGCGTCTAGTTTTTTATGCTTTTTCGGATTTTGTATTATTTTTATTAATTTTGTTGCTCATTTAGTTTTAAATGTAGATAAAATACTAATTTTACAACCTTGACTTCCCCATTGACAATCTGCTTTATACTAATTCTAATAATATTCATTATTCAATATAGCATGGTAAAAAATATGAAGAGCTTTTAAAGATTAGAGGTCTAGTTTAAGTAAAGAATTATCTCAATTATTAAGGATATTGTATAAGTGTTACTTCGTAAAATATTTATAGTTTAAAAGAATTATTCTAGGTATCGCTTTCTGTCTAGCATTGACAGATATTCCACAGAATTTAAAGCCAAGCGATTTTGTTGAGCTCTTTGGAAAAAAGAACTCCTATCGATGATGATAGTGAGGAGAATAATATTAGAACAATATCCAAAAATATTAAAACAAAAGAAGAATTGAAACGTCAAGAGGAAAATAATTTTCATTTGGAGCTATCAATAAGCTTTCAGAATGAAAATAAATTAAAGTCTAAAGAAAAGAAAGAATTTAGAAAAAAGTTGAGATTCAAATTTGAGGTTGGTATGGTCTTAAGGTTCTATCAGCTTACTTTACTACAAATAGTAAAATTGATAATAACTAACAATATTTCTTTAGAAAGTAAGAAGTTTTTAAAATAATATTGATAAAAGTATTTAATGTTGATATAATAACTTTACAGACCGATGGTCTGTAAAGTTAGGAGGATTCAATGGCTAGGAATAAATTTCCGGAAGAAACAATAAAGCAAATTTTAGATGTAGCAAGTGAATTATTCTTAGAAAAAGGATATGACAATACATCTCTGCAAGACATAATAGATAAAACTCACCTATCAAAAGGAGCAATTTACCATCATTTTAAGTCTAAAGAAGATATATTCGAATCAATTTGTGATAGATTAGGTGAAGAAAATGCAGAAATGCTTGCTAAGATTAGAAATGATCAAAACTTGAATGGAATTGAAAAATTACAGAAGCTATTTAAAACTGCTTTAGATAGTATGAACCATGAGATTGCTTTGACCTTGTCTCCAAATTTACTAGATAATCCAAGATTTTTGGCAATGGAGATTAAACAAATATATGAAATTGTGGCTCCACAATTTATAGAACCAATTCTTGAAGAGGGCATTAGCGATAGGTCGATAGAAGTCGAGTATCCAGCTGAAACAGCAGAAGCCATTATGATACTAAGCAATATTTGGCTAAATCCACTAGCTAGAAATACAAAGGCCGACAATACAGAAAACAGATTTATAGTTTTTAATAATCTATTAACTGGTATAGGTATAAAATTGATGGACGATGAATTAATGGATAAATTTATAAGTACATCATTAAATAAAAAGTAAAAACCCCATAATAAAGCTGCTCATATGAGCAGTATTTTTAGAGTATATACATACCGACTGTCGGTATGTTAAGGAGGAAATTATGAAAGAAAAGAAAAAGAATATTTTTAAGAAAGATTTTACATTAGTGGTTATAGGACAGATAATTTCTTTATTTGGTAATGCAATTTTAAGGTTTGCATTGCCTTTATATTTATTGAGAGAAACAGGATCAGCTACCATTTTTGGAGTTGTAACAGCTATTTCTTTTATACCAATGGTAATTTTGTCATTAATCGGAGGAATCCTTGCTGATCGATTAAATAAAAGAAATATAATGGTAATTTTAGATTTCACTACGGCCGCACTTATGATTGTGCTTTATATTACATTTGAAAGGATTTCTATTGTTCCGTTATTTATTACAATGCTAATGCTTCTATACGGAATATCTGGTACTTATCAACCATCAGTACAGGCAAGCCTACCTTTATTAGTTGATAAAGAATATTTAGTTACGGGTAATGCTATTATAAATCAAGTGAACACATTAGCGAATTTATTAGGACCGGTTATTGGAGGAATTTTATTTGGATTTAATGGTCTTAAGTCGATATTATTAATAAGTATTCTTTGCTTTACATTTTCTGCTGTAATTGAGATTTTCGTAGAAATTCCCTTTGTGAAAAGGAAAAGTGATAAGAGAATGCTATCTATTGCAAAAGACGATTTAATAGAAAGTTATAAATTTGTAAAGTTTAAAAAGCCGATATTTTTCTCAATTGGATTTATAGTTTCAGTTTTTAATTTTGTATTAACGGCAGTTATGATTGTTGGAATTCCGATAATCATTGTTCAAATATTAAAAATGAGTGATTTAGAATTAGGGATATCACAAGGTATTTTAGCACTTGGGGGATTATTCGGAGGTATATTAGCAGCAACTGTCCATAAAAAATTAAAATTGGAAAATATATATAAATTATTAATTATATGTGGGTTATGCGTGGGTGTGATGGGAACAGCACTACTAATAAGTATTAATACATACGTAACATATCTTATAATTACAATTATGTGTTTTTGTTCAATGAGTGCTGCTACACTTTTTACGATACAAATATTTGCAATGGTACAGGCACAAACTCCTAGTGAACTAATAGGAAAGATAATGGCAACATTAATAGGGGTTGCTTTGTCAGCACAGCCACTTGGACAAGCTATTTACGGAGTATTATTTGATAGATTCGCAGGTAATAGTTGGTTAGTTCTTTTTGGGTCATCGATAATCTCAATTATAGTTGCTATATATTCAAAGAGAGTTTTCAGGAATATTTCAGTAACTGAAAATGTTTTATAATACTATTTGAGAAACTTAGGACGGAAAAAATATTTATTATTGGTAAATTAAAAAAGTTTAAAACAGTATCCATTTATCGAAACGATATACAATAGGACTTTTTCGACAAAGTGTAGAAGTCCTTCTTTTTTTATTATCAGAAAGCTAAATAGAGAACATATGAAGTGATATGTTCTTCCCTTAAGTGCACTGCGAATATAGCGAACTACCTCAGGAGGAACATACCACTTTGAATTATCCTGTTAAAAGTAAAAAGAGTGTAGTTCAGCAATGAAGTGCATTCTTTATTTTTAACTAAACTATTTATAATAGGAATATAAAATTTTGTAAAATATTATTAGAATAGTAATCTTTTATTCAAGAATATAGTTATAATCCAGGTATGAAGTGGTGCATCTATGTACTGTTAAATTCGAATATACAATTTTAAGAGATAGGAGAGCTGGATTGTATATAATCATCTGTGAAGTATAAAAACCACCGGGGATTAAATGTCCTCGGTTGTTTCTTTAATTATTATTTATCCTTTAGGAATCACGGTCATTCGCAAACGATTTATATTATTTCAAATAAATCTTAAAAATTAAATGTTAGATAGATCATCAATGTCAAGAAGAATAATAAGGTTTCAATATTCACAAAAATGGTAGTTGGCTTTATTTTTTCAAATAGTGTGACTCTTTTTACTAGACTAGCATCTAAAATGATTATCAGATAATAAAAGATGCTAATCCAAATAAGAACATTAAACCTGCCATTAAAACTTCTCCGTTATTGAAAAAGGTTATTCCTAAAAAAACAGCCCAGATACATTTAAATACATTTACTAAGCCTTCATAGGGATGAGATAATGTCGCCATCATATAATTTATATAGCTATCTTTTATAGCCCCATCTTCATTATGCTGGGATATATACGCTAGATGACCGGTTTGCAGAACCATTCCAGCTACTAGCAGAATCAAATAAACAAAACCAAACACAGCTCCTACTAATAATAAATCTGATTCTAGTAATCGGTAGAGGACAATTGGTAGTGGAAGCCACATAGCATACATGAGTGCTAGTAATAAATGCAAAAAAGTATACTCATTATTTTTTGTGATTTTCTGGAAGGTTAAAAGTATGAGTAAAAATATTAAAATGCCTAACCACCCTAGAACCATTGTTGAATATACCATTATATCCTCGGTATTTAAATTGTCTTATATCAAATGATGTCTGTATCACTTAATTTTGCTTGTGAAAGTTCTTATGTTGAATAATCTTCCTTAATTATACCTATAAATTAAAAGATATAACAACTAATTAAAGATCAGATTTGAATAGTTAACTCATTAATCAAAACCTTACCTTTTTAATTGATTGAAGACTAGATAGGATTAAAATTTTAATGAATAGCTATATCGTACAAAGTTTAGCGTAAGGATGAATAGAATCGAAACGAGTCGTTCCAAACAGTCAAGATCGTATAATAAAAAATTAAATGTATGATAAAATTAATAATTAACAAAGGATATTATAACAACTATTAAAATACCTACACTAATAGAATTAGAAAGAAAATAAGGAAGAGGTTAGTTTATGTTTTATTTATTTTTAGCAACCGTTTGTAGCGCTACGATTGCTTTAGTTTTTAAATATGCGAATAATGTTAATGCCAACCGCTATTTAGTAACTAGTGCCAATTATTTTACTGCATTTATAATTAGTCTTTTTATGATTTGGTCTAAAGATTTACTAATAGGTATAGAAAAGACAAAAGGTTTTTTAACTGAGTTCAGCTACCTTTTAACTCAAGAGACTTACACTTTTTCAGCCTATGCGAGTCTTATATGGGCTATAATTGTTGGCTCGATAGCTGGTCTCTTTTTCTTTTCATCCTTTATTTACTATCAAAAAAGCATCAGAGAGAATGGAGTGTCTATCTCAGGCACCTTTTCCAAACTGGGAATTCTAATTCCAATGCTCTTTTCTATTCTTATTTGGAAAGAGTTTCCCACAATCGTTCAGTGGATTGGGATTGTTTTATCAATTTTATCCATTTTAATAGTCAATTTATCCTCCAATTCACTCGACAAATTAGATATCAAACCTTCTATCATTCTTCTCTTCCTATTGAATGGTATGGCAGAGTTTTCGAATAAGATCTATCAAAACTATGGCTTAATGGAATATAAAGAGGTATTTTTACTCTTTGTCTTTCTGATCGCATTTCTAATGAGCCTCTTTTTTATTATCAGAGAAAAAGTTCTATTTAATCGTAAAGATATACTCATTGGCTTTGCCGTAGGTCTACCCAATCTTTTTTCTTCTTATTTTTTAATCCAGTCCCTAGAAACGGTAAAAACGTCAGTGGCCTTTCCGATCTTTAGTGTGGGAAGTATCGTTTTTATCAACTTAGGAGGGTACTTTATATTTAAGGAAAAGATAGCTAGAAAGAATCAATTGGCCATCGGATTGATAATAATAGCTTTAGTCTTAATGAACATCTAAAATGAGTGGTAGAAACTTACCTTCTGGCTTAACAATTTAAATGATTTCTATATACTGACTGTTCATTGTTTGCCAATTAATAGAATGTACATCTGCACCTTTATCTTAAGGTGTGGTCTATTTGTATAATTAGTGGGTGGTGTCTTAAATACAAATGGAGTGCATAAATATTGACTCTTTGAAGAGAATAGAAGATTATAAATTTAAAAGAAACATTTTTTCGTTTTGTTAAAATTTTTAAGCAGAGAGAAGAATGTGTCAATACTGTTAATCTTATCAAATTAGTTAGTTAGATTATCTTGAAACGATCAATAAAGGTAGGTGGTTGATTGAGCTGTTATTAGTGAGTAGTCAAGTTTTGTTTTATTGTTTGTTTTAATTTAAAAACGTTAAAAGGGAAATGGACAAGTTAGACATCATCTATTTTAATTATTCCTAAATAAAAATAGGTAAATAAGAACCTTTCCCTCGAGACATGGTAAAAATTTAGAATAGTTAATGCAAAATATGAATATAAAATGAAGCAAATAAATCATGAGGTGAACCCTAATGACTGATATAAACAAAAATAAAACCAATGAATCGAATGAAAAAATAGAGGATTTAAAGAAGTATTATACTAATGACGCAGACAGTCAGTTAACGACCAATAAAGGCGTTAAAATGTCGAACGATAATTTCACCTTAAAGGCTGGGCAACGTGGTCCGTCTTTAATGCAAGACTTTCACTATTTTGAAAAGATGCAACACTTCTCAAGAGAAAGAATTCCGGAAAGAGTGGTACATGCTAGAGGGACAGGAGCACATGGTACTTTTACCGTTACAAAAAATGCCAGAGAATACTCTGCCGCTGATTTTTTAAGTGAAGAGGGCAAGAAAACCCCTATTTTCATTCGCTTTTCTACCGTTCAAGGTTTTAGAGGGTCAGCAGATACTGTCAGAGATAATCATGGTTTTGCGGTTAAGTTTTATACCCAGGATGGCAATTTTGATTTACCAGGTGTGACTCATCCGGTATTTTTCATTAATGATGCAATCAAGTTTCCTGATTTGATCCATTCAGTAAAGCCAGAACCCAAAGATGAGGTTCCTCAAGGCCAATCAGCTCACGATTCTTTTTGGGATTTTATAGCCAATAATCCAGAGACACTACATAATGTTTGCTGGACCATGTCTGACCGGGCCATTCCTAGATCTTATCGTATGATGGAAGGCTTCCCCATTCACACCTATAAACTGGTGAATGAAAAGCGTGAAGTTTTCTTCTGTAGATTCCACTTTAAACCAGACCTTGGTGTTCATTCATTAGTATGGGAAGAGGCACAGAAAATTCAAGGCATGGATCCCGATTTCCACAGAAAAGATTTAATGGAAGCAATCGACAAGGGAGATTTCCCGACTTGGACATTTGGAGCACAGATCATCAAAGAAGAAGAAGAATTTATGTTTGATTTCGATATTCTAGATGCAACAAAACTATGGCCAGAAGAAATAGTTCCGGTGACAGAATTTGGTAAGATTGAGTTAAATAAAAATGTCGAGAACTTCTTTGCCGAAACGGAACAGTCAGCATTCAATCCTGCGAACTTGGTGAGAGGCATTGAGACTTCCGATGACCCACTGTTACAGGGAAGACTTTTTGCCTATAATGATGCCCATCACCATCGCTTGGGTTCGGCAAACTTTGAAGACCTTCCTATTAATAGACCAATTCCAGAAGTTCATAACAACCAAAGAGACGGCTTTATGCAATACAAAATTAATACAACGCCGACTAACTATGGAAATAACTCACGTTTGGATAATGCGCCGAAAGTTACCCCGTGGGAAGAGGGCGGTTATGAGACAACAACACAAAACGTTGAAGGTATGAAGACTAGATCTAGAATTCTTGCTTTTAAAGATTTCTATACGCAACCAAGACTATTCTTAAATTCTTTAACTGAGGTTGAAAGACAGCACTGTATGAATGGCTTCTCTTTTGAACTTACCAAGGTAAAATCAGAAGAAGTTAGACAGCAAGTTGTCAACCAACTTGGAAGAGTAGATAGGGACTTTGCGCAAGGAGTTGCTGATCATCTAAATCTCAAGGTGAAAGTAGATGAAGGAGCTAAATTCCCAGCAGATGAAGACGGAAATATTGAATCAAAAGATTTCAATTATGGAGGAAAATCAGTCGAAAAATCGCCAGCTCTTTCGCAAGAAAAGACAGTTAAGAAACCTGACACTTTAAAACTTGCTGTTTTAATCGCTAGTGGTGCTAACCAAGTTGAAGTGGGGAAAGTCATCAAGGCTTTAGAAGATCAAGGAATTTATATAACTATTATCTCTGAAAAGCTTGGCTATATGGATCTTGATAAAGAAAGAAAAATAATGGAGGCTTTCAACACTGCTGATATGGTTTTATTTGATGCCTTATATTTAGCAGGAATGAATCACCTTAAGCAGGACTTCAAAGCAGATGTTCAACAATTCTTGGATGATGCCTTCACTCACTTCAAACCAATTTTAGTAGGTTCGGACTCTGAAGATTTTGTGGCAGAAGAACGATTAAATGAGCCTGGACTTTTCAAAGTTACTGATTCGAACGAAACCGATTTGTTAGAGGGTATTACGATGATGCGGTTCTGGGACCGAGATAAAAACAAATAGAATACAAGTCTCTTATTGAGAAATATAATTTTTTGTTAAATTTTCTTGAGTTGTTTCACTAATAAAACAATAAAAAGATACTGCTGAATTTATAGTACTTTCAATTACAATAAGGCCTCTTCTGGTGATCACCAGAAGAGGCCTTATTGTTTTAAACTAAATTAATATGTTTAGTAAAGACCGCTTTAAATATTAGAACGTCTTGTGTAAAGTTGTTTCGTATGGTGAGAAAAGTTTGACGAAAGTAGAATTAGAAAATTTTTATCTATCGACATTAAAATTATCTTATTTGGATGCGGTAAAAGAGTATGAAAAATGTATACATACTAAATTAGGTAAGCTTATTGCCAATAGAGAGTTGCCAATTTTGCATCAAGCTAAGAAAATTCTTGATACTATGCTCCACTCATTAGTTTGAGATCTGTTCGATAGTTTAATTACTAAAAAAGACTGGATTAAACGTGTCGTTTTGGTTATTTTTAATACACGGAGCTGATTGAGAGTTTATAAAAAACTTGTTAGATACATGGAGGGGCTTATGAAAATACTGAAATATATTAAAACGAATGTGCTCGTCTATTTTTTAATAGGGATGTTTCTTAATAGTGGATTAATGCTTATAAAGCCGTTAATACTTGAGCGTTTGTTGAACATCCGTGAGGAGCAGTTGACTACAGACACGATATTTTCCTTTGTTTTATATGGTTTTTGTTTGCATTTAATTTTCTATAGCACTATGCTGCTCGCCAATTTTGTTAGTAATAATCTGCAACGTCATTTACAATTACGATTAAAAAACAAACTTATGAAAAAATTATTTTTAAAAGAATCGATTACGCACGATGAAAAAGTTTCAATTTTAACACAGGATATGGAATTATTGTACGATCGTTTTCTTCTGCCTATAGATATTATTATTGGAAAAGCATTTATTCTATGTACGACCATCGCGTTTATTTTGTGGCAAAACTTTTGGGTAGGTCTACTTTTTGTTACCTTCTCTTTTCTTCGTCCCTTGCCTCAAGTTTTAATGAATAATCGTTTGATTAATAGTGGAGCTGATTTTTCAAGAAAGCAAAAGGATTTCCATCGATCTGTAGGAGATTTATTTAGAGGAGCAGACACTTTTTATTTCTACGGTGCTAGCGAAGAAAAACTATCCTCGCTTAAAAAAGTCAATGCCAATTATGAGGATGCTCGCTGGAAAAATGAATGGACAAGTAATATTACTTATTTCTTTAATGGTCCTTTAGTATTTTTTAGTCAGGTACTGCCTTTGGCTCTTGGTTTATTCTTACAAAAACAAGGAGTGGAATTGACAACTGCTAGCTTAATAGCTATGTATATCGCTACTATGAATCTCAGTGGACCTTTACAAACCATGATGTATAGTTTTTCTGATATTCAACGTTCAAGTGATATTAGAAACAAAATATTTTCCTTACTTGAAACGCCTGGTCTTGAATACTCCTATATTACTGCTGACTCTGTTTCTGAAATGGTTTTGGAAAAGGTATCGAAACAGACTGGTGAGCGAGTGCTCTTTCAGAACCTGTCATTAAAATTGTCTATGCCATGTAAAGTTTTGATAAAGGGAGCCAGTGGATCAGGGAAATCTACGCTACTTAGGATCATAGCAGGAAAAATAAGTCCTGATACTGGCCGTGTTTTTATTCGCAATAATAAAGGCGAAGAATTTCTTCAATTCCAAGGGAATGTAGCCTATATTTCACAACATCCATTTTTCAGTCATGGTTCGATTCGGGAGAATTTAACTATGGGGCAGAATATTTCGGACAGTAAATTGCTATACTATTTAGATCAGGTTGGTTTAACTAAAGAAATTCCAGCTATTTTGGATTATCATTTGGAAAACAACGGTGAAAATATTTCAGGTGGGCAACGACTCCGATTGGAACTGGTGCGTTGTTTGCTTCGAAAGAAAGATATAGTACTGGCGGATGAGATAACGGCTGCATTAGATCAAAAAAATGCACAAGTTGTTCGTCAAATTCTTTTAAACTTGCCTATTATTTTAGTGGAAGTTGCCCATCATATAGATTCTGAAACAAATTACGACCAGACTATCGATTTAGAAGAGTATAGATGATTGTTAAATTTTACTTTTTAGTGCCTATTAATTTTTTTAATTTATTAATAATGTGGAATGTCATTTAAATAAAAAAAGAGAGTTTAGTAATTATTCACTTAGTATACTAAACTCTTTTTTGCTTTAAATATAGTTACTAAAGGCACCTGAAACTTAGACATGTTTAGGTGTTTCTAATTATATTAGTAATATAATATCGGACTGTACTTTCTTTTTAAATACTCCATTATTCTACATACTCAGATTAAGAATGGTTCTTCCTGTATGTTTACCTTCGAGCATTAAATTTATTTTCTCATCTAAATCTTCTAAAGAGACTTCTTCAACATTATCCGTTAGATGATCTATTTTCCAATCATTTGCTAGATAATCCCATAACTTCCTTCGAGTATCTAGGTCACATTGAACCGAATCAATCCCCAATAATGAGACTCCTCTTAATATGAATGGATAGATAGATGTTGAAAGGTCGCCTGATATCACATTCCCACAGCATGTCACACTACCACCATATTTAACTGATTTAATCGCTGTCGATAAAAGGTTTCCACCGACGGTATCGATTACACCCGCCCACTGTCCTTTTAATAGAGCCTTTCCAGACTGATCATCTAATTCTGGTCTATCTATAATCTCTTTGGCTCCAAGATTTAATAACATTTCTTTTTTTTCTAATTTTCCAGTAGCAGCCGTGACACGATAGTTTAATTTGCTTAAAATTGAAATTGCAGTACTTCCAACGCCGCCGGTAGCCCCTGTGACTAATATTTTTCCATCCTCTGGTTTCACGCCTGATTGGATTAATCTATATACCGAAAGAGCAGCGGTAAAGCCTGCAGTCCCATAGATCATACTTTCTTTCAATGAGAGATTTTCAGGCAGCTTTACAATCCAGTCACTAGGGACTCTGATATATTGTTGAAAGCCTCCTGAAGTATTCATCCCCAAATCATAGCCTGTAACAATTACCTCTTCACCTACAGTAAACATATCATTTTCACTCGCTACTATGACACCAGCTGCATCTATTCCAGGAGTATGAGGGTATTCTCGCGTGACGCCTTTATTGCCAATCGATGAGAGGGCATCTTTATAATTCAGTGAAGAAAATTTTACATTTATAAGGACATCACCTTCCGGTAGATCCTGGATGATTTTGTCTTTTATCGCTCGTTTAAATTCTCTTTCTTTTGTTTCTGTAACCACCATCGCTTTAAACTTATCCGTATTCATTCTCAAACACTCCTTTAAAATATAGTTTTAAATAAGCTTATGCCTAAGTTAGAACGAGTTTGATTTTAAACGATCTTTGACCTTGTATATATAGGATAAAGTATCAATAAATAGAAGTAAATAATAAAGAATTTCATATGACGGATAATTTAGTGGTACACTTAACAAGCAAAACCAAGAAAAATGATAACCTTTATTGAAAATCAGCAACTGGTACAGAAATCAATTTGAGTAATAAGAATAGAATGTCAGAAGAAAAAAATGATATAGCGTAGAGTGGAGGAAATATTATGCCAAGACCAAAAACAAAAAATGATTTAATGGTTGTTGCTAACAAAAATTATGAAAAGTTAAATTTATTTATTTCAAAAATGACTGAGGAAGAGTTAAATACACCTTTCGATTTCTCAAAGGATGAAAAAAAGAAAGAAGCGCATTGGAAAAGAGATAAAAATTTAAGAGATATTCTGATCCACCTTTATGGATGGCACCAGCTTCTTATAAATTGGGTAGAAACAAATCAAAATGGCAAGGAGAAATCTTTTATTCCGTCTCCATACAATTGGAGAACGTATGGAGAGATGAATGTGGAGTTTTGGAAAAAACATCAAAACACTACTCTCGAAGATGCAACTGAAATGTTTCATAAATCGCATAAAGATGTTTTAGCGTTAGCTGAAACCTTTACAAATGAAGAATTATTTTCAAAAGGTGTCTATAAGTGGGTGGGAGGAAGTACACTTGGTTCGTATTTTGTAAGCGCCACTTCAAGCCATTATGAGTGGGCAACAAAAAAATTAAGAGCACATCAAAAAAACTGTAAAAAATAGGCTGATCGGAAAATGATGGAATGCTTTTGACCAGGGATAGGCATATTATCTTTAGAAGAAGCAAATTCAAATACAAAGAATATAGTCGACTGATTAAGAACGTCCTAATAAAAAATAAACCTTTTCATCACCAAGAGGATCAGTCATTTTGTTAGTGATTCAGCTAAAGTTTCAGAGTCACTTATTAAATTGAATAAAAAGGACTCTACACCATTTTTTGGTCTAGAGTCCTTTTATCTAAGCATAAAGTGAAAAAATCATTAATCTATCATTTCTTATCCAAGCTTCTTTTACCTTATATAGGATCTTTATCGGTTAATAGACCGGGCGATTCTTGAAATCGTATGTCTTCTCCCTCTAATCGCAACACTGAGGGCATAAATATTTTCAGGCAGAGACATGCCATGATAACCTGCATCACCAATATGCTGGATATCCACACCAGCAATTTTATTATCAATAGCCATTCGCTTGATCGTGTCTGAATCACTGGATTCTTGACTGGTCCCAATAGTAGACATCACTAAAGCCTCTTTGGAGTGGGCATAGTCTACCACTTTGTATAAATCATTGGGCCGAACGCCAGGGACTGAACCAATGGAGGGTACCAGCAAAACATCTGCTCCCGCTGAAATAATGGCTTCAGCCACCGCTTCAGTTAGTACAGGCTCGTTCACTCCAGCTCCATGCATTTTTCCCGCTATAATTAAGCCGTCAAAATGTTCTTTTGCCGTTTTTATACTGGATATAATCGCTTTATTTGTTACGCCCACCCCGGGATTACCTGTTAAGCAGATGAAATCGAGACCAAGTTCATTGGCTTTTTGGAAAGTTTCAACACTGGCTTGCCTTCCCATCGCAATTTTTCCTCTAGTTTCTAACATCGCTGCGGTTGTATCGACAGGTTCTAAATTAACGCCAATTAATTTGCCAGTATATTTTTTGAGACTTCTTACAAAATCTTTTTCTTCTTCTTTTGTCAGCCCCTTAATAACAGGCTTAAAAACATCTACACCATTTAGTAAAATCATGTCGGAACCAAAAGCGCAAGCCACTTCTGCACCTGTAATGTCTCCAATATAAGTGTCCTTTTGAGCAATGACTTCTGTTAAAACCACTCGACCTTCGCTCGCTTTAATGCTTTGTTTAATTTCTTGGGAGGTCATGTTCTTAATATCTGATGGGTTCGCACTGATTAATCTTTTATTCATAGTGACTCCTTTCGATGCTTGATACTAAACAAATAATAGAATACAAGATTTTTTTTAGCAAACGATTACCGTTTCGTTTCTAATGAAAAATAGTCAATAATGTGAGCTATAATGATACTTGATTGGCAAATTATACAGGTGGTTTCAATTTAAAAAAGAATATTATCTAAAAAACGTAAAATAAGAAAATACTTATTAAGAAGATTCTTAATTTAAAAGCCTCCAAAGTTAATTTAATAACGACTTTGGAGGCTTATTTACATTCATTTTTATCTTTAATAATTATTACATTTCCTCGCGATTGTATTCGTGACCGGCTTTGAAGCTGTCGAGGATATTCTTAACTTGTGGGGCAAGGAATATCAGTGCAATCATGTTCGGAAAGACCATCAAACCGTTAAAGAAGTCTGCCATGGTCCACACAAAATCAACTTTCTTGGTAAGGGAGGAACCTAGAATGAGAAACAGAATCACAATGATTCGATAAGGCAAAAGCCCCTTTTTACCAAAGAGGTAGCGAATGTTTGTTTCACCGAAGTAATACCAACCGATAATGGTGGTAAAGGCGAAGAAAGTTAAGCAGATAGCAAGAAAGACGGTTCCGTAGTTACCAAAAGCAGATGAGAAAGCTGCTTGGGTTACAAGGGGGCCAGCAAGCCCTCTTTCATGAGCGCCAGTAACGAGAATCACCATTGCAGTAGCAGTACAAACAATGAAGGTATCAATCACAACACCAACAATTGCTACAAGACCTTGTTCCGCTGGATGTTTAACGTTGGCAACAGCGTGGGCGTGAGGAGTTGATCCCATACCTGCTTCGTTTGAGAAAAGGCCTCTGGCTACTCCAAAGCGAATGGCTTGTTTGACTGTAACCCCAAGCGCGCCACCCAATACTGATGAGGGTTTAAAGGCTGCCACAAATATCGACTTGAAGGCAGGACCGACTTGATCTCCATAGACAAAAAGAACAACGATTACACCTATAATATACAATGCAGCCATAAATGGCACGACCATTTCTGCAAAGTTAGCAATACGTTTCATTCCACCCATGAAGACAAGTGCAGCAGCAATAGCGATCCCTATCCCTACGAAGATCGGATTGATACCAGTTGCTTCTTTAACAGCAGCTGAAATGGAATTGGATTGAACTAAATTACCAATAAAACCTAAGGCTATAATGATTGCTACGGAAAAGAAACCTGCTAGGAATTTGGCTAGGGGCTTATTCTTCAAGCCTTTACTAATATAGAAAGCAGGTCCTCCTACATAGTTTCCGTCTCGAACTTCACGGTACTTCTGAGCTAAAACAGCTTCACCAAAGATAGTACCCATACCAATCAAACCTGAAACCCACATCCAAAAAATAGCCCCTGGACCTCCAGCCATGATGGCGGTTGCAACCCCGGCGATATTACCAGTTCCTACTTGAGCGGCAACTGCAGTAGCAAGCGCTTGAAACGAGGACATAGTGCCCTCTTGATCTTTTTCTTTACCTCCAAAAACACCTCCAAAGGTTTCTTTAAAGGCTCTTCCAAAGAAACGAATTTGAGGGAAACCAAGATAGACAGTATAAAACACGCCAACGATCATTAGAATGATCCAAAGTACATTCGACCACATTAAATCGCTCGCTTTAGTGATTACATCAATAACAAACTTTAAAAATGAGTCCATAGCAATACCCCCTAATATAATTTTTATAATCAGATTTTAATCCCATATAAAATACAAGTCAACAAAAATTGAAAGCGGAATCAATTTTTGGCATTTGTGCTGAATTCGTATATAAAATATAGCATTTTGCCTAATATATTTATTATTATTTGAGAGAGGGGACTAAAAAAAAAAGAATCTCTCATTTTTAATGAGTTAGATTCTTTTAAAATATAAAGTTATAAATTAGTGGATAATTTGAAATGAATGTCCATCAGCGTCTTCAAAACGCTCCCAATTCGATTGGGATTGAAGGCTCATTAAGACCTCTTCATCAGTATTAAGAATTTCGATTTTATCTTCTTTAGTCACACGGTAGCTAATGTTTTCTAATTTTAAAGCAGTCACTTGAGGGTCAGGGATTTTTTCTTTTTGGATGATCGCTTCTTCTGATAAATCCAAGTCTTCTAGGCTATTAATTTCAAGATTGAGTTGATCAGCTAATTCTTGGCTAGGATTTAATAAATAGAGGGTATTGAAGTCAAACAGATAGCCTTGATTGTTATCATCAAAGAAAAGGGCACTTTGTTTTGGAAGTTTTAGCAAGTCTTCAATTTTCAGATCGAAATCGATAATTGTCTCATCTTGAAGAACTGACAAGGTTAACGGAGACTCACTATCTTTTAATTGATAGTATGCTGTAGCGATTATTTTATCGTTTGGATCAATTTCTTCACTTTTTATAAACATTTGATTGTCAGTGTCTAGCTGGTAGTCACTTGGCTCTAATTTCATGAGTGAATCTGCTTGAAATTGAGAGAATAAGACATGTTCATCCCAAGTGTGGGCGTAATCGATTACTTTTTGATCTGACGTATTTTCAAATTCATACTTGACAACGAGCATGGGTAATTTCTCGTCTTGATTACCAGCAGAGCTTGGTTCTAATAAGGAAACATATTTCACAGTATATTTGCCTGAGTCCGTTGTAAATGTATAGTTAAAAGGTAAGGTTTCTTTTTCTACATTTTCTTGCTCAACTTGTTGCTCTAAATGCTGTGTCAGTTTTTCATGATTAGGTGAAATGATACTTTCGTCACCCATTGAATCTGTTTCATTTGATGAAGTACTATTGAATAGTTCTGGATATAACTTTTTAAAATGAGCGTAAGGCATGGTAATGTCACCACCAGTTGGGAGCTTTATCAAATATTGAATAGCCGCTTCACGAACACTTCCTTTAGGAAGCTTTGCTAACATCTTATCCGTTACGCCGTAATAATGTAATGAATATAAATATTCATCATAAAATCCTTGATCAACCCTTTTCGCGGCTTCTTCATAGGTAAATGAAAGTCCGTTTTCTGAAGTTTCTGAAGAACTTTGAATTACAGTAGTTTGATCGTTCGAAAAAAGTGAAGGGTACAATTTTTTAAAGTGAGCGTAAGGCATGGAAATATCTCCACCAGTAGGTAGTTGAATTAAATATTGAATAGCCGCTTCACGAACACTTCCTTCAGGAAGTGTTGCAATCATTTCATCCGTCACCCCATAATAATGTAGAGAATATAAGTATTGATCGTAAAAGTCCTCATCAACTTTTTTAGCCGCTTCCTCATAAGTGTAACTTAATCCTTTAGTAGTTGTTTCAGTTTTTACCTGCTCTGATTCAGTCGCTTCCTGTGCAATAGTGTTGATTGGAAAAGTACTTGTGGCAATAGACATAACCGCGATGGTTGACAATAATATTCTTTTTGTAGACATGTTGTAGCTCCTTTTAGGTTAAATTTAATCATATAAATTTTATCACAATTCAATTAATTTTTAAATATTTTTCAATCTATAAAAAACACCTACAATTTTATTAAAAGACTTTCTGTTTAAAGCATTTTTAAGTATACTGGAATTAGTAGTTATTTTAAGTAAGATAGTTACCTATTGAGTGGTTATTTTCACTATTGTCAAAAAATTATTGGAGTGATGTCATTGAAAAAAGCTATTAGCAGTCTTTTGGTAAGTACTCTTGTTTTAGCGCTAGCTGTCTCAAGTCTTTCAGGTGATAAGATTTTAGCAGAAGAAGATACGACAACTACGATTGAAGTCGAAAATAAAGCAGAGGAAATTGATTCTTTTGTTGGCGTTTGGAGAAATGATAAGGACGATAAAATTTCTTTAACACCTCAAAACCTAGTTATCGATGGTGAAGTCCATGAAATTAAGCAAATTGCAGTTAATGAAAGTGAAGAAGAAAAGGTGGCTTCTTTTGATTTTGAAAATTTTGATAGCCAAGAAATGACTTATCATTCAGCTGAGGATAAACTGAATTTCTTATCAAGCGATTATCAACGAGAAATGAATCCCAATATCGTCAATTATGTGAAGGACCAATTGAGCACTTTAGAGCCAGTTAATTTGGAACAATTGTTGGAAGTAGATGAGAATTACTTAATGGCAGCTTATTATCAAGCTCAAGTAGACTTTGATGAGGAAAAAGATCAAATCCATGCCATTTATCTCGCTTTATCTCAAGATTATGCTGAATTAGAACTTTTGACAGAAGAAGACTATGAAGATTATTTAGTTTTAGCAGAAGATTTAGAGGATACGACTTATACGTTTGCAGAATTGAACAAAGCCCTTCCGCGAACTATTTTAGAAAACTACCGTCAATTAAAAGAAGATGAAGAAAAAGATGAAACGATGGTTAAAGATCAACTCAAAAAGATGATTGATGAAGCCATTAAAGCCTATGAGGAACGAAAAGCTGAGTCATCAGAAGTTTATTTAGAAGATTATGAATGGCCAGAAAAAGAAGAAGTAACCACTGCTAATAATACAGCAGCTAATAATACAGCAGCTGATAAGACCCAGGATGATCCTCATTTGCTCAAAGAGTCCGAATATGAAGTTCGTGATGATCAGTTTAGTCAAGAGGAAGCTTATACTATTTTAGTAAAAGCGACGACTGGATTATCTGTTGATTATAATACTGGCTATGAACGTGCTGGGGGATTTGCTTTTCTTGCTGTCGATGGAGTCACTTACATAGTGATGCCAGATGGTGAAATCGGTACCAGTGAAGGCGATGTTTTCAATCGTAATGAGGAAACACGTTTAGCAAGAGTAAAAGAAGCCTCACCAACTGTTCCGGATTATATGCCGGATTGGTTTGATCGTTATCCGGATAATGCAGTCATTAAACCTTTTGATCCCGATATTGCTTATAATTATTTATTGGGTAAAGAGGACTTCCCAGCCGATGCTTATATGTTTGACTTCGAGTTCAATGATGATGGTTCTTATACTTTGACCATTGCATCAAGAGATAAGATCGTTGATCAAAATATATCGGAAAAAGAGGCTATCATCGATGTATTTGTTGTATATGCCGATGGGACATATTATAAAAAATAGAGATTTAAAAAAATATAAATGTATGTAAATGAATTAATGAATAGAAGGAGCAGTTGACTATAAAGTTATCTTCTCTTTTTATCTCTTTAGCAATAGTAAAGGACTAGCAGTATCTATGGATAAAAAAGAATATTTAGCAGGGACTTTCTCTTGGACAATGAATATATATACATAATCAGATGTTTTTAAAACTACATATTTTTCAAGCCGAAAATAAATGCCACTTCAGCTCCCGTAACATCTGCTATATAGGTGTCTTTTTGAGCAATGACTTCTGTTAAAACCACTCGACCTTCGCTCGCTTTAATGCTTTGTTTTATTTCTTGAGCAGTCATCGTTTTGATATCTGATGCGTTCGTACTGATTAATCTCTTTTTCATAATAGGTCCTTTCTAAACTTGACGATGAATAAATTTTAAAATACTCGCTATTATTTAGCAAACCATTACACACTAATTGCACTAAAAATTATAATTCAAAATGAGCCAGCTATAAGTTTTATAGCTCCACAGCTTGGAAAATGAAAATATGGAAGGTTCAGACCCTATATTATTAAATCTTCAATTTATTAAAATATTTGATAAAATAGATAGATATCTTAAAATAGGACAAAAAGAACAGGAATAGAACGATATTCTTGGAAATAGTTTTAATTATGAATTTATTTTGAATTATATGAGATCAATTATTTAGAAAGTTTAATTTCAATTTTAATCTTTAAAGTTTTTGATATAATAATTGTAACATGATTTACATTATTATTAATAAGCATTTCGTATTTATGTCACCTTTTGAAAGCTTAACTTATAGGAGGATATTTGAATGAAAAAAGTAATGAGTAGTTTGCTTGTTGGGGCGATCGCTTTATCTGTGTATGCTTCAAAAACTTCAGTAGAAAATGTTGCAGCGAATGAGAATACAACAACGACAAGTGAAGTTCTGAATGAAGAGGAGACTCTTAACCCATTCATTGGGGTTTGGACTAATGCAGAGGGGAATGAGATCGCACTGACAGCACAAAAAATGCTCGTTGATGGAAAGGTCCATAAAGTTGAGACCCTGGAAATGGATGACAGCGAAGCTATGAAAGTGGCTTCTATTGAGTTTGAAGACTCTGAAGAGTTGGAAAGTCAAGAGATGACCTATTCCTCAACAGCTGACCAATTAAGTTACATGGAAAGTGATTATGAGCGAGAAATGAATCCCAATATCGTTAATTATGTTAAAGATAAATTAAGTACTATGGAGCCAGTTAATTTGGAACAATTGTTGGAAGTAGATGAGAATTACTTAATGGCAGCTTATTATCAAGCTCAAGTAGACTTTGATGAGGAAAAAGATCAAATCCATGCCATTTATCTCGCTTTATCTC
>NZ_JAAXPS010000006.1 GCF_012396555.1 Facklamia miroungae
TCTCATTTTAAAAATAGAATACTTTTAATATCAAGATTGTATGTGTCAGGAAGAAAAGAAAAAGAGACCAAGCAACTATTCGTTGCTTAGTCTCCATAAGGGCATCAACCCTATTTGACATAGAGCCCTTTTTTATAGACTTTTTATTTAATTTAAGCTAATGCTTTCTTTGCTTCTTCAACTAAAGCTGAAAAAGCAACTTCGTCGTTCACTGCAATATCTGCTAACATTTTACGGTTAACCTCGATACCAGCTTTTTTCAAACCATTCATTAACACAGAGTAGCTCATATTATTTTGACGAGCGGCTGCATTAATACGAGTAATCCATAGACGACGGAAATTACGTTTTGTTTGACGACGGTCACGAAATGCATACATGTATGATTTCATAACTTGTTGTTTAGCCGTTTTGAATAATTTAGACTTCGCTCCGTAATAACCTTTTGCTAATTTTAAAGTACGTTTACGACGTTGACGTGTTACATATCCACCTTTTACGCGTGCCATCTTTTTCTTCCTCCTTTATTCCTATAAAGCTGAAATTTGTTGCTTGATTCGTTTCATATCTGAAGCAGAAACTAAACCTGATTTTCGTAATTGACGACGTTGCTTTTTGGTCTTACCGTGGAAACGGTGGGAAGTAAATGCACGTGAGCGTTTCAATTTACCTGAACCTGTTTTCTTAACGCGTTTAGCTAACCCGCGGTGAGTTTTTTGTTTTGGCATAATAATCCTCCTAAATTCCTTATCTTCTTGATAATATTATGATTCTGTGTTTGGTGCGAGCACAGTAAACATGCTACGGCCATCCATTTTTGGTTTTGATTCGACAGTTGAAAACTCTTTAGTATCTTCAATAAAGTCTTCTAAGACGTCTAATCCTAAATCTTTATGGGTAATTGACCGACCTCTGAAACGAATGCTTGCTTTAACTTTATCGCCTTTTTCCAAGAACTTGATTGCTTGACGTAATTTTGTTTGGTAATCATGATCATCAATTGAAGGACTGAGACGTACTTCTTTAACACTGACTACTTTTGTATTCTTACGTTGTTCTTTTTCTTTTTTCTGTAACTCGTAACGGTATTTCCCATAATCCATAATCCGTGCAACTGGCGGATTGGCTTGTGGTGAAACGAGTACTAGGTCTAAATCAAAAGATTCAGCAATCGTTAAGGCGTCCTGTAGCGATTTAACTCCAATTTGTTCTCCATTATCACCGATAACACGCAATTCCTTCGCGCGAATTTGTCCATTAATCAATGCTTCTTTAGCGATATGAGTCCACCTCCATAATTATTATGAGTGACAAATAAAAACAAAAACAGCCCGTCTATTTAAACGCGCCGCCTCTACCAATTTATAAAAAAGATTTTTTCTCTATTTTTATAAATGATTTGCCCTACATCTTCTAATGTCCGGCGAGAAACGGTATGTTTCTACTTGTTTTCTCAACTCATATACTCTATCACGAATAGAAATAAATAGCAAGTTTATTTTTCTTTAATTTTATTTTTGTTTAGCTATCCCATATAATTGATGATATAATACTGCAGACATATAAATTTTATAGGAGTTTTTCAATGGATCTAAAATTAATGACATTACTAACACTTACTTGCATCAGTTTAACCGGCTGTCAGAATGAAAAGTTATCTAACAATACTTCGCCTTCCTCTACCCTTGAAACAACAGTTCTTCAGACTTCTTCTATCGAAAGTTCTGGGGCTTTAGAAGAACAAAGCGAAGAAGAGAATGTTAGCGAAATATCTTCTGTCAATGAAATTACCGAATCAGATGAATCAGAAGTACCTAACAAAGAAACAACTTTATCCAAAGCAGATAAATTGAGACAAGCGATTAATAAGAAGCAAAATGCTACAAATGTAGATCCTGGCACAACAGCGGATCCCGCTTTAGAAGTATCTACCCTTGAAGAGGTCTTAAGGACCGACGAACCTGAAACTGATACTTCTGAACAAGAATCTACTACTCTTTCTGAAGAGGAAGTTAAATCGAATATAAATGATTCTACTACAACCACCACAAGCAAAGAAAGTGAAGATACTGACAACTTAGAAACAAATACTTCTTTTTCAATCGATTATGGGCAATATAACTCTGTAGAAGAAGTTATCGAAGATTTGATTGATGAATACGGATTCGATTCATCTAATTTAGGCATTGCTTATCAAAATTTTGTGACTGAGGAAAGCTATTTCTTGAACGAAAATAAAGCGCGCCATGCTGCTTCTACTAATAAAGTTGGTACTTCTGTCCTCTATTTAGACTTAATAGAGATGGGAGCATTAGATTGGGACAGTCAACTCCCCTCTACATCCCAAGATTTTGAAGAAGGGGGCGGGAAGATAACTAATAGTCCTCCACGTTCATCATATAGCTTAAAAGAATTGATCTCTAATCTCTTGGTTTTTTCCGATAATACAGCATGGAATATTTTAATTAATTATTACAATAATAACTATGGAGACTATCGTAATGATTTAATAGAACTATCAGGCATCAGTAATAAACCTACTGCTTTAACACATAATATGAATTTTGCGACACCTAATATGTTAATTGGTTATTTGAATCGGATTGCTAGAGAAGATAAGTATCAGCCGATCATCGATTATATGTCAATTGCTCAAGAAGGACAACGTTTTAAGCTGTACGTTGACAAAGGAATGGCTACTAAATATGGACAATATGGTAATGGCTATCATGATACCGGCATTTACTTCGAAAACGGTAAACCCATTTATAGTTTGGTTTTAATGACCAATGATATCGGTACTGTAGACAGCTTCATGGGAGAGCTAAATTTACGTATCAACGAATGGTATCATTACCAGCAATAAAAAAATAGGCCGTGCCAACCTCTCTAAGATTTGTTGGCACGGCCTTTTGTATTATTTCTTTGGATCTTTCTATCAAAAAACTATTATTACTCACTCTACTCTTTTGCTAACTGCTCGATCATCGAGAAGGGAACCGCTAAAATCGCTAAAAGTATGTACCCCGTCTGTATCCAGAAAATACCTACATCCATCATACCATGAAATAAAACTGTAATTAACATTGACACCATTAAACCTATTTCTAACCTTGTTTCAGCTTTAAAGAGTTGATCCATCATTTTTCTAAAATAATGGCTAAACGCCATTACTAACAGCATAATACCTACTAAACCGTAATTAGCAAGTGTGTCGATTAATAATTGATGAGCATGCATTTTTCCTTGGTCAGCAAAAAGATAATAAAAAGTCACATACGCCATTGGACCTCTGCCAATCAAAGGACTGGTTAAAAATATTTGCCAACCTGTATACCAAATTGCGAAACGATCATCAAAAGCATGGGCTAAAGTTGTGAACCGAGGTAATAAATCCGGCTTAATAAATAGAGTTAAAAACCCGCCTGCTAATGCAAAGCCTATTAACCAAGCAATTTTAGGTTTTAAGAAGAATACCATTAAAACAATTCCCACGATACACGTAGGGATCGACCATCTTGAAGCTGTAAGAATTAAACAGACTAAATTTAGAACGATAGCGATAAGGGATAACCATCGATCCAGTGACCTTTTTGACTTTGCAAACAGATAAATAGCCATCACCATTACCATTGCAATATAAAGTCCATAATAGTTGGGATTAAAAAAAGTTGCTTCGGCACGTGTTTGAGGATTATGATATTTGAAAATATAAAGCAAATCATATCCGTGGGTCAAAACATAATGAGCATATTCGACAAAAGCCATTAACGCTAAAGGAATCGATCCCCAAGTAAAAATCTTCAAATGATTTAAAAAGAGTTGGTGAGTGATTGAACGATAATAAAAAGTGAACAGACATATGATGAGGAAAAGAATCGCTATTACTGCAGTGCCGATATAATTCCTAAAATAAATTGCTACGACAAAGCAATATATCAAAAAAATAAATAACCAACTTTGAGTGCGAATCACTTGACCTAAATCTATACGATGGCGATATATTAAATATAAAGTGGTCACAAGAATAATCGCACTACCAATGTAAAAAGGTAACAGAACTGAAATTGACATCAACAAGAATAAACTTTCTTCAAGTCTTTCACTTTTAATTAGCTCTTTCCAGCTTGCCATTATCCACCTCCTCTATTATTAACCATTATTATACCAGAAGATGAATACTATAATCATCCCTCTCAGCTTTAAAATTTAAAATGAAAAAATGAGCTTTCGTATAAAGAAAACTAAATAATTAGACCGTTTCTTATTTAATGTTAATATAGGGGTAGTTGTTGTCATTATATATTTTTACACACCATTGTTAAGTATTAAATTATTATTGATAGGAGATAAAAATGTCTTTTAAACGATTATTCATTCTAATTATTTTTGTTTTTTTAACTGGCTGTCAAAATAATTCTCTTACTCAAACCGAATTAAACTCACATGAGACTACCATTCATACATCAACCCAAGAGGTAAATTCTACAAAAAAAACAAGCGATGACTCGCCTTCACCTGAAAAGGACAGCTCAAAAAAACAAGAAAAAATTGCCTTTTCAAGAGATTATAGTCAATATGGTTCTATTGATGAACTAATTAATGAACTCATAGATAAATACAACTACCCAGCTTCACGCCTAGGTATTGCTTATCAAAATTATATAATTGATGAGTCTTACTATTTAAACGAAAATATAGCCTTAAATGCTGCTTCTACCAATAAAGTCGGCACGGCTGTCCTTTATTTAGATTTAATTGAAGAAGGGAAAATAAATTGGGATAGCCAGTTACCGGCTAGCACTTATGACTTTGAAACAGGTGGCGGACAAATCACCAATAATCCGATTCAATCTTCGTATCGCTTAGAGGATTTGATTGCTAATCTATTAGTCTATTCCGATAATACCGCATGGAATATCTTAATCAATTACTATCAAAATAATTTCGGTCATTTCAATCATGCTTTAATAGAAAATTCAGGAGCTACTCAAATACCCGATACTCTATACTCTAATCTAAACTTTGCCACACCTAATACACTGCTGGGCTATTTAACAAAAATTGCTGACAACAAAAAGTATCTTCCAATTGTAGAATATTTGAGTGAGTCTGAGCACGGTCAACGGTTTAAACTATATATTAATGACGGAATGGCAACTAAATACGGCCAATTCGATTATGCTTATCACGACACTGGTATTTTTTATGAAAACGGTCAAGCAATATACGCTTTAGTCCTAATGACTGACGGAGTTGGAACAGTTGATCCATTTATGGGAGAATTAAATTTAATAATTAATGAGTGGTACCATTACCGCTTATCACTTCAATAATTTTATTTTATTCGATGAATTTCCCAATCCATCTATACTCGTCATTTTCTCCTTCATCTATCCACTGTGTATAAATAAAAATACAAGGCCTAATTTAATCCTCTAGACAGACATTGAATAAACCATTAAGAACTAATGATCAAATTATAAATTTTTAACTCAATTTATCGAACTTATCAAAATTTTCTCAATTCAATAACATCATCATTTTAAATATGAGTAAAAATTGATTATTTCTTGATTTTTTGAAAAAAAGCTCATCTCAATTGGACTTAAAAACAGAATTCGCTATAATATAAAATAGTTTATTGGCTAGCTTTCTTGTTAGTCACTCATTTAAAGGAGGATACCCCATGCATACTCATCCCAAAAATTGGCAATCTATTTTTGGAAGGATAGTCTTACTAATGCTTGTTTGCACAATTTTTCCACAGTCTATCACCGCTCAAGTTGAAAATTTGTCGAAACTTCCTGATCTAACGAGAGATATCAATAAGGCTAAAGAATACAAACCGATCGTCATGCCAGATGATTATCCGGAAGAATTGACCAGTTTTTTTGACAAGTCTATCAGTTCAAGATCCTTTATCGTAGTAGATGTTGAAACAGGCCGGATATTAGCTCAAAGAGGCGCCAATATTCCTTATCCTATTGCCTCTACCACAAAAATACTTACAGCTTATCTCACATATCGAGCAATCGAAGATGGCAAATTAAAACTGACCAGTGAGATTGAAGCGCCTAGTGATCTTACTCAAGCTCTCTCCGATAATCCGGAATTAACCAGTACACCTTTAATAGCTGGCGAAAAATACTCTGTTGACGACCTCCTTCACGCTTTAATTATGAAATCAGGTAATGATGCTGCTTCTCTATTGATGCGAGAGATTTACGGCTCAGAGTCTTCAGCTACTCAAGCAATGATCGATCAACTTCATAAGTGGGGAATTGTCGATTTTGACTTGTATACAACTTCTGGAGTTCCTAATGAGTTCATACCTGAAGGATGGCGTATGCCAGGTTCCATTGATAGTAATGAAAATGCTATGTCGACTCAAGACTTAGCATTGATGACTCAACATGTTATCACTGAGTTTCCACAACTTATAGAAATTTCATCAGTCAAGGATTATACTTTCCAGCAAGGTGGCAACTATGAACAACTTATTCATACACCTAATCCCTTTTTACCTGGTCAATCATTAGAACGGGAAGGTATCAATGGTCTAAAAGCTGGCTTAACAGATGGAGCAGGAGATAGTTTTGTAGCAACAGGCAAAGAAAACGGGCGCGAGATTATTGCTATTTCGATGGGCAATTTCATACAAGAAGACGGAAGTTTTTCCTCATCATATGATCAACTAACCCTAATCTTAGATGCCTTAGCAGAGCACCCAGATCTTTACAAAAATGAGAAGCTACCTGTTAATCATAAACCTAGTCCTGAAGAGATTAAAGCTACTGAAGATGAAACTCAGACTTCTGAAGAATCAGATAGCTTAGAAGATGAGCAACGAGAAACGAGTCTGGAAAATCATCGCGATAACCCGATTACGAACTTTTTCAAAAATCTTTTTGATAATTTCAGATAAACATTAAAATCCCTGGCTTGGTTCGATCAAGCTAGGGATTTCTTGTGTTGTTTTTTACTTTTGTGACAATCTTCCATCTTCCATTTTAAAAATTCGATCACACTTTGAGATTAACCGTGTATCGTGTGTCACCATTATAATAGCCTTATCTTCTTTTTTAGACATTTCCGCCAAAATATCTACCACTTCAAAAGCACGTTCGCTATCCAAACTGGCAGTGGGCTCATCCGCCAAAACAAGTGTTGGATCGTGATACAAGGCTCTCGCAATCGCTACCCTTTGACGTTCCCCACCTGATAAAGCGGCGGGATATTTATCCTTCAGCTGATCGATGCCTAGTTTTTTTAGTAATTCTTGTGCATGTTCTCTCTGAAAGGTTTTTTTATTAATTTTATCAACTAAACGTAACTGATCCTTCACCTTTAGAAAAGGGATTAAATTCGATGATTGTAAAATGAATCCTATTTCATTAAACCGCATCTTGGTACGTTCTTTTTCACTTAAAGTTGAGAAGTTCTGATCCTTTAAATAGACTTGGCCATTTGAAGGCGTTTGGAGTCCACCAATAATTGACAACAGGGTACTCTTACCTGAACCAGAGGGACCTATAATCGCTACAAACTCTCCTGAGTCAACTGAAAAGTTCGTCGTCTTCAAAGCTTGGATCGTCTTATTACCATCTTGATAACTTTTCTCAATATTTTTTACATCGATCGCTTTCATAATTACCTCCTATGCTATGGCCTGACTTGGATCAATTTTGACAATCTGTTTAACAGAGAGTAGTCCTCCTACAACCGCAAAAATGATCATTAAAACCATGGTAATTGTTATCAACTGCCATGAAAAAGCAAAAGGGACTTTAGCAGGTAGATAAATAGCGGTCAAAACGGTCAATATAAGGCCTGTTAATGTCCCAATAACCGCCATAATTAACGTCTGAAGTACCACAGAGCTGCCAATGAAAAAACTAGAAATTCCTTGAGCTTTCATAACGCCAAAGATTTTTACTTTTTGAACGGTCAAGACATAAATAAAAATGCCTACAACAATTGCTGCGATAATGATTAAAAAGACAATAATCATGATAAAAGTTAAGTTTTGAGCTTGATAGCCAGGTAACTTTTCAATAAAATCAGCAATAGTGAAAACTTGTAAGTTTTCATCATTAGCTAATTCCTTTAATAGGTCGTGATCACGAACTAAAAGAGCAGAATACTTCGCATCTTCAGTCATTTTCCCCTTTAATTCTTGGCTTGTTTCTAAATTCGAATATAATAAGGGTGTAACACTTAACATTTGATCACCAGTAAATCCAACAAGTTCAAGTTTTTGATCTTTCCCAATTAATTGAATCTGATCGCCTATCTCAAAACCATACACATCTTTAAGTGTCGATGTCCCAATTACTTGGAAAGGTTCGGTTATTTTTTCTCCCTCGATCAAATTAGGCTGAGCCAATCCATCTTCATCGGTAGCTAAAAGACTCAAGGATAATTTTTGGTCCTCTTCCGCTTCAGTTTTTTCTTTCGTTTTTGCAACCAGTTGTAAAAGACTAATTCCTTCTAAATGATTTTTACTTAGATCTTCTATCCATTCATCCTGAATCAATGATGCATTTAACCGTCCGTTAGCTGAAGATGATAAGATTATTTGATCAGCTTGCCACAAATCGATAGCAGACCGATTGGCTTCTCCCAACCCAAACGCTAAGCCTGTTAAAAAAAAGACTAAATAAGCTAACAAGGTTAAAACCAATACAATCATGATATATCTTGATTTTGAATGAATCATTTCTTTCCATGCTAAAAACATAAATCTACCTCCTCGAATCATTAGATTTTACATCAATCTATTTAGAAAGTCTAACAATAAGACTGTAACTTTTTATTTGTTAATAAAGAAATACCCATCCTCTAAATGTTACAAATAACTATTCGTAACAAAGATAAGGATGGGTGATTCTAGTACTTTGAATTACTTTATTTTTTGGATTTATTATTTATATCTTCTTGAATCAAAGCAATAAAATCTGCAACTGGCAATGACTCAGAATTATCCTGTCCATATCGGCGCACATTCACAGTGCCGGAGTCGACTTCTTGATCACCAATTACTAGTTGGTAAGGAACTTTGGAAGTTTGTGCAGAACGGATCTTATAACCGAGTTTTTCATTTCGCAAATCCATTTCAACTCGAACACCAACATTTCTCAAGGCATGATAAATCTCTTCAACTTTTTCGCCATGTGCTTCTAGATTAACTGGCAGAAGAACAACTTGGACAGGCGCTAACCATGTTGGGAAGGCTCCCTTATATTCTTCAATTAAGTATGCAACAAAACGTTCCATCGTTGAAACGACCCCGCGGTGAATAACAACTGGCCGGTGATCATTTTGTCCGTCTTCTCCAACATATGTTAAATCAAATCGTTCAGGTAACAGGAAATCCAATTGAACTGTTGACATGGTTTCTTCTAAACCTATAGCTGTTTTGAACTGAACGTCTAGTTTTGGTCCATAGAAGGCTGCTTCACCTTCTGCTTCAAAATATTCTAATTCTAATTCATCCATCGCTTCTTTTAACATCGCTTGAGCTTTTTCCCACATTTCATCGTCATCAAAATACTTTTCGGTATCTTGAGGATCACGATAGGATAAGCGATAACGATAATCAGTAATTCCAAAGTCCTCATAAACTTCCGAGATTAACTGAAGAACACGCTTGAATTCTTCCTTAATTTGGTCTGGACGAACGAAAATATGTGCATCATTAAGTGTCATTTCACGAACTCTTTGTAAGCCAGATAAGGCACCCGATTTTTCATAGCGATGCATCATACCTAATTCTGCTATTCGAATTGGTAATTCACGATAAGAATGGATATCATCTTTATAAATCATCATATGGTGAGGACAGTTCATAGGTCTTAAAACGAGCATTTCCCCATCCCCCATATCCATAGGTGGAAACATATCTTCTTGGTAATGATCCCAATGACCAGAAGTCTTATATAGGTCGGTTTTTGCCATAATCGGTGTATACACATGTTGATAACCTAAAGAAATCTCTTTGTCAATTATATAGCGCTCGATCGTACGGCGAATCGTTGCACCATTAGGTAACCAGAAAGGTAAGCCAGAACCCGCCTCAGGACTAATCATAAAAATATTTAATTCCTTACCTAATTTACGATGATCACGTTCTTTTGCTTCTTCGCGTATGCGTAAGAATTCATCCAAATCCTCTTGATTAAAAAAGGCAGTTCCATAAACTCTTTGCATCATTTTATTATCAGAATTTCCGCGCCAATATGCTCCAGCTAAGGATAGAAGTTTGAATGTTTTAATTTTGCCGGTTGATGGAACATGAACCCCTCGACACAGGTCATTAAAATCATCTTGGGTATAAACTGTTAATACCTCATCTTCTGGTAAGTCGTTAATTAATTCTTTCTTATAAGGATCATCCTGAAAGATTTCTAAGGCTTCTTGGCGAGACACCACTCGACGTTCAATGGGGTAATTTGCCGCAATGATCTTTTTCATTTCTTTTTCAATCTTAGGCAGATCTTCTTCAGTAACCTGTTCGTCCTTATCCGTATCATAATAAAACCCTGAATCAATTGCTGGTCCTACTCCAAAATGAATACCAGGATAGAGACGTGTCATTGCATGGGCCATAAGGTGTGCAGTGGAATGACGCATTATTTGAAGAGCTTCCTCACTTTTATTGGTAATAATTTCGATTGATCCATCCGAATCAATGGGACGATTATGATCGATCAGTTCACCATTAAATTTCCCAGCAATTGTTGCTTTCGCAAGAGAGCGCGATATTGACTCGGCAACTTCAAAAGGGGTAACTCCAGCCGAATACTCTCTGACAGCACCATCCGGTAATGTTAATTGAATTATTGACATAATTTTTCCTCCTTATAACTTTTCAAGATGAAAGCAAAACGTCCCATTGGTTCATAATAACCAATGGGACGTGTTATAGACGTGGTTCCACCCAAGTTCATTATCTTTAATAAGATAATCTTGTAGAGTTAACGCCTCCGACGTCTCGACTTACCACCACTGCTTGGGTCGAGCATAAAAGAAGGGGTAAAGCTAATTATCATTAAGGTCTTTCAGCCAACGACCTCTCTCTAAAAATGAGGGAATTAAACTTCATATCTTCTCATTAATTTCTTATCTTGAGTTAATTTTATTAAACCATCAATTCTAAAAAATTGCAAGAATTAATTATTTAACTGACTCAATCGTCCAATCCCTGTAAAACTAGCCAATATTCCTAAGAACATAGGAAAAAGCAAAACGGTCTGCTTTTCAACAAAAAAGTAGAGACCTGCTACAATTATCTGAATAATCAATGCGATTGCCAAGACCAATAGGATAAAACGTTGTTCCTTTTTAAAATTAGTTGAATCGAATTCATTTCTCATTAATGATCTATCCTCTCTTTACAGTTTAACGATTAGCTAACCGACGATTGGTACCGGATAATTCCCATTCCTTTGCCAAAAACTTGATTCTTTCCATAATTCTTGCCGCTTTGGTCACATCTGAAGCATTTCGACTGGCAGCTAAGTGCACTTCTAATTCTGACATTGTAAAGTTAGAAGTGAAAAAAGTCGGTAAAGACTCTTTCATTCGGTGTTCTAATATTACTCCGAGCAAGTCATCTCTCAACCAAGCAGAGTTGGATTCTGCTCCGATATCATCAATTATTAAAATCGGTACTCTTTTAATACGATCAAGCATCATAAACAATTGATTGTCTTGACCAATTAAGGCTTTCATTTCGGTGGTAAAGGTAGGGTAATGGATCATTGATACCTTAAAGCCCAGTCCGGCTAAAGCATTGGCTAGTGCTCCTAGTAGATAGGTCTTACCTACACCAAAGGGTCCGGAGATATACATACCTCTAGCCAAACGTAAGTCCTCTTTAACTTCTTCAATGAAGCGGGTAACTGCCTGCATTAATTCCAAACGCTGAGGACTCGTTAAATCATATTCTTCAAGATTAGCTTTTTGTACGTCCAAAGCCATCATCCGATTATCAATTAAGGCTGCCGTTTGTTTTTCAGCCTGCATGTCCAAATAGCTTTTAGTTGGAACATAAGTCACATCTATATAGTTATAATTTATAAAGAGTTCAGGAGTAAATCCGGGATTTTGCCCTTCTTTCCCTGTCGCCAAAGCCTCTTTTTCCATCCGATACTCATTAAGTTTAGACAAAGAGTTCATAATCATTTCCTGTGAAATCTTTTCTTGATTGACTTCAATAAAGTTTTTGATGGCTGGATAATTTAGAAGATCTTGTGTGATTTCTCGACTAGAAGCTGATTGGGGTATTTGGTTTTCAAACTTTTGCATCACTTGCTTGATGGATTGCATCTTAGTCATCCCCCTTCTTTAAGAGTTTTTGTAGTTGTTTTCGAATTTCTTCTTCTTTAATTTGATCTGAAGAATTACTTTTACCATTTTCTAATGGAGACTTGGTTGGATCTTCCCCTTGAGGAAACTTTTTCATGAGGTTCGAATGTTCATTTTGAGCTTGACGATCCTTCAACCAAGCAGGCACTAATTCTTCTTGCTTTATTTTATTATTAAACCCTATTTTTTTCGAAGATTGACTTGCTTTTTTATCTTTAATTTCATTTTGCTTAGCTTTAAAGAGCTTTTGCTGATATAAAAAATCAAGGGCTTGAGCTGGGCTAGTTAGTCCTTCTTGTTGCCACTCATTGGCTAAGCGATTAGATCTTCCTTTTTCAAAATTTGCATGTCCTTCCATCACAATTAAATAATAGACTAAGAAGTTTAAGGTCGATCGGCTGAGCCGAGAATTATCCATCAACTCATTCAAATAATAGTGTTCTGAACTTGTCGCAAAACCTCCGGCTTCTTCTTTGATCTGATTTAAAAAGGCAGTAGGATTCATCTGTTCACAAATAAGTAAAATTTCAATTTCTTGAGCTGTAAAGCTTGTGTACTGTGATTGCAATTTGTTTTTCAAATCCGCTAATTCTTCATTAGTTAAACTGAGTGAATCTTCTTTCATTGGTTGATTATTCATTTGGCGCGCTTTAAAGTACTGATGTTTAGCAGCATATGTTTTCAATAGTTCGAGTTCAATCTGGTGAGTGATTGGATTTTGGGCAAGTTTGACAACTTGTGCCATCGCTTCTTCATCAAGGCCATAAAACTGACTTAAACTAACTACTTGTAATAAAATCGCTTGACTCAAATCCTGCTTTTCGATTTGCTTACTAGCTAACACTTGATAAAAAAAGGCTAAATCAAACTGTTTTTGAAAGATCTCTTCATCTGGTTCAAAACTTGCATATTGATCTTGTAATTGAATTCCTTCAGTCGCTTCTTCCAACTCGCTTAGCCTAAAGTTCTGATTTTTAGCTTTTATAACTTCTGCGAAGGGTAGGCTAATTTCACTCAAATCCATTTGACCTAAATCTTCCTTTTTCCATAAACGAAGCAAGCCATAATAAGCTTCATCTCCTATCTGATTATATAATGCAAGCGATAATTGGGGGTGTTTAAAAAAATGTTCAAGTGACAATGGCATCTGGATTTCATAATAGATCGTTTGTCGTGAATAATCCTCATGCGATGCCTCATCTCGGTAGGTTCTAATTAAGTTGACAGCTTCTAAATGGATCCGTGCTTGATTAAAATCTTGAATACCCATATTAAGTACAGGCAATAGGCGTGAATGCATCATTCGGTATGTCCACTTAAGTTTTTCTTGAGGTTGATGCGCCAAAGTCATATATAAACTGATAGCTTTAGCTCCAATAATAGGTTGATAAAGTTGAGTCAAACATTGAATTTGCTGGAATGACAAAGGCAAACCCATTTTAACTTGATAAGGTTGATAAGGATTAATCTGTAAAACCATGATCCTCTTGCTCTGATGTTTTTGAATGTGATGTTAAGGCTTCTAGTTCTTTTATAAACATCTCACGCGATTGAAATTCACGATAGACCGAAGCAAAACGAATATAGGTGACTTCATCCAATTCCATTAATAAGGGCATCACAAATTCACCAATATCTTTACTAGCAATTTCTTGTTCACAAACTTCTCGAATTCTATTTTCTACGCGACTCACCACTTCTTCCATTTGCTCACGACTAATTGGCCTTTTCTCTGCGGCTCTAACAATACCACGCAATAACTTGTCACGGTTAAACTCTTCACGGGTACCATCGCGTTTTACAACTAAAAGTGGCGTTCTTTCAATTCGCTCATAAGTGTTAAAACGAAATCCGCAGGCCATACACTCTCTTCTGCGACGAATGGAAGCACCATCTTCTGCAGGCCTCGAATCGATTACTTTTGATTGTTGCTGATGACATTTTGGACATTCCATCAAAGCTCCCCCTTTCTATAAATACATAGTTAATTCTTTTAAAAGTTTCTATATCTATTATAACTTATTTGACAAAGCTTGTAACGCTTGACTCACTTGGTCAGCAACAGACTCTCTATCAAATTGCGTATCAATCACCCGATCGGCTTGAACTACTTTTTCAATCGTTGGTATTTGACTAGTGATTTTCTTTTGCGCAGTTTCTTGGTCCATCTGGTCTCGCTGCATCAAACGCTCTAATTGAATAGAATATGGCGCATAAATGACCCACACTTCATCAAAAAAATCTTGCCAGCCCACCTCATATAACAAGGGTACTTCTACGAAAATAAAAGGATCATCAAACTTTTCTATTTGGTGTTTGGTCTCATCAAGAATTAAAGGATGTAGAATTTGATTCAGATCCTTTAAAGACTGAGAGTCATTAAAAACGATGGATGCTAATAGTTGACGGTTTAACTGGCCAGAAGCTAATAAAATTTTATCAGAGAAACGACCAACCAACTTTTTTAAACCCTCAGTACCAAACTCGACCACTTGCCGTGCGATTTGGTCCGTATCAATGTAGGGATAACCCAGCATTTTTATTTCATGGGCTACGGTTGATTTGCCTGTGGCAATCCCCCCCGTTAAAGCTATTAATTGCGTCATCATAATCCTCCTTATTCTATATCATATCAATGATTAACAATAAATTTTTTGGCAATTAGGACAGTAATGTGTTCCTCTTTGAGCCAATTGAATCTTTTCAATTGATGAACCACAATTAACACAAGGCTGACCCTTTCGACCATAAACTTTTAAAGCGTGCTGGAATTTTCCTGCTTCTCCTAATGTATTACGATAGGTTCGAATAGATGAGCCTCCCGCTTCGACTGCTTCGGCAATTACTTGAATAATTGATTGGTGTAATCGTTTAATCTGATGAGGAGGGATTGAGCTGGCCAGACTGGAAGGATGGATACCTGCCCTAAATAGTGATTCGTCTACATATATATTGCCTAGACCTGCAACTACTTTTTGTTCTAAAAGAACCGGCTTAATAGCTCGATTAATTTTTGCCAAACTAACTTGAAATTTTTCTAACTTAAATTCTGATTCAATAGGTTCCGGTCCTAATTTCTTATCTCTAAAAAAGACTTCTATTGATTCTTTTTTAATCAGTTCTATCCGACCAAATTTTCTTACATCATGATAATTTAAAAGACTGCCATCCGTCATAGAAAATTCAAGATGAGTATGCTTATCCTTTTGATAATCTCCTATCTGATCTTTAGGAATATACTGATACTTACCTTCCATACGCAAATGCGAAATCATAATTTTATCACTTAAATAAAATATTAAATATTTGCCTCGTCGATCAACCAATTGTATCTGTTGGTTGGCAAGCTCCATAGCAAAAGATTGGGCTTCTTCAAAAGTCTCCCTTCCAACGATTCTTGGCCAATAAACTCGCGCCTTTTTAATTGTCTTGCCTTGGACTAATTGATTCAGTCCAAGCATAACAGAATTCACTTCTGGTAGTTCTGGCATGTTAACAACTCCTCATCCAATCTATTCTTCTATTTTATCATGAATTTTATATTTTGTCGGGGTTAGGCTTATTACCGGCCAACAAGCTAATTAAAAAAGCCACCTCAGAACAGGTGGCTTTTAACTAATGTTTTAATACAACAACTTCTGGACTAGATAGTTCACTCTCGGTATACCCAGCTGCAAAATATTTTTCAATGACTTGCTTTTCCTCAGATTGCCCTTCTAAGATTGGCCGATTGAATACAACATAATCAATCGT
This sequence comes from Facklamia miroungae, assembly GCF_012396555.1. GTDB lineage: Bacteria > Bacillota > Bacilli > Lactobacillales > Aerococcaceae > Facklamia > Facklamia miroungae. Next base: position 16,126 of record NZ_JAAXPS010000006.1, read on the forward strand.
TGAATCTACTTCACGATTATTATGATAAAAGAGGTCATATAATTCTGAAATAGTAGATAAAGGCGTCGTATAGGGAGAAACTGTGACAACCTTGCTATTTCTAGGGATTTGATCCAATGTCTTTTGGATTGATTGATAGAATTCTGGATTGTTTTGATAAGCTTGATAATCATATTTTCTAGGACCAACCAAAGCGGCAAAGAAAGATATGCTGACCAAGAAAGCTAAAGTTACTAAAAATTTTGCAAGTTGATCATAGGAAAACCACTTATTAAGAAAAATATTCCTCCTATGTTTCTGCCAATTTTCAATCGTAATGATCGACATAAAAAGAATTAAAGTGCTGGTTCCGAAATGATACTGTTTAAACAGATCCACTTGATAAGGCCAGTCACTTACAAGATTAATGACAAAGAGTGGTATGAGTAACAGATACGTTCGCCAAGAAGACTGCATCAAAGGCAGAAATGCTTGACTAGCAAAAATAACTAATAAATATTTTATTTTATCATAGGTAAAAATACTTGCTAGCGTATAAAACGGATTTTTGATAGCATTTATAGCTGCATAAACCAACCCCTCTTGGTCTGGAAGCATGAAATTAGCAAAACGACCTGTCATTGCTCCAGTCCCAAAATGACTCAACCAAAAAACCGCTCCTATAAAATAGCTAATTGGTAAAACAATCTGACAGATAATAATCGCTCGTTTACTCTCATTAGATTGAGGCCATTGATGTTGCATTAAAAAGTAGAAGCCAATGCAAACCACATAAATAACTGCATCTTCTTTTACAGCTAATAACAATAAACTAGCCAACACCATCTTCCAAGGTGATTGACAAAGATTTGCATAGATCAACCACAAAACTAAGGGAGCTAAGAAACAATTTTCATGATAGTCATAAAATTGTCCTGAAGTCAAAGAAGGCATCCACAAATAAAGCAACAAAAAGACCATGCGTAATTTAGAGTTCCACTTCAGCTTAGTTAAAATCAAATATAAAGGAATAAGACCCGACATCACAACTAGCACTTGGGCAGCTTGAATGGTCTGAGGACTCGGTAACAACCAATAAATCGGCAGGATTAAATAATGAATAGGCGAAAGGTGTACAGCAAAGTGAGAGAGGATTTCACCTCTTTCTAAGCTAGTAATAGGACCCAATCCTTTAGACATATTCGCAAACATTTGGGAAAAAATCCCCATATCATAAGTCGGTGAGGCATAAACTAAGACTCTCGCAATTAACCACACCCCTGCTGTAGACGCGTATATCAAAAGTGCTACTATTAATAATCCCCATAGCCGAGTAGGACGAGCCCATAACTTAAATTTTGCTAGATTAGAAGAATGAGTTAGAAAAAAGGCTAAGATTATACTTAAAATAAATAGGACGAGTAATGTTTTATCCATTGAATTAAACACTACTATAAACTCTTGATCAATTCCTGATTGATGAGAAACGAACATTTTATATACAATTTGTACAAATATAAATAAACTGCCTACCAAAACCGTTTTTTGTCCCGTTATCTTATTAAAAAATAGATAGGCATAGTAAGTAGTTAAAACAAAAAACAACCCGATTATTATAAAAGCAGACGTGCTTTGCCAAGCGGTCAGGAAAGTAAAAATAACTAAGACGAAAGAAAAAGTCGTTACTCTTACATCACTTTTTGCAAAATTTATTTCCCACGCCAGCAAAAGCAAAAAGATCAAAACAACCCTACTCAGATAGGATAGAAGGGACAACTGATTATCCAAATCCGTCAAAAGATTTAATTCGGGGTACATAAGTAAGTTAAGCATTGCTGTTATTAAATAGGCTGACAAGAGATGAAAACCAAGTGTCCAAGAGATTGCTAAATGATGTTTTTCTTCCATCTTCAAATCTACTCCTCTACTTTGAAATCATCTGTTTGCTGGTGTATCGCTGATATGGGTTGAACTAATGACTCTTTATCAGTCTTTTTTATTTCATTTAGCAATTGGTGATTATCTTGTTCTGTATTGAAAGACTCGTCCACTGGTGCAAAAATCAAGAGTTTTTTGTATTTTCGCTCTAAAAGAACCCAAGACAACACACCAATCACTGCTATACTCGTTATCCCAGCTCCTAATAGAAGTCCTCTTGGTCGAAAAACTAATTCTATTTGGTGGTTCCCAGGTTCTACTTCAAAAGCTAAGAGTGAATCCCAAATTTTCTTGTCCTCAACTAGTTTTCCATCGACTTTTACTTGCCAGCCAGTATCAAAAGGAATAGAAGTAAATACCCAAGGACTATCTATTATATTAATTTCTCCTTTTACAAAGTTAGATCCCCACTTCGTTACTTTTAAAGCTTCTACTTGGCGTTCATCAATTAACTGATTAACTTTGCTTTGATTCATGCGATAAACCTTAAGATTCGTCAGATTAAATTGGCGATCAGCTTTTATAATTATTTCTAATTCTTGTACTTGGCCTTTTGCCTGATTAGCAATATTAAAGACTTGAGTTGATCCAAATTTTGATCGATAATCATAGTTTTGTCCATTTAATAAAAGATCTACTTCTCCCTTATAAGTTGATAAACTCTGAGGGACTTCTATGAAGTAAGGATCATCTGTTGTGGGAGTGAAAGTTAATTTCATAGATCCTTGAATAGTGTTATCGTCTCTAGAAAAGATTTGATCACCCGATTCTGTGGCACCGTGAATCAAATTAGTTAAAAGCATTTCAGTTTCAACTGGCTCAATAATTTTAGCATGATCAGAAAGAAGAGCTTGGCCAATTGCGTTTTGATTCGCAAGCGGACGATCTTGGTCTAGTTTTAATTGTGCTGTTTGGTCACTTACCCCAAAAGCGATCGGCAAAGTTTTAGGGACTTGGTAGATACTAAAGCGATCCGTTTCATTTACTTTATTAGCATCATTAACTATATCAAAGCGCGTCACATCCGTTGGGAAAATATAGGTCTTATCAATCACAGCTTGATCATCACTAGAAAACGGCTCGTTATTTACAAAATACTTTACACCGAGCAAAGCATCTGTTAGAGGTGAACCATAATAATAAATTGACGCATCAATAGCAGAATTCCCTATATTTTCAAACAAATCACGAGTTGATCCTTCCAAACTAGAAGTAAAAGTCGTCATGCCTGGGTAGGAAAAAGTCATCGGATCATTCTTAGAACGGTAAAAAGTTTTAGAAATACGGTAAAACTCTTGGTCGTTCGGGCGAATTTGGTCAATCGCTTCATCAATAACAGTTAGTGCATTTTCGAATTTGAACGCATTATTATGATTAAGTCTTCCTTGTGAAAGGTAGGCATTGGCAGTCAATTCCCCGAAACTTAATAAAAGAACTAAGATCCATTTTAAGTTCGGTCGTTTTACTAAGTAAAGAATCAACCACATCACTCCGAAGATAAAAGCAGAAACTTGTCTTTGTTCAGGGGTCAAGAATGAATAGTCCTTAACCATAACCACCGATTGAATCAACAAGGCAATACCGATACCGATGAAGACTTCCTGACTTTGAATCTTCCTGTCTTTTAAACCTTGATAGGCTAACAGCAGTAGGAAAAAGACTAAAATCCATGAAAACCGATAGAAGAAACCAGCAGGGTTTTGTCCCATATGCCAAATTTTACTGGTAAATTCGTGCGTTATGGAGAAAAAGAAAATTACCAGGATAATAAAACTGGCCCATTTATGACTGGCTTTGATTTTTTGCGCTAAGAAATAACTGATCACTCCCACCATAGCTAATGATCCAATATAAATATTGGGCAAATTAGGTCCAGCTGACCATGATTCATTATCAAAAGCTCCAATCATAAGCTTAGCAAAGATATCAAAGGGATTGATTTGTAATTTTAAATCAAAGGTCATAGTTGAGTCTAAGGCTGCTTTTGAAAAGAGAAGGTTATAAATATTAGGAACCAAAATTAGTGCAGATAGTCCAATCCCTAATAAGGAAAAGAGACCTAAACGTAAAACATTCTGTCCTATGTATTTAATAAAATAACCCTTATATGTATGATAGTGTTCGGTAAATAAATAATAAAAGCTATAAAAGACGATAAACAAACAAATCATATACCCCATATAATACTGGATCACCATGGTCAATGCTAAAAGGAAAATATAAGCATACGGTTTTTCACCATCAAGCACTCGCTCGAGAGCCACCAATAGAATTGGCATTAACCAGAGAGCATCCATGAAAATCGGTGTCATTTGATAAGATACCGCAAACCCATTCAAAGCATAGGCAGTCGCTATAAGTAAGGTTAAATAAGGCCTTTCTTGTCCATCGTGACGCTTGATCAGATAATAAGCCATCGACAAGCCCATAGCGCCATACCGCAACCATACCGACAAAAAGATGGCATAAGAAATCCACTTTAGTGGTAGGATCAAATAAAAAAGGTTGAAGGGGCTCATTAAATAATAAGCCCATGCACCCACCATATTTCCTCCAATTGATTTAGTAAAAGAGTAAAAAAATGCGCCAAAATCTCCTGAATAGAGGGCATTTCGCATAAAAATATAGAGATCAATAAATTGTTGATTAAAATCGATAGCTAAAAAAGACTTTTCTCCAAAGGGAAAGAACCCATTCAAATACCATCCGACTAGCATCAATGCCAAGGGAGCTAAGCCGCTCATCCCATATATCCATGTTTTTTTCTTCATTCTTGATCTCCCTTCTCAATGTTACTTTCTTGAATAATATAGTGAGGTCTACCCTTAACTTCATAAAAAATCTTACCGATGTATTCACCCAAGACACCAATTGAAACCAATTGGACACCTCCAAAAAAAACGATGGCAAAAATCGTTGTAAAATAGCCAGAAACTGATTGGCTAGGATCAATAAAATAGTTAATTAATAGCCACAAAATATAAATACCCGCTATCACAATACAAGCCATCCCCAAACCAAAGATCATCCTTAAAGGTTGATTGGAAAATGATAATATTCCATCTAATGCATAGTTTAAAGATTTTTTGAAAGACCATTTCGTCTGACCCGCTTCACGCAATTCATTTTCATATTCTATCACTGTCTCCTTAAATCCAATCCAAGAAAACAGTCCCTTAGAGAAACGATTATATTCTCGTAAAGAAGTAATAGCATTAATAGCTGGGCGTCCTATCAAACGGAAGTCTGAGACACCATCAGTTAATTTTACATCCATCAAACGATTGGCAATTTTGTAAAAAAGTTTGGCAAAAAAGCTAGTCGATTTACGTTCACCGTCACGACTTCTTTTAGCATTCACCACATCATAACCTTCTTGATATTTAGCAATCATTTCTTTAATTAAGCGAGGTGGATTCTGTAAATCGCCATCCATGATAATAACAGCCTCACCACTCGCATAGTCAAAACCCGCTAACATGCCCGCTTCTTTGCCAAAATTACGACTAAATGAAAGATATTTGACTCGGTCATCGCTTCGCGCAATTTGACGCATCAAGTCTAAGGTTTTATCCGATGATCCATCATTGACATAGAGTAATTCGAATAGAATATCTGGCATTTTTTCAAGTTCTTTAGTCAAAACATTGTGAGTTTTTTCAATCATTTCTTCTTCATTATAAAAGGGAATGAGAATTGTAATTTTCATTGTAGGTCTGCCTCCCCTTCAAAATAAATTTTACGCGTCACAAAATTAAAAATCATCACAATCACACCTACCAATATTTTAGACACCATCACATCCCATTTGAGCCAATCCACAAAAATAGCTAGCCCTAGCAAGGTGATTAAAAGTCCTACAATACTCAAGATGAAAAAAGCCAGGAATTCTTTATGACGATCTCCTGCTTCAAACTTACTCTTGAAAACAAATTTCATCGACAGGTGATAATTATAAAAGGTTGCAATCACAAAAGCGATTGTCGCAGCAATATGATGGTTGATCCCGAAGTGATAGTTGAGAAGGTAGAGTATACCCATATCCAGCAAAGTAGCAGTTCCTCCGACAAAAACAAAACGCATCATTTGTTTTATCAAATTTTTCATAAGTACCTTCCTTTTCTGTAACATACATCAATAATTATATACTAAGCAAGGTTGACTTTCATCTTTGGTATGAAATTTCAACGGTTTTTAAAGAAATTGTCTTATTTTTAACATAAAAAAGACGATTGAATGCTCCAATCGTCTCAATTTAACTCCGGTATATATGTGATATTTTTTTCTAAGCAATAAACGCTAAGAGGTGCGAGATCAAAATTCCAATAAATGTCCCGGTACTTACACCGATTAAAGCCATTAAAACAGCAATTGGAACTAATGATTGGGAATAAGCGGCTGCTAAAACAGGCGCAGATGCTACTCCTCCAATATTTGCCAGTGAAGCAACCCCACAGGTGAATAAATCCAGTTTGAAAATCTTAGCTATAATTAACATTAATACTCCATGAACCAATAAAATAACAAAACCAGTCAAGATATATGCCGGTGCTTGAGTTAACTCTGCAAAATTTGAAGTTGCAGCAATTAAGCCAATCAATAAGTAAAGAAGAACATTGGAAACTTGAGGGGCTCCCGGAATCTTACCTAAAGGTGTCATGGCACAAGCCAATCCAATAAAAGTGACAATAATAATTGTCCAACCTGTTTCAAAATTACCAGGCAAGTAACTAGCTAAAGTTTGCGCAAGAGCGGTAAAGCTAAAGGCTAGACCTAATAACAAAAGAATATGATGATGTTGGATAGCAGAACTAATTTTGTCGAACTTAACAGTCAAGTTCGAATTGACACTATCGATAGCAGAAGTATCAGCTTGGGTCCACTTATTAAATTTCTTAGCGAATGGAACCATGGCCAATAAGAACATGATCCACATTGAATAATCGATTGAATCAATTAGCAATGTATAACCCATACTTTCACTATTTAGATTTAGAGATTCCATAACAGCTGACATATTTTGAACGCCACCTACCCAACTTCCAGCTAAAGCACCAAGCGTGAGCGGAGCATCCGGTGATAAGATGCCTTTAAATAAGGTGAAAGCGATCACAAAACCTATTGTAATCGTGATTGTTGCTGAGAAAAATGAAAGTATCATTTTCCAGCCTAACTTAGCAATATCTCTTAAATCAGCTCTTAGAAGCATTAGAAAAATCATAGCTGGAAGAATAGCATCCTTAATCGCTCCCCTTGCACCTAAGACTTCCTCCCCTTGCCAAAATCCAAAAGTAGAAAAGAGCATGGTTCCAAAGTAGATAATGATTAAAGCTGGTACATAAGTGAAAAACTTTGAATCCTTGTATTTACTTTCCAGCCACACCATTATTCCGATAAACAGTAGCATAAACGCGATGAAGTGAAACCCATTCGTGATCATAAATAACCCCCTTTTATTTTACCACTGATTGTTAACGTTTTCACAGCAGTTAGTTAACTCTACAGGAAAAGTTAGAGTCTGTCAAATCTATTTTTGTTACTTATAATGAATGTAGTTCAAAAAATTTATCCGCCTTGTTTAATGGAATTTTTATGTTAGAGTTGTCAACTATATGGAAACGCATCAAATCTATTAAATAAAAAACCCACTTGTTATTATAATTTCTTAGATGCATCAGATAAAACCGGTTAAATTTCATGTATCTAATTAATAACTGTGAGCTTTTTTATCCTATTTAAGCTCTAACCAACTGTCTCCATAATGATAGTCTACTTTCAATGGAACACTTAAATCAGCAGCTTCCTCCATCACTTGTGGAACTATTTTTTCTAACAGCACCACTTCTTCTTCTGGACCTTCAAGAATTAATTCGTCATGAATTTGTAAAATCATACGTGATTGGCATCCTTCTTCTTTTAGGCGATGATCTAATTGAACCATGGCAACTTTAATAATATCAGCAGCGGTTCCTTGGATTGGCGAATTCATGGCTGTTCGTTCTGCAAAGGAACGAACATTAAAATTAGAAGCGTGAATATCTGGTAAATAGCGCCGACGATTGAAGAGCGTTTTTACATAGCCTTTTTCTTTAGCTTCTTCCACAATCGATTCCATAAATGTTTTGATGCCTGGAAACATCTCAAAGTAACGATCAATAAAAGCTTTGGCTTTTTTACGAGTAATGTTTAGATTTTGTGATAAACCATAATCAGAAATTCCATATACTATTCCAAAGTTAACTGCCTTGGCTTGGCGACGATGGTCTGCATCTACTGCCTGATCATCTTCTAGGTTAAAGACTCTTCTAGCCGTAGCAGAGTGGATATCTTCATTATTTATAAACGCTTCTTGCATGTGTTGATCTTGCGAAATATGAGCGAGAACTCTTAATTCGATCTGTGAATAATCCGCCCCAAATAACTTCCAGCCCTTCTTGCTTGGTACAAAAGCCTGTCGAACCATTCGACCTTCTTCAATCCGAATAGGAATATTCTGTAAGTTAGGATCCGTTGATGAGAGGCGTCCTGTTTGAGTTAAAGTTTGTACAAAACGTGTATGAATTTTACCATCCTCTTTAATGTAAGGAGGGAGCCCTGCTAAATAAGTCGATTGTAATTTGGCGATTTGACGATATCCCAAAATGGCAGGAATAATCGGATGTTTATCTGTTAACTTTTCCAAAACGTCTGCCGCTGTTGAATAACCCGTCTTAGTCTTTTTGATAACAGGTAGCCCCAAATCTTCAAAGAGAACAATTCCTAATTGTTTAGGAGAGTTCAAATTAAATTCACGGCCAGCCATTTCGTGAATTTCTTCTTCTATTTTCTGCATTCGGATTTGAACTTGCTCATTTTTGTCATCTAAAGTCGAACGATCAACTTTAATTCCTCGGATTTCTATTTCTGCTAGGGTTTGTGCTAGAGGCATTTCTATTTCTTGATAAAGTTCAGTCATCTCCAAACCGTCTAATCGTTTCTCTAAAGGGCTTTTTACTTCTTTTAAAGTTTGTAGTTTGTTAGCTAAATGTTGGTAGAAAACAGTTCCATCTTCCGGAATTTTTCGTTTCGCTCCCTTACCATAGACTGCCTCATCATATTGAACCGTAACAGGAAGTTGCAAAAGATTGGCAATATCTACAAGTTCTTGATTATTATGCGTATCAATCAAATAAGTAGCAATTAAGACATCCATTTCGATGCCTCGAATTGTTGCACCATAGCGAGAGGCGATAACCGCTTCCCGCTTATAATCATAGAAGATTTTTTGTTTAGATGGATCTGCTAGCCAGTCTTTAAATACTTGACTAGAAAAGGCTTGGTCTTTTTGCAAGATGTACATAATATTCTTTTCATAATCTAACCATGCCACTGCTTCAACAGGAGCAAAATGGTAATTATCTTGTAAGGTTTCACTATAATAAACCGCTTGCTCAGGAAGAATAGTTTGGTTAATCGCTTCAGCTGACTCAATTACTTCAATCGAAATGTTGGGTAGGTCTTTGGCAGCTTGATGAATGGCATCAGAATCACTTTGATCGGCCTGTAAATCCTTAAGAAAGGAATGAAAGTCCATTTGGCGATAGAATTCAACCAAAGCATTGGTATCTTGTTTTTGAAGTATCATATCTTCAATAGTGATCTCAATTGGCGCATCATGAAGAATACGTGCTAAATCCTTACTCATACGCGCATTTTTTTCATCATTGATAATATTTTCTTTCATTTTAGAAGCTTTTAGTTCATCTAAACGCTCATACATTGCTTCCACCGATCCGAATTGATGAAGTAGTTTGAGCGCAGTCTTCTCACCAATTCTTGTGATTCCCGGGTAATTGTCTGAGGAATCCCCCATTAAGCCTTTCATATCAATTATTTGTAAAGGTGTAATACCCCATTTTTCTTGAATCGATTCGGGTGTATAGGCTTCTATATCAGAGACACCTTTGCGTGTAATATAAACGGTTGTCTTGTCAGAGGCTAATTGCGTTAAATCCTTATCACCAGATAAAACGATGACTTCATCGGCATCATCTGCTTGGTGGGCTAATGTGCCGATAATATCATCTGCTTCATAATTACCAAGAGCGTAATGTTTAATACCATATGCTTCTAAAAGCACTCTGAAATAAGGCATTTGTTCTTTAAATTCAGAAGGCGTTTTTTGGCGACCTCCTTTGTAATCTTGAAATTTTCCGGTTCGAAAAGTTACATCGCTTTTATCGAAAGCAACTAAAACGTGCGTTGGTTTAAATTGGTTTAAGACGTTATCTAACATTCTTTTAAATGAATAAAGAGCATTCGTATGTAAGCCCGCCCGATTTTTAAACCGTTCGATATCAAGAATTGAGAAAAAAGCCCGATAAGCTAAACTCGACCCGTCAATTAAAAGCAAAGTTCGTTTTGACATTGTTCCACTCCTATCTTTATTAAAAAAGCCAACGGATTCGCTGGCTTTGAGTATCAAATAACATTATAAATTTTTTACATGAAGTCTTGCATAAGCCGTCTCAAACTGACGTGCCAAGTGATCGATATCGCCTGCCCCCATAAATAAGAGTACTTCATTTTTGTAATCCATTAAAGGAGATAAATGGTCTTGAGAAATAATTTCGACTTTATCATTGATCATTTCGGCTAAATCTTCAATTTTTACATCTCCCGATTGCTCTCTAGCTGAGGTGAAGATATCAACCAAATGAACATGATCTGCAATCGATAGAGCTTCAGCAAATTCAGTCAATAATGCAACCGTCCGACTAAAAGTATGGGGTTGAAAAATTGCTACCACACGACGATCTGGGTATTTTTGTTGTGCCGCATCAATGGTTGCTTTTATTTCACTAGGATGGTGGGCATAATCATCAATAATAATCAAATCTTGAACTTGCCGCACTGAAAAGCGCCGTTTTACTCCTGCAAAAGTTTTCATTTGCTCTGCAATATCTTTGGCTTTGAATCCTTCCAAATAAAGGAAAGTAATGACTGCTAGAGCGTTTAAAATATTATGCTGTCCATAAGCAGGTAGATAAAAGTGACCAAATAATTGTTTATTAATAAACACATCAAATTCTGATCCAGCTTGAGTTCGCTCAATGTTAGCAGCATGAAAAAGGTGGTTAGCATTGAGTCCGTACCGATAGATTGGGACATTAGATTCTAATTTCGAAAGATAAGGGTCATCCCCCCAAGCAATGATACCCTTCTTAGCTTGTTGACTAAAGTCATTAAAAGCAGAGAATACATCATCTATGGATTTGTAATAATCTGGATGATCGAAATCAATGTTAGTAATAATGGCATAATCTGGTCGATAGGCCATAAAATGGCGACGATATTCACAGGCTTCTAAAGCAAAGTAGGTTGAATCTTCATCGCCAAAACCGGTACCATCACCTATTAAATAAGAAAGTGGTGCTAAATTTTTAAGTGTATGAGATAAAAGCCCTGTGGTGGAAGTCTTTCCGTGCGAACCGGTTACAGCAATTGACGTATAGTGATCAAGCAGATCACCTATAAAGGTATGGTAGCGATAAATTGGCAATCCCAACTCTTTAGCCTTGACTAATTCGGGATGTTCATCGCTGAATGCATTCCCAGCGATAATCGTTTGACCTTCTTCAATATTCTCAGGTGAAAATTCTAAGATTTTAATCGCTTGGTTTTCTAATTCTTGTTGAGTAAAGAAGTAGGTTGCCACGTCACTTCCTTGTACTTGGTAACCTTCGCCGTGTAAAACTAACGCTAGAGCAGACATTCCAGAACCTTTAATCCCTACGAAATGATATACCGTATTTTTATTTAACATTATTCATTATCCTCCTTAGCAAACAAGAGAAAGGATTGTTTGTCCTTTATCAAACGCTTAAGTAGCTGTCGGTCAACTTGGCGCTTAGACCACTTCTCTTGATAGCCATCTTGCATACGCTGAACTGCTTTCAAGGAATGGTCAATATTAGCTAATCGTGCTTCTATGGTTTGACTTTCCTTTTTTATAGTTTCTGCTTCTCTTGTAAACAAAGAATCATTATAATTCTTTTGATCGTTGATTTCCATCCTAACCCTTTGATAATCATTTTTGCGCAAAAAGGGAATTTCGTAGGCAAAGGAAGGATCGGTCTCTTTTACCTCACTATCAAATTGTTCGTCCTTATTTTCCTTAGACCTCATCGCCTGACTGGCTTTATCAAATTTATGTTGATGAGCATTTTGAGCAAAAACTGTTTGATAGTCTTTAGTGTGATCTATATCTTGCGAAAATTCATCGTTCTTTAAAGTACTTGAATTTGCTGGATTTTTACCAATTAATGAGTCTTTATTTATTTTTTGCGCGCGTTTAATTGCGGGTTCTTCAAGCTTTTTATCTGAACTACGATGTCCGGTCATCCCACGCTGAAATTTTCTTTTTCTGCTATCAGCTAAAGAGCGTCCTTTCTTATAAGCAGGACCTTTATATTCAGAAGTCATAGCGATCTCCTTTATGATTTTTCCTCTAAATTAATAGCTTTGAATTACTTCTGCTAAACTTGTTCCTACTTCAAAATGATTCGGCAACTCCCAGATGCCTGGATCATTTTGAATATCTTCTAAACCAAGCTCTCGGGTAGAACAAATCATGCCTCTAGAAGGAACGCCTCGTAATTCACCAGGCCATATAATTGCGCCCGAAGGCATAACTGCCCCAGGCTTAGCCACTAAAACCTTTTGCCCTTGAGTTATATTAGCTGCCCCACACACAATCTGTAATATTTCTTGGTCACTGACGCGTGTTTGAGTAATATTTAAATGATCTGAATCTTCATGAGGAATACACTCTTCTACATAACCTACTACAAATTTTTCCTCTTGATCGATCTCAATTTCTATATCGAAACCAGCATCTTTAATGATGTTTTTCACTAGGCATCTTTCTTCCTCATTCAAGCGAACGTGGCCTTGACCGGTCGGTGTAAAATGATTGGATATATTATGAATATTGATACCCATTACCTGATCATTGGTACGATCAAGTATTACTGTAACATTCGCTTTACTATCATGAATCAAATGATCTTCGTCAGTAACGCCATTGGTTAAAAGCAAAACATCTCCAATTCCTTCTCTATTATAAAATGCTAAACTCTTCATGAATATGCTCCTTCTATCCTTTGATAATTGACTCATATGTCGTGCGATCGAAATGACGAACTAAATGTAAAAGCATTTCTTTTGCTGCTTCGTAATCGGCGATTGTAAATAGAGTTTGATGCCCATGGATATAACGGGCTGGGACTCCAATCACAGCACTAGGCACTCCATTATTCATAGTATGGGCTGCTCCAGCATCTGTACCCCCTTTGGAGAAGAAAGATTGATAAGGAATGTTATGGGTGGAAGCAGTATCTTCAATATATTCACGCAAACCTTTATGTGTGATCATACCGGGGTCTTGAATTCTTAATAAGAAACCTTCACCTAACTGTCCTTCACTTTGGGTGGCTTTTTCAATATCGTTAGCAGGCGAACAATCCACTGCTATAAAAAGATCGGGTTTGAACTCATGAACTGCTCCTCTAATACCTCTTAAGCCTACCTCTTCTTGAACACTTGCTCCAATAATTAGTTCATTTGCAAGTTCTTCATTTTGAATTTCACGTAGAGTTTCTAATACGACTGTACACCCATAGCGATTATCCCATGCTTTCGAAAGAATTCCTTTGCCATTTGCCGTTTTAATCGTTTCAACTTGAGGCACAATTGGATCACCCAGTCTGACACCAAATTCTTCTGCTTCCTCTTTAGAAGAAAAGCCAGCATCAAACAAAATAGCATCCGCCTTAAGTGCAGATTGAGACCCTTTTTCTCTCAATAAATGAGGTGGCACAGCTCCCGAAACCACTGGATAGTCCCCTTTTTTAGTTTGAAGGGTAAAGCGTTGAGCCGAAATCACATAAGGATTCCATCCACCAATCGGAACTACTCTAAACAGACCGCGATCGGTAATTTCACGCACCATAAAGCCTACTTCATCCATATGAGCAGCCACCATCAAACGTGGTGCATTTTCTTTCTGACTATGTTTTACGCCAAAAATATTCCCCAAAGCTGATTGATAAATTTCATCAACAAGCGGAGACATCTCTTGATGCATAAAGTTTCTAACGCGTGTTTCATGTCCTGAAATACCTTGTAATTCAGTGAGTTGTTTAATTAGTGCAAATGTTTTTTCATTCATATCATCCGTGGCTAAGCCACACCCTCCTCATCCTTAATTATCAGTTATTAGATTACCTTTATTTTGTCACAAATAAAGCTTAAAAGCAATTGGCTTCCAAGTAAGGAGAGTATTCTTAGATGGGAATTTGTGGTATGATCAACCTAACATTGCATAGTTAAAATTGTTAGCAAAATAAGGAGGAAAATTATGTCACAAAATAAAAACAATAGTCTACTTGGAACGATTGTCTTACTATCAGGAATCATTATCGGCGCCGCAGGTACTCTGCTTTTCAAAGAAAATCGTCCCTTAAGTGCAGGGAAAGTTTTAGAAAGTATTCGCGAGGCCTTTGAACTGCAAGGAGAAATTACAGGTTCTTGGATTGATTATGACCCGATCGAATATACAGTGTATGATTCTCGTCCTTTGGTTTATACAGGAGGTATCTCACGCAAAGAAAATGGGAAAATAATTCACTATCATTTTGTTGCGGATATCTATACGGGAGAGATTCTCAGTACCTTTGAAGCCTAATTTATTTTCCAGCACCTTCGGGTGCTTTTTTTGCTCTAATCAAAACTGATATCTTAATACTCAAATGATTTAATTAGATTTAACTTCTACTTTATGACTTAACCAGCATAAAGCAGTTGACCTAAAAGATTAGCATGTTAAAATAAAAAGTATCACTTTAAAGAAAGGAGCGAGGACATGTACCATGACAGTGAAGAATGGAGAATGACTCCCTTAAGTGGAAATACGGGTCAAGCCTACATGGGAGTCAGTAAAGATGAAAAAGTCTTCTTCAAACGCAATACCTCGCCCTTTATCGCTGCCTTAGCAGCCGAAGGCATTACACCTAAATTAAAATGGACCCAGCGAACTTACACTGGCGATATCTTGACTGCTCAAGAATGGGAAGATGGACAACGTTTAAGAAAAGAAGATATGGCTAGTTCAAAAGTTATTGATTTAATACGATCCATTCATCAAAATGACTCCCTATTAAATTTGCTCAAGCGCGCAAATGCTCAAGAATCCTCTCCGAAGGACTTACTTCAAGATTATTATCAAGGCCTTCCGATTTCTTTACAGTCGCATACTTACTTTAACCAAATTATTGCCACGATGACTCAAATGATTGATTCAGATTTCTTTACTATTGATTACTGTATTTGTCATGGAGATCTTAATCATAACAACTTTTTACTAACTGATGAAAAACATTTATATTTGGTCGATTGGGATAATGTTAAAATTGCTGATCCTTTATTTGATATTTGTTACTTACTTTGTCACTATTTCTCACCTAAGGATTGGATGAGTTGGTTTGAACTTTACCAATTTCCGCTTTCGGATTCTTTTCAAAAACGAGTCAAATGGTATAGTCTTTTAGCTTGTCTCAATCTAATTAAAGAATATTATGCAGAGGATCGACATTACCAAGTAAATGAAACTGTTGTCCTATTGAAAAATATCTACGAACATTAAAAAGGAGACCTCATGAGATTACGTCACAAACCTTGGGCGGCTGAAAAGCTTCAGTCTTACCCTCAATATGTCACGCAAAACCCACAAGACTTTAAGGGAAAATGGCAGAAACGTTTTGCTAAAGACCAACCCATTCATATCGAAGTCGGTTCAGGCAAAGGACAATTTATAATTGGAATGGCAAAAGCACATCCTCAGATTAATTATGTTGCCATCGAATTACAAACCTCTGTTGCTGTATCGATTCTTGAATTACAGCTCGCTGAAGAACTTGAAAACCTGCAAATTATCAATGCCCATGGTGGTGATCTTAGCACTTTCTTTCAAACGGGGGAAGTAAGTCGTGTTTACCTCAACTTTTCAGATCCATGGCCTAAAGCTCGGCATTCTAAAAGACGGCTAACCTCGCCCAAGTTTTTAAGTCAATATCAAACTATCCTTAATTCTGAAGGTGATATCCATTTCAAAACAGATAATATGGGGCTCTTCCAATATTCTTTAGCTTCATTAAGTCAGTATGGTTATGTTTTACGTCAAGTATGGTTAGACTTACATAACAGTGATTTCGAAGGGAATATTCAGACTGAATACGAAGAAAAATTCTCAACTAAAGGCCATCCTATTTATCGACTAGAGGCATATCTTCCTACTAAAGATTAACTTCCTTCAAAACAAAAGACCTCACATCAACTTATTGCTCTGATGTGAGGTCTTTTGTTAATTTTTTTACTTCCTTATTTTGAACGATGTTCTTTTAAGAGTGTTTCAAACTCGTCGAGTCTTTCTTCAAAAACATCTAGTGTCGCTAAAATATAGTCAGCTTGAGTCATATCTAATCCTGCGTCCTTCATCGTATTCACAGCATATTTAGAAGAACCTGATTTCAAGAAACCTTTATAATTTTCTAAAGCCTCTTTATCTCCTTGGTAAATCTTAGCTGCAAAATAAGTTGCGGCTGAGAATCCTGTAGCATATTGGAATACATAGTAATTATAATAGAAATGTGGAATACGTGACCATTCTAAGATGATTTCAGAATCCGAATTAACCGCTTCACCATAATACTTAGCATTTAACTCTCGGTAATTGTCTGAAAGAAATTCTTGTGTCAAAGGCTTTCCTTCAGCATCAGCCGTATGCATAAAGTGTTCGAATTCGGCAAATTGCGTTTGGCGGAAGACGGTTCCTTTAGCCCCATCTAAGAAGTGATTAATGATAAAGAGACGGATTTCGGGATCTTCATATTTATCCAATAAATAATATGTCAATAAGTTTTCATTAGTAGTTGAGGCGATTTCTGCCAAGAAAATAGAATAACCAGAATAGATATGTTCTTGATTTTCACGACTCAAGTATGAATGAGCAGAATGACCTAATTCATGAATCAGGGTGTATAAATGGTTGATTGAATCTTGCCAGTTCATTAAGATATATGGCTTAGAATCGTACGTTCCTGAAGAATAAGCTCCTGAACGCTTACCAATATTTTCATAAAGATCAATCCACCGATCAGCAAAGGCTTCTTTCATAATCGCCACATAATCTTCACCCATGGGTTTTACAGCTTTTAATATGATCGACTGTGCTTCCTCATAAGTGACTTTAATAGGTGGTTCCCCTAAAAGAGGTGTGTACATATCATACATTTCTAAGTCATCAATACCTAATAAGTCTTTACGAAGAGCCACATAACGATGCAAAAGACTTAAACGAGAGTGGACTGCCTCTAACAAGGTATCATAAACTGATTCTGGCACATTATTTTGGAAGAGAGCCGCTTGACGGGCTGAGTCAAAGTGACGCACTTTTGCTTGATAATTATGTGCTTTCATTTGACTAGAAATCAAACTAGCGTATGTATTTTTAAATTGTTCAAAAACACTATAGTATTGTTGAAAGGCCTCTCTTCTAACCCTGCGATCTGATGACTCTAGCATTTTCCCATACACCGAATGTGTGAGTTCCACTTCATGACCTTCTTCATCCTTGATTGTTGGGAATTTTAAATCAGCATCCGTTAGCAAACCAAATGTCTTACTTGGAGTAGCAAAAATTTCACCAGCTTTAGCT
Source organism: Facklamia miroungae (assembly GCF_012396555.1). Lineage (GTDB taxonomy): Bacteria > Bacillota > Bacilli > Lactobacillales > Aerococcaceae > Facklamia > Facklamia miroungae. The sequence continues at coordinate 33,797 of NZ_JAAXPS010000006.1, forward strand.
AACAATAACTCTTCTGCATGACTTAAAACGTGTGGACGAAAACGAACGGCATTATCTAAAAATTGGCGATAGCTTTGAAGTTTTTCATTGTTTTTAACAAAATCATTTAGCTTTTCTTCTTCAATCGCTAATAATTCCGGATCAAAAAAGGCAATCGCTCCGTCCAATTCAGTAATTAACTGTAAGGTACGCGCTTGTAAACTTTGTGAGGCAGAAACTGTTTGATCTTGATCACTTACTAAATGTGAATAGACATACAAGTTCTCTACAATTCGCTCAGTTTCTTTCATCATCTCAATTGCCTTAGCGAGATGCTCTGGGCTTTGACCTAATGTTCCTTCCAATTCCTTTATTTCTTGAATCATCTTTTGAGCCTTAGAAAAGTCGGATTCAAAGGCTTCTAGATCTTTATACATAGATCTTAAATCCCAAGTATATTTTTCTTCAATTTCAGAACGTTTGCGTGATTTTTGTGTAGACATAACATTACTCCTTTTCATATGATAATCACAGTTTATCATAATTAAATCATAAATGGGAACGTTATCAATCATATTTTAGAGTTAATAAATTAATTTTTTAGGGGAACCATTTTTAGCCACTCTTTACAGTCTTTTAAAGAATAGATTCGTGCAAATCCTTCAGAACATAAAAAAGAATATAAAAAGTTTCTTCAATTAATTTCTTAGTATCACTTAATAAAGGAAAGTCCACTACATGAAAATGAGCCTCTTTTAAATGGGCATTCATCCTTGAAAAGAAATGCCTAAACAAGAAGTCGTCCTCTGTGCGATTAGAAAAATCCCTATCACGATTCATCCAAACGTATGATTCATAAGCCCACACCCAAATTAACCAAGCGGGTTCTTTAAAAGCTAGCATTCCCCAATGCATATCAAACATCCAAGTCGGTAAAGTATTTAGATTGAGCTTATAGTTGTATAGTTCCCGCAAATAAGAGTGATAACTGGGATTAAGTTTTATCGATTGACATATTCTAGAATATTTTTGCGAGTTTTTTTTTTGAAAAATAGATTTTTTTCTCATAAAAGAAGTCTTTTTTAAGTTTCCAGCAAACTCTTCTTTAAAAATTTTGATCCAGTTCATATCTTTACTTAAAGTTGCAAAATTTATTTCTAAGCTCTCTGTACAATAGATTAAGGGTAACTGATAATAACAATTCACTTCTTGTTTATTTATATCTAAGGTCCATAAATGGTAGCCCAATGCAGCAGAAAAGGAGAGACAACGTCTGATCCAGTGACTCATAAACTTATGTTTAAAATGCCAATCATCGATTAACCATTGCACTTGGTAACCTAGGTCTTGATAAGCTTGTTGGCGGATTCTTAATGCTCGAGCTGGAATGACTGACTTTTGAAACTCTATAATCCAATCGCCTGTATTATCTTTGACTAAAAGATCTGCAATTTGATTTATATTTTCAAATCGAACTTCCTGTTGACAAAAGTAACCAAATCTTTGGCCATTTTCTATAATCAAGTCTTTAGCTTTCTTATGTTCAATACTCTCTCCTTTATGCTTTTCATCTATCAACCCTTCAAGCTTATTTTCAATATAATAGTTATCTGCAGCACATTTTTGTATGTGCCTAAAATAAGGCCGACCTCTTGACCTTTCTATCAGAATAACTTTCTGTGAGCATTTCAGACAAAAATATTTTTGATCTCGCTTAGCTTGATCCGCATAGATGAATTCTCCGAATAGATTAAGGGCTAAATACATAAAAAACCTCCTTTTATCTAAATACAGATAAAAGGAGGTCAAAGTGTTATTATCAAATTAAAATTGATTCCCGAAAAAGAACAGTGCATCGTCTCCACGTAATAAGTCGCCGTGTTCAGCTAAAACCGAAGAAGTGACCATCGATATTTCTCCAAACTCAAACAAAGCGAGCAATTTGGTGGCTAGTTTTTCTTTATTAATTGATTTTTCTAAATCATATAAAACTAAAAAGTAAGTAGAATTCATATAATAAAGATCCGACCTAATTAATTGACTAGGGATTTCACGTGCTAATCTCAAAAAATCGTCTAATGAAGTGAACCGAATGACTTCTTCGGTAAATTTACCTGCTAAATTTTCTTTCTCATCTGGAGCAAATTTCGGATTAAATAAGTTCATCATCGACTCAATCGCCGATTCTTTGGATTTTTTCTCAGAAGATGATTCTGCCTTTCCAGCAGAACCAGACTTTGATTCTTCATTTTGTTCTGAAAGACGATCCTTTTGAACCATTTCTTTTCGTTCTTTGAGACGACGTGTCAATTCGTCTTCCCAAACCTCATCCAGTTCCTCAACATTGGCACGGCTAATATATAATTCTAAGCCTTCGCTGTTAGGAATCACTTGGAAAGTCACAGCTTCTGAATCATGAAAATGATGATCAATATCCACTTCTTCTAAAATTGAATAAAAGAATTTTTCAATGCGCGATTGATCTCCAATTAAGTCCAGAAAATCAATTCCACGTTCTTCTAAATCTTCAGACCCAATTAAAACCTTTATTAAGTTATCATTAATGTGTTCCATTTCCATAGCAATTCACCTCCACCTTCTTATCTATTATACTACTTCCATTTAGACATACCAAACATTATGTCATGTTTAGTAATCTTAGCAAAAATACATTAGCGATGCAAGCCTAGACGATCATACAATTTCCAGTCAAAAAAGGGCCCCAAGGCCCTTGATTCTCATGCATTATTCATTAACTAAAGCTCTAGCACGACGTAATTCGCGAGCTCTTACTTCACGTGGTAAGAATCGTCTAATTTCGTCTTCATTATAACCAATCTGAATGCGTTTATCATCTAAAATAATAGGTCGACGCAAAAGACCTGGCTGACTTTGCACCAATTCGAAAAAGTCATTTAGAGGTAATTCACTGATTTCTATATCTAATTCAGAATAAGCTTTAGAACGAGTCGAAACAATATCTTCTGTCCCTTCCTCTGTCATCCTCAAAATCCCTTTTATCTCATTAATTGTTAAAGGTTCAGTAAAAATATTACGTTCTTCAAACGGAATATCATTTTCTTCTAGCCATGAACGGGCTTTTCTACATGACGTGCAACTTGGAGTTACATATAATGTTACCATTAAAAGATCATCCTCTCTTGTGAACATTGTTCTCTCTTACGGTCACGTACATATTCAATGATAGTTGTTAAAATACCACTAATAACAATCGAAAAATTTCGATACAATAAGTGAGTTTCACAAAGTATTTACTACTATAATTAAAATTATAGCAACAAAAAAGCTTTAAATCAAGTTAAGATAAGTGATTTATGTATGATAATTATTAGAATTTCTGATGAATAAAAAAAGTTTGTGAAAAATATCTCCTTTTTAATGAATACTAGCATTTATAGTTAAATAGGTTATAATTATTATCGTAACTATCAGTCTTTAGAAAGAGGAGTATCATGAAAGAAACTATCTTTTCTGGCGTTCAGCCATCGTCCATTCCAACACTCGGTAATTATATCGGAGCCATGAAGTCATTTGTTGATCTTCAAGATAAGTACCACGCCACCTATTGTATTGTAAATCAACATGCCATTACAGTTCCTCAAGACCCTAAAGTATTAGTAAAACAGACAAAGCAATTAGCTGCTTTGTATTTAGCGATTGGTATTGACCCTAAAAAATCTACTGTGTTTGTTCAATCAGAAGTACCCGCTCACGCACAAGCAGCTTGGTTGATCACCTGTCAAATAGGGGTGGGCGAATTAGAGCGGATGACACAATATAAAGATAAGTCTGCAAAGCAAGAGTCTGTGGGTGCTGGCCTACTTTGCTACCCTGCTTTAATGGTTGGTGATATCGTTCTCTATAATGCAAAATATGTGCCCGTAGGTGATGATCAACGTCAACACATTGAATTAACCAGAAATTTTGTTGACCGTTTTAATAATCGTTTTGGTGAAGGTGTTCTGGTTAAACCTGAACCGCTCTACCCTAACGCAGGTAAGCGTGTGATGAGCCTGCAAGATCCAAATAAAAAAATGTCCAAGTCTGATAAAAATGAAAAAAATAAAATTTCTATGCTCGATGAACCCCGCGAAATAATTAAAAAGGTCAAATCAGCGGTGACTGATTCAATTGGAATTATCAACTATGATAAAGAAAACCAACCCGCTGTAGCTAATTTACTTGAAATCTATTCGAGCCTTAATGGTCAATCGATTGAGACAATCGTAAATCAATATCAAAACTCGGGATATGGACTCTTTAAATCTGATCTTGCCGATCTGATTGTATCTGTACTTGAACCTATTCAGGCTCGCTATCAACAACTCATTGAAAGTGATGAACTCTACGAGATTCTCAAAGTAGGGGCAGTCAAAGCTAATGAAACAGCTTCTCAAACCCTCGCTCGCATGGAAAAAGTAATGGGGATACATTATCGATAATCATTTATTATAAAACTCAATGAAGGGTCAAGTTATTCAGTAACTTGACCCTTTATATTAATAGGTTTATTAAACTTTTTTCTTTCCTAAGCATTCTTGACAAAGTCCTCGAAAGGATACTTCCATCGATTGAACTTGAAAACGTTCCAGTTGGCTAATTTCTTTATACAAATCCGCGAACTGATCTAAAAACACATCTTCAATTTTTCCACATGATTGACAAATAGTATGTCCATGTGGCTGATAAACTAGATCATAGCGCTTTGTTTTTTCATCAAAATTTAACTCTTGTAGAATACCTGCATTGACAAAAGCGCGAACATTATTATATACCGTGGCTAAACTCATTGTAGGGTATACTTCCTGGACTTGCTGATAAATTTCTTCTACACTCGGGTGATTTACCTTTGTCAAAATGATTTTCAAGATGGCCCGTCTCTGGGGGGTTACTCTAATTTTATCTTTCTGCATCTGTTCTAAAAGTTTGGTGATTTCCATTTCAAGCTTTTCTTTATCTTGCATAATCTAGCCACCTCCTATTCTCTACATTATAACAAATTATATTCCCAAATTAAAACGATTATCATTAAGCCTTTAAAAAGTTGGCAAAAAAACATCAACCGTTTTAAGTCGGTTGATGTTTTTTAACTAATTGTTTACTCTACTTCTGAAGAATCAGATTCATGCTTTTCAAAAGTATATTTTAGAACTGGTTTACGAGAAGCGCCCGCTTCATCCAACCGTCTAACAGGTGTATTGTGCGGAGCAGTTTGAACAATTTCAGGGTTTTCAATGGCTCCTTGATTGATCTTAATCAGGATATCTGCTACATAATCTAAGTCTTGTTTTGATTCTGTTTCAGTTGGTTCCACCATTAAACACTCATGAACATGTAATGGGAAGTAGGTAGTCGGTGCGTGAATTCCAAAATCCAACAAACGCTTACCTACATCTTTTGCAGTTACGCCATAATCTTTCTTATGACGACTTAAATCTAGTACAAAGTCATTCTTATTGAAATTAGGGAATGGAGCATCGAAGTATTCATTCACGCGTACTCGTAAATAGTTAGCATTAAGCACAGCATCTTCAGAAGCTCGACGCAATCCTTCAGGACCCATTGCTCGAATGTAAGTATAAGCACGTACATTGACACCAAAGTTACCAAAGTTGCCTTTAATACGACCATAAGATTTTTCAGGCATTTCTAATTCGTACTTGTCTCCATTTTTAACCACATTTGGTCCAGGAATGAAAGGTGCCAACTTGTCTACAACTCCGATTGGACCAGAACCAGGACCTCCACCACCGTGAGGACCAGTAAAGGTCTTGTGAAGATTTAAGTGACAAGCATCAAATCCCATCGCTCCTGGAGAAGTTAAGCCCATGATCGCATTTAAGTTAGCGCCATCGTAATAAGCTAATCCGCCTGCTTCGTGAACGATATCAACAATTTCTTTCGCGTCTTTTTCAAACAATCCAGCTGTAGAAGGATTAGTAATCATAATACCTGCTGTATTTGGACCAACAGCTGCACGAACTGCCTCTACATCAATGATACCCTCTGGAGTTGAAGGTAATTCTAATGTTTCAAATCCAGCTACCATTGCTGTTGCTGGGTTTGTTCCGTGAGCAGAGTCAGGAATTAAAATGACACGACGCTGCTCTAATTCTCCAATTGACTTAAAATAAGCCTTGAAAGCTAAAATAGCTGCCAACTCACCTTGTGCTCCTGCAGCGGGTTGCAAAGTTAAAGCGGAGAATTGGGTAATCTCCTTCAAGTATTCTTGCAACTCATACATTAATTGTAAGGCACCTTGAATCGTATCTGGATCTTGCAATGGGTGAATATTGGCAAATCCGTCCATTGCGGCAACGTCCTCATTTATTTTAGGATTATACTTCATTGTACAAGATCCTAATGGGTAAGGTCCTGACTCGACCCCAAAGTTGCGGTTAGATAGTGCCGTATAGTGACGAACAATCTGTAATTCAGAAGCTTCAGGCAGACGGGCAGGTTCTTGGCGAGCATATTCGCCTAATTCAGCCGACAAGTCATATTCTTCTACTTCAGAAACTGGCAGATCATACGCTGTATGCCCTTCTTGTGAAATTTCAAAAATTAATTTATCGTAATCTTGTAAGATCATTATTTTGCCACCTCCACTAAAGCAGTTACAAAATCATCCATCTCTTCTTTCGTACGCTTTTCAGTCGCACAAAGTAGATAGGCGTTTTCCATTCCAATTGCTTTTGAAGCATCAAAGCCTCCAACAAACCCTTTTTCAAATAAGGCTTTATTAACTTGTTGAATATCTTTATTTAATTTAATTACAAATTCATTAAAGAACGGTTTTGTATTAACTACTTCAAAGCCTGCTGCTTTTAATTCTTTTGCTAGATAATGAGTATTATTAATATTAGCTTGGGCTAATTCTTGAATACCTACTTTTCCATAAGCTGACATCGCTATAGAAGAAGACAAAGCGAAAAGAGCTTGATTCGATGAATAGTTGGAAGTCGCTTTTTCACGACGGATATGTTGCTCGCGCGTTGATAGAGTCATTACAAATCCGCGTCTTCCTTCTTCATCCACCGTTTCACCAACGATACGTGAAGGAATTTTACGCATTAATTTATCATTGACAGCAAAATAACCACAGTGAGGACCACCAAGTGACATTGGAATACCAAATGGCTGTACATCTCCAACTGTAATATCTGCTCCTAAAGCACCTGGTTTTTCTAATTTTCCAAGGGCTAACGGGTTAGCAGAAACGATTAATAAGGTCTTAGTTCCTTCTAAAACAGCTTTAATTGCTTTCAAGTCTTCGATTGATCCAAAGAAGTTAGGATATTGAACAATCACTGCTGCCACTTCAGGATTGAGTTTCGCTTTCAAGTCTTCTAGACTTGTTACTTCATTTTCTAAAGCGATTTCTTCAACTGAGTAATTCTTACCAAATCCATATGTTTTTACTGTTTCAATTGCTTGCGGATTCAAACCTTTAGAAACTAATACCTTATTAGACTTCTTAACATGTCCAAAGGCTAAGTTTGCCGCTTCAGAAACAGCATTGTACCCATCATACATACCACAGTTTGCTAAATCCATTCCTGTTAATTCAGCAATCATCGTTTGCCATTCAAAGAGTGCTTGTAATTCACCTTGAGATACTTCTGGTTGATATGGAACATAAGCTGTCAAAAATTCTTGACGCATGATAATGTGTTTTACGATTGATGGTACATGGTGGTCATAAGTCCCTGCGCCTAAGAAGAAAGGCTTTTGACTTGATGAAGTATTTAAGGCCGCCATTTTTGTCATTTCTTTAACAATTTCCATTTCAGAAAGTGGTTCAGGTAAGTTCATTTTACCTTCACGACGTACATTTTCTGGCAAGTCAGAGAAGATATCCATAATATCTTTTACGCCAATTGTTTCTAACATTGCTTGGCGATCTTGCTCTGTGTTAGGTAAATATCTAAAGTTTGCCATGATCTGCTCCTTCATCTGTTTTTTCTTTAATTCGTATTTATTAAATTTATAGCAATTTTAACCTAAATATTAGAGTGACTAAGAGTCACTCTAATAGGAAATTCATAAGAATTTATGTTTATTCAGCAGGCTCTTCAGTTAAGAAAGCTGATGTGTCAATATCTTCTTCTGTTTCGATTTCGAAGAACCATCCTTTACCTTGAGCGTCTTCGTTAACTGTTTCAGGAGCATCTTCTAATTCTTCGTTAATAGCTACCACTTTACCTGCAAATGGTGCGTAAACTTCAGAAACAGATTTAACTGATTCTACAGTAACAATTTCTTCTTCTGCATCAAATTCATCGTCAACTTCTGGTAATTCTACGTGAACAATATCTCCTAATTGTTCAGCAGCAAAAGCAGTGATACCAATACGTGCTTTGTTAGGAGCTAAAATTTCGATAAATTCGTGTTCTTCTGTAAAAAATACTTGTGACATTATAAATGACCCCTTTTCTTAATATTATTTATGTGACCATTTTATCAAACATTTATAGAAAATGAAACTACTTTCAGATAAATTTACTTACTGGCACTTAGCCAATCTTTTTTAGTTAATTCAGCTTCAATCTCTTTACCACGAATGTCAATAATTACTTTGTCGCCAACTTTAAAATTACTATTAACTCGCACAAAACCTAAAGGATATCCTAAAGAAGGAGATTTAGTTCCGGAAGTAACCACACCAATCACTTCGCCATCTTGGCTTTTAACTTCCATACCATGTCGCGCAATTTGTTTACCATCAATCTTAAAGCCGCGAGACGCTTCTTTTTTATCACCAGCACGGTATGCAGCAATGGCTTCTTTGCCAATATAATCTGCTTCTTTAGCTTTTGGAACCGCAAAAGCAATACCACCAGCAATTGGATTGACGCTTTCGTCAAAGTCATTTCCATATAATGGTAAACCTGCTTCAAGACGCAAGGTATCACGTGCACCTAAGGCGCATTCTTTCACACCTAAGTCCTGACCTTCTTCAACTAATTTTTTCCAAATGTCAACCATGTGCTCTGAAGGAATATATAATTCAAACCCTTCTTCGCCTGTATAGCCTGTACGTGAAATTTGAACTCTTTCAATACCTGCTACTACTTGATCTTGTTTATAGGAATAGTATTCAATTTCTTTCAAGTCAGTATCAGTAATACGTGCTAATAACGCTTCAGCATTTGGCCCTTGAACGGCAATTAATCCCCAATCATAAGTCTCATCTGTAATTTCAACTTGACCATCTTGGTTGTGATCGTGCATCCATTGAACGATTTTTTCACGGTTTGATCCGTTAGGTGTTGCCACAAATTCATCATCATTACGACGATAGTAAATTAAGTCATCCAACATACCACCGTCTTCTTTACATACAGCAGTATATTGAGCCTTACCATTATAAGTAGCCTTGTGTACGTCGTTAGTGATCAAACCATTCCACCAGTCGTAAGCATTCATTTTACCTGATTTAACACGAACTTCCCCCATATGAGAAGCATCAAATAGGCCTACAGCATTACGAACGGCTTCATGCTCTTCAGCAATTTTAGTAATTTGAATTGGCAATCCCCATCCACCAAAATCGGTAATTTTACAACCTTTTTCGACATAATAGTCGTACATTGGTGTTTTTTTCAATCCGTTTTCATCTACTTGAACGTTTGTCATTCTATTATCTCCTTCACCTTATTTGATTAAAATGTCTTTTACTTGTGAGTAATATTCATCTAATTGAGTCGATAAGTCAGCCACTTTAGTGTTAGCTAAATCATAATACTCTTCTTGTTTATCTTTATCTTTAAGCTGTCCGCCATTGATATAGAGATTTAAAGAAGAAGCTTGAACTGCTGATCTTAACATCTGTAGACCTACACCAACATCAGAAATAATAATCTTTTTAATTAAAGGAATTACTTTATCAAAGTCCTCAACAATTTTCGTTACTTCCGAAATTAAATCGATCGGAGGTTGCGAAGCAATCACAAGCCCTTTTTGAATAGCTTCCTGGCGAGCTTGCTTTTCATCATCACTGTTTCTTGGCATGCCGTATGCAGCGGATAGAGGCTCAAATTCTGTCGCATCACGATCAATAATATTAACAAAAACTTCTTTACTCTTTTCGAAATCTTCAATTTTTTGAGCTAAAAAAGACTGTTCTTCTTCTGATAATTTATCGCTTTGGGAAAAAAGCATAGCCATTAAAATAGCACCGATTCCTAAACCTGCAGTAACTCCTGCAGCAGCGCCACCACCGGGGGTTGGTTCATTAGAAGCTAACTTATTTATAAATTCCGTTACTTTTAATTCTTTCATTACCGGCTCCTATTCTATACCATTTAGAAGTTTAGCACCTTTAACTACTTGTGAAGCTAATACACCTGTTGTTACAGATCCAACGCCTCCAGGAACTGGAGTGATTGCACTTGCTTTTGGTTCAACTTCATCAAAGCGAACATCACCTGTTGCTTTACCATCCTTATAACCGAAGCCAACATCAATAACAGTTGCTCCTTCTTTGATATAATCAGGGCCAACTAAACCTAAAGCTCCTGTAGCTGAAACCACGATATCTGCAAGTGTAGTATGAATTGTGTTGTCCTTAGTGTAAACATGGGTATTTGAAACTGTGGCATTCCGGTTTGACAACATAACTGCTAGTGGTTTACCTACTACTGGTGAAGAACCAATCACACAAACTTCTGCGCCTTCTAATTCATAATCATAATAATCTAGAATCTCAATACACGCTTGAGCTGTAGAAGGAGCCATTGCAGTAGGGTCATTATTAATTAATTTACCTAAGTTAACAGGATTCAAGGCATCTACATCTTTGAAAGGATTTAAACGCTCAGCAATTTCTGCACGTTCAATGCCTTCTGGGAATGGTTGCATAATGATCACGCCAGAAACTGATTCATCTTCATTTAATTCGTCAATAATCTTCAAAACATCTTCTGTCGTTTTCGCATTAAGTTCGGTCCGAGCCTCTGCTTCAATGCCACACTTTTCCATCACTTTCATAGCATTTTTTTCGTATGCCATTGAAGACGGATTCTCATCTACTCGTAAAACAACTAATTTTGGTACAATTCCTTTTTCTCTAAGTGCTTCTGCTTCTTGACGCGTGCGCTCGCGAATTGCTTTTCCAACTTCTTTACCATCTAAAATCTTACCCATAAGATCCTCCCTTTTCTATTCACTACACTGTAAAAGTCGAACGAGCAATAATTTACTCGCTCGACTATTCATTTTATTTGAGAAGTGTTACTTTTTAGAATAATCCTTCGATATTTCCTTTTTCGTCTACATCAATACGGTTTGCTGCTGGCTCTTTCGGTAAACCAGGCATCTTCATAATATCACCAGTTAAGCAAACAATGAAACCAGCACCTGCAGAAACAGTTAAATCACGAATTGTTACAGTAAATCCTTCTGGAGCTCCAAGTGCTTTTGGATCGTCAGAGAATGAGTACTGAGTTTTCGCCATACAAATTGGTAAGTTTCCATGGCCTTGTTCAGTGAACTGTTTAATTTTCTTCTTAGCTGATGGAGCAAACTCAACTTTAGCACCACCATAGATCTTAGTTACTAATGTTTCAACTTTCTCTTCTATTGAAGCTTCCACATCATATGCAAATTTGAAATTGCTTTCTTTATCAGCTGCTTCTACCACTGCTTTAGCTAATTCAACAGCACCTTCGCCACCATCAGAGAAGTGAGTAGAAAGAACAACTTTAACGCCTTCTTTTTCACATTCTTCACGTAAAGCTTCAATTTCAGCTTCTGTATCCGTAGGGAATGCATTGATTGCAACTACTGGGTTTAATCCAAAAACATTCTTAATATTGTTGATGTGACGCATTAAGTTAGGCATACCTTTACGTAATGCTTCGACGTTTTCTGGCCCCAATTCTTTCTTGTCAACGCCGCCATGCATTTTCAAAGCACGGATCGTTGCAACAATGACAACTGCTGATGGAGCAATTCCAGCTTGACGACACTTGATATCTAAGAATTTCTCAGCCCCTAAGTCTGCACCGAATCCTGCTTCTGTAATAGTGTAATCAGCGTAATTCATTGCTAATTTTGTAGCAATAATTGAGTTACATCCATGAGCGATGTTTGCAAATGGTCCACCATGGATAAATGCTGGTGTACCTTCTAAAGTTTGTACAATATTCGGTTTAATTGCATCTTTAAGTAAAGCTGTAGCTGCACCAGCTCCATTGATGTCTTTAACAGTAATTGGTTTGTTGTCTTTGCGAGTATAAGCAACAATCATGTTTCCTAATTTTTCTTTTAATTCTTGTAAAGTATTAGATAAGCAGAATGCTGCCATAACTTCTGATGCTACTACAATATCATAGCCATCTTCACGTGTTACACCGTCTACGCGACGACCTAATCCATTTACAATGTTACGTAATTGACGATCATTCATGTCTACAACACGACGCCATACAATACGATTTGTATCAATATCTAATTCATTACCATGGTGAATGTGGTTATCTAATAAGGCAGCGATTAAGTTAGTTGCTGCTCCAATCGCATGAAAGTCACCAGTAAAGTGTAAGTTGATATCTTCCATTGGAACAACTTGAGCGTATCCGCCACCGGCAGCCCCACCTTTAATACCAAATACTGGCCCTAATGAAGGCTCACGTAAAGCAACAGCTGTTTTCTTACCAATTTTAGACATTCCATCTGCTAAACCGATTGAAGTAGTTGTTTTACCTTCACCGGCAGGAGTTGGTGTAATGGCTGTTACAAGAATTAATTTTCCTAGATCCTTGTTGTCCATATCTAATTTAGTAAAATCAATTTTAGCTTTGGTTTTACCGTAAGGTTCTAACACATCATTAGAAATGCCTAGTTTTGCAGCCACTTCTTCAATGGGTTGCAATTTGGCTTCCTGTGCGATTTGAATATCTGTCTTCATTAAATCTTTTCCCCCTTTAGATAAATCACATAGTATCTCTATGCATCTTTCATCATACCATAAAACCCTAGGAAACTCTTACATTTTATCGAGTGTTTTGAAATTTTTGTAATTTTATTAATTTAGCTATAGTATTCACAAGCTAATTTTTAAAAAGCAAGGATAAAATTGCGGATATTATCAACAAAATGTATTAGTTGTTCTTTTCACAACTGGAATCAAGTGGTTAAAAGTTGTTATTAATATTATGATATCCACTTGGCCATTATATGCTTTTTTCACAAAAAATTTGCATGTTAAATGGCAGATACCTTATACATTCTTGAATTATGATACCCCAGCAAAACTTTATGATATCCTGCAAGTTTTTCATCTACTCTACGGTTCCCTGTATATACTAGTAACGGTTGTCCCTTTAAGGTGTTCAGTTTTCCAGGTGTAGCAACTATTATAATATCTTCTTTATCTAACTTAGATAGAACCTTATCAGACAGTTGATGATTGCCCCGTCCAAACAGATAGCCTTGCCCCCCCATTGGTGTTACGACCAATTTGGCAGGCTGATCACCAATAATATCTAATATCTCTTGCTCATAGACGTCCTTTTTAACGATCTGTTTATTACGAATAATATCAACACCTAATAATGTTGGATTTAAACCTAGTTCCAACATTACAGGGGCAACTGTTGATCCCGAACCAATAATATAGTAAACATCTTCTTCCATTCTATCAATAATATCTAATGCGGCAGATATTCGAGCCGCCTCATCGGATTGAGGAGTAGGTGATTTGAGGTTCTGGAGATGACTTTCATCATAAGGTACACTTAAATAGCCATATACTTTAGTAATTATTTCGTCACGCCGAAAAGCATTCTCTTCAATATCGATGACCTCCTCATCTTTCAAAGGAAGATCTTTATCTTTTAAATATCTAAGCGCTAGTATGCCAGCGTGTTCAGGAGTAACCGCATAGACTGGTGAATGTATTTTGACCCCGGCTGGAATCCCAACTGTCGGGATTGACAATTGAGTTACTGAAGCAATATCACGTGCTGTTCCGTCACCTCCTGCAAATAGGATTAAATCCACCTCTAAATCGTGTAATTTTTCCACTAACTCGATGGTATCTGACGCGTTGCTCTCGTGTTTGATTTGATGAATAACTTCATAGTTCAATTCTGTCTTTTTAACTAAATTTTCTCCCATATCATCAGAAGCAACATACACTTTTAATTCATCTTTAAGAGGATTCAATTCTTTCAAAGCTTTCACCGCCTTAGTCGGAGCTTCTGGTTTAGCTCCCCGTTTGATAGCTTCAGATAATACTTCTTCTCCATCCGTTCCTTTAAGTCCAACTCTGCCACCCATGCCTGCAATTGGATTAACGACAATTCCTAATTTTTTCATTTCGACGTTCCTTTCCATCTATTTCTTTTCTATTATAGGTTTATTTTATTGTTTTGTCATACTTCAACTTCGGTTTACATTTTATCGATTTCTCTCTATAATTTTAATTATCTATTAACTAGCAATTACTAGGAGTGATTCTTTGCAAAGAAACTTAAAGTTTTATCTTAAATTATTTAGAGTGACTTTTCTTTTAAGTGCCTTCACCTTCGGTGGCGGTTATGTAATCGTTAGTCTGATGAAAAAACAATTTGTCGATGATTATCAGTGGTTTGAAGAAAACGAAATGCTTGATATGATTGCCATCGCTCAATCTTCACCTGGCGCAATTGCGATAAATGCTGCAGTAATTGTAGGGTATCAACTTGCAGGATGGCTTGGGGTTATCACCACTGTTTTTGCCACCGTCCTGCCGCCATTTGCTATCATTTCCATTATTGCCCACTTCTATCAAACTTTTATTGAAAATCAATGGATTGCCTGGATGCTTGAAGGAATGCAAGCAGGTGTAGCTGCCGTCATTGTTTCAGTTGTTTATAACATGGTTAAAGACCTTGTAAAGAAAAAAGAAAAATATTTAATTCTAATTTTTTTGCTTGCTCTTCTTCTCGTTAGTTATTTCAATTTTCCTGTTTCATGGTTAATAGTCTTTTCTTTATGTTGTGGCGTTATTTATTCCTTTTTAAAGAGGTGATTCAATGATCTATTGGCAATTATTCTTAACTTTTCTAAATATTGGCCTTCTCTCCTTTGGAGGGGGTTATGCCGCTCTGCCTATAATTGAGGATTTAGTCGTTCATCAAGAGCACTGGTTGACATTAGAAGAATTCAGTCATCTGATTACTATTTCACAAATGACACCTGGACCTATAGCTATTAACGCTTCAACCTTCATTGGCACTCAAATTGGTGGCGTAGGTGGAGCGGTTGCCGCTACAATTGGTTGTACATTACCATCCATTATAATAGTGACATTTCTAGCCTATCTCTATCATCGCTATCAAAAACTGAGTCTTATGCAAGACACTTTGTTTATCTTGAGACCGGTGGTAGTTGCTCTAATAGCTAGTTCAGGCTTATCCATTTTCATCAATGCTATTTGGGGCAATGAAAGAATTATATGGATGGATCCTAATTGGTTAATGCTTATTATTTTTTCGGTGGCTATGTTTTTTTTAAATAAATTTAAAGCAAATCCCATTTTAATTATGCTGTCTGCCGGTCTTGTTAATATAATCTATCATGCCTTGTAAATACTTAAAAATGCTCATCATCATTGGTTTTCCTCAATGATGATGAGCATTTGTTTTCCTCAATGATGATGAGCATTTGTTTTTATTTTTTTGGCGGAATCGTTTCAAACAAATCATTAATAACTTTGCTTTGCTCTTCTAACCATTCCCTTGCTTTAAGTACAGCTTGTTTATCGGCGATCTGACTCATCTTTTCCATTTCCAATTGTTTATCCCGCTCATAGATAAGGGCTAAATATTCTTCAAGTGCAAGGCCGTGTTTCATCATAAATTGGGCATGTTCTTTTCCTACATAGCGGAAATGCCAAGGCTCAAAATTAAAAGTTGTGACTTCTGTTTTTTCTCGAGGGTATCTTAAAATAAACCCATAATTTGCTGCGTAGTTCGCTAGCCATTGAGCAGACCCTACCTCACTGTAATGCTCTGTTAACCCTCCTCCTATAGTCGTCCAATCCTGGCCTAGGATATCTATCGCTAAACCTGTCATATGCTCGGTAGCATTCGCAGGAGCTGTATAAAGATTAGTTAAGTGGCTAGCTTCTGCTTCGCTATAGCCACTTGCTAACAAGGATTGTTTTCTTGTGCTTTCTAAATCTGCCTGTTGATTACTGGTGCGATAACCAGAAATTATCGTGAAATGATACCCTGACTCTTCACCAGCTTGTAATAATTGATTAAGCTCCTTTTCAATACTTGCAGCATAAGGTATTCCTTCATTTGATGTGATTAAATCAACTGGCTTTTGAATATTTGCCGGATTAAGTGGATTCACTAGCGCCAAAAAGGGATCATTGCTATCAGCATTTTTAGGTAGTAATTCCAATAATTGCTCACTGTCTAGATGGGTTTGAGAAGCTTCCACTTCATTAATATTTGGCAGTACATATTCAGTCATAGCGTGTACTTTATGTATTGAGAAAATGACTACAAGTAGGAGGGCTAAGAGAATTTTTTTAAGTTTCATTTTGCGGCACCTCTTGGTTTGAATTAAAATACAATTAAATCTAAATAAGCTTTTTTGATCAAAAATAAATTAATATTGAAAAACCTCAAGAATAACTATCATAATTTGACAGAAATTCTTGAGAAGCTTTTTATTTTCTATTAATTAAAACTATAAGCGCCAGAAAGTATAACCTGCTTCTTTGAAATAAGTAGCATCGACAATACTCTTAACATCCATTAAAACTCTTTCTTTAGTCGGTAAAGCAGGATTAAATAGACTTTCTATTTTGGCATTATTTAACTGTTTGAACTCCTCATGAGCTACTGCAAAAATTACCGCATCAGCGTCCTGAACTTGACCTAAATCAGTTAAATCCACATCATATTCTGCTTTTGCATCTCTTGGGTCAGCCCAAGGATCAACAACAAGAGGCTCAATATTAAAAGCTCGTAAATAATTAATAATATCTGCTACTTTGGAGTTTCGGGTATCGGGGGTATGTTCTTTAAAAGTAAGTCCTAAAATGACAATCTGAGCATCCGTTACCTTCTTACCTGCTTTTACCATTAATTTAATTAACTTATCCCCAATAAATTCTCCCATTTGATCATTTATTTGACGGCCAGAAAGAATGATTTGACTGTGATAACCCAAATTTTCTGCTTCATAAACAAAATAATAAGGATCAACACCGATACAATGCCCGCCTACTAAACCTGGCGAGAAACCTAAAGCATTCCATTTAGTGTTCATAGCATCGATTACATCTTGAGAATCAATTTCCATTCGATCAAAAACTAACGCAAGCTCATTCATAAAGGCAATATTAATATCTCTCTGGCTATTCTCAACCACTTTTGCTGCTTCAGCTACCTTAATGCTTGGAGCACGATGTACGCCTGCTTCTATAACCAATTCGTATACTTGAGCCATGGTTTCTAAAGCTTCTGGGGTGGTAGCTGAAACAATTTTTCTGATTTTGGATAAAGTATGGACTTTATCGCCAGGATTAATTCTTTCAGGAGAGTAGCCTACCCAAAAATCAACACCATGAACTAAACCTGAACTTTCTTCTAGCTCCGCAATACAAAGTTCTTCAGTAACTCCAGGATAGACGGTCGATTCATAAGCTACAAGAGTTCCTTTGGACATATTTTTTCCAACGGTTCGAGTAGCAGAAATAACGGGATCTAAATTAGGTGTTTTATCTTGATTTATTGGTGTAGGAACAGCAACAATGATAAAATTTGCTTCTTGCAACTTTTTTTGATCGTATGTAAAAGTCAATGTTGTATTTTTAACAGCTTCATCACCTACTTCAAGTGTAGGGTCGACGCCTTGAAGATATTGTTCAATCTTATTGACATTATTATCATACCCTATTGTTTCTACGTGCTTAGCAAACTCAATAGCAATTGGCATTCCAACATATCCTAACCCTACAACCGCTAATTTTGTTTTGCCATCTAATAAATTTTGATAAATATTCATTTTTTATCTCCTAACATTCGTAAAATTTCACTTAGTCTTACAGTGTCTTGCAAAAAAATTATAACCGTCTTTTTATCGCTTGAAAAACATAATGCAAATAATAATAAAGACATTCATGGAAGGGTAGTTTTTCTAATTGTCGATAGGTATGCCATGTTCGCTTCAATGCTGAAAACTTATTTGAAGAAATAGATCCCGAAACTTGCCGATAATGATTCAAAACTTTATTTAAAGCATAAGCACGAACCTTTCGCTCACGCATCAACATCAACCAGGTGGCAGTATCCTGCCCTTTACGAACTAAAGGCATTCTAAAATCACCCGTCTTTTCACGATCGATCATAACCGTTGAGCAAGCGATTGCCGTATTCTTCAAGAGCCCTCTATAATCTAAACTTTGCGGCAACTCAACAGACCCTTTAACGGTCTCTCCCTTTTCATCAATCAATGAAAAATTTGTGTAGGTAAAGGCGTGGCCTTCTTTTTGCATAAAAGCTAGCTGAACTTCTAGTTTGTTAGCCTCCCATACATCATCACTGTCAATGAAGGCCAGGTATTTACCTCTCGCCATGTCGATTGCTTTATTTCTCGCGATTGCGGCACCTGAATTTTCTGGTAACTGAACCCACTGAATTCTATGATCCTCCTTAGCAAATTGCTCAATAATTTGCGCACTAGAATCAGAAGAAAGATCATCAACTAATAGCCACTCCCAATTAGAATACGTTTGTGAAAACACACTCATCATTGTCTCTTTTAGAAATCTTTCAGCATTATAAACAGGGGTTATTATTGAGACCATATCTTCTCTTTCTATTTTCATCTCAACACTTCTCCTTAAATCAATTGAATAATTTTAATTCTTGCTTGATAAAGTTCTGCTAACTGCCGCTGTTCATTATACCAATCTTTATCGGTAAGATTGGCATCTAAAATGATTACAATCTCATTTGGCAAATGATCAGAGTCAAGATTAGCCAAACTAGCGGTTTGCAATCCATATTTACTTCCATCGGCTGAAATCAATTCTTGAACATGAGGTTCTTGATGTTTTTGCTGTCTGAGAATTACACGATCATTTTTACTGGGTGTTTGAATCAACTTATCAAGCGTTACTTTACTGTCTTGTCGATCAAAAATAAAATGAAGATCGTTAATTGACCATGTATAGTCAAATGCATAACCAATTTTATGTTTACGATAATGAAGGATCATACTCCACACAATTGAGAGCATAGCTCCTATGAAGAGACCGAGTATTCCATAAATAATACTTCCTTTAGCTTCTTTTGTTTGAAAAGGAGTTAAGGTCTCTTTACTTGGAACATCTTCAACTAAGTCAATCGGTATCATTTCTCCGATCTCAGGTGAGCGAATAATTGTGACTGTATTCTTGTCAAGAAAAGGCAACTTATTGTTTTTTAGTAAATTAGCATAGGCTTGGGCGATTTTTAAATTTTCTTCAGCGTTTTGACCAACCAAAAATCTTAAGGTGATCACGTTTGAAGCAGCATCTCTAATTCCTGCTAATCCACCCCGGAAAGTGTTTGTTTTATACATCTCGAGATCATGTTCTGCTTGAAGCCATTTTCCAAACTTCACTCCAGTCTGTTTTTCAATTTGTTCAACGATAGCTGGTGTAGCAAAATAATCATCAAATACAGCTGCTGTTGAAAACAAACTCCCATCTTCCATCGTTACAATCACTTGAAAAGAAGCAGGTTCTTGCTGATATGCATGGGCTAAATAATTATACGACTCTATGGTATCACTATTAATTATGCGATTTACAACATATCTTCCCCCTACTACTAAAAGAGAAATAATTACAGATCCAAAGATAATTCTTCTTAAATTATTAATAATAAAGCGGTAAAACTCATTAAATATAGTAGCTAAACTCATATCGTTAATCTCCTTTTGATCTCATCATCTTGCCTCAGTGCATCTTTATCTACAATTTTAACCCAGCTTATCATTAAAGCAAAGAAGACCCAGTGCCATTCTATCAACATATTGTTTGCGCTAGTAATACTTGCTAGTATGAAAATAATTAGAAAACTATAGAAAGCAAAGGAAATATCGCTTTGTATTCGGGAAACTTTTTGACCTAGCCTAGCTAAAAATTTTAACCGTCTCAGCATCCCTAAATATGCCCAAAGATATAACAGGAAAGATAGGATACCATTTGAAACTAGAATTTCGAGCCACCAATTATGCATATTCGTTATTTCATTCGTCGGCCAAAAAGGTCTCACCTTTGCCCAGTATTCAATATTACCTGACCCTACCCCTAAACCGAATGTTTGTGTCAAATATATAAGTCCATTTCGCCAGATGTTCATTCGTTTTGTATCACCAGATAGTCCTGCTTTCGGTCCACCAAAATAGATTACTTCAAAAACCTTTTCACGTACAGGTGGAATAATGAAAGCCATAATAACTACAAATATCATTAGATATAGCCTTTTTCCTTCAAATAGATCGAACTTATAGTAACGAAGAAAATGCATCAATATAAAGATAAACAAACAAATCAAAGACATCCGTGAACCGCTTTGATAAATCAAGAATGAGGATAATATGAACATAAATAAAATAGTCCATCTATGCCAATGACGACGACTCGAATAATACAACACCGAGCATAGAACCAGGTAAGCTAAAAGAAGGGTAGCATAATCATTTTGATTAGCAAAAAAAGTGATTGGAATTCTAGTCCACGGCTGAGCTGAAAAAGTTCCATACTTATCTAATTTACTTAAGTCAGCAAACAAATACACATTACTGATAATTTCGAAGAGCCCCCAAAATACTAAGCAAGTCATCATAAACCACATAGCCTGAGCTAATCGCATCCATTGCCGTTTAGAATCCACCCAAAAATAAAGCGCAGTTATTGTAGACATACCGACTGTCATTAAGAAGAAAACTTGGATCCAATCTTTAAAACTTTCTGCCCAGAGACCTGTCGTTAAAGCAATCAGCCACCAGGTTAAAAAGCATATAAGCATGCGTGTTGCTACTGAAGGCACTACAAGAAGAAGATTCCGATCCTTATGCGAGACTTGCCAAGCAAGAATAAGAATGGAGGATAGGGCAAGTATGCGATAAAGAGTGATTTGTGCAATAGGTGTTTCAATGGCTAAAATCTGCGAACCTAAAAAAACACTCATAACTAAGAATAAACAATATAAAAACATGGGTCACTCCTTTCTTGCTGATTTATTAATCTTAACTAATTAAAGTCCCATTCCTCAGGATGTAACCATATTTGATAGGCATCTTTAATAGTAGGTATTTGGACCAAAAGACACATCACTGCTAAACTCAAAGTTATTAGTAAACGATAGCTCGTATCATTTGTATTGATATAAGCTGCGGTAAGCATCAGACCAATTGATAAAAGATGTTTAGATTGGCTGAAATAAAAACCTGTTCGACTTGAAAAGTATGTTCTAGCTAAATAAAACATAATATAGGCTCCGCATGAAGCAGTAGCTGCTCCTATAGCGCCCCATCTGGGAGTTAACCAGAGATTTAAAATAAAACTAGGTACTAAAGCGAGTAAAGAAACTAAAGTATTAAAGTAAGTCTTACGTGAGAAGACAATACCAAGAGTCGTTGTCTCAGAAAGAGTATACATAATATGTGGAAAACAGAGCAAACCAAGAATATATTGGACGGGATGATAATTTTCTCCTAAAATCATCATGATTATTGGTCGAAAGACCAGAATACCAAAGAAGATCGCCGTTAGAATAAATAAAACCGCATCTGATATAAATTTATAATGCTTCATTTCCTTGCCTTCATCGTGCCACCGATAAGCTGTTGGGACCCAGAAAGTCGCGAAGGCTGTTTTTAGAATACCTATCATGTTAACGATGGCAATCCCTGCAGCATAATAACCTAATTCATCCTTAGTAGAAAAAGATCTTAACATCAAACTATCAATCGTGTTGAGGACCGAATTAATCGACATAGCTACCATTAGCGGAAATCCAAATGCTAATAGTTTCCTGACTAGAACACGGTCCAAATTAAAGTCTTTCCAGTGCAATAAGTTTCTGTAACGATAGAAAAGCAATCCATCTCCTATTAACTGGCCAAAAATCATTCCAAAAACAACCACGCGATAATCTCGAACACCTATGGCAATCATTGCTAAGGAAGTAACAAAAATTAGGCTTTTCAATAAAATTGTAAAGCCTGAATACTCTTTAGCTTTCTCTTGCATACGAATCGAAATAAGTACGAAGCGTTCGATAATCATGGAAATCAGTAATAGCGCACTCCAAATCACTATATACCCTGCACTAGTATCACCAAATAACCAAGTGGCTATAGGAAGATTAAAAATAAGCATTATGAGAGATAAAAAGAGTCCCATTCCGATAGGAATTATAATTGCTTGTTGAAAAAGATGTTTTTTTGAGGAAGCTTGATGGAATTCACGAGAAAAAGCTTGATCTAATCCAATATAAAGAAAGTTAGGGATATTTAATATTAAATTACGATATAATCCTGAGACACCGTATTGATCGGCCACTAACAACTGAGTCAAAATTCGAATCTGAATCAGTGAAATTAAAGCCCCAATAATCGGCCCTAAGGAAAAACCCGTTAATCTTTTCATGAAATGTTTCATAAACTACCTCGAATCTATTTGAAAGTGATTCACTTGATGCACTAATACTTGGCGATAGAGTTCTGCAGCTGCATCATTAGTGAAAGATTTCGCTTGAATCTCTTTCAAGCGTTCTTGTTGGTTAGGAATCTTATTCTTCGCTTGGTGATAGAAGTTAATAATACTTTGATACCAGAATTCAGGATCACTATCAAGAGAGACGAATTGAATTAAACCAAAGCCCAAATCCACCTCTTGAGGTATCTGATCACTTGCAACTACGGGCACTCCTGCAGCTTGAGCTTCAATAGCAATGGTTCCAAACCCTTCAGACAGTGATGGCATAATTAATAAGTCAATACCTACTAGCAACTCTCTGATTGGACTTATCCGGCCTGCAAAAAAGACCTGACGCTCAATCTCTTTTTGGTGGACTTGAGCTTCTAAACTATCACGATCTGCCCCATCACCAGCAATCACTAAAAGCAGTTGTTGAGTTTGAGTTTTACTATAGCTCACTATATCGAAAGTGAAAGAATGATTCTTAACTGCTGTTAAACGACCAATCTGACCGATCAAGAGACTATTATCACTCCTTTTATTAAATGTGCTAAGCCAAAAATTATGAGCTGCCTTTTTATCTTCCCAATCAAAGAAGAAATCATTTGGCTCGATACTGTTTGGTATGACCACAAAAGATGCATCGGGCTTTAAATTAAAAAGCTCTTCTACTGAAGAACGTGAACACCCGATTGGAAGACGCGATAAACACTTATTAATAACAGGATCAATTAAGCGTGACAATTTATGCCTAAGAGAGGAATCGTTATCAAGATAGCGATAATGGGCATGGATATAAAAATCAAAACGATCCCCTTCTTGTAATCTGTTTGCTAAGAGATAGTAGATTAGGGCACGATAACCTGAAATATGGCAATAAACTGCCTGATAGCTATTATCGTGAAAAGCTTGAGCGTAACTATGTTTAAAAGCAGACCAAGAAGTTTTTTTAGGATTATCCAGTTGATAAATTCTACCCCCTGTTGCTTCAATTGCCTTTTGAAAATCAGCGGGTACTCGGCTATAAGTAGCTACATCGAAAATCATTTGCTGATGCTTAGCTCCTTTAGCCAAATTATAAATAAAGGTTGAAATGCCTCCACCAAAAGAAGACATAATATGCAAAATTCTAATTTCAGACATAAGTGTCCTCCTTCTTAGTTTAAGTGTATCACCATTTGGAAATTGTTTATATTAGCTGCTTTTTAAGGAAGCGATCACCTTTTCACGCTCTGCTATAGTCAAATTACTGGATAAGTCTATCACTTCGAACTCTTGCCATTTTTGGAGATTATAGTAAAAAGTCATTTTTAAAAAATGCTCAAAGTCAATATTGCTTTTTACTCGACAATCTATTTCATTCAATTCTTTAGCTATTTTCAAGAAATGGTGATAATCCATTAGATTATGGCCCAATTTTTGACTAATATCTCTGGAGCTAAATTCCTTGTTAGAAGTTTTACTAAATAACACACCACTCGAATAATTTTTTGCGGTATCTTCTAAAGAATCTAAATCTAAAATAATTAAAAAATCGATTGGAAGCCCCACTTTTTTAACCAACTGTTCAACTAAGGCTAAATCTCCATGTTTCAATCCAAAATCATTGATACTAGATGAAGCTTTCTCGGTTGGGTTACTCAGATTTAATTGAGGATCGATATTAACTTGAGTGACTTTTTCTCGATTAAAATCCCATAAATATAAAGTTATTTCCTTAATACTTTTCTCACCGATTCGCCCAGCTTGACTATAATTATAACTTAAAACCATGAGCTCAATACGTTCCTTTGCCAAATCATCAAATGGAATGCTTCTATTATCTAACAACTCTTGACCAATAGGATAATACTGCCACTCGATTGGGTCTTGAACGAAAGTGTTTTGAAAAGACACTTTTAGATCATTTAAATAACTGAAAAAGAGTGAACTCGAAAAAACTAAAAAAATCATAACAAGAAAAAAGACCAAAAGTCTTTTTGAGAAAAAAGGACGTTTGTCTGTTTTCTGAGTTGGAAACATTTGCTTCCTCCATTCAATTCATTCTTAGAACCCATCTGGATTCTTTTTCTGCCAATGCCAGGAATCTTGACACATGGTATACAGATCTTTAAATGCCTCCCAATCCAACTCCTCATTGGCCTTGCTAGGATCAGCATAAGCAATTGCAATATCCCCAGGTCGACGATCGATTATTTCATAAGGAATCGTTACTTGATTAGCTTTTTCAAAAGTCTTTATGATGTCTAAGACCGAGTAACCATGACCTGTTCCTAAATTAAAAATTGCTACTCCTTGATGTTCTAAATTATGTTTAATTGCTTTTTGATGACCTTGAGCCAGTTCTACCACATGAATATAATCACGAACACCCGTTCCATCATGAGTTGGATAATCCTTACCAAAAACTAGTAGCTTTGGTCGCTTGCCAATCGCAACCTGTGTAAGATAAGGCATTAAATTATTAGGAATACCTTGCGGATCTTCTCCAATCAATCCCGATTCATGAGCTCCTAGAGGGTTAAAGTAACGCAAAAGCGTCACAGACCAATCGGGGTCTGATTGCGATAAATCCTGTAAAATCTTTTCTAATACTAACTTTGTGTAACCATAAGGATTACTTGCTTCTCCGGTCGTCATTGTTTCCTTAAATGGTACTCGATTAGTTTCTCCATAAACCGTAGCTGATGAAGAAAAAATGATATTTTTAACTTGGTTCTCCTGCATAACTTCCAGCAAGACGATCGTTCCACTAAGGTTATTGTGATAGTATTTTAAAGGCTGTGTTACGGATTCTCCAACTGCCTTATATCCAGCAAAATGAATCACTATATCAATGGCATGTTGTTTAAAAATTTTATCCATTGCCATACGATCTTCAATGTTTTTCTCATAAAATATTAATTGCTTTCCTGTAATCATCTGAATACGATTCAAAACCTCAGGCTTAGAGTTGGAAAAATTATCTACAACGATAACTTCTTGATTATCATTTAATAATTCAATAACCGTATGACTACCAATATATCCCGCTCCACCTGTAACTAAAACTGTCATATCCTACTCTCCTCGTCTTGAATTCCTTTGACTAATTATAGCATATTAGAACTCGGGAAATTCAATCTTCATATTTTCTTCCTAAATTTACCTCTTTTAGATAATTTTAACTATTGATAATTGAATTCCACAAATGTCATAAAATTTGATATAATAATACAAGGTTTAACAACTTTACCTTAAGGGGGAATATAATGGCAGAGGCATTAATCGTTTTTGCAAGTCTCACAGGAAATACTGAAGAAATGGCGGATATAGTTGCTGAGCGCCTTGAAACACATGATATCACCACCGATGTGGTAGAAGTCATGCAAGCTGACGCGGAAGATTTTTTAGAATATGATGCCGTTCTTATTGGTTCCTATACCTATGGAGTCGATGGGGTGCTACCTGATGAAATGCTTGATTTTTATGACGATCTAGGTGAACTCGACCTATCAGATAAAGTGTTCGGTGTTTTTGGATCAGGCGATACTTACTATGAAATTTTCTGTGGAGCTGTTGATCACTTTGAAAAACAATTTTTAAAAACGGGTGCTCACCCTGGGGGAGCATCATGCAAAATTAATTTAAATGCTGAAGGAGAAGACATTGAGCGTCTTCAAGCATTAGCAGATGGTATTGCTGAAAAATTAAATCAATAAAGGAAGAGGTTTACTATGACTTTAAAAAATTTCGATCAGCTATTGAAAAAATATGCAAATTTAATTGTTAACAAGGGTATTGGCGTAAACAAGGACGACTATATTCTAATTTTTGCCGATCTTGATCAAGCACCTTTAGTACGCTTAGTCACTGAAGCTGCTTATCAAGCCGGTGCTAAATTTGTTAAAGTGAACTGGGCTGATGATGCTTTAACCCGTCTTCATTTTACCCACCAGACTGAAGAGACACTTACAGATATTCCTCAATACAAAATTGATGAAGGTAACTACTATGTTGAAAAAAGAGCAAAACGTATTTCGCTTCGCTCGAGTGATCCAAACGTGCTCAAAGGAATTGACCCCGCAAAAATAAATGCAGCTAACCGTGCTTCTTCACATGCTATGAAAGATGTTCGCATTGCTACTCAATCCAACCTTGTTTCTTGGTTAGTTGTTGCAGGAGCTGGTAAAGAATGGGCTGCACTTGTCTTCCCTGATTTAGAAACTTCGCAAGAACAAGTCGATGCTTTATGGGATCAAATCTTTAAAACAACACGCATTTATGAAGACGATCCTATTAAGGCTTGGGATGAACATGAGGACCGTTTAAGTGAAAAAGCTCGTTTCTTAAATGAACAACAATTCGATCAGTTGCATTATACGGGTCCGGGAACCGATTTTACTGTTGGCTTACCAAAAAATCATGTCTGGGAAAGTGCTGGTTCACTTAACGAAAAAGGGGAAGTCTTTATTGCTAATATGCCTACAGAAGAAGTCTTTACTGCACCAGATGCTAGAAGGGCCGAAGGTTATATCTCCTCTTCTAAACCCTTAGCATATGGCGGAACTGTAATTGATGGCATGAAATTCACTTTTAAAGACGGTAAGGTAACTGAGGTGAATGCCAAAGAAGGAGAAGAAACACTCCGTCAATTAGTTAAAGAAAATGATGGATCTGACGCATTAGGTGAAGTGGCCCTTGTTGCGCATAAATCACCGATCTCACAATCAGGAATCATTTTTTACAATACTTTATTTGATGAAAATGCTTCGAATCATATTGCCTTAGGCCAAGCTTATGCTACTTCTGTTAAAAATGGTGCAAAAATGAGCCAAGAAGAATTAGAAGAAGTGGGACTAAACCGTTCAAATGTCCATGTTGATTTTATGGTTGGAAACGCAGAGATGAATATTGACGGTATTGCAGCAGATGGAACTGTTACCCCAATTTTCCGTAAAGGTGAATGGGCATTCTAATTAACCAAGAGGGAGGTAATAAAGATGGCAACCCCTTCAAATTTTAATTCAAATTTTGAAGAAGAAATCAATAAGCATATTGAAGAAATTGATCGTCGCGTTGACCGTACGGGTTGGCCACTATTGATTATTGGTGTAATCATTTTCTTCTTGCTTGTTTATCTATCCGTAAAAGCTTTCTCAATCCCTACTACTAAAGAATATGAAGGTAGTCAAGCTGCAATGAATCGAAAGGTTGAAGATTTAGAAAAACGTATTACGTCGCTTGAAGCACTCATAGAAGGAAGTCAAGAGTAGTTATGGTGAAATTACTACATATTAATTCATATTTCTCAACCTCTGGCTTATTTAGACAAGTCTATGATCGTCAAGTAAAACAGGGACATGAACTCGAAGTTTATGTCCCTATTGCTTACCAATATCCCGAAGAAAGAGTCGCAGCTAGTGGTAATTATCTTAAATTATCAAGAAACCATGATCAATGGATGCGATGGATCTTTCCGATTAAACATCATAAAATATGGCAAGATTTAAAGACCTCCTATCAATTAAACAAATTTGATCTCGTTCATGCTCATTCCCTTTTTTCAAATGGTTGGTTAGCTAGACAAATTTTTCTTCACCATCAGATTCCTTATATAGTTGCAATACGCAATGCTGATCTCCATACTTTTTTCGAAAAAATGCCCTGGATGCGGAAAATAGGTTTGAATATCATGCGTGATGCCCAGCAAATTATCTTTATCTCTCAAAATTCTTATCAACAGGTTTTTGATCGTTTTATCCCAGCGAAGGACCTCAGTCAACTTAAAGCAAAAACTCAAGTGATTGCGAATGGAATAGATGATTATTGGCATACTCACAGTTTTAAAGAAAAAAAACCTACTTTCCATCGTCCAATCCGAATTGTAACAGCTGGTAAGGTCTCTGCAGGGAAACGCTTTATTGAATTAGCAAAGATGGTCGAAAGTTTTTCGAACACCTATCAACCAGTTGAACTCCACATTGCCGGACCCAATTGGGATAAAAAGATACTTGATCAGTTACTTACGATGGAGTCTGTCACCTATCATGGCTCTTTAAGCAAAGAAGAGATGATTCGGCTATACCGTAGAATGGATCTTTTCGCTTTGCTTTCCTTCCCCGAAACATTTGGCCTAGTTTATCCTGAAGCAATGAGTCAAGGATTACCAGTTATCTATACTGAAAACGAAGGTTTTGATTCTTTTTTTGATAATTATCATGTGGGAGTCTCCGTTAATCGTTTCGATCAATCAGCTTTTGACCAAGCTGTTCTATACATCCTAGATCATTATGAGCAATTATCAACTAATGCCTTAGAAGGCATTCGCTTTTTTAAATGGGATGAAATCGTCAGAAAGTATGATGAACTTTATCAGAATATTATTAATCACATGTAACAAAGTAAAAATAAGATCAAATAGAAATGACAAGCTCTCTCAATGAAAGAAGTCTTGTCATTTTTATTTTGATCTAAATTAAATTTCATTTTCTTGTTTTGTTAATATAATCGGGCCCTCAGGGCCAATAGCTAACGAGTGTTCGTACTGGGCACAGAAACCTCCATCACGTGTTCTAGCTGTCCATCCATTAGCATCCATTTTCATCTTCCAGTCACCAGTTGTCACCATAGGTTCTATCGTAAGAGTCATCCCTTCTTTTAGACGGAGTCCCTTGCCTTTCAAGCCATAATGGGGAATAGGCGGTTCTTCGTGAATGGTTGGTCCAATACCGTGACCGATGAAATCACGAACAACTCCAAAACCCTCTCCTTCAACAAAAGTTTGAATTGCATGTCCAATATCGCCTATTCGATTCCCCACCTTAGCTTGTTCAATACCTCGGTACAAGGCTTCTTTCGTAACTTCCATTAATCGTTCATGCTCTGGAATAATCTCTCCAATTGCGTAACACCAGCAAGAATCAGAAATTGCCCCGTTTAAATCGACACAAAAGTCCACTTTGACAATATCACCCTCTTTTAAAACTCTATTAGATGGAAAACCGTGACAAATTTCATCATTAACACTAGTACAAGTTGCAAACTGATAACCCTCGTACCCTATTTGCGCAGCCACTGCATCTGCAGCTTCAATCCTTTCTTGAACAAATTGATCAATTTGTTTAGTAGTGATACCTTCTTTAATAAAATCACGTAAAGCAACATGAATATCAGAAAGAATTTTTCCTGAATCTTTCATAGTCTGAATTTCTCTTTCAGATTTAAGTGTAATCATTTTTTGCCTTCTTTCTATTTTCATTCTCTAGCATATTATAACGCATTATGTCTCTGTTTTCAGCCACTGTATTTCGATTCGTGCTGCTTCTTGATTTTGACTCTCATTGTAGATTGCCTGATAGGTTGTGATTTGATCCTTAGCATGATAAGAGTCTAATGCGTTATCTGAGTATGAAAGAATCCTGACTTGTTGATCACTAAGAAGCTCGTGTCCATATTTGATTTTTAGTTGTTTAATATGATAATGATCATTCACCCATTGAGGCAGACTGTTAATGGCCCAATTTATATACACGAGATTATTCACATGATTATTAAAATCAATATCCTCTGCTAAAATTACTTGATTTTTCTTTTTCCAAAAGTTGAATTCTTTCGAGAGTAATAATTTAGATTTTAATACATTTTGTTGCGAGTCAATCAGGCCTAGTTCTTCCATCCTTTTGTGATCAATACGCCCCATTTTTCTAGTTATTAAGTTAATAATGGCAAATTGAATTTGACATTCTAATAACAGCACATTCCTAGTTCGAACCTCAAACCATCGTTCCAAAAAGAAACGATTTGCTTGGATAATTTTAGTCGTCACTTCTATGTCATCACCGTAATGAGGCAATTGATTAATCATACTTATATTTTGCGTAATCACCCAACTTTCATCTTGATTCAAAAAAGGAACTGTTGAATCAAAGTGAATAGCGTGATCATGTTTTACTGAGGTTTCTAAAACCGCCTCTAATAATTTGGTAAAGTTATTCTGCTGATGATCTGGGTCAATGAACCAATCCGCATCTATTTCAAATGCTTTAGTAAAGGAAGTCGCATTGCCTGACATAGAGATCCCTCCCTCGTTATGTAAATTGCTTCTTTAAATTAAAAAGAGGCAGGTTCTACGAACCCGCCTAAATAGTAAGCTAGTCTATTTATTTAGTTTTCTTTAATACAAAAGATACAATAGCAATCAATATAATGGCTCCGATTAAGGCTGGGAAAATAGCGATATCAGAAACCTTAGGTCCAAAATCAGAGAAAAATTGTCCACCCACCCATGAACCGATGATACCTGCAACGATATTTCCAATGATACCACCAGGAATGTCTTTACCTAAAATCATACCTGCTAACCATCCGATAATTCCTCCAACGATTAAAGTCATAATCATTTTTATTCCTTCTTTCTCAAGTAGTTTATAAATAAAGTATATAATAAGAAAGCTTATTGTGCTAGCATTATGCTTATTTGCTATGAATTAATCTTCAATTTTATTTAATTTGTCTTCTACAGATTAACTAATTTATTGAAATGCGATAATTTTTGTGCATTCAGATGAATCGTTTCTTCATAATAATCCAATAACTTTCTTGTAGCATTTTCCCAAGAATATTTTTCTGCTTCTCTTCTTGCTTTCAGACCCAACTCCTTTAATTTTAAAGGGTTATCTAAAATTTTTAAAGCTTCAATCATTGATTCAATATTACCTGATTGATAAATCATCCCTGATTGATTAGGTTCGATCTGCTCTAAAGTTGGGCCATTTTCAGCAGCTATAACTGGTACACCTGAAGCCATTGATTCTGAAATAACCAAACCAAAAGTCTCTGAAATTGACGGGAAAATAAAAGCATCTCCTGTAGCATAAGCCTTAGATAAAGCTTCTCCATCTAGGAAACCAGTAAATGTCGTTTTAGTTCCGTCAAACAATTCTGTCAAACGTTGCTTTTCTGGACCATCTCCTACAATTGTTAAACATACATCATCGCGATTAGCAAAAATAGGTAGTAAATGATCTAAGTCTTTCTCGGCAGCCAATCGACCGACATAGACTAGCAATTTTTGATCTTTTAGACCAAAAGTCCACTTTTCATAGAGCTCTTGATCAAAGAACTTAGGATGACGTTTGTTGAGGTCAATGCCTCGCGGCAAGACTCCTTCAGTAGCTATTCCCTGATCTATTAATTCTGTTTGGAGACTTTCTGAAACCGTTATATTCAAATCAGCATCTTGATGCCAAAAACGAATATAATCCCAAAGAATTGGTTTTAACAATGGTAAATTATAGTGATCAAGATAATCTGGTATATGTGTATGGTAAGAAGTTAGCAAAGGGATTTCTAACCGCTTGGCATATTTTACAGCAGAAGTTACCATAAAAAAAGGATTGACTGCATGTACAATATCCGGATTAAAGTCTTCAATAATCCTTTTCATTTTTCGTGACGGCAATCCCCAAGGTCGTGATTTATATAAAGGAAAGGAAAAAGAATCCATTGGTATCACTTTGACACCTTGATACTCTTCAATACCAAGATCGGGCGAAACGACAACCACTTCATGTCCCAATTTTTTCATAGAAGTTGTCATATTTGCCAGGCGTGTACAAATTCCATCCGTAGCTGGCACAAAGGTTTCTGTTGCTATTAAAATTCTCATGTCACTACTCCTTTACCTTTTTGTTATATGCTTCTTAATCATTATAACGTAAGGTTAAAAAGATACTATAAATTTATTGTAAAGTTTAGGTAAAGCTTGCTATTAATCTTTCTTGCGTGGTTTGCCGATGTTTTTAGTGTTTCGTTTGCGCTTTTTCTTTTTGGTTTTTATTGTTAATTTGCTCTTTTGTGCCTGCGGTCTTTTTTTAGGTTTTTTCTTGATTTCGTGTTTCTTATCTTCTTCAGCTGGTTTTTCGCTTAATAATTGCCGGTTATATAGTACTCGTTCTTCTAATAGAATTTTACTATCTTTGAGCATATTCCTTAGATTGAACCCTTCTTGTTGATTAACTATGGATATAACACATCCTTCTTTGTTCATTCGTCCAGTTCGTCCAGAACGGTGAAAATAAATGCGTACATTATCAGCAGCATTATAATGAATGACATAAGGCACATCTTCTATATCCAGGCCTCTTGAAGCTAGGTCAGTTGTTAATAAGTAGACAGATTTTTGTTGCCGAAACTGCTCTAAAGCTATTTGTCTTTCCTGATTAGACAACTGACTATGTAGAACCGAAACTGGCAATCGCTCAAAAATTAACTTTGCAGCTGCCCTTTCTAAATCACTGATTTGATCAAAGAAAACAATTGCTTGCATACTCTCTATTTGAGCTAGGCGTTTCAAAGTCTCTGTCTTCTGACGATTATTAACTTCCATTACTATATGGTCTGTTTTAAGATTGGCTGAAGCCATCGAAACTTCAAGCTTTTCAATTTCATAGCTTTTTTCAGTAAGATAATTTAGAAAATCTTCACTTTTCGTTGCAGAGAAGAAATACCGCTGAATATCTTTCATTAAACGTTTCTCAATCAGATTGATATCAGTTATTTGCTGTTCTCCTTTTGAAAATAAGTAGTCTGCTTCATCATATACTAGCCATTCAACAGTATGGACTTTCAACTTAGATGTTTGTTTTAATAATTCATTAAATCGACCTGGCGTAGCTACAATTAACTCTGGTTTGTTCTTCAACTTTTCAATTTGTCGTTTTACATTCGCTCCTCCTACTATACTCATACAAGTAATTCCAACCAATTGACTCCACTCATCAGCTACTAAGAATATTTGTTGTGCTAATTCTTGCGTAGGAGCAAAAATAATCGCTTGTAATCGATGATTAGGTTCAAGCCTTTCAAGCGTAGGAAGTAAGTACGCTAATGTTTTCCCCGTTCCTGTCGGCGAAATGGCAACCACTGATTCTTTATTTTTAAAGAAAGGATAGACCTGTTTTTGAATAGGTGTTGCTTCTGAAAACTTCTTTTCATTCCAATACTTTTTAAGTTGAGGATTAAATAATTCTTTCATACAAACTCCTTTTTCATGAAAGAACGGCTAAAAGTCAAAGACTTCTAACCGTTCGAGGATCTTAGTATAGTTTTGCGGACTGACGCAATAACTCAAGTACTTGAACAACTTGTAAAGATAACTGTCTCCAGTTCTCATAGCGAATTTCCTGATGAATTGTTTTCTCTTGCACAACCATGTCCGCAAAAGTTAATAATTCATCAAACATAGGATTGGCAGGCAAATAATCAATGATTTGAGCTTTTTTACCTTCTTTATTTATTAAACTCACTTTTGTCAAGCGTGATATATCATCAATAAGGAAGGTCTCATCGCCAACATAAATTTCACTAGGCATCACGGAATGAACAGCTTTTGAAACAAAAATAGAAACTTGAGTCTGTGGATACTTCAAAAGAACATTGCCATAAAGATCGATTTGGCGTCCATCATCGATCGCATGATAATGCACGGATTCAGGAAGGCCGAATAGATCTAAGGCAATATACAAAGGATATACTCCTAAATCCATCAAAGAACCTCCATGAAAATCAGCATTAAAAACATTAGGAACTTGCCAACCTTTTTCTTTAGATTCTAAGTAAGTTTCATATCTTGAAGAATATTGCCCCATATTAAAATTTGCTCCAAAAAAGGGTAATTCTAGATCATTCATTTTATGCTGAATCAAAGGACGTAATCGACTATAATTTCGACTATGGTAATGCATTGCAGCTTCAAAAACGTAAACACCTACTTCATCAGCCTGTGAGTACAACTCATGCCATTGAGCAGATGACGAGACCATTGGCTTTTCAACAATAACATGCTTTTTGGCTTTTACTGCTTGGATAGCTTGCTGAAAGTGTAAAGAATTAGGGCTAGCGATATAAATTAGATCGATATCCGGATCGAATAGGATATTGTTTAACTCATTAGTATAATAATCTGCTTCAAATTTTTGAGCAAATTGCTTCGCAGTGTCAATATATCTTGAGTATACTGCTTTAAGATGGTAACGCTGTGTCAACTGAGCCGCATTAATCATTTGTTCAGTAATCCACGAGCTACCAATCGTCGCATAGTTCAACATCTGAAACTCTCCTTTAGGATAAAACTATTTTCTTAGAGTTGCTTCATCAACTTGATCTAAATAGGCTTCAATACTGGCCAATGTATCCGCAAGATTACCTTTTTCAAATGGAGACTTCAGGTTTCCTGTTGCAATGATCTCAGTGAATGTCTGAGTTCCACCAACTTTACAAATATTTAAATAATCTTCCCAAGCTTTTGGATCATGATCTACTTGACTGCGTTTCCAGAATTGGAAAGCACATACTTGGGCAAGAGTATAATCAATATAATAGAAAGGCATTGTGAAAATATGCAATTGTTTAAACCACCAACCACCATTTTCATAAAACTCATTGCCTTGATAATCAATCCAAGGAGTATATATTTTTTCTAACTTTCTCCATGCTTGACGGCGTTCTTCTGGTGTCATGTTTGGATTTTCGTATACTTCATGTTGGAAATGATCCACACATACGCCATATGGAATAAATTGAACAGCACCAGCTAAATGCTGATATTTAAATTTTTCAATGCTATCACCGAAAAAGTTTTTCATCCATGGCCATGTTAAAAACTCCATCGACATTGAATGGATTTCACAGGATTCTAAAGTAGGCCATACAGCTTCAGGCGTTTGAATCCATCTCGAATTGTATACTTGGAATGCATGTCCTGCCTCATGAGTCAAAACTTCAACGTCATGAGAAGTTCCATTAAAGTTGGCAAAAATATAAGGTGTCTTATAATTTGGAAGGTAAGTACAATAGCCACCTGTATCTTTACCTGGTTTTGATTCTAAATCGAGCACATCGTGATCGATGAGCAAATCAATGAATTCACCTGTTTCTGGTGATAGTTCATGATACATTTCAACACCTTTAGCAACTATTTCTTCAGGACTTCCCTCTGGCTTAGCGTTACCAGTTGGGAATGTTAGACCTAAGTCATAGAAAGCTAACTTATCCAAGCCTAGACGCTCACGTTGACGTTCAAAAAGTTTCTCTGCTAAAGGAACAACGTGTTTTTGAACTTCTTGACGATAAACTTCGACATCCTTGCGGTCGTAATCTAAGCGTGCCATCCGGGCATAACCTACTTCAACAAAGTCTTTGAAACCGAGTGTCGTAGCAATCTCATGACGCGTTTTAACTAACTGGTCATAAATTCGGTCAAATTCATCCTGGCGCTCAAGATACCAATCAGTGATTAATTCAGAAGTTTCTTTACGTACCTTACGATCTTTATCTTGTGTGAAAGCCCCAATTGATGAAAGGTTATAGATTTCTCCCTTGTATTCAATCTCGGCAGAAGCTTTTAACTTACCATATTCTGAAACTAAACGATTTTCCTTTTGTAAAAGAGGAATAATTTCACTTGAAAAAATTTTCAAATGATTCTCTGCCAGTTTAAAGAAGGTATGGGGTAAAACTTCTTCTAATTCTTTACGGTAATTAGAATCGAGTACGGCACGGTAGTACTCACTTTCCCACTCACTAATTAGTGGTGAATTTTCATCCCAAAAATCGGTCTCATCTGAATAAAACTTATCGCGGGTGTCAACTGAATGACGGATTGAAGTTAACGTCGAATTCGTTTCAATATCTCTTTGTAGGTCCTGAATTGCTTTTACAGCAGCAATTGCTTCATCCGCAGATTGAGCTTCTTTTATTTCTGTGATGTGTGTTTTAAATTTTGTTCTTAGTTCACCCATATCTGGACGTTTGTACTCGAAATCATTGAATTTCATTTTTACACTCCCTTTGTTAATCATCATTATTATTATTATACCACAGCTACTTTTTACTGGAAACGATTTAAAATTAAACTTCCTTGACACGTTTTGCTATACTAGAAGTAAGTGAATTTAAAGGAGCATATCGATGTCTGAAAAATTTCAGTATAAGGGGCAAGTTTCTTACCAAAAAATAATCAAGGCCAGTGATCCCACATTGGTCTTATTTAAATTAAAATTGATTGACCATCCTCTTAATCCAACAAACCTAATTGGCAAAGAATTTACTGCCCTAATCGCTCGAAAAGCACTAACATTTATGTTTGAAGTCATAATTGGCGACTACATTCTAATTTATGGCCACTTTAATGCTAAAAATCAGTTTATTACCGAAAAATATCTCATTGAAAAAAGAATGCCTCGCTCCTATGAAAAAATTATTAAACAACTTCCGCCTCACAAAAATCTATAGAAAGGAGGACAATCATTGACCACTGAAAGCCCAGAAGAAATTCGTCACAAGATTGAACAACGACTACCTCTTTTGCCAGATCTTCCTGGATGTTACTTAATGAAAGATGCCAGTGACAAAATTATTTATGTAGGTAAGGCAAAAAATTTAAAAAACCGTGTTCGTTCCTATTTTAGAGGGGCGCATGATACCAAAACAACAAAGCTCGTTTCTGAAATCCATCATTTTGAGACAATTGTTACTAATTCCAATAAGGAAGCTTTAATTCTTGAAATTAATCTGATACAACAATACAAGCCTCAATATAATATTAAGCTTAAAGAGGGTAGTATGTATCCCTATTTAAAAATTACAAATGAAAAAGATCCCCAATTAATCATTACCAGCCAAGTTTTGAAAGATGGCGGCCAATATTTTGGCCCCTTTCCTAATGTCCAAGCCGCAACAGCTACACAGCAATTACTGCATAAAATTTATCCTCTAAGACGGTGTAGCAAAAATGAAAAACGTGCTTGTTTTTATTATCATTTAGGACAATGTATTGGTTGCTGCGATCATCCTGTCTCAAAAGATGCTTATCAAAAACAAATTAATCGGATCAAACGCTTCTTCAATGGTGAGGTAGGTCCAATTAAAAATGATTTAAAAAGAAAGATGGAAGAGGCTGCTGAAAAATTAGATTTTGAACAAGCAGCTGATTTACGTGATCAAATTGAATACATTGAAACCACCGTCGAACGTCAAACAGTTATGAGTCAAGATTATGATAATATGGATGTCTTTAACTATTATTATGATAAGGGATGGATTTCAATTCAAGCCTTCATGCTACGACAAGGCTCAATTTTAAAGCGGAAAGCAGCACTTTTCCCAAGCTATGGTGAAAAAGAACCGGACAATGAATTAACAACCTATATCGCTCGCTTTTACAAAGAACAAAATAATGTCCTACCCAAAGCAATCCTTGTTCCACCAGCAGTCGATCAAGAAGTTTTAGAAGCGATATTTGAAATTCCTGTTCAAACTCCACTGCGAGGCAAGAAAAAATCGATGCTCGATTTATGTGAAAAGAATGCCAAACTAGCTTTAGATGAGAAATTTCGTTTAATTGAAGCAAGCACTCGCAAAACCCTTGGGGCAATTGAAGAGCTTGCAGATGCCCTTCAAATCCCACAAGCCAATTATATTGAGGCCTTTGATCATTCGCATATTCAAGGCGTTCATACCGTTTCAGGAATGGTGGTGTATCAAAACGGAAAGCCCGATCGGAAGAATTATCGAAAGTTCAAGATAAAAAGTAGTGAAGGTGCGAATGAATTTGCTCATTCACAGGAAGTTATTAGACGGCGCTATACACGACTGTTAAAAGAAAACAAACCACTACCAGACCTGATCTTGATGGATGGTGGTATAATTCAAGTCAGAGCCGCCAGAGATGTACTTGAAAATGAGCTAGATTTGTCTATTCCTGTAGCTGGAATGGTCAAAAATGATAAGCATAAAACAGCCTCCTTGCTTGATGGTAGCAAGGAAAAAATTGTCGAACTGAACCCTCGCTCTCAAGCTTTCCATTTTATTCAAAGAGTTCAAGAGGAAGTCCATCGTTATGCTATTTCTTATCACCGTCAAATCAGAGCTAAAAACCAAGTAGCATCGATCTTAGACACCATACCAGGTGTAGGACCTGCTACACGGTCAAAATTGTTAAAACATTTTAAATCATTACAAAAAATTAAGGAAGCAGATGTAGAAAACCTTAGAAAATTAGGAATTACACGTCCCGTCGCAAAAAGAATTATTGAGTTTCTCAATAATCCAGAGCGTGTTTAATTTATTAAATTTATTATAAAAAAGCTAGGTTGAGGGATGTCAACCTAGCTTTTTTATAATGAATAGCTTACCCGTTCGGATTTAAAATACTTTCATCCGTTTCTAAAGTCATCTCTTCTGGCTCTCTCAAGAAAGTGAAGC
Organism: Facklamia miroungae; assembly: GCF_012396555.1. Taxonomy (GTDB): domain Bacteria; phylum Bacillota; class Bacilli; order Lactobacillales; family Aerococcaceae; genus Facklamia; species Facklamia miroungae. The sequence goes on from NZ_JAAXPS010000006.1 coordinate 72,747, forward strand.
CTTCACCATCCACTTGTTGAACATCATTAACTGCAATAAAAGCTTTTGGATCAATATTATGCACAATCTTTTTAACTGCCATTAATTGACGATTAGAAACAACAACATATAATATTTGCCGTTGCTTTTTAGAATAGAAACCATATCCTGAGAAAATAGTTACGCCACGCTTAACCTTATCCATAATTTCATTACCAATTTCTTCATGTTTATGTGAGATGATAAACAGCGCATTTTTAGGGTTATACCCTGTAACCCAGAAGTTTAAAATCCGACTATATAAAAGAATTCCAACAATTGAAATAGCTCCCTTTTCTAACCCAATTGCAAAGAATAATAAAGAAATGATCACACCATCGAACATCAAAAGAGCATTCGAAACGCTGATTCCAGTGTATTTATTGACTATAAGTGCCAGAATATCCGTTCCTCCAGTAGAACCTCCACCTCGTATTACAATACCTAGACCTGTCCCCATGATGACTCCTGACACCAAAGGTGCTACCAATTGATTATCTGGAATAAACGGTGCTGGTTGAATTACTTGTAAAAAGAAAGAAAGTGCAGCAATTGATATAAGGGTGTAGATAATTGTTAATTTATTTAATAATTTCCATCCAATAATCAAGATAATCACATTTAAAACGAAGGCTGTTTTAGGGATATCAAAATTGAGTGTATAATGGAAAAATAAGGTTAGACCCGTAACTCCGCCGTCACCCAGCTCATTAGGTACAGAAACCAAATTTATGGCAAGGGCTACTAAAAACGTTCCAACGATGGTCATTGATAATGATGTGATGATGTTCTTCATTTCTACACTTCCTATCTTCTTTTTTGTGGGTTCTCTTTTAAATACGCTTTAGTTCCAGATTAAAACGACACAAATGGCAGTTTTCATTTGTGTCGTCTTTAACTTCCTCTGAGGGTTACATTGTTTGTAATTTTTCAAGGATTAATTCATTAACGACCTGAGGGTTAGCTTGACCTTTAGTTCTCTTCATCACTTGTCCAACAAAGAATCCGACGGCCCGATCTTTCCCATTTTTATAATCTTCAACCGACTTTGGATCGCCTTCAATAATTTCATCAATCATCGGTTTTAACTGGGCAGGATCTGATAGTTGAGCCATCCCTTTTGCTTTGACCATTTCATTTGCATCTCCTCCTTCTTCGGCTAGAAGCTTAAAGAGTTTTTTAGCAATTTTTGAAGAAATTGTACCGTTTTCAATCAATTGAATCATATCTGCTAAATTCTTTGGTGTCAATCCTGTTTGTGATAATTCAATCTGTTTAGCATTCAAATGAGCTGAGACTTCTCCCATTAACCAGTTAGATACTTGCTTGGCATCTGCTCCTGCTTGAATTGTAGCTTCAAAGAAATCGGACATTTCTTTTTGAAGTGTCAAGACCATTGCATCGTATTCTGGTAATTGAAACTCTTCAATATATTTCTTACGACGCACTTCTGGCATTTCTGGCATTGATTGTTGTACGCGATCGATCCATTCTTGTGAAATTGTAATCGGTGGCAAATCCGGTTCAGGAAAATAGCGATAATCTGCCGCTCCCTCTTTGGTACGCATTAGAATTGTTTGTCCTGTTTTTTCGTCATATCGACGTGTTTCCTGGTGAATAACACCTCCTGCTCTTAAAATGTTTTCTTGACGTTTTTCCTCAAACTCTAATCCTTTACGAACATAATTAAAAGAGTTTAAATTTTTAATTTCTGTCTTTGTTCCAAAGGCTTCTTGCCCAAAGGGCCGAATTGAAATATTACCATCACAACGTAAAGAGCCTTCTTCCATCTTGACATCAGAAACACCGGTATACATAATTCGCTCGCGTAGAGCTTCTAAAAAGGCATGAGCTTCTTGTGGGGAGCGAATATCTGCCTCGGTTACGATCTCAATTAAAGGTGTCCCTTGGCGGTTTAAATCCACATAAGAATAGCCATCAACACCGTGAGTGTTTTTTCCAGCATCTTCTTCTAAATGAACGCGTTCAATGCGAATGCGACGCTTCTTCCCTTCCACTTCAATATCTAAATAGCCATTTGAGCCTACGGGTTGATCGAGTTGAGAAATTTGGTAGGCCGAGGGATTGTCAGGATAAAAATAGTTTTTGCGATCAAACTTCATCTCCTTAGCCACTTGACAATTTAAAGCCAAAGATGCTTTCATACCAAATTCTATCGCTTGACGATTCATGGTTGGAAGGGTGCCTGGATATCCCCAGTCTTTCTCATTAGTATTAGCATTTGGTTCTACCCCGAAGCCAACTGGTGAGGAAGAAAAGATTTTAGATTGCGTTTTCAATTCCACATGGACTTCAAGTCCAATTACTGTTTCAAAATTCATCTAGATCCTCCTAAATTTTGGGTGCTTGATTGACAAAGTCATGACCTTGCTCAAAATCATAAGCTATTTGATAAAGCAAAGCCTCGCTATCTACTGGACCAGAAAGTGCCATCCCTATCGGAAGACCCTTTTTATCAAAACCAGCTGGTACAGAAAGACTTGGTATCCCAGCTAAGTTCATCGGTATAGTTAATAAGTCAGCTACATACATTTTCAGAGGATCTGAAATACGTTCGCCAATTTTATAAGCGGTCGAAGGGGTAACAGGGCCCATAATAAGATCATATCGATCAAACACCTCTTTAAAATCTTGGATAATCAACGTCCGAACTTGCGCAGCCTTCTTGAAAAATTTATCATACGCCCCTGAACTTAATGAGTAGGTTCCTACCATTAAACGACGCTTTACCTCTGGTCCAAATCCTTCAGAGCGTGATTTTAAGTAAATTTCTTCTAAGCTTGTAGCATCTTTTGAACGATAGCCATAGCGAATACCATCATATCGCTGTAAATTAGAAGAAGCTTCTGCAGATGCAAGAATGTAGTAAACATTAATTCCATACTCAGAATGCGGAAGGGATACCTCTTCAACTATTGCCCCTTTGTTTTTGAAATATTCTGCAGCCTTATTCATTGCCTCACGTACATCTAAATCAATTGCTTCTGATTGATATTCCTTTGGAAAAGCAATTCTTTTGCCTTCAATCGATTGGCCGATTAAACTGCTAAAATCTTGTTCATGATCGGGTAGGCTCGTCGCATCATTAGCGTCCTGACCGGAGATGGCCTGTAAGAGTAAAGCATTGTCTTCTATTGTCAATGTCATTGGTCCTACTTGATCGAGACTAGATGCAAAAGCAATCACTCCATGACGAGAAACTCGCCCATAAGTTGGTTTCATTCCAACAATTCCAGTATATGAAGCAGGTTGTCGTATCGACCCCCCGGTATCTGTCCCTAATGCAGCAGGAACTTGTCTGGAACTAACAGCTGCTGATGAGCCTCCAGAAGAACCGCCAGGAACTCGATCAAGATCCCAAGGATTTTTACTTGTTTTGAAATAAGAATTTTCAGTTGATCCGCCCATTGCAAACTCATCAAGATTGACCTTACCTACAATGATGGCCCCTGCTTTTTTTAATTGTTTGACAACAAAAGCATCATAAGTGGGTATAAAATCTTCAAGCATTTTACTCGCTGCTGTCGTTTTGAAACCAGCCGTTAAAATATTATCTTTGATTGCTATTGGAATACCATTCAATATTTTTGTTCCATCATCTTGATAACCTGCTTGATCCGCAATTTTTGCAGCTTCAAGGGCAGCCGCTTTATGATTATCATAGTTTAAAAAAGACTGAACTGCACCTTCACTTGCTTCTATTTGTTGATAGGTATGCGTAATCAGTTCAACAGCGGTAAAAGCTCCTGATTTTAACCCTTTTTTCATTTCGATAATTGTTGTTGGGAATGTTTTCATCTTAAGCTCCTTTTTCATCTTCAATAATCACTGGTACTTGAATATAGCCATCTTTTGCTGTTGGGGCATTCTTCAATAGTTCTTGATAAGTAGCATTCTCAACAGCCACATCTTCACGATAGATATTCTTCAATTGATTCCCATGATAGGTTGGGGCTATACCTTCTGTCTCAACTTCTTGCAATTGTTCAACCATTCCAATAATTTCTTGAATGTTAGGTGTGAATTGGTCTAATTCCTCTTCACTAAAGCTTAGTTTTGCTAATTGGGCAACATGTTGAATGTCTTCGCGTGTAATCATTCTTTTCCTCCTTCTTACTATTGTCTAAACACATGTGATTGATATTCTGTTTCACCAGCAGCTCTGCCAATGAAGGCCTCTGTATCAGCGTTTGAGACAATTTTGATCTCAATGGCGATGTTTTCGGGTAAAGTTCTTTGAGCGGTATCTAATACATGTTGACTTAAAGCTGTAATTTCCGTTATCTGATAAAACTGAGTCATAATTTCAATGTCCAAGGTCATTAATTGATCATTTGCATATAAAACTTGTCCAGAAATTCCGTTGAGATTTGGGAAAAAATTAAGAATCCCTTTCGAAAAATTATTAAAGTAAGCGTATTTCTCTGCTTCAGTGCTGATATCTGTCATTGGCAGTGCTACTCGGTATTCATTGAGTTCTTTCCAGTCAGAAACCGCATTCCCTTCGCGTGAGATGCCATCCAAAACAAAAGTTCCACCTACAATCTCATCAGAAGAGGCTTGGCGATAAATGCCTACTAGGATTGGAATCGATCTTAATTCCTCAGTAGCTCGTAAGCGTCCGACGATAATATTGGCATAGGCTCTGCCGCGTTCACGCATTTCACCCATCGAAATTTCTTCTTCATATACGACCCCTTCAGGATCCGTATATTCATAGCGAGAATTCATCGACAAGCCGAGCACAATTCCTGCTAATTTATAGCCACTATCCGTTTCAACCATTATATCTTTCTCAAGGATTTGTGAAAGATAAATAGGAGTCGATTGAACTTGCGTCACTACCTGATCGGGTCTACCCGCATTTTCATCAATTACATTACCTTCTGCATCAACCATCACTTCTTGCCCATCATCCGTAATCGAGGTCACCGTTGCTTCTTCTACTGAACTGGTTTGATCTTCTAGGGTTGTTTCCTGGTTAGCAACAGTTGTTTCTGTACTAGAATTTCCTTTATCCAAAGGTATAGCTGGATTTAATCCTTCTGGATTATCCTCTCCTTCTCTTCCTACCCATGAAGTTAAGGTTTCACCGTCAATTAACTGACCTTCTTTGAGAAAGTATTGGTCAGTGGGAAAGACTTCACGCGATATGCGTAATAAACCATCCTCAAAAGCAAAAGCATTCCCCGTTGATGACAAAGTATAATCTGAACTGGCCGAAGGGCCAAGCTGATACTTGCCATCTGTTATGACCGCTCGATAATTTTCATTGGTTAATTGATTTGATGTCGATTTAGCTATAACTTTTTCTGGATCATTATTAGCTTCTTCCTTCTTAACTTCTAGATTATTTAAACAGCCTGACAATAAGCTCAGACAGCTTAAAAGCATGATGAATTTATGTTTATTTTGCATTTTTTATTCCACTTTCTGCTAATTTTTCTAAAAAGGTTGCTTCGTTCATAATGAGTATTCCTAAACTTTGAGCCTTGGTTAATTTACTTCCTGCTTCTGAACCAACAATTAGAAGATCTGTTTTCTTAGAAACGGAATTTGTAACATTGGCACCAAGATTTTGTAAGATTTGCTTCGCTTCATTTCGCGAATACCTTTCCATACTTCCTGTTAAAACGATTGTTTTTCCCGCAAAATCATTTAGCTGATCTTCAACAACTTTTTTTAAAGGAAAGTCTGTTTTGACACCAATTTTTTTAAAGCGCTTAATTAATTCAAGCGAAGTCTCTTGTTCAAAGTAGTGTACTAGTGATTGAGAGATAATTTCACCAATCCCGTCGATCTGACTTACTTGATCTTGGTCGGCAGTCATCACTGCTTCTATTGTACCAAATTCCTCAGCAATTAGGCGAGCTGCTTTTGCACCAACATGACGAATGCCTAATGCAAATAACAAACGATCTAACCCTCTGTCCTTAGAGTTTTCAATGGCTGTAACTAAATTGTTGGCCGTTTTTTCTTTAACTTTATCAAGTTTAAGAAAATCGTCCTGTTTTAAGTAGTAAAGATCTGCAGGATCCTTAATCAGCTGATTATCTAGTAATTGTTCGACAATTTTTTCTCCCAGCCCATCAATATTCATAGCCACCCGTGAAACAAAATGGGTAATTTGTGCCAATCTTTGAGCGGGACAATTGGGATTAACGCAGCGTAAAGCGACCTCGTCTTTAATTTGAATCAGTTCTTCACTACATTGGGGACATTGCTCAGGAATACTGATAGGTAGAGAATCTGGTTTTCGGTATGTCCGATCAACTTGTTTAATTTCTGGAATAATATCACCGGCCTTATGAATCATTACCCTATCTCCCATATGTAGCCCTAACTTCTCAATAAGATCTACATTATGGAGGCTTGCTCTTTGAACAGTGGTTCCTGCTAAGAGAACCGGCTTCATCACTGCGGTAGGAGTAACAACACCTGTTCTACCTACTGTCCATTCAACATCAATCAAGGTGGTTTGAGCGAGTTCAGCTGGAAACTTATAAGCAATTGCCCAGCGTGGAGCTTTTACTGTATAGCCTAGTTTTTCTTGTTGAGTAAAGGAATTGACTTTAATCACAATACCATCGATCTCATAGGGTAATTGATGGCGTTGATGGTTAACCCTTTGTATGAATTCCCACACTTCTTCGAAATTTTTACATAATTTTCTCAATGGGTTTGTTCTTAAACCAACTGCTTCCATTTCTTCCAACAGCTTCGCTTGCGAATCCGCCACTATTTCTGAATGACTCGAACAATTATACATAAAGATATTCAACTGCCGCTGAGCTGCCTTAGCAGGATCAATCTGACGAAGAGCTCCCGCTGCTGCATTACGTGGGTTGGCTAAGGGACTTTCTCCCGCCTCATCTCTTAAAGTGTTCAATTTAGCAAAAATTTCTTTTGGCATATAAGCTTCTCCACGAAACTCTCCTGATACCGGCTGGCGCAAACGAAGGGGGAGGGATGGAATGGTTCGAAGATTTTGAGTAATATCTTCACCTGTTTGTCCATTTCCTCGTGTAGCTCCTCGAATGAATAATCCCTCTTCATAGGTTAAAGCAATTGCTAGACCATCTATCTTGCACTCACACATTAAAGAATATCGATCCCCTACCCCCTCTTCAACACGTTTAATGAAGGCTTGAATATCCGCTTCATTAAAAGCATTTCCTAGTGAGTACATTGCTTGAGCATGATTAACTTTTTGGAATCCTTCAAGCAATTGATCTCCGACCCTTTGACTAGGTGAATCTTGACTGATCCATTCAGGATGATCCGCTTCAATAGCAAGTAGTTCCTTGTATAAACGATCATATTCAGCATCCGAAATCAGTGATTGATCTAATACATAATAATGGTATGCATAATCATTTAATTGCTCTTTCAAGACTTCTAAACGTTTTAAATCTTTTGTCTGTTCGGACATTGAACTCCTCCTATTCAATAGACTTAGTAATTGGGGCAAAGGCCGCCATTAACTGCTTGATACCTTGTTCTGGAAAAGCAACTTTTAAGATTTGGTCATTGTTTGAAGTTTCAACCTTTACAATCGTTCCTTGTCCCCAGGCTTTATGATCAACCTTGTCGCCAACTTGCCACTTAATTAAATCTTGACTGGTCGTGTTTTGACCAGCTAGTCCTGCCCTTTTTTTCTGAACTGGGGCAGAGGATGGTCTTAGCTTAACTTTATTAGCTTGATGCTTAGCGGAATGTTTGGAAGTAAATTTATTTACTCTTCCTGCTAGTCCAATGCGTTCTATTAATTCAGGTTCCACTTCATCAACAAATCGACTGACTAGATTCTGTTGATACCGCCCGTATAAAAGACGATTAGATGCAGCCGTTAAATAGAGCATCTTTTCTGCTCGAGTCATCCCTACATATGCTAATCTTCTTTCTTCTTCAAGATCCTCCTCCTTATCAAACGAACGATAAGACGGGAAGATTCCCTCCTCCATTCCCACAATGAATACAACAGGAAATTCTAATCCCTTAGCGGCGTGAAGCGTCATTAAGGTTACACCTACTTGCTCATCATGCTCCTGATTATCACTTACTAAAGATAATTCCGTTAAAAAATAAGTTAATAAATCACTTGTTTCAACGATTTCATCTTCGCTTGGAAAATGTTCTTCATATAGATCCAATGCAATATTTGCTTCAGAAATAGTTTGCTCTTCTTGAATTTCTATAATTTTTAAATCTTGTTTTTGAAAATCAGGATCACTTTCACTTGTTAGAGTATGCTCTTCTTCATCAAATAGTTTAGTAACAGAGGCAAATTCTTCTAAATTTTCTAACCTAGCTTGGCTTTCAATTGTCCCTTCTTCTAGTAACGCTTGAGTATAACCGGAAAGTTCCCATACCTGTTCAACCAATTCACCCATCGATAAATACTGGGCTTGTTGCTGTAAATTTTTAATCATTTGTGCAAATGTTTTCAATTTATTCTGAATAGATCTTGAAATTTGTGATTGATCAAGGTGGTCAATGGCTTTTAGCCAAGGAAGCTGGATCTGATCTGCAAAAACAGCTAATCTTTCAACACTGGTATTACCAATCCCTCGTTTTGGAACGTTGATAATCCGATTAAAACTCAGATTATCGGCCGGATTATTAATTAGCCTTAAATAAGCTAAGGTATCTTGAATTTCCTTGCGAGAATAAAATTTTAGTCCTCCAATAATTTTATAAGGAAGATTAGCTTTTAGCAATTGATCTTCTAAGGATCTTGACTGAGCTTGAGTACGATAAAGAATAGCGAAATCATCATTTTTTAATTTAAAACGGTCCTTTAATTCGATTATTTCTTGTATAACAAAGCGTGCTTCTTCAGAGTCATTATCCGAATGATAAAATTTAATTTTACTGCCCTTGTCTTTTTGTGACCATAATTTTTTAACTTTTCGATTATTGTTATTTTTAATCACACTATTTGCAGCAGCAAGAATATTTTGACTTGAACGATAATTTTGTTCTAAAAGAATTGTTTTAGCTTGCGGAAAATCAGATTCAAAATTTAGAATGTTTTCCATATTTGCTCCTCGCCAACCATAAATTGACTGATCAGCATCTCCTACTACACAAATGTTATTCAAAATACCTGTTAATAATCGAATTAATAAGTATTGAGTATTGTTAGTATCCTGATATTCATCAACATGAATATATTGGAATTTATGCTGATAGAAAAGACGGACTTCTTCATAGTCTTCTAATAATTTTACTGTATTTAAAATTAAATCATTAAAATCCATCGCATTTGATTGTTTTAACTTGCTTTGATAAAGCTGATAAACTTTAGCTTGAATCTCTTCGATAAAATTACTGGCCTCTTGCAGAGAGTCTTTAGGACTTTTACCCTGATTCTTAGCTTGTTCAATCTGCCAAAGAAGACTTTTTTCTTTAAATTGTTTGCTATCTAAATTTAATTCTTTCAAAACTTGGCGCATCAAGGTCAGTTGCTCTGATTGATCTACGATGGAAAAATTGCGTTGATAGCCTATTTTTTCGCCTTCTCTTCTTAGAATACGCACACACATCGAATGGAAGGTAGATACCCAAATAGAGTCTGCGTCAGGCCCCACTAAGGCTTTAATTCGTTCTTTCATTTCATTTGCAGCTTTATTGGTAAAAGTAATAGCAAGAATATTCCATGGATTTACTTTTTCTTCTTCTACTAAATAGGCGATTCGGTGAGTAAGAACCCGTGTTTTACCTGAACCTGCCCCTGCTGCAATTAATAACGGTCCTTGGGTTGTTAATACGGCTTCTTTTTGCTTTTCATTTAAACGATCAATACTTTCTAATAAATTCATTTTCTCACTCCATTTCACCAACACTTTCAATACCTGATATTATATCAAAAAATCCAGTAATCTCCTATGTCCTTTATCAGCTTCTTCCTATTGACAGAATTCTATTTAGGCAAAATAAAAGAAGCTAATGTTATTAGCATCAGCTTCTTAAGCTTATTCAGGTTTATATAATTCCGTCATTTCAATTTGTCGATCACAAGACATTAAACTATCTCCCGTAATAATTACTTGTCCTTCTAAATGATTATGCCATTGATCTGGTACATTAACCAAAGAAAAGCCCCAATCAGTTCGTGACATATATTGAACCATAACACTTTCGAGATTCAAGTGTTCAATTGGAATAGCTATCGCCGCTGCGGACTTAGCGTGTAATGATGGGAGTGGCAGTCCTGCCATTGCTCGCATACAAGCTTCGTACTGAGAAACCGACATTGATCCAATGGTAAAGGTTGCTGCTTGAGACAAACCTATTGAAGCTTGATTGATATATATAACACCAGAGGAAGTGATGAAAAATTCTAAAGTCAAGGCTCCAATGAGAGTCAGCGACTCAGCGATTAACTGTCCTAATCGGTTAATTTCAGCAATCACTTCTTCAACAATTCTGGCAGGATAGCGCACCTGAGTTCCGATAATAAGACCTTTATCGACCAATTCGAATGGTGGATAAATGAGTATTTCACCCCGTTCATTTCTTACAACAGTCAAGGACACTCTCTTTTCTACGGGAATCCAAGCTTCTAATATACAGGTTGCTTGCTCAACCTTCTTTTCAGCTAAAACTAAATCCTCTTCATTAAAAAGAAGAACATGATCTTTAGCCTGATTCAAATGCCTTTGCCCTGACTTTAGCACACAGGGATAACCTATATACTCTATTGCTTCCTTTATGTCTTCAATGGAAGTAACCATCGAAAAAGGCGCGACTAAACTTTTAGTAGAATCTAAATATACTTTTTCTATTAAACGATCTGTCGTAATTGCGACTAAGTCTTCTGACAAAGCTAAGTCTGTATACGTTTCTAATAGTTTATAATGTCGGTTAGATAGTATGCCTGGCTCTACATATATCATATCTACCAGACTAGCAAATTCAATCAGACTTTCCTCTTTATAATCTGCATCAATCATTTGCCAAATAGCAAACTGCTTTACAGGGTTTTCAGCTTGATTTACCAAACTGGCTACTCGAAAACCAAGCTTGCCTGCTTCTTGAGCTAGTAAAGTCGTCGTAATAGATTGACCAATCATGCCAATCATACTTCCTGGATGATGTCTATGAGCCATCTAATCCCTCCATTGAAATAGTGTGTTTAAGGTTGATCATACTGGTATAATTGCCAATCTTCAATCATATGAATTAACTTTTCACCATAAGTTGGATCGGTCGCATAGCCTGAATCTTGTAAGGCTTGCGCTTGTGATTGAAAATCCTTTGCTTCTAATACAGCTTGATACTGATTGGGATCCCAAGAAGTGCCATTTATCATCAAAAGAGCATGCTCTCTCATAGACGCTTGCCAAGAAGGATATACCTTAAAATAATCATTAATTTCAACCCACTCTCCATCAAAAAACTCCATTGTCGGATATAGGGCTGAGTTAGGATCATCTGCACTTGTTTTAATCCCATATAAATTATGATGTTGACTAGCGAGTTGACTTCTGCCAAAATCTGATTCTAAAATTGCCTGAGCTAAAGACACCGAGGCATAGACGCCAAATTCTCTTTGTAACGCCTGGGCGGTTGGTACTAATTCTACGATAAATTGTTCTTTAAGAATTCTTTCAGATTGAGAAACTTCGTTTTGATCGATACTAGGTAAGGGTTGAGAAATCCACCGGACAAATAAAATTAATACGAGACCTGCAAAAATTATTATGAAAAAACTTAAACAACCTAATCTTTTAAAAAAAGCTTCTTGCCATCGTTTAAATTGCTTAAATTTTTTATTATTTTTAAAGGCTTTTTTTCTGGGTCTACTCGTTTTTTTGCGTTTTTTTTGCACCAATGGATTCACCACTTTATTATTTATTCATCTCCAGTATCTCTTACCTTATCACTTTGGTCATCAAACCATTGTAGGAGTTTTACTTCATCTGTTTCTAACTGTTGTCTTAAGACTCCAGGTAACCGTATCTCAATAATATCATTATATCCCCAGAATTGATAATCCGCGATTAATTGTAAAATCATTGTATTTTGTTGGTTTTCAGAATTTTCACTTTGATGCCATTCTAAACGCACCATACCGTGATTAACCCAAGTTTTAGCAATTTGATATTTAAGATAGAGATATTCTCCTACCGGATTAGCAGAGACTTCTGGAATAATTTCAGCATTGCGAACTACCTTTTGAACTAACATCCATTCATAATCCGTAAATAAAGTCGAAATGATTTGAATGTTTTCGAACTTAAGACCTTGTTCACCTTTTTTCCATCGATCCCACGACTGAGGACTAATGCCTAACTTTTCAGCATAAAATGCTTTTTCTGTTTGAAATTTCTCTTTAATTGCATGAATGACAATTTGAATGAGTGTAGGACTCATAGTAACTCCCCCTTTTTAATTATTATACACCTAAAAAGTGATATAAAAAAGTGGCAAATTTTTAAAAATAGAAAGACTTCAATATCGAAGTCTTTCTATCCCACTTAAGTCATTTCAAACAAATAGTCAATTAATAAAAGTACCAAGTTCCTTTTTCATCCTGATACCACGTTCCACGACGATATTCGTCGCCAAACCAATAATAGTTTTCTGTTTGCTTCCCATTATATAAATTATCAGTTGGCTCGACCCCAGCTTCCGCAGGACCTACTTCCACAGAGCTTTCTTCTATGGTGGTTTCTTGAACTTCTTCCCCTGTGATTAATTGAGTCATGAGATCATTTAAGGTTTGACTAATTCTTCCAACCATATCATAGGATTCATTGAATTTTTTAGTCAGAACTACATAAATATATTCTGAGCCTTCCGCTTGAGCAATTCCTGCAATATGCTGAAGTTGAGGATTTTCCTCAGTTGTCAATAGTTCATAGCGCTGAGTAACCAGCGCATTATAGTTAGGGAATTTATCCGTGTAAGGTGATAGGTTTACCGCTTCTTTAAGTAAGTTGTCATGCTCTTCATCGACCAATTGGTTTTTTGCTAATTTAGAGAGAAGATTTGATAGGTCTGTAACGTTTGTTACTGATCCAGTAATATAGGCCTCTTCCTCAATAGCCAGTGGTGCATTCATACGTGTGGCAAAATAACCTGATTCTTTTAACCAATAATTAAAACGATTAACTCCTTCTGCTAATTGAACTAAATGGTTCATAGCCGAGGCATCACCAGCTTGAATAGTTAAATCAATCAACTCTTGAACCGTATAAGAATCTCTTTCCTGACTTGCAACTTGTCCAACATCTCCTGAAGCAATTAATTGTGTTTTAACAGGTATTTCCTCATCAAGAGAGACGATTCCGTCTGCTACCAATTCATAAGTTCTTTGCAAAATAAACCAAGCAATCAATCGGTCTGCTTCCATCGTTTGATCTTCATAAACAAAAGGCGCTTGATCGCCCACCTTCTGAATTTGTAGAGCTACTGTTTCTTGTTCAGGGAAATATTCATTAACCGTTTGATTAAACTGATCGATTCTTTCTGCCTGATCTTGTTTATCTGGCACTTTATAGGCAATCTTTTCTGAAAAATTATCAGCAGAAATAAGAAGCGCCTGTTGGCTTGTGTCTTCACCAATTACAGATAAAGCAGGATCATTGAAAGATATTTTTAACATCTTACCTTCTTTAAATAGTGAGAATTCATCCTTCAATTCAACTTCTGTATCATTATACTTCACTTTAAATTTGAAGGTTTCTTGGTTCACTTGAGACAGAGAATTGACAAATTCTAAATCAATTTTGATGGTGGGATATTCTTCAACATCCACTTGCTTATCTTTGATTTGAAAGGCTGCTACTTCATGACTTGTCGTTTGTTCTTCTTTTAGTCCAGCTTCTTTAGACGAATTTTCATCTGATTCTGTTTTTGTAGTTGTTTCTATTTCTGCGGAAGAATTCTGGTCTTGCGAAGTCACTACTTCTTGAACAGGCTGTTCATTATTCTGACCGATCATTGGGTCCAAGTAACTCTTAACCATTCCCAATAACTGAGGACCGTATAGAAAAATCAAAAAGAAAACGGCTAAAACAATGAGCCATTTCAGCAAATTCCAAAGCAATTTGCCAAAATGATTCTTTTTAGTTTTTGGAACAATATAATCATCTTCCTCAGCATGCGACTCATTTAAAAATTCAGAGCTTGTATAGGGGTAGGAGAGGACTTCATCTGCTCTCCTTTTAAAAGCATCTTCTGAATCATCCTCTTCAGAAGAACTATTTGAAACTCCAACAATAGAACGTTCATAGGCTAATTTCGCTTCTTTTTCAGCTTCTGCTAATTCTTTTTCAAGCGATCGCCTTACAGGAACGTGACGAGTTACCTCGGGCTTGTAATTAGATAGATTTTGCTTTTGATTAGTTTTCTTCCCGCTGTTTGGATGATCTTCCGATTTTTTAAATGTATTTTGCGTTTTTTTATCTAAATTGCCTTGTTCTTTTTTATCTGCTTGATTAAATTTATAGCCACAGTATGCACACTGGGTCTTGCTACGGACATTTCGTCCACAATTAGGACACTGCATTTAATTGCCTCCTCTAAAATAATACCTTTAATAGGGTCTTAGTTTCACTCATTGTAGCATATTCTTAAAGCGGTTCACAATATGCTATAGACTAATCAAGCCCTTTAAGAGCTTCTACCATATTTATCCGTTTGATTTTGTGATGCATAATTAACATAACTGAACTTGAAAAAACAAATGTGAGAACAAAGGATATTAAATAGGATTGTAAAGTAGCTCTAGGATAGAAGAGCATCGAATTCATTTGCATCTGTTTCATAATAACATGTGTTAAAACACGACCAGCTAATAAACCAAAGAAGGATCCTAATACGGTTATAATAAATATTTCTTCGTAAACATAAAAACTAACTTCTTTTGCATAAAAGCCTAGGACTTTAATGGTTGCTAATTCTCGATTTCTTTCTTCAATATTAATATTAGTCAGGTTATACAAAACAACGAATGCTAAACCGGCTGCTGAAACTATTAAGACGATTGTAATCACATATAGACTATCCATTGTCTTGTTAACAACATCTTCAACATTCCCCATATTAACAACTGCTTGAACCTCTTCAATATCTTGCAACTGATCTTCTAAGCTTGTGCCTTTAGCATTTTCTTTATATTTCAACAAAAAGGCATTCACTTTGGCCGGCTTTTTAAATACTTGCGAATAGTCATTAGTACCCATATATAGGTAATGATTGACATAATTTTCAGCCGCTCCTTTTAATGGGATAGAGTAGGTTTCATCATCCAACTTAAAAGAAGCTTTAGATCCTGGTTTAAGATCAAATAACTCTGCTAATCGTTCTGTGTACACAGGACCTTCTTTTTCTAAATCAATAGGATCAGAATCTTTATCTTTACTACGTTGTCTGACTGAAACAAATTCTTCAAATACATTAGGCTCTCCCAAAGGAATCATTAATGTGACGTTTTCTTTTTCTTTTTCATTTTCGATATCTAATGATTCTGAATGTATAGGGTAAAAGGCTTCTATCTCATCGAATTGATTTAATTCTTCTTCAAGATTTTGGGTTTTATAATGCCCTTGTTCTTCTTTAAGGACTAATGTGGCATCGTATCGTTGTAATTGTTCGAACTGAGTAGAAAGTAATCCTGATATTGTGTCACTGATACCGAATCCTGTAAGAATCAACATTGAACATCCTGCTACGCCAATAAAAGTTGTTATGTTTCTTCCTTTATATCTAAAAAGGTTTCTTAAAGTCATCTTACGATTAAAAGATAACCTATCCCATAGGCCTGTCCATTTTTCAAGTAAAATTTGTTTACCTTGCTTAGGTGGTTCAGGCCGCAATAATTGCGCGGGTGCTTGTTTTAATAAAATATATGGCGTATATATAGCGGGTATTAATGTACAAGCCAATGCAATGGCTCCTACTATTAAATTCCAATAAGCTGATTTAGGAATCAGCAAAGAATCTAAATAATACATGGAATTATAGGCCTGAAGGATAATAGGTGGAAAAATTTGATAGCCCAAAGTTAGTCCTAGTCCAATTCCAATTACACCAGCCAAGCCTGCATAAACAACAAATTTTAATATCACTTGCCAGCGATCATAGCCCATTTGCTGCATCGTTCCCATATAGTTTCTTTGCTCACTTGACATACGTTTGACAGTTGTAAAAACGACTAAGACAGCAATTGCAAAAAAGAAAACTGGGAATAAGTTTGATATTACATCAAGTTTGTCCGCATTTTCTTTAAGCCCCTTATAGGCCGCTTCATCTTCTCGAGTGTTAACATAATAGCTAGGCGCTTTTAAATCATTTTGCAAATCGATGAGTTCTTCAAGTGCCAATTGACCTTCTCTTAATTCAAGATTATTTTCACCCACATTATCAACGAATGTCTCTTGTGATCGCTGTAACTGGTTACTCCCAAAGAATAATTTGTTTTTCCCAGTTAAACTTTGCTTTTGCCCTTCTATTAACTCTTCTTGCTCTTGCTGACTGCCTAATGCTTGAGGATTAGACGGATCTATATTGCCTTGAACGGACTGTTGAAGGAGGTTTGCTTCAATATCACTCAGATCTAATTGGGCCGTTTGAAGTTCCTGATCAGAATCAGCAAGCGTATTAGAGGCTTCAGAAAGGCTCTTTTTGGCAGCTTCAAAATCTTTCTTTGCTTTTTCTAAATCAGCGCTCAGTTCGTCATATTTTACCTGGATGTCTTTCTTGCTAGCTTCTAACCGTTCATCCGGGCGTGAAGCTAAAAGATCTTCCATTTTTTTCTTAACTTCATCTACTTCATGCTGATAGTTCGGATCATAAGCTTTACCTTCAATATTTTTGATCCAATAAAACACTTCACTATAATAACTCGTCTTTAGTTGGTCTTCTGAAACCAAGCCAAACACGGAATAATCTAATCCTCGAGTAATTCGCTCGTAATAAAGAGGTGTCTGCACAAAACCTACCACTTCATATTCATTACTCGCTAATTCGCTATCAGTTACTGAAAAAATTGAATCAGGATTATCACTGTCTATTTCTCCCTCAATGGGTTGCTTGTTGATTGCGATTTTTACTCTGTCACCTAATTGAACAGGTTCTTCTATATCCGCATTAATTAGATCAAGATATTTACTATCCAATGCTATTTCTGCTGCTTTTTCAGGAAATCTTCCTTTTATAATCTTATAGTTTTCCCTATCCTGTTGACTTACTCCATATACTTTAATCGGTTGGGTACTTGGCTCAACCATCCCAACTACAGATTTTACTGGACGTAAACGAAGTTGCGCTTCATCTTCTAGTCGTTTAAGATCGTTTTCATTCATCCCCTGCGAGGATAGTATTCGACCATCAGGCAGGTCATAGGTTTCATAATAATCGCGAGCCGTTTCTACCATAGCTGGCCCTGTCGCTTTAATACCAATAAAAAAAGCGGTTCCTAAAAAAACAATAGCCAATATCGATAGGAAACGGGGAAAGCTTTTTGTGATCTCACGAAAAATATCTTTTATGATTGATTTCATATTTCCTCCTTCTACCAATGTAAATCTAATACATTAGCGGGATGACTATTTTGATCAATATCTTCAACCTGTCCATTTCGGATTCGGATCACGCGATCCGCCATTTTAGAAATGACGGTGTTGTGCGTAATAACAACTACGGTTGTATCTGTTTCACGACAGGTGTCTTGTAGTAATTTCAAGATTTGTTTACCTGTTTCGTAGTCTAAAGCGCCTGTCGGTTCATCGCATAATAGAATTTTAGGTTGACCCGCTAAGGCACGAGCAATTGAAACTCTTTGCTGTTCGCCGCCTGATAATTGAGCTGGGAAGTTATCTAATCGGTGTCCCAATCCTGCTTCTTCGAGAATTTTCTCAGCTTCCACATTACTTTTAGCGATATGAACCATCAATTCAACGTTTTCTTTCGCCGTTAAATTCGGAACTAAATTATAGTTTTGAAAAACAAACCCGACATTATTACGACGAAATCTTGTTAACTGCTTTGCATTGTACTTAGCAATATCTTCGCCATCAATAATTACCTGCCCTGAAGTCGCCTGATCCATTCCTCCAAGAATATTCAGTGTGGTTGATTTTCCAGCTCCAGAAGGGCCTAGTATCACCACAAATTCTCCATCCTCAATGGTAAAGCTGACTCCGTCATTTGCTCGGGTAACTACTTCCCCTGTGTTATATTCTTTAACAACTTCTTTTAATTCGATATAAGACATAACTATTTCCTACCTTCCTTATTCAGCACAATAATAAACAAGAACCTTAAGATAAGCACTCGATGGATCTTCAGAAGTGGGATAATCATCTGGAAGTCCAAAACTTTGAATTAATTGAACTTTTTTCCCACTTAACCGACCCGCTTCATTCATATCTTCAATAAACTTTTCTTTGGTATAATTTGAATGATTAGTAGAAAGAATGCATAAACCACCGGGTTTTGTTATTCGAAATAAATCGATTGCTAAATTCAAATAATCTGTTATCGCCGAAAAAACATATTTTTTTGTGCGAGCAAAACTTGGTGGGTCACAAATAACCATATCAAAATCCTTTGAAGTACGTTTAGCGTAGTCAATATAATCAAAAACATCCATGATTCGAATTTCATTCCAATCATTATTCGTTTTCAAATCATTAATCGATAGATTTTCTTTGGTTAAATCGAAAGAACGATTAGCTACATCAACGCTAGTCGTCTTACTTGCTCCCCCAAGACCAGCTGCTATTGAAAAAGCACCAGTATAAGAAAAAAGGTTTAATACCGACATCCCTTGAGCCTGTTCTTGAACAAATTGACGTACTTCTCTTTGATCAAAGAAAATACCTGTCATCCAATCTTCACCTAAATAGACAGCATAGTTTCGCTCTCTTTCTTTAATAATTATAGGTTGAGACGCTTTTTTACCAGTAACATGACAAATTGCTTCTTCAGTTGAATCCAAATCGAAGCGTTTTGTTTCGTATATACCTTCAACATTAATTGTTGATTCTAAAAGGTTTTCAATCCACCAATCTTTATATTTATATGCTCCTCTTGAATACCAATTAATTTGAATAAAATGGTCATACCAATCAATCGATAGCCCACCTATCCCATCACCTTCACCGTTGAATAATCGAAACCCTGTAGTGGTTGGATCATTAAATAGTAATTGGCGATGCTCAATCGCTTCCTCTAAATATAAACGAAAAAGCTCTTTCGACCATAAGTCTTCATGATTTAAACTGAATACCCAAGCAAATCCTTTATTTTGACGACCAATTACCGCCTGCCCCTTAAAATGATGTTCTCGATCAGCTATAAATATAATCATGCCTTCAGGAGCATCTTCAATATCATAGGAATCTTCAAAATCTTCCAATAATAATAATTTTTCCCCCGCTTGGATTCTTCGACTAGCAAATGCTTTAATATAAAAATACTTCATTATAAAACCTCTTCCATTAATAAGCTAAATTCTATCCTCATATCACTAGTCTACAAAGAACTGCGCTTAAAGCTCTATTCATTTTCTTTAGTCAGCAATTCTTCCATTAAATAATTTGCTGCTGCTGGACTAATTGTTTTAAGTGTCTCTCTTTCCGGAATAATAACTTCTTTGGGTTCAAATGAATACTCTAAACGCACCCGCTTAGTTGATAATTCCGCCGTATCTTTACTGAAAAAATTAAAAGCAACATCTTCCACTATTCCTTCAACGACCACCTTCAAAGTTTTTTTTATGGGGTCGTAATCCATCTTAAAACCTGTAAGTTTCTCCGTCAAACCTTGGCTAGATAGTGAAAAAAGTTTATTAAATTGGGGTGTACGATAATGGTTATCATTTTTTTTACTGCGATTGGGTAATTCTGACTCGATTTTAACCCCAAGTAAAAAGTCATTAGCTTCCTCATTTATTTTAATTTGATGATTAAAATGATTTTCCCAATCTTGAAAAGACTGCATGGTTGAAGATGAAGGTGCTTGAATTAAGTGATCTATTTTATAGGACATGGAAAAAAAAGGTTCTTTATCGAAAAAAAGACTCGGAATATCCATTCTCTCAATATTCAAATGATATTGACCCTCATCGTAACTTATTTGACCACTATCAATTTTTTTAAGCTTATCCATATTAGGTATCACTATCAAAGAAGCACTAGGCTTTTCAATTAGATTGATAGTATCTATTGATTCATCTGAAAATTCTGTATAAAGATCATTATATTTATTAACCGACTCATCAAATCGATAATCAAAGTGAGCTTGTTTAAAATAAGCCAAGCTGTTTAATAATTCGAATTCTTGGATATACAAAAGACGATGCCTACCATAAGATATAAAATTTAAATGGGCTTCCGGTGGATAATAATTATCCAGATTGTACATCACATTGCCTTTTAAATTACCTTTTTTTGCATCCATCTGGAAAGTTGCTTGCCCCATTTGTTGCTCTTGATCAAGATTGGTCCAAGACATCTTAACTTCAAATTTCTCAATTTTTTCCAAATCAGATAAAGATTTTGAAAGTTGATCAAGTAAATCTTTATCAAAAACCTCTTCTCTCATCGTGGAGTTTTCTTGAAGGTCTTCTTTTAGTAATTGATTGGCTGAAGCAAAATCAGGAGTAAATAATTGGAGTGAAAATAACATACTCAAACAAAATTTAATGCAAAAACCAATTCCCTTTTTTCCCATAAAAGCTTCTCCCTTTCTAGTAGTTCTCTATCTTATTATAAATGAACTGAACTATTAATACACCAATAACCTATTTAAAAAGAAGATAGATCTTTTAAATCATAAAAAACCCTCTAAATGAGGTGACCCCCAAAAGTTAGAGTTAAAAACTAACTTTTGGGGGTCATTTTATGTCTAAAAAATATGCTTATGAATTGAAAATAAAAGTTGTTGAAGAGTATATTGAAGGAAAATTAGGTTACAAAGCTTTAACAAAAAAATATGGGATTTCATCTCCTTCT
>NZ_JAAXPS010000007.1 GCF_012396555.1 Facklamia miroungae
TCTCATTTTAAAAATAGAATACTTTTAATATCAAGATTGTATGTGTCAGGAAGAAAAGAAAAAGAGACCAAGCAACTATTCGTTGCTTAGTCTCCATAAGGGCATCAACCCTATTTGACATAGAGCCGTTATTTATAATATGCTATACAAGTCTTCAAATAGCAACTACTTTTACTTTAATGTAATATAGAAGAAAAGGTTACTTAATACTCTATTTATTCAAGAATACGAGAATAGGATGCTGAATTTTCTATCATGGAGAAATAATTCTTTCATATCAAATTTTAAAGCGAGGAAACATTATGAAAATTAAATACCGGTCTCAACAAAGTCTATCAAGTGAAGAACGTCAAGCTGCAAGACGTCTTATTGCTCATTGTCACCAAGAGGATCAAACATATTCTGATCCCTATCTCTTTAATCGCTATAATTTTGATCGATCGATGCCAAGTTTCTTTACAGCGTTTCATGGAGAAACAATGGTTGGTTTATTGGCTGTGTATGCAGATGAC
Organism: Facklamia miroungae; assembly: GCF_012396555.1. Taxonomy (GTDB): domain Bacteria; phylum Bacillota; class Bacilli; order Lactobacillales; family Aerococcaceae; genus Facklamia; species Facklamia miroungae. Next base: position 513 of record NZ_JAAXPS010000007.1, read on the forward strand.
CCAGAAGTGGAAATAACACTCATGGTGGATCCGGAACACCGTTTAAACAGGATCGGACACAAACTTTATCAAAATTTCAAAGTAGAAACAGCACCTTTTGGGATTGAATCAGTTACTTTTAAATCTGAGCGGGTTTTCTTAGATGAACATCCTCAGCTGATAAGTCATTGGGGGTTAGAAATAACTGAAGAGGAAATTTTGATGGGACGTGATCGAATGCCCTATGTCATTGGAGAGCGTTTAGATATTAATGTCAAGCGAGCTGCCATGGTTCATACGGAATCTATCGCACGCTTTCAAGCGGAAAGCTTCGAGAATGACTATGAACTGAGCTTAAGGTATGCGAAGGAAACGGTGGCAAATCCTGAAAGTCCTATTTATCTCGCCATAAAAGATGAAAAAGTGGTCGCTTCTGTTTCAGTCGATCAAAATACAGATGTCAATTACTTATTTGCTATTGCAGTAGATCCCTTATTTCAAGGTCAAGGTATAGCCAGTTACTTAATGAAGAAGACAATGAATGACTTAATGGTCCATTCGGACAAAGTGTTTCATTTAGCAGTTGAAGTGGGTAATCTACCCGCTCTTGGTCTCTATCAAAAACTAGGATTTTCACAACTGACCCGAATTGTTTATTTAGATTTCATAGCATAAATTAATTTTCAAACCACTCGTGCTACAGGTTTTCTGGTCTTTATTGTTTGAAAACGCATTTTACTTTCAAATAAAGTTTGACAGATCAATATTTTTGAACTATACTAAGTGAGTAGTAAAGAAATAAGTTAATTAAGTCATTTTCATCCAACAAATGTAAATCTTCTTTTTAATTATTTAGTTATTGCAATACAAAGTGCATAAGATGCACACAGGAGGATTTATATATGAATACAGGTACAGTGAAATGGTTTAATGCAGATAAAGGTTTTGGTTTTATCGAGGGACAAGACGGGAAAGATGTTTTTGCACATTTCTCAGCCATCTCTGGAGACGGCTTCAAATCATTAGATGAAGGCCAAGCAGTGTCTTACGACGTTGTTTCAGGCGATCGTGGCGACCAAGCCGCAAACATCGTAAAACTTTAATAAAATTTAAACTCACCAGCTTTGCTGGTGAGTTTATTTTTTTCAATTAGTTTTTAAATTCCTATAGACTTAAAAAATATTAGTGATTATCTTTAACATATCGCTGGCACGCTATCCTAGCTTTTTGCCGTATAGGCAGAGTCTTAATCGTGAGTTACTGATTAAAGAGCATAAAAATATACAAACTTCAAGTTAATTTTTTGAATCCGGTAAAATTTTCTCCTTATTTCTTTCTTACTAAAAGTACTAAATAAAAAATCTGACAGAAAGTAAAGATACTAAGTGATTTTAGAATTTAAGGATGTTTAATCATAGAGATTCAGTCAATAGAGAATTGATAGATGATTAAAAGACTAATGATTTACAATTTATATAATATAAAATGATGTGAGGACGATTCGATACTAAAAATATAATCGAATAGTTATATGAGGGATCAGGATATTTTTAAAATTCTTTTACCCATTTTTTTAGGAGGAACAAAATATTGAATTTTTTAAACAAAAAGCAAATTTTCTCTATACGTAAATTTAAAGCGTATGGCGCACAATCAATCCTTTTAGGGACAGCTACAGTTGCTTTATTAACGGTTAGCACAACAGTGTATGCCCAAGAGGCTAATGGCGCCAATGATAATCAAGACGCAGTTATAGGTCAGCTTAATAGTTCTACTAATGCATCTTCATCTATGGCGTCAAGAGATGAAGATGCGGAAGCTGTAAGCAATATTCCTACAGATGAAGTGAACACTGTCACAACGCCAGATTCGGATAAAATAACAGGAACTCAAACTCTAACTGAATTGCCAACAAACGAGGATACTTTTCTTGAAGGAAAAACATCCACTAAAGAGGATGTTTCGTTTGAAAATGTTTCGGAAGAAGGAACTGTTTCTAAAGAAAAAGCAGAAGATCAATCAATGAATAATGAAGAAGTTACAAAGTTTTCAGAAGTGGGTTCAGATAATGAGGACCAGTTTGATTTAGAAGGTTCAAATTCAAAATTAGGAAACGAATCAGAATTAAAAGATCAAATGATTGTGTCTGACAAGCCAATTGAAGAAGAGGACAATCAAGTGGATGCCCTCGCTAGTCAAGTGATGTCTACATCTGAGTTACCCACTGAAACGGTTGTGACAGAGTTAGTAAATGATTCGGCTCCAATTTTAGAAGACTATTTTAAATACTTCACTTCTGAATTAGAACGGAATGTATTCTTTTTTGGTAGTCAAATTAATTATGAAGCCTATTTAAATGATAGAAATACAAATCCAGACAAATATATTAATGCTGAATCCGAATTAGATGAGCTAAAGATTTTTGATATAGAATTATATAATGACATCACTTCAAAGTGGGATTTCATGCGAGAGGATGTTATATTATCAAAGGAGAGTCTTCCTCAAATAAATGGCCCAATCATTTCTGTGACTAACCCAGAAGCTTTGGACAGTGAAGATTATAAAAACTATGAGACTTTGTTAACTACTTCTATTTCAAACAATTCCTCCCAAGATTTGTCTAATCTTGCTCTGGTAGTTTTCCCTAGTAAATATTTTGAAAAATATATACGTGTTTCTGAATCAAGAAATTTAGGAAATATTTCAGAAAAAATTTTTTTTTCTATAATAGGTATTGATAATTTGGCCGCTAATACTTCAATACAAGTTAATTCCGAGATTCAATTTGATTTTAGAAATCCAAAGCCTGAAGTAAGCTACAATGAAGATGTTAGATATGCTATTATTCAGTTGAGTAAGTCTTTTGTGGATTCTGACGAAGGACTGAGAATGATTCAAGGAAGTTCAATAATTAGTTCTGGAAACTTCATAAATCTAAATATGACAGCACCCACTGAAAAAACAATCGATGAAATTGTAGCAGCCTTTATGGATGCTTCTGGACCTAATGAAATTGATGAAGTATCTGAAAAGCCTACTTCTTATGTAAAAGTTTCAGATGGGGGTTCTTCAGGTATGAGAGGGAGAATTTTATTTAATGATAATGAAAATGTTCATCTTTTGGGAGAAGAAACAAGATTTATTTTAGAAATTGACTCCAAAGTAACAGATGCTAGTTTTTCATCCGAAGAAGATTTAAAGACTTTAGATGTTACTTCTAAAATGTTGACTGAGGGCAAATTACGTTCAAGAGGAGACTTTGATTATACTAATTTAGTTTATTACAATCCTAAGAACTTAAATCCTAATGAAAAAGCTTCAATTCCTGTCAATTATTATGTCGAAAAAAATGGGGAAAGACGCCTTATGGGGTTAGCCGAAGCGAGCTATTTATACAAGCTGACGATGATCGAACATTTTACTGGTGTATCGGAGAAAATAGATAAAGAAACTATAACCGTCGACGAAGGAGTTACTGCTAAAACATATTTTAAATCACAAATGCCAATGGGTAGTCAGGTTCAGCATGTGTTTAATATTCCAGATGGTATAGAGCTAGTGAAGCTTATTGGCTCTTATTCAAGTGAAATGAATGAAAACACTTTAACTAAGTTAATCTATGCGGACGGATCAACTCTGGAAGCTAAGACATTGAATGAATTGAATGAGCTATTGAAAATTAAACCAGTTAAGAAATTGATTCTAGAAACGATTAGAAAGAAAGCGATATCATCTTATGAAAGTTTTTATGTTTACTTTAAGCAAAAGTCAGGAGGAACTGTAGAGTTGACGGCTAATGTTTTTGATGAAAAACGTCAACGTATAGATACAGGAGTAGATGGACGTCGTACTAGTTATTTTGAGATGATACTAGGAGAAAAACCAATTACTTTTGAACTGCCAAGTTATAGTCCAATTTCATCGGAAGATACTATTAATTCGCAAATTTGGGATATAACGTCATCGGACTTTGATCAAGCTGGAGAGGTCACCTTCTTCCAAATAGATAATTTTTCGAATGGAAACATAGATTTAATGGCCTCAACTGTATCAAATCTTCAAAGTTATAAAACAAATAATGGTACTGAGAAACTGGCAGATGGGAAATATTTGCATTATACAACATACATTCTTACTGATTTAACTTTTAATACTATTTATAGTACAGATCATTTCGGAATAAGCATTAATACTCATGAACTTCATGATTATCTTCCCGGGAAATATTCTGATATTGTGACGGGATATACGATTACCGCTCCTTATGATGGGGGAGCTTCCGGAAAAATGACTGAGTACACTGAAGATCAGGTTATTAAAACTTTATCTGGATTGGGAATGAATATTGATCAGGCCTATGCCTTAAAACGTAGTTATACACTGACTGACTTGAGTCAGATTGCTACAAACTCAAAACAGAAAAAGGATAGCGAGATTACCTATGAACCTGTAGAAGAGCTAGTCATTAAACCAACCGAAAAAGTGGATAAAAATTTCACATTGAAAGTAGGACCAAATTGGGGCATCGAAAATGTAGAAGTTGTTACTTTTATTCCGAAAGTGGGAGATGTTGCTGGATCTGATTTAACATCACTTTTAATTGACAAAAGTTTAGATGTTAGCCTAAATGGACAAGACGTAGCATACAAATTGTTATATTCTAATAGTTTAGAACCTCAATATGTGAATGAGCACTATGTAGAGTTAGGTACAAATGATTGGTCCGATAGTTATACTGATATTGATGCAGTGACAGCCTTTAAAGTTATATTTGATTCTCCTCTATCTGCTAATGACCTTATCGGCATTAATTACCAATTGAAAGCAGAAAAGGATCTACGTGATGGCGAAAAAGCAATCACTAAAACCATTGTTCAAGCAAGTAACGCTAACAATAAATTAGTTGTAGCTGCTCCAGATTCTATCTTTAGTATATTATCGAAACAGAATATGATTTTATCAGGCCAAGTCTTCTCTGATGATGATTTATCTAACTCTTTCACAAAGGGTGATAATGGAATTATTGATGTAACCTTAGTTCTGTGGCAACAAAATAAGGACGGAAAGTTTGAAAAGACAACTAAAGCAATCACTTCTAATGATCCTATAAAGGGGAACTTTAAATTTGATAATCTCGATTCTGGAACTTACCGTGTTCAAGTAGTTATGCCAAAGAACGTTTCCGCAACCAATGCTTCTCCAAATCGATTGACATCTATTGATGATAAATACTTTATCAACTTATCAGGAAATACAGATTTTAAAATAGGAGATTTAGTAGGATATGATAAGATTGAAGTGAGCGATTTGCTTGCGCCATTATCTGTGACTCAAAAAGCACGTTTCATTATTAAAGATGAGACTGCTAATAAAGAGTTGTATCGTAAAGATTTGTCAGGCCTAACAGGAGAAGCAATAGGTCACGATATTCAAACAGAAATCGATAGCTATCTTGCGAAAGGGTATGAAGTAAAAACAAGCCCATCCTATGATTCCAAACAAAAATACACTTCTGTTATAAGTGATATAGACGAATTTATATATGTGCTAGTACATGGAACACAAACAAGTGAAGAATCTAAGGATATTAGTCGTACTATTAAGTATGTATTTAAAGAAGACCAGTCACAAGCCGCGCCAAACAAAATACAGACGATTACATTTAAGCGTGAGGTTACTGAAAATAAGGTAACAGGGGAAAAAGAATTTGGAACTTGGAAGAGTGACAGTAATACTTTAGGAGCAGTTGAAAGTCCATTATTGTCTGGTTATACAGCGGATAAACTTGAAGTGACAAGTGTAACTTTGATGGCTGATGATGAAAATATAGTCGAAGTTGTAACTTACATCAAGCACGGTGAAAAAGTCGAAGTCGAAGAGCAAACGATTCCGTTTGAAACCGAGCGCGTAGAGAATGCTAACCTTCCAAAAGGGGAAGAAAAAGTTATTCAAGAAGGTAAAGAGGGAATGAAAGTGATTAAAACGGTCACTCCTACGTTAAACGGTGAGCCGAGTGGCGAACCAATTGTGACGGAAGAAGTGATCCAGGCACCGGTGAAAGCAATTATCGAAGTCGGAACCGGAGTTGTTGATACCCTTGTCACAGAGGAAGAGCAAACGATTCCGTTTGAAACCGAGCGGGTAGAGAATGCTAACCTTGCAAAAGGGGAAGAAAAAGTTATTCAAAAAGGTAAAGAGGGAATGAAAGTGATTAAAACGGTCACTCCTACGTTAAACGGTGAGCCGAGTGGCGAACCAATTGTGACGGAAGAAGTGATCCAGGCACCGGTGAAAGCAATTATCGAAGTCGGAACCGGAGTTGTTGATACCCTTGTTACAGAGGAAGAGCAAACGATTCCGTTTGAAACCGAGCGCGTAGAGAATGCTAACCTTGCAAAAGGGGAAGAAAAAGTTATTCAAAAAGGTAAAGAGGGAATGAAAGTGATTAAAACGGTCACTCCTACGTTAAATGGTGAGCCGAGCGGCGAACCAATTGTGACGGAAGAAGTGATCCAGGCGCCGGTGAAAGCAATTATCGAAGTCGGAACCGGTAAAGTTCCTGAGAAACCGCAGTCGCTTCCTGAGACACCTTTGGATGAAGTGGGTTCAGAAAACCCAGTAGAATCTAATTCGGAGGTTACGGAGGATAAAGAAGAGAGCTTAGTAAGCTCGAAAATTTCAGAAGGATCAGAAGAGTCTGAGCTTTCTAGAGCGGGAGCATTGCCAAATACAGGAGACACAAGATCATTTGCTTTATTCTCAGGAGCAGTCCTTTCAATTTTAGGGGGACTATTTCTTGCAGTGCCCAAAAAGAAAGAAAATCAAGAATAATTAAATTCAAATTTCAGAATTAGTTTAGAAATTTAAATGAATCAGAATTTCTCTGGATTATATTTTTCCGAGGGAGATTCTGATTTTTATAAAAATTTATTTCTGAATTTCCGATGAATATTTTTGTTAAGATGAACCATTTTTTTGTTTAAGCCGAATTGATAGATAGCCTGTATGGATTGGACAGAACGCAGAATAGATTGCAGCTGAATTAAATGAGAAGACCTTTAATGAAGATGAAAAGTAAAGCAGCTTAGATCGGTATGAAAGCATCATTTACTTTCAAATAAAGTTTGACAGATCAATATTTTTGAACTATACTAAGTGAGTAGTAAAGAAATAAGTTAATTAAGTCATTTTCATCCAACAAATGTAAATCTTCTTTTTAATTATTTAGTTATTGCAATACAAAGTGCATAAGATGCACACAGGAGGATTTATATATGAATACAGGTACAGTGAAATGGTTTAATGCAGATAAAGGTTTTGGTTTTATCGAGGGACAAGACGGGAAAGATGTTTTTGCACATTTCTCAGCCATCTCTGGAGACGGCTTCAAATCATTAGATGAAGGTCAAGCAGTGTCTTACGACGTTGTTTCTGGCGATCGTGGCGACCAAGCCGCAAACATCGTAAAACTTTAATAAAATTTAGACCCACCAGCTTTGCTGGTGGGCTTTTTTTGTGTAGTTTATTATAAACTGATTGACAAGTGTTATATGCTGTTATATACTGTTTGCGAAAGGGGCAAAATGCATGCAAATAATTATCGATAATACAAGTATGACTCCTCTTTATGAACAAATTGTAGATCAGATAACCGCAATGATTCTAGCAGGAGAAATACCGGCTTCAAGTGCGCTTCCTTCCGTGAGATCCCTTTCTAAGGAATTGAAGATCAGTGCGCTAACGGTCAAAAAGGCCTATGACCAATTGGAGAGAGAAGGGTTTATTGAGACAGTTCATGGTAAAGGATCTTATGTTTTAGAAGCCAATCAAGAACTTTTACGCAATGAACAGTTGATGCAAGTGGAAACTATTATGGCTCAAGCGATTGAAAAAGCACAACTTTTTCACTTAAGTAAAGAAGAAATGCAGTCCATATTTGATTTATTAATGGGGGATTGGGATGTTAAAAGTTAATAATTTAAAGAAAAATTACGGTTCTTTTCAGCTCGATTGCAGTTTGCAAGTTAAAGAAGGAATGATAACCGGCTTTTTGGGTAGAAACGGATCAGGAAAAACAACGACGATCAAGGCGATTCTCGGTCTGATCTTTCCTGATCAAGGGGAAATTGAATTTCTTGGGCGTCCGATTAATCAGTTAACTGGTCATGATAAGGAGAAGTTGGGGGTCGTTTTGTCGGATTCCAGCTTTAGTCGAGTGATGAATTGTAAAGATGTTTTAGCTATCTTAAAACGTAGCTACCGAAACTTTGATGAGCCCATGTTTAGACATTTTGTAGATCAGCAAGGGTTAACTTGGGATAAAAAGTTTGAAAATTTTTCGACAGGTATGCAAGCAAAACTGAAAGTAATTACGGCTATCTCGCATAAGGCTCAATTTTTAATAATGGATGAGCCGACCTCAGGATTGGATGTGGTGGCGCGTGAAGAAATATTGGATCTTTTGCGTGAATATTTAGATGAGTATCCGCAAACTAGCATTTTAATTTCTTCCCATATTGCCACAGATTTGGAAGGGATTTGCGATGATTTCTACCTCATCGATCGAGGTAAAATAATTATGTACGAGGAAATGGATCAACTTTTATCTAGCTATGGTATTTTAAAGTTTCGTCAAGAAGAACTGGATCAGATCGATCAAACGCATATCATAAAGATTGATCAAACAAATTATGGTTATTGCTGCTTAACCAATCAAAGACAGTTTTATTTAGAAAATTATCCGCAAGTAATTATCGAAAAAGCTTCAGTGGATGACTTAATTAAATTAATGGTAGGTGGGCAAAAATGAAAGGATTACTTTATAAAGATTGGCTACTAATTCGGAAGATGGGTCTGCGATTTCTGATACCAGTAGTGGTAGGAATCATTGTTCTTTATAGTGGGAACGATAAATTATTTTTTATGACTTACACCTCGATGGTAGGGATATTCTCCATTGTTTCGACTATTTCTTATGATGAGTATGATAATGGTATGCCCTTGCTTTTATCGCTACCGTATACACGGCAAGACTATGTGCGTTCAAAATATTTGTTTGCAGTTATAACCATCATTACTTTATTGATTTTTGAAGTGGGCTTGATCTCCGGTATGGCTATCTTCAAAAATATTGAAGAATTTTCTTTTACTGACAATTTTTTTGAAATATTGAGTACTTTAGTGGTATCTTCTGCTATGTGTTGGATTTTACTTCCCATTTATTTAAAATACGGTGTTAAAAAAGCAATGATTGCCATGGTGGTAGTAGGAGGACTATTATTTGGAGGAATAATGGGAGTTCTATATCTTATTAGGGAGTTTAAGTTAATTTCATTGGATCAAATACAATTCTTGCAAAATTTCTTAGCAAATGATTGGAATGTTTTCTTTTTATTGATACTAGTGATAGTAGGAATGATGGGCATCTCCTATTATATAAGCAGCAGAATCATGCAAAAGCGTGAATATTAAATTGGAGCTATAAGACATTATTCAGCTAATAAGTATTCACTTAATTTTTCACTTTTAATTTGGCCATACTAATGCAAAGCTTGCTATTAAAATTTCACTTAAAAAGTTTGAACGGGTTCAGCTTATGACTTGATTAAATAAATGAGGTGGTGACAAATGAAAGGATTACTTTATAAGGATTGGTTATTCATTCGTAAAACGAAGCTGCGTATTTTATTACCATTGATCATGATTTACATTTTTTTGTACATAAAGTCTGGCGAGATCGTTTTAATGAGTATCATTTCAATGACAGTTTTGATTTCTATACTTCCGACCATCACTTATGATGACAGTGATAATGGGATGTCAATGCTTTCAGCCTTGCCATATACTCGCCAAGATTACGTGTGCGCAAAATATCTATCTTCAATCATAATAATCGTTCTTTTATTCGTGTTTCAAGAGTGTCTAACTTCAGTAGTGGCTTTATTTCAAAATGTACAAACTTTTAATTTTATGGATAATTCCTTAAATATACTAATGATTTTAGCTGCTACTTCTATCACACTTTGGATTTTACTACCCATTCAATTAAAGTTTGGGGCTGAAAAGACGCAGTTAATAATCTTCAGTTTAATCATTTTTTGCATGATCGGAGCAACATTCTTATTTTTAACTTATCCTTTTATTTGGATAGACGTATCCAAGATGTTGAAAGGTTTATTTTCAAATAAATGGAACCGACTCATCACCTCAATTCTAGCGATGGGTATTACCTATTTTATTTCTTTAACTATAAGTTTGAGAATTATGCAAAGACGTGAATTTTAAGTATACAAATAATGAACCTCAGTTATTTCTACCTAAGAGTTCTATTATTGAATTCACGAAGGTATATAATTCGATATAAAGTTGATAGTTTGGGCCTTAATCAATTCATCTCACATTATGACTTATAAGATCTTATAATAAGATCTTATAATAAGATTTTATAAAATGAATTTGGCTAGCTATCATAGAGCTACTTGCTTTCCTAGCGTAACCTATATTAAAACGTCATTTTTTCAAATAAAAGTTGACAAATCAATATTTTTCAACTATACTAGGTAAGTAGTAAAGAAATAAGTTAATTAAGTCATTTTCATCCAACAAATGTAAATCTTCTTTTTAATTATTTAGTTATTGCAATACAAAGTGCATAAAATGCACACAGGAGGATTTATATATGAATACAGGTACAGTGAAATGGTTTAATGCAGATAAAGGTTTTGGTTTTATCGAGGGACAAGACGGGAAAGATGTTTTTGCACATTTCTCAGCTATCTCTGGAGACGGCTTCAAATCATTAGATGAAGGCCAAGCAGTGTCTTACGACGTTGTTTCAGGCGATCGTGGCGATCAAGCCGCAAACATCGTAAAACTATAATAAATTATAGCCCACCAGCTTTGCTGGTGGGCTTTTTTTATTTGAAGTTTTTTCTAATAAATTTTAAAAATGTGGGTACTCAGCTCTAACATTTGGATTGCACATTGTCTGAGATTACCCAGTGTTTCATAAGCATAATCTTCGCCAAGAACTGCTCGTGTAGAATCATTAGGTAACAATTCTTCTTTTTCCATTTCTAGATGTTCATACCATTCCGGACTACCATAATAGTTGATCAGTTTTGCAATTTTTTCCTGCTGGGCTTGAAAGGCATCGAGTTGTTCCATTAATTGATTAACGGATTGGTCAACCGATAAATAGTTTTTTTCCATTCCAATAAAGTGATCAATCTTATTCAATTTATACCCCCCTAAATCAATTTTTTATTATTTTATCATTAATAAATTGGACTTGCGATAAAAAAGATGAAGCGAAAGTGGCATCGAGATTCTATTTAGGTGATAATAGAAAAAGAAAATAAAAGGAGATATGAATATGAAGATTATTGAAGGAAAAATGCCTTTTAAAGGGCATGAGACCTATTACCGCATTGTAAATCCGGCAGGCAGTAAAACACCTTTACTCCTACTTCATGGTGGGCCAGGGTCTACTCACAATTACTTGGAAGTTTTAGACCCTCTTGCTGAATTAGATGATCGTCCATTGGTTATGTATGATCAAATTGGGTGTGGCTTATCTATGGTTACAGGACAACCAGAATTATTTACTGCACAGGTATGGAAAGAAGAATTAATGGCTCTAAGAGATTATTTGAAATTAGATCAAGTTCATATTTTAGGACAATCTTGGGGAGGAATGTTGCAACAAATATATCAAATTGAAGAGCAACCTACAGGCGTGAAGTCGTATATTTTTTCTTCAACCCTCTCGTCAGCCAAACTTTGGCGCGAAGAAGGGATGCGCCGAGTGAATCTAATGCCAGCAGTCCATCGTCAAGCTATTCTAAAAGCTGAAGAAAGTGGCAATTACCAATCATCTGATTACCTTGAAGCACTTAATGTGTTCATGGAAAGATATTGTTGTGGTCCAGTCACTGAAGATTCACCTGCTTGTCTAAAAAGAGAAAAATCAGCTGGTTCAGAAGCTTATATGGTAGGGTGGGGGCCTAATGAGTTTACACCGACTGGCACTTTGTCTGGCTTTGAATATACGGATCACTTAAGGGAAATCGCACAACCATCCTTAGTGATCAGTGGAGCGATGGATCTTTCTTCTCCATACATTGCTAAAACGATGTATGATAATCTTCCCAATGCTGAATGGGAGTTATTCCAGTATAGTCGACACATGTGTTACATTGATGAAACGGAAAAGTACATCAATGTCTTAATCGATTGGTTAAATCGAAAGGATTGATTAAATATGAGGAGGATCTATTTAGTTAGACATTCAATACGAGATCTCACCGTTAAAAACGAACAAGCACCTTTAACGGTTGAAGGAAAAAAATTAGCTGAGGAGTTGGCAAATTTTTTTGAAGATAAAGAAATCAGTGCTATTTATGCGAGTCCCTATCTTCGTGTCAAACAAACCATTGAACCTACAGCTGAACGATTAAATTTAAAAATTATTTACCAGAAAGATTTACGAGAGCGTAGGATTGGGGAATGGGTGGAAGATTTTCAAACTTTTGCGCAAAATCAATGGGATAATTTTAATTATAAGTTACCGAATGGGGAGTCACTAAATGAAGTGTCTCATCGAGTCTTATCTTGTTTTGAGGAAATAGCAGAGCTCTCACAAGGAAATATCATTATTGCTAGTCATGGCACAGCTTTGTCCGTATTAATGAATGCCCTGACAAAAAAACAGTTTTCCTATCAAGATTTCTTAAGTATGAAACAACCCCAAGTTTATGAATTAAAGTATTCTAAAAGACAAGTTGAAGAGTGGAAAAAAATTCAAATTCATTAGTTCATGAAGAGATTTATTCTACTGGACATCGAATTTCTAATGAAGAAGGGATCCTCAAGTTAAGATATTAATCAATGTATCGTAGGGCATTATTAATGGATCATGTAAGAATCATTAAAGGTTTTAATTTCTACGTTCCCTCATTAAAAATAATAAAAATTGTCTTTCTCTTGTGAACAACTAGAGAATTTAGTAAAATAGTAAAAATAATTGGGAGGAACGATATGAATAGCCACTTACCTTTACATGAATATGATCATAACCCCCGAGCCATTATTAACCCTAAAGAAGTCACAGAGAAAGTAGATAATTTTCCAGACACAGTAGTTTCTTGCTTTGCCCGCTCAACCTTCCAAAGAATGATTAATGATTATCCACATGAAGTGATTGCTTCCACTTCTACTGCCCACGGTGAAATTCCCATTTATCGGCTACAAATTGGAAAACAAACAATTGCTGCTTTCAATTCTCAAGTAGGAAGTCCGGCTTGTGTAGGCGTTCTGGAGCACTTATGGGCAATGGGTATGAAACGCCTTATTTTATTTGGAACCTGTGGTGTTCTGGATTCTAGTATTGAAGATATAGCAATTATTATTCCAAATCGAGCGGTGCGGGATGAAGGAACATCGTTCCACTATCTTAAACCAAGCTATGAACTAGACGTAAATTCAAGGAGCTTAGAAGACTTTCAATCATATCTCAACCAGAAAGAGATTTCATCGCGTATCGGTAAGGTTTGGACAACGGATGCTATTTTTAGGGAAACGATCGATCGGTATAAAAAGCGAAAAGAGCAAGGCTGTATCTGTGTCGATATGGAATGTTCAGCCGTAGCCGCGTGGGCTCAATTACGATCAGTTGAAGTGTGTCACTTCTTTTATGCTGCCGATCATTTAAGTGAGGAAGCTTGGGACAGTCGTTCTTTATCCGATCATGTTGCCTTAGATTCTAAAGCTTTCATTGCTCAAATAGCAATTGGTTTTGCCTTGGTGTGGAAGTAGATACATCCTATATAAACAAAAAGCAGCGACAGTTTGTCGCTGCTTTTTTACTATAAAACTTCATAAAGGTCGATTAAAGCACGTGCAGTATCATACGAAGAATAATTAATGATCCGATACTCAAAATTTTTATTTTTCAGTGTGTAATGCTGATCATAATAGGAAATGATGAGATCTTTGATCACTGAGGCATAGTCACCTTGATTAAGGGATTCTAAATGAATAGCCTTGCGCTGCGGGTTCATCTTATCCATTCGATTTAAGGTTTCTTTGATCTCTATTAAATTTTTCTGATCAGAATCATTTATATATTCATCTTCTATTCGCTGAATTCTTAAATCTAATGGTGAATCAATATAGACTTGATGGGGGGATTGTTTATAAACTTGATAAAGCGTGTGGGGTGTATGAACTTTGCCAATACTGGCACTTTCTCCTTCAATGAAAACAATGCCCGGTTGGAATGATTCAAGTTTGCTAATTAAGGCCGCTTCGTAATTAGCTTGGCTAGGTTGTTGACCTAATCCAATTTGACCAAAATGCGAACCTCGGTGATTCGCTAAACCTTCTAAATCTAATACCTGAGCACCCATTGCTTCGATGTGTTTTAAAATTAAGGTTTTGCCTGTTCCGGTCATACCGTCTAAAGATACGAATTGAAATTGATGAGGGAGTACTTCTAATCGATCTAATACACGTTGGCGATATGCTTGATACCCTCCAGCTAATTGATAAATTGTCAAACCTAGTCCATCTAATAAACCAACAATTGAAGAAGAACGAAAGCCGCCACTTTTACAATAGAAAATTAAAGAGTGCTTTTGGTTAGCTGCTAAAATATGACGAAAATAATTCGGTAAAATACTACTCATAAAATTTATACCCACTTGTTTAGCCTCGTCAATCTGTCCTTGCTTATAAAGTGTTCCAACGTCATGCCGCGTTTGATCATCCATCACAGGAAGGTTTGTGGCATGTGGGAGATGGCCTTGAGCAAATTCCTTAGGACTCCTCACATCAATCCAAAGAGGATTAGACAAAGAATGAGCCTCTGCATAGTCGATTATATTTTTCAAATTCTCACCCACTTTTATTTACTTTTATTATCAGTCTAATATTAAAATTTTACATCTTATGATCACAAAAGGAAAGAGAAGATTATTTTTCTGCAAATAAACCTTGATCTTTTCAGTTTATCAAGCTATAATGAATGAAATTTTATTAGTCTTTAACCGTGTACGAGATACATGAAAGATTTATATAAATAGATCAGTGAAGATTACTCTCTTCATTGACTATCCTTTTATGTGCGCAAGCAGGTCAGTAACGGTTTATAGTTACTGACCTCTTTTTTGGTTAAAACTAAGCGAATTCAACTTATGAAAGGAAGTATGAAATGACGCTTAATACCCAAATAGCTAGCCGTTCCTTCAAGTCTTGTTTAATGAATGCCGCCGGTGTCCACTGTCAAACAAGTGATGAGTTAGATGATATTTTAAATTCTCAAGCTGCTACTTTTGTTACCAAAACCGCTACTAGTCATGCGCGCAATGGCAACCCAGAACCTCGCTATGTAGGACATCTTCATGGTTCCATTAATTCGATGGGGCTACCCAATCTAGGGATTGATTACTACTTAGAATATTTGAAGGAAATTGATCGCTCAGATGTTTTTCTATCTGTGACAGGTCTTTCTAAAGAAGAAATTTATCAAGTTTTGCATAAAGTTCAAGAATCAAGCTTCGACGGTTTAATTGAATTAAATCTTTCTTGTCCTAATGTTGTGGGTAAGCCACAAACAGCTTATGATTTTGATTTAATGGATGAAATTTTAGCTGAAGTTTTTAATTTTGTGGATAAGCCTTTAGGTGTAAAATTACCGCCATATTTTGACTTGGTACATTTTGATCAAGTAGCAGGTATTTTAAATCAATTCCCCCTATCTTTCGTCAACTCCGTCAATTCAATTGGTAACGGTTTATGGATTAACGATCAATCAGTAGCGATTAAACCAAAACAAGGTTTTGGCGGAATCGGAGGAGCTGCAATTAAAGCAACAGCATTGGCTAATGTTCATGCCTTTTATCAACGCTTAAATGATTCGATAGCTATTATCGGAACGGGCGGTGTAGCTACTGGCCGTGATGCCTTTGAACATATTCTTTGTGGGGCTTCGATGGTCCAAGTAGGAACGGCTCTAATGACGGAAGGACCTCAAATTTTTGAACGTTTAGATCAAGAACTCAGTGAAATAATGACTTCCTACGGCTACCATAATCTAAAGGATTTCCGCGGTCAATTAAGATATATTGAGGAGTAAAAATAATGAGCAATCACAATTTAGTATTCAAACACTTTGTCTCAACTAAAAAATTAAACTCTGGGATGGTTATGAAGTTGATTCATCGGGCCATTGAATTTAAAAATTTAGACCGATCTCTCTTACCTCAGTATCCAGGTCACTTTGTATGCAATGTTTTCCTCGAAAACTCGACACGAACACACTTATCATTTGAAATGGCTGAAAAGAAATTGGGTATGCCAGTTATTTCTTTTGATGCTAAATCATCATCCATTTCCAAAGGTGAAACCCTATTGGACACCTTGATTACCTTAGAATCATTGGGTGTCGATACGGTAGTAGTGCGTACGCGGGAGGAAAATTATTACGAATCCTTAATGGAGTCACCGTATTTAAGTTTGTCAATTATCAATGGGGGTGATGGGGCTTCTCAACACCCTACTCAATGTATGTTAGACCTAATGACGATCTATGAGAAGTTCAATCAATTTATTGGATTAAAGATAGCCATTGTAGGTGATTTAAGTCATTCACGTGTTGCCCATTCGAATGCTGAAATATTATCACGTTTAGGCGCAGAACTCTATTTTTCAGGTCCAAGAGAATGGTACGATGAAACTTTTGATCACTTTGGTCGTTATTTACCAATGGATGAGTTAATTGAAGAGGTTGATGTATTAATGCTCTTGCGTGTTCAATTAGAACGCCATGACCAACCGGATCGATTCGATGCAGAAACCTATCATCGCTTATACGGTTTGAACAAGGAAAGAGCAAGTCGTTTGCAAAAGCATGCGATTATTATGCACCCCGCACCTGTCAACCGGGGCGTTGAGATAGCAGATGAATTAGTGATGTCAGACCAATCGGTAATCGCTGAACAAATGAAAAATGGTGTTTTTATGCGAATGTCGATTATCGAAGCAGTTATGAATGGAAAGTAGGAGAGAACATGTTATTAATCAAGAACGTGCGGATGTTGAATCATCAAGGAGGATTTCAGCCTGTTGAAATTTTGATTAAGGAGCAACGTATTTGTGCTATTGGCATCGACCTATTAAATGAGTTATCTCATGAAGAACTTAAAATTTTTGATGGTCAAGGAGGTTTGATTACTCCTGGACTGGTTGACTTGCATGTTCATTTTCGTCAACCGGGTTTTGAAGGGAAAGAGACCATTCAAACTGGCACTCAAGCAGCGGCGCGAGGTGGGTTCACGCAAGTCTGTGCCATGCCTAATTTAAATCCGGTACCCGATAACTTGGAAGATTTTACTGATTTAATAAAATTAAATCAGCAAGAAGCTTGCATTAAAGTACATCAATATGCGCCTATTTCTTTAGGAATTACTTCAGAAGAAGAACTGGTTAATTTTTCTGCTCTAACAAAGGCGGGAGCGGTGGCTTTTACCAATGATGGAAAAGGGGTACAAACTGCTGGTTTAATGCTACAAGCCATGCAAATTGCCCAGCAACTAGACCGCCCGATTGTGGCTCACACTGAGGATAATTCTCTGCTTTTTGGTGGAGTCATGCATAAGGGTAAGGCGAGTGAGCGGCTAGGTTTACCGGGAATCTTTTCGGCGACAGAATCGAGTCAAATTGCTAGAGATTGTATTTTAGCCAAAGAAGCTGACTGTCATTACCATGTATGCCATGTATCTACTAAGGAAAGCGTTGCAGTTATCCGGGCTGCTAAGGCGGAAGGTGTTCGTGTGACTTGTGAAGTATGCCCTCACCACCTCTTATTATGTGATGAAGACATTCCACAAGATGAGGGCAATTGGAAAATGAACCCACCTTTGAGAAGCCGATTTGATCAAGCAGCTTTAATTCAAGGCTTGCTCGATGGAACGATTGATTGTATTGCGACTGATCATGCCCCGCATATGGCAGAAGAAAAAAATCAAAGTATGCTCAAAGCACCTTTTGGCATTGTGGGTTCAGAAACAGCTTTCGCTTTACTGTATACCTATTTAGTTGAGCGTGGAATTTGCTCTCTTCAACAGTTGATCCATTGGATGTCGTGGGCACCGGCGAAGCTTTTCAATTTACAGTCTTCCGCTCTTGAAGTGGGGTCAGTTGCCGACTTAGCTATTTTCGACATTAATCAAGACTTTCCGATTGATCCGAGTGAATTCGCCTCTAAAGCAAGTAATACTCCTTTTGTAGGTTGGCAAGTTAAAGGAAGGACACTCGCAACGATTTACCAAGGCCATCTTGTTTATCAAGATTAAGTTAAAAAAACAAAAAGCTTTATTTGTTTTTAAGGACTCACTAACAAAATAAAGACATGTTAGGTAGTTTGTGCTAAACTTAACATGAAGTTTTGAATGAGTAGAGGGGTTTTTATTAGTGAGATCAATATATAGTTTAACTTTAGCCGATTTAACCGAATGGTTGGCTCAAAGGGGCGAAAAGCCTTATCGGGCAGATCAAATTTGGCAATGGCTTTACCGGCACCATGTGGCTTCTTATGAGGAAATGACTAACATTCCTAAAAAAATACTTGAGCCTTTATCTGAGGAATTTGTTTTTTCGCCTTTACGCACTGAGATTGTCCAAAAGGCTCAAGACAAAACAACTAAATTTTTATTTGAATTACATGATCATTCAATGATTGAAACGGTTCTGATGTATCACCATTATGGTATTTCTGTGTGTGTAACCACTCAAATCGGGTGTAACATCGGTTGTAAATTTTGTGCATCAGGCTTGATTCCCAAAGTTCGCGATTTAGAAGCGGGTGAAATTGTTGCTCAAATTATGTATGTGCAACGTCATTTAGATCAATTGGGTCAAGGTGAAAAAGTTTCGCATATTGTTGTGATGGGTATCGGAGAACCTTTTGATAACTATGATAATGTGATGAAATTCTTAAGAATCGTTAACTCAGACAAGGGATTAGCCATTGGGGCGCGTCATATCACCGTCTCAACTTCCGGACTGGCGCCCAAAATTCGTGAATTTGCTCGTGAAGGGTTGCAGGTGAACCTTGCTGTGTCCCTCCATGCGCCGAATAATGAAACGCGGTCTTCGATTATGAAAATTAATCGTGAATATCCGATTGAAGAATTATTTGATGCGATTTATGAATATATTGAACGAACTAATCGACGGGTTACTTTTGAATACATTATGATTGATGGGGTCAACGATACCCCTCAACACGCTAAAGAATTAGCGGCTTTGTTAAAGCCAATGTTAAAACTAGCGTATGTCAATTTGATTCCCTACAATCCGGTCGCTGAAAATCCATTCCAACGATCAAAAGCGGATAATATTGCCAGATTTTTTGATATTTTAATGAAAAATAATGTCAATTGTGTTGTTCGCAAGGAGCATGGAACTGAAATAGAAGCAGCCTGTGGGCAATTACGATCTCAATATGAGCGAAAAAGAAAAAATAAGACGGCTAAGAAGACTAAAGAAGAAATTCGTCAGTTATCCCAAGAGCGTAAAGCTGCTAAAATTTCTGCACAAACAAATTAAAGGCGAATCGAAGCTTATCTTTAAATTTAATAAAGCCCTATTACAATTGGACCATGGGTCAAGCGCTTAAGGGCTTCTTCCGGTAATTTAAAAAGATCTCAAGAATGGCTATTACATATTTAATAAAGTGTGATATAATTTCTTAGATAGTCCATATAAAGGAGGGCAACTATGTATAACGCTTTAATGATTTCGTTAATTGTGGTATCAATTTTGATTATATTATTAGTTATTATGCAACCGTCTAAGAGTAATGCAGCATCAACTCTTACAGGTGGAGGAGATGATGGTTCTGTTAAATCTAAAGCACGTGGTTTCGAGGCTTTCTTAATTCGTGCAACAACTGTTTTGGGCGTGCTGTTTTTTGTTATTGCCTTAGCGTTAGCCTATTTATCAGCTAAATAGTAGATTAATATTACGAATAGACGCACATGCTGGCCTTCTACTGCCACATGTGCGTATTTTTTTAGAATCAGAGGAATTTCTTTTGTTTCTTACAAGGTTTAGATACAATACTAGTAAGAGGTTAGGAGTGAAAATAGTGATTAATGTTCCATTTGATAAGGCTGTTTATTTAGAAGGTGACGATAAAAGGGTAGGAGTTCTTCTTTTCCATGCCTATACAGGTTCAACTCGTGATATGAACCTTTTAGCGCGCTTATTAAATCGACAAGGCTATACCGTTTTAGTTCCACAATTTAGTGGGCATGATACGCAAAATATAAAAACGGTATTAGAGTATTCGCCAAACATTTGGCGTCAGGAAGCACATGAAGCCTATCATTGGATGCTATTACAAGATTATGACCACCTCTTGGTTTTTGGTCTTTCAATGGGCGGGGTAATGGCGACTGACATTATCTCACAAAAAGATTTTAAAGGAAGTGGCGGTGGGATTTTTAATGCGCCAGTCGTGACGGAAGAGCCTATTGATATATCAAATTCATTTATGCATTTAGGCAAGTTTTTGGCTAGTCAGCGACATGATACTGAGACTTTTATGGAAGAATTTGATGATATCTTGGAAGAGCATTGGCAACAGATGAAAGAACTAGAAATAATAAAGCGAGAAATCGCATCAAAATTAACGAATATTCATGTCCCTTTCTATATTGCTCAATCCGGCGAAGATGAATTAATTGATCCAGAAGATAGTTATCTCTTGCAAGATTACTTAGTCAACGCACGCATTGATTTTCACTATTTCCCCCATAATACCCATTCAATACCGACCAATCGTGATCGTAAAGAATTTGATCGATCTGTCTTAGATTTTGTAAAACAAGTGACCCAACCTTTATAAGGTGAGAGAGGAGAATAAAACTTGAGTTTATCTAGATTAGAAAAAGATATTATTGTTTTTTTACAAGGAAATAAGGAGGAATCCTTTTCGGTAGATCAACTTTCTCAAATTTTTAATTATCGAGGAACTAAAAACTATAAGAAATTGATTAAGGCCCTTGCTTTTTTAGAAAGAATTGGAGAGATACAGCTAACACCCGAGGGACACTTTAAGGCCTTTTCTTCTAATGAAGAGGTAGTAGGAATATATCGAGCAAATGAAAAAGGGTTTGGTTTCGTTTCTTATGAAGATGCAGAAAGCGACTTTTTTGTTCCGAGAGGCAAAAATGGAGGAGCAATGGAAGGAGATACGGTCCGAGTTAGGATTGTAAAACACGTTAACCCAGCAACCGGTAAAGGGTCAGAAGCACAAGTGGTTGAAGTAATAGACCGTAAAGCAAGTCAATTAGTCGGAGAATTCTATACCTTTAACCAAGACGAACGTCAGTCTACAGGTTATGTAGGATATATTAAACCGCAAGGAGAATTTCCGGATGAAACAAAAATATTTATTCGACCGGATGGTATTCATCCGGCCAACCATACCATTTGTATTGTTGAAATAGCCGAATATCCAGATGGCCACAAGCCGAATGAGATGGTTGGACTAGTTACAAAAGAAATTGGCCATAAAGATGCTCCGGGAGTAGATATTTTAGCTGTGCTTTTCCAATTCGGTATTCCGCATGAATTCCCCAAGGAAGTACTAAAAGAATCTGAAGCAGTAGAGCAAACGATTCAGCCAGAAGAAATTCAAGGTCGTAAAGATTTACGGGATCAATTAATCATTACCATTGATGGAGCCGATGCTAAAGATCTAGATGATGCGATTAGTCTGCAGAAAATTTCTGATAAAGAATATCATTTAGGAGTTCATATCGCTGATGTTTCTCATTATGTGATACCGGGATCGGCCATTGACCGTGAAGCCTATGAGCGTGGAACATCTGTCTATCTAACAGACCGTGTGGTGCCGATGTTACCACAAAGATTATCTAACGGGATTTGTTCACTTAATCCAAAGGAAGATCGTTTAAGTCTTACGTGTGAGATGGTGATTAACAATCAAGGACAAGTGGTTAAACACCAAATTTATAAATCAGTTATCCATTCATCCTATCGAATGACTTATTCAGATGTAAATGCCATACTAGATGGTGATCCTACTTTAAGACAAGACTATCAAGAGATTGTTCCTATGTTAGAAGAAATGGCTGAACTGCATGATATTCTTTACCAGATGCGTCGTCAAAGAGGAGCTTTAGATTTTGACGCACCGGAAGCTAAGATTTTAGTGGATGAAAAAGGACATCCAACTGAGATTGTTTTACGAGAAAGATTTACGAGCGAACGCTTAATCGAGTCTTTTATGTTAGCCGCTAATGAGACAGTCGCTAAAGACTATTTGGGAAAACAATTACCTTTCTTATATCGGATTCACGAACAGCCTGATTCAAATAAGATGGATCGATTTGCCGAGTTCATCTCAAGTTTTGGAGTGGTTTTAAGAGGAAATACGGAAGATATGGCTCCAAGAGCCTTGCAAGAAGCTCTAAAAAAAGTTAAAGGTGAGGATTATGAACAAGCTGTTTCTACTATGATGTTGCGATCCATGCAACAAGCAAAATACTCTGAAGAACCAGCCGGACACTTTGGATTAGCAGCAGATGACTATACTCATTTTACTTCTCCTATACGACGTTATCCCGATCTGATGGTCCATCGGTTAATCAGTCTATACTTAGCTGGAAAGCCTTCTAATAAAGAGATTTCAAAGTTAGAAGACCAGTTACCAGGAATTGCAATTCATTCGTCTAAGATGGAACGTCGGGCGGTGGATGCAGAACGAGAAACAGATGCACTTAAAAAGGCAGAATTTATGATGGATAAGGTTGGCGAGAGTTTTTGGGGAACAATTTCCTCAGTCACTTCTTTCGGAGTCTTTGTCGCCTTGCCAAATACGGTAGAAGGTCTCATTTCGATCCAAAATTTAGAGGATGACTATTATCATTTTAATCCAGACCACATGCTTCTAATTGGTGAAAGAACACATAAGATCTTTAGAATTGGACAGCGGGTCAAAATTCAAGTTTCAAGTGTAAGTGTTGAAGATAGACAAATTGACTTTAAGCTGATTGAAGCTGAGCCCGTGGAAGGTATCGATCCTAAAGTGATACAATTTTCCACTCAAAATAAGAAAAAAGGCAAACCAAGAAAAACCTCAACTAAAATGGATAAAAATTTAGCAGGTAAAAAGGTAGTTGCAAAAAGCAAATCAAAGAGAACAAAAAAGACTAAAAGAAAGAAATACTAGGAGTTATCTGTCTTCAAGCAGAGAATGCTATGCAAGCTCCTAGCAATAGCGAGGAGATTTTATGGCAAATAATAAGATGAAACAGGACAAACCTTTAGCCCAAAATCGTAAGGCGAGACATGATTATGAAATTGTGGATACTTATGAAGCAGGCTTGGTTCTCAAAGGAACAGAGATTAAATCAATCAGAGCGGGGAAAATCAATATTCAAGATGGGTTCATTTCGATTTATAATGGGGAAGCGTGGTTAAAAAATGTTCATATAAGTCCTTATGATCATGGCAATTTATTTAATCATGATCCTTTGCGGGATCGCAAATTACTTTTACATCGGAAAGAAACCTTGGATATTGATCAAGCGACTCGTCAAAAAGGGATGACCATTGTTCCATTAAAAGTCTATTTAGTAAGAGGACGTGCTAAAATTTTAATTGGAGTTGCTCGGGGCAAACACCATTATGATAAGCGTCAAGCTCTAAAAGAACAACAAGCAAAACGCGATATTGATCGAGCACTCAAGGTAAGATAAAAAAACAGCAAGCATTCTGGAGGATAAAAGGATGCTTGCTGTTTTATCGTTAATTAGCATGGGTTTCCTGATAAAGATTCCCTTGCCATTGGAGGAGGTAATTTATTTCAGAGGATCGCCATCGTTTTTCAAAACAATCTCCACTAGGGAGTGTTGACGAAAAACATAATTCCTCTGTATCGCTAGTTATAAAAGTAGTACCGCTATTAAATTCAAATTGATAATCGTTAGATAATGTTCCCACCCACTGAGCTTCTTTACTTGTTTCTATTTGCTGGAATATATTATATCCTTGAGAAACAAGTTCTTGAGTAATGGTTTCAAATGAAAACTCATTTACTTCAGCGGCATAAGGCATAATTTGTTGTTTATTTAACCATTCTCCATCAGGTTCAATCCTAGTAAAAGCTGGTTGAAAATTTAATGAAGGTTGTAGATAAATATGCATTTTGTGTAAGAGAAGGAAAGCTTCCGAATTTGAATCCTCAACCTTAATGATGTTGAGTGTTGGATGTAGTAAATCGTTTGAATGCAACTTATATGCATTAAAGGTTTCTTTTTGAAGAAGATGACAATCATCAAGAATTGTCTCTTCAAGACTAACTGACCATTGGTCGGTGATAAAAGAGTATAAAATAAAATGACTCAAAAGACTTTGAATTTGTAATTGATAATAATGATTTGACTGCTGAATTCTTTGTCGATGGAGGGCATTAAGATGGATGATACCCATGTAGATGATGTGACTAAGCAACATAAAACATAGAATCATCGGAATGATCAGACCACGTTTATTTTTCATTCCATTCATCAACCCCATCAAAATTAGTATGGAAGGTATGAGCAAACACTTGATCATTCGTTAGCTGGACGGAAATGGTGATAAAAGGTTCATTTTGGACTAAATCCCAGGATTTTACATGGTATAAATAGGGATGGTGGCCGGGTCGGCGATAAATTTTTTTGTTTTTTAAAACAATAGAACTTTTTTCATAAACATTGCTTTTCAAACAAAGATGGATTTCTTGCTGAGTAACCCTTTCGATCAAAAAATGCTCAAACTCGCTTTCCATTATTAAAGTAAAATGTTGCCAATCAAATGTACGATCGTGGCGTAAATTTTGATCAATTTTTTGATAATGTTTAATACTAATCATCAGTGTATGCATAATAAATGCTACGATACATAGAGTTAATAAGCACTCGATTAAAGTGAAAGCAGATCTTGCTTGTTTAAATTTCCTGAATATCTTGAAGTGAAATATGATAGTTACTCCCTCTCTTAAATTCTATTTGGCATGAAGTTGCATCACAAGAAAAAGCTTCAACTTCAATCGAATATAACAATTGATTCGTTTCTATAGTTGAACTGAGTAAAGCTTCTTTTTGCTCTATATCTAAAGTGGAAAGTTGAATATCCACTAACTGATAAAAAAGATGCCATTCTTGGGATTCGGTTTTTAGTTGTTTGAAAGTCCGCAGTTCTTGAGTCAGTCCAGGTAAATAAAAACTTAAAAGCCATGAAAAAATTATGAGACCAACAAGTGCTTCAATGAGACTGGTCCCTTGTTTGTTTCCTAAAATCAAACTGACCACTTCCTAGCTGAAAAATAAGTTCAAAATAGTTTCCATCATCATCCAAGAAAAAAACCGTTTCAAAATCATTAATTCGACCATCTTTAAGGTAGTAAAAAGAAAAAGACGAGAGGATGGACAAATTACTAGGGGCTCTAAGTTGACTAATCATTTCGCGAGAATCTATCTGCCAAAAGAAAATGGTTCCCGTTTTGCTAAATACGACTTGAACTGGAGCTTGACGAATAATGGCTCTATCTTGAGCATAATACAACTGGCTTTTCAGTTGATCAGTAAAAACCTTTATTTGGTAACTATCTTTAATTTTTTGATAAGGGAAAAAAGATAGGAGAATTAATAACAAGCAGAGAATTGATAAAACACAAAGAGTCTCAATAAGTGTAAAAGCTGATTTAGAATTTTCCGGCATTAGGGAGATAAAATTTGATTGAGAACAGTTTGATCAATTCGTTCTTTTGCTTCATCCGCTTGTTTTTGGGTAAGATAGCCTTCATTTACTAACTGCTCTAGCGTCAATGACTCTGTACGATCTTCGACTAGATAATAAGCATCAGCTTGCGTTTCAACAATTTCTGTTATATTTTCTACTGCCTGTTGATCAATACGATCTTTTTGCCCTGATACATTTGGAATGATAATAGCCATTAATAGCGAAACAATGATAAGCACAATAAGCATTTCTAAGAGCGTAAAAGCTCCTTGGTTTTTAAAAAAATTAGGAAGCTTAATTTTCTTAAGAACTCTTTTTTTCATAAATACTCCTTTTCATATCTCCATTGTCAACATCGGTAACATAAGAACAAGGTACATAGCCATTACAATAACGGCGATAACTATGAAAAGTATCGGCTGAATAAAACTTAATTTTTTATTTAAATCTTCGACCACCTCCTCAAAAATCTTTTCA
The DNA here is from genome assembly GCF_012396555.1 of Facklamia miroungae. GTDB lineage: Bacteria > Bacillota > Bacilli > Lactobacillales > Aerococcaceae > Facklamia > Facklamia miroungae. Next base: position 26,790 of record NZ_JAAXPS010000007.1, read on the forward strand.
GCATAGAGTTTACACTTTTGGCCAGTTTGACTAGTTAGTTCTCCTTGGTAGATAACCAGACTAAGAGTCTGTGTGAAAATGCCTATATGATTTAAGGAGTCTCTTAAATCCCTTCCTGCTAAAAATTGCTGATGTAAATAATTGGCTAATTCACTTAGAAAAGGATCGATTGGATACATAATTAGTAAGTCCAGTGTTTCTTGCATAGAAAACCCACCTGCATAAAAATAAGAAAGTTCATCTGCTAAACGATAAGAAGCATATTTTTTAATCGCTTGATCTATTAAAGGGGTTTTAGCTAATAACTGAAATCTTTTTAATACTGGCATCTGCATTAGATAAAAATCAATGATCAAATAAAAGATTAAACAAATGGATAGAAGGGCAATCGATATTTGAGGGAGAAAAGTAAATAGAATCAGGAGGTATCGTGCAAAAACGTGTGTGTTTAAAATATCTTCATTAATAAAGGAGAGAATATGAGGAAGCATCCAATGACGCATGGCAAATAATAAGCAAGTTAAAAACACCATTAAAAAACAAGGATAGATCAGTGTTTTGATTAATTTTTTTTGATAATCATGAATAGTTTTTAAATGATCTACTATTTCAAATAGAGCCTGAGTAAATCGTCCTTGTTTTTGAGCAAAAAACAATTGAGCGGCAATGCGAGAGGAATACCCATAAGCTATAATCGTTTGATCGAAACTTTGCCCGCTACTCAATTTTTGCAGTATTTGATCAATAATTACCACTCTTTTTGCTAATAAAATTTTCATAAACTGAAGACTTTGATTAATTGAAAAACCTTGTTGAATCATCTCCCCTAATACTTGTAGAAAATAGATTCTTTCTACTTGATTAAAGACTAATTGGCGGCTTTTAAAGTATTTCAAAATGCTCATAGTCTTTTTGACAGATGTATCCATATGCCCACGCCTTTCTTAACTGACTATTAATTGGAGAAAAACAAGGTAATAAATTAAGTTGACCCAGGTAGTTTTTTAAAGCTTTGCCATATAATATTTCAAAGAGAGCTGCTCTTTGAAAGGCCTTGGGAATATGTGGACAAGATAACTGAACCTTGCTTTGGCAAAGAGGGCAAAAGCGCGGAATCAGTCGTTGCGAAACAACGCCAATGAGGGACTGTTTTAGTTGTTCCTGACTGATTTTTAATTCGTTTAATCGAGCAATGACTCCTAATGAATCTTTAGCATGAATGGTCGCGATCATAAGGTGTCCGGTCAAGGCTCCTCTAAGCGTCATCCGTGCCGTTTCTTCATCACGGATTTCTCCGATAAACAAAATATCTGGATGGTGCCTCAGTGAGGACTTAATTAAAAGGTCATAAGAAATGCCGATTTTTTCATTAACCTGCGTTTGTAGGAAGGAAGATTCTTTAATTTCTACGGGATCTTCCATTGTGATCACTTGCAATTTTTCTTCTTTTACTCTCTCACGTAAGAGTTGATAAATGGTAGTTGTTTTACCTGAATTAACGGGTCCTGAAAGCAGTATTAACCCGGCTTTTTTTCTTATTAAAGTTCGGATGAGATCCACTTGTTTTGGAAAATAAGCGTTTATTTGTTGAGCTTGATGGATGGTACTAAAGATAACCCGGATGACTAAGGATTCGATTAGATTAACGTCTGTTATCGTTGAGAGTCTTAGTTCAACTCTCTGATTTTCATTCACAAAAAATTGACAAGCCCCGGATTGAGGTCGTCTCTTTTCACCAACATCCATATTGGCTAGAAATTTATAATGGGCAATGACTTGTTTCCCAACGGATAGAGGGAAATTTTTATAGAAATGGAGTTGACCATTAATTCTCAAGAAGATTTGATAGCTATCTACATGGGGCATAAAATGAATATCAGAGGCTAATTGATTGATGGCCTCCGCAATTACTGATTTAGAAATAACTTCTATCATTTGATCACCTTTTTGACTAGTCTGAATATTAAATACGCAATCAGACGAGAAATGGCGCTAATTTTTTTTAAGTCTAAATAAGAGCCTTTGTATCAAACTATACCTACTTATCAAAGTATGATAGAATAAAGTGACAACGAGTGTATAGCTCATCCATCAGTTGAAATAAAAAAATAAGGAGTTATTTATACATGATTTTTAAAGTAATGTACCAAGAAAGTAAAGAACAAGTTCCTACCAGAGAAATGACTCAATCCCTATATCTTGAAGCTAGAGATCGAGTAGAAGCGATTGATAAAGTGACAAAGAATACACCATACAATATTCAATATGTCCAAGAGCTAGATGAAGCTCATTTGGCATATGAGAAAGAGCAAGAAGACTTTAAGTTGGTGGAGTTCTAAAATGTCAGTAAATATTAAGAATAATGAGGTTGGTGTTTTTGCCTTAGGTGGCCTGAATGAAGTTGGAAAGAATATGTATGGTGTCCAATTTCAAGATGAAATCATCATTATGGACTCAGGAGTCATGTTTCCAGAAGATGAATTGTTAGGAATTGACTATGTTATTCCTGACTATCAATACCTCCTTCAAAATAGGAATAAGATTAAAGCAGTTATTATATCACACGGTCACGAAGACCACATAGGTGGGATTCCTTTTCTATTGCGAGAAATAAACGTGCCGATTTATGCTGGTAAATTAGCTTCTGCTTTAATCCGTAATAAATTACAAGAACGCGGTTTATTAAGAGATGCAGAAATTCACGAAATCGACGAAGATTCAGTGATCCGCTTCCGTAAAACAAGTGTTAGCTTTTATTTAACGACCCACTCAATTCCTGAAGCATATGGTATTGTGGTTAAGACACCTCCAGGTAATATTGTGTTTACAGGTGATTATAAATTTGACTTTACACCTGTAGGAAAGCCGGCTGATTTACATAAAATGGCGCGAATTGGAGAAGAGGGTGTATTACTTCTTTTAGGTGATTCAACCAATGCAGAGGTTCCAACTTTTACTAATTCAGAGAAAATTGTAGGCATATCGATTCGGAATATTATTCAAAAAGAAGAGGGACGGGTTATTTTTGCAACCTTTGCTTCTAACGTTTCTCGCTTACAGCAAGTGGTAATGACAGCTTATGAAACTGGACGCAAGATAGTTGTTTTTGGTCGCTCTATGGAGTCATCGATTAAAACTGCTAGAGAGCTGGGCTATGTTGATGATAAGGGTGAAGATATCTTTATTGAATCACGTGATATAAATAAATATCCGGCCAATAAAATCTTGATTCTTTGTACAGGATCGCAAGGTGAGCCAATGGCGGCTTTAAGTCGAATTGCCAATGGAACTCACCGTCAAATTTCCTTACAACCTAATGATACGGTTATATTCTCTTCCTCTCCTATTCCAGGCAATACAATGAGCGTTAACCGGGTAATTAATCAGTTGAGTGAGCAAGGTGCTAAAGTGATCCATGGTAAAGTTAATAATATTCATACTTCAGGTCACGGTGGACAGCAAGAACAGTTATTGATGCATCGGTTGATGAAACCTAAATATTTTATGCCCGTCCATGGTGAATATCGGATGCTAAAAATCCAATCAGAATTAGCTCAAATGACAGGAATACCTAAGGATAATTGTTTTATCATGTCTAACGGGGATGTCTTAGCATTAACAGCTGATTCAGCACGGATAGCTGGACGATTCCCTGCACAGGATGTTTATGTTGATGGAAATGGTATCGGAGATATTGGTAGTATTGTTCTTAAAGACCGAAAAGCACTATCAGAAGAAGGATTAATTATCGTTTCTGCTACCATTGATTTTGCAGCTAAACAATTAATTTCAGGACCAGATATCATGTCACGTGGCTTTATTTATATGCGTGAATCCGCTGATCTCATTAATGATATTCAAAATAAGGCAAGATCGATCATTAATCGTGGTTTAAATGAGTCTGGCCCAAATGTGAGTGAACGAAGTGTACGCGATTTATTACTCAGTCAATTAGAGCCGGCAATTTATCAGAAAACGCAAAGAAATCCAATGATCATGCCTATCTTATTAGATATTAACAAAGGGGTAAGACCCCATCAGACTAAACAAAATGAAGGAAAGTAAAGGAGTAATCAAATGGAGAGAATAAACAAATTACGTCAGGTGCTAAAAGAAAATCAATTTGATGCTATATATGTCACAGACTTGTTGAATGTTCGATATTTAACTGGTTTTACTGGTTCCACCGGGGTTGTTTTTGTGACCCAAGATAAAGCATTCTTTATTACAGACTTCCGCTATAATACACAAGCGAATCAACAAGTGAAGTCTGCATCTGTTGTTATTCATCAAAACGGAGTTGATCAAGAAATAAAAAATCTAATTGATCAAGAAAAGATTAAAACCCTAGCAATTGAAGCGGATAATATGAATGTTAGTCATTATTTGAGAATTCAAGAACTCTTTGAAGTTGATATTAAAGCTAGTCAAGGATTAATCGAAAAGATTCGTTTGATTAAAGATGAATCGGAATTGGCAACGATCCGTCAAGCTTGCGAAATTACAGACCAAGCGTTTGAACATATTCTAACCTTTATAAAACCAGGAGTAACTGAAATTCAAGTTGCAAACGAATTAGAAGCTTTTCTTAAGGATAAAGGATCAACGGGCATGTCATTTGACACTATTGTTGCTTCCGGTGAACGTTCTGCAATGCCTCATGGGGTTGCCAGTGAAAAAGTGATTGAAGATGGAGATATTGTGACTTTAGATTTTGGTTGCTATTACAATGGCTATTCTTCAGATATGACACGTACCATAGCTGTGGGATCGATTTCTGACAAATTGAAAGAGATTTATGAAATTGTGCTTGAAGCACATCAACGTGTTATCCAAGAGGCGAAAGCTGGAATGACTGGTAAGGAAATTGATGCGATAGCTCGGGATTATATCACTGAAAAAGGTTATGGCGAATACTTTGGTCATTCTACAGGCCACGGCGTTGGTTTGAACGTTCATGAAATGCCGGCTGTTTCTAGTCGTTCTGAAGATGTAGTGGTTTCTAATATGGTAATTACTGATGAGCCCGGCATTTATATACCAGGTATTGGTGGTGTTCGGATTGAAGATGATTTAATCGTGCAAGAAGATCGCGTAGTTCCAATTAACCGCAGTCCAAAAGAATTAATAATTTTATAGGAGGCTAAAAGATGTCAAATAAACAAACTGTCTCATTTGAATCTCTAAGCAAACAATATTTGGGAGAAATTAATATTACGATGGGTGTCCTCGAGGATATTGCGGCGAAAGCAGCTTCTGAAATTGATGGTGTGCTTAGTTCCTCTCAGAAAAAAGAAGCCGGAAAATTCTTGCGTATTCAAGGTTCAGGCGTAAATGCGAAAATGCGTCAAATCGAAGATCGAATTACTATTGATATTAATGTGCGTATAGCTTATGGCAAGACAGTTCCTATTATTGCTGCAGCTATTCAGGAACGTGTTAAAGAACAAATTTTATATATGACGGATTTAGTTGTTAGTCAAGTGAATGTTCACGTGCAAGCGATCGATACAGAGCCACAAACACAAATAGGGTCTTCTGTAGAGCATAAGGAAAACGAATTAGAAATCGGAGAATAGGATGGAAAAATTATCACGTCATCAGCTAAGAGAAAAGGCAGTTCAGAGCTTATATCAATTGGTCATTGATCGCGAGCAATTTCAAAGTGAGACTGCTGTAGAATTTGCCTTAGAAGCTGGTAATGATCCTGATCAAGGATTTTTAGGAACAATTGATCCTTATTTAATTACTCTTGTCAGAGGAGTCAGGGATAATCAACATGCCTTAGATGATCTGATTAAACAGTATCTCAGTCAAGCATGGACACTTGATAGAATAGCCAGTATTGATTTGACGATTTTGCGTTTAGCTTTTTTTGAAGTGCTTTTTATTGATGAAGAACAAGTTCCAGCCAAAGTAGCTGTCGATGAGGCGATTGAGTTGGCCAAAACTTTTTCAGACGATCGATCAAGAAAGTTTATCTCAGGTGTTCTAGCTAAACTATTAGCTAAGCAAAATTAAATGCGTCCAGAAAAAGAATGTGAAGAAACTATTCTTTTTCTGGTTTTTTTCTTATAATATTTTGTTAAACAAAGGGGTTTAGCTTGTATATATACATTTTGACCGATATAATCAAAGTGTCATAAAGAGCATCAATTAGTAAAAGGAGAATCTTAATTATGAAAAAACAAAAAGTATTATTACTTGCTTTAGCTGCTTTGACTGCTTTTCCAGCAAGTATGCCTTTAATTACTCAATCAGCTATGGCAGTTGAACAGGCTGAGCAAACTTTGCAAGTAGAAAAATTAGCTTTAGGAGCGACTTTAAATTCACAACAAGCCCAACAAACCATTCAATTATTAGGCGCAAATCAGGTAACTCCTGAGAATACAATTTATGTTGACGGTGTGATGATTGATCGCTATTTAAACATTGGATCAGATGCTTCAACAGATGTATACTCGTCCGTATATATTAAGCCTCAAGCACCTGGTACAGGAATTAAAGTTCAAATTGTAACGCCTGAAAATATCACTGCTGTTTCAGCTACAACCTATCAAAATGCAGCTATAACAGCGGGAGCCAAGAATGCCTTATTAAGAATTGGTACAATTCTACCTGTAACAGGCGAAGGAGCTCTAACTGGCCTTTATGCTTTGCTAGAATCACAAGGTGTCGTAGTAAAACAACACGATATGCAAACGGCACAAAAAGAAATTTCTGTCGTAAATAATGTTAAGACTGAAACAGGGTTAACCGATGAACAAGTAAACGTAATTATTGCTGAAATTAAGAAAGAAGTTGCTGCTCAAGTTCAAAATAATGGTCAAGTAAACTCGACTGAAATTGTAAACACAGTTGTAAATAATGTTATTAATAACACTAATATTGAAGGCGATGGCAATGTTGTCGATAATTCAGTTGCTACCGATGTAGAGATTTCTAATCAAACGAAGCAAGAATTAGAGCAATATGCCAATGATTTTGCCCAGACCGATGCTGCTGCTAATGAAGACACTGTTCAACAATTAGATGCGTCGATCGAAGACAAAAAATGGGACAATATTCTTGCTCAACTAGAGCCTAAAATGACTATTGATGAAATTAAAGCAGTAGAAACACCTGATTTTTCTGATACTGAAAAATACCATGAAATTTTACCTGCCTTATATAATCGTTTCAAGCAAGCAGTCGATCAGGGGATCCGTGTAGATGATATCTATGCCCATACCTTTATCATTGAAGCCATCCAACCAGAGCTTACAGTCGAAACAAAAGCAGAATTAGATAATTTTAGAGAATTGCTTTACCAATATACCGCTACTTTCGAAGGTGATTTAAAAGCTACTGCGGAAGGCGAAGGATACGAATTTTTACCAATCAAAGACCAATGGCTTACACAACTACAATCCGCTCAGAATTTAAAAGCATCTGATGCACCATTAGCAGAAATTATTCAATTAATTGCAAATGCGACTGGATTTGCACCAGAGGTATATACTTATACTGATATTGAACAAACGGATAAAGTAATTAGCTTAACGGTAGCTGAAGACACACCAACTAAAATGACAACGTTAGCGCGATTCCAATATGATTTAGAAACAGGTGTTATTAGTGAAATAGATCCTGTTTCAATGGAAGCTGTGCCTTTAAACCAAGCGACATTTGATTTTAATGCTATCTATGGTGTGAATGTTGAGAACCATTATGTAGCAGCTGAAGTTCCTGTGGATTACACGATTCCTGGTTATACCTCAGTTGAAACGACCGAAGAAGAAACAACTCTTGAGGAGGAACCGCAAGAGATGACAGAAGCACCAACTAATCCAGAAGAGGAACAACCTTCTGAAGAGGTCCAACCGTCTGAAGAAGTACCCGAAACAGAAACGCCAACTTCAAACGAACAGACAACCGAAGCGGCTCCATCTGAAGAAACAGATTCCGGAAATTAACCTTAAGGTTAAAAAAGTTAAAAAATTTTAATACGATCTATAAAGAACCAGATAAAGCAAATTTAAATCTGGTTCTTTTTTGATTTCTAGTCCTGTCAATTAGATTGTGATAAAATAGAAAAGAATGATATTTGAAAAGAGGTGAGACAGTGAAGAAAGAAACAAAGAATTATATAACAGTCGGTGCTTTATCAAAATATATTAGTCAGAAATTTGATCGTGATCCTCATTTACAACGGATTAGGATTTTAGGGGAAATTTCAAATTATCGCCATCGACCAAACTCTCATCAGTACTTTTCTTTAAAAGAAGATAAGGTTCAAATTAACGCTATCATGTTTAAAAATCAATTTCATCGCTTAAAATTTCAATTAGAAGAAGGAATGAAAGTTTTTGTAACGGCAAGAGTCGGGGTGTATGAAGGAGGCGGAAGATACCAACTGTACGTGGAAAGCATTGAACCTGATGGAATTGGCTCCCTCTATTTGGCGCTAGAGCAATTAAAAGAAAAGATGAAAGCGCAAGGCCTTTTTGATCGCCCTAAAAAAAGTTTATCTAAATTCCCAAAACGTATAGCTGTTATTACGAGCCCATCAGGATCGGTTATTCGTGACATCATGACAACTATCCAACGGCGGTATCCGATTGTAGAAATAGTAGTCTTTCCTACTAAAGTACAGGGCAAAGATGCTGCAAAAGAAATCGTGGCATCTTTTAAGCTGTTACAGAGTGCTCCTTTAACGTTTGATGGTGTTATTTTGGCACGTGGCGGCGGTTCGATTGAAGATCTTTGGTGTTTTAATGATGAAGCCGTAGCACATGCTATTCTAGAATGTCCGATACCGGTCATTTCTTCAATTGGTCATGAAACAGATACAACCATTGCTGATTTAGTGGCTGATTTAAGGGCTCCAACGCCTACTGCTGCGGCAGAACTGTCTGTTCCTGTCTTACAAGAAGTTTTAATAGCAATCAGTCAAAAGCAAGCGCGTTTGTTTAACGCCTTTCGGGGGCGGATAGAATGGGCGAGTGAGCGTCTAGTAAGGTCAAGTCATTCCTATGTATTAACGCAACCTGAGAGGCTTTACCAATCTTATTTACAAAATGCACTTTATTTAAGCGATCGTTTACAAATGCGTCAAGAACAATATTTCTCTAGTCAGAAACAAAAGATTACTCAGTTAAAACAAGCCGTGTACGCATATAACCCTCACCAGCAAATTGCCTATCGTCAAGAAACATTAAAAACCACTCGAACAAGTATGCAACGTACTTTATTTGATTATTTGAGAAGAAAAGAAGACCAGCATGTAAAAGCCAGTTCACTCTTAGACGCATATAGCCCACTTAGAATAATGGCGCGCGGATATTCATTGGTTGAGAAAGAAGGTCATCAGATAATATCCAGTCAGGAATTAGCTAAAGGGGATCATTTGAAAATTCAGTTATATGAAGGGTGTGCAAATGTTTTAGTTGAATCGACAGATGACGAAGCGATTATTAAAAAGGAGGAATAGAAAATGACAGAAAACCAAATAGTAGATCCATCTATTACTTTTGAACAAGCTTTGCAAGAGCTCGAAGAGATTGTACAAAAATTAGAAAGAGGCACTTTGCCTTTACAAGAAGCCTTGCAAGCCTTTCAAAAAGGTGTTTCTTTGAGCCAGTATTGTCAAAAAGAATTAACCGAAGCTGAGGCTACCGTCACAAAAATAATGACAGAATCAGGATTACAACCACTAGATGAGGAGATTAAAACAGAATGATACTCGGCGGCCCCTTACGTACACAATTCGAACAAGCTTTACAAGATCAGGTTGTTTCTATGCATTCCCCTCTAGAAATGGTCAAACCCATGGTATATTCTTTAAATAGTGGTGGGAAAAGATTAAGGCCCTTACTTTTATTAACGGTGGTTGCTATTTTAAATAAGGAAAAGGTGGATAAGGCTATTTCTACTGCCATTGCTCTTGAATTTATTCATACTTATTCCTTAATTCATGATGATCTGCCTGCCATGGATGATGACGAAGTGCGAAGAGGGCAACCAACCTCTCACGTTAAATTTGATGAAGCGACTGCCATTTTAGCAGGAGATGCTCTTCAAGCGGATGCTTTTGCGATTCTTGCTCAAGATGAAAGTTTACAAGACCATCAAAAAGTCGCTCTCCTAACAGAATTGGCTCATGCAGCAGGTTCTTCAGGTATGGTGGCAGGACAATTGTATGACATTCAAGCTGAAAATAAAAACATCGAGTTTGACAAATTGCAGCAAATCCATTTGATGAAGACCGGTTTATTGTTTATTTTTGCAATGAAAGCAGCGTCAATCATTGTTGAAGTTGATCAGGAAGTAGCTAATTTAATGACAAAATTTGGTCAGCATTATGGGGTGGCATATCAAATTCATAATGACTTAAAAGATGTGGTCGATTTGAACGAGGAAGTTGATAGTTTAGCTTATTCAGATATTATTAATCAGAAGTCAACCTATCCAAGTCTTTTAGGAATTCAAGCTGCAAAGGAAAGCTTAATTGAGGAAATCCGATTAGCGCGAGTAGCGTTGGAAAGTTTAGAAACAGTATGTCATAAATCTTTTCAAGCGCTAGATAATTTTCTCATACCGCTTGAGAAATACCTTTAAGGAGTTAATAATGAAAAAGGAACGTGTCGATAAATTAGTTGTTCAAGCAGGAATAACCCACTCACGGGAACAAGCACGTCGTTTAATCATGTCAGGTAAAATTTATGATCAAAATGATCAACGCTATGACAAACCTGGCGAAAAAATACCTACCGATCGTGAGCTTTATCTCAAAGGGAAACCCTTCCCATATGTCTCTCGTGGTGGACTAAAATTAGAAAAAGCGCTCGACTTTTTTAAAATTGATATCACTGACCATATTCTTTTAGATATCGGGGCTTCAACGGGAGGTTTTACTGATGTTGCTTTGCAAAAAGGCGCTCGTTTATCTTATGCCTTAGATGTGGGATATAATCAATTAGCCTATTCACTCCGTCAAGACCCACGAGTAGTCGTAATGGAGCGTCAAAATTTCCGTTACTCTCGCTTAGAGGATTTTACAAAAGGACAACCAACCATCGCTTCAATAGATGTTTCTTTTATTTCACTCTCATTAATATTACCCCCTTTACAGGCAATATTGAAAAAAGGTGCTTCAGTGATTGCCTTAATCAAACCTCAGTTTGAAGCAGGACCTAGTCGTATAGGGAAAAAAGGTGTTATAAAAGACCCGGTTGTTCATCAAGAGGTGTTAGAAGAAGTGATGGCATTTATTACCGATATTGGTTTTATTGTGAAAGACCTAACTTATTCACCAATAACAGGTGGAGAAGGTAATATCGAGTATTTGGTGCACTTACTTCATGAAGATCAACCTGGAAACCTCAGTCATTTAACCATTGATATTGCAAAAGTCGTGGAAGAGAGCCATCAAACTTTTGAATAAAATCAGTAAAGAGGTGTCTTATGTTAATTAGTTTAAGAATTGAAAACTTTGCCATTATTGACCAAGTTTCTATCGATTTTAGTGAAAGAATGACGGTTCTTTCCGGAGAAACTGGTGCCGGTAAATCAATAATTATTGATGCGATTGGTATTTTATGTGGGGGTAGGGGATCGACTGATTTTATTCGTAAAGGGAGTCAAAACCTTTTTATTGAAGGGCTATTCAGTCTGCAGAAAAATGAGAAACTCTTATTGCAATTGGAAGAAATAGGGATCAAGATCGAAGATCCAGAAGATGCTCTTCTCATTCAAAGAGAAATTCACAAGAGCGGACGCAATGTCATTAAAGTTAATCAAAGACCTGTCAATGTTACCATGCTAAAACAAATTGGACGTTATTTAGTTGATATCCATGGTCAAAATGAGCATCAAGCGCTCTTAGATTCGTCAAGACATCTTGAATTATTAGACCTATATGCTACAGAGTCATTAGAAGTGATTAAGGAGGAATATCAGGTTTCTTTTGCTCTTTATCGTGATCTAAGACAGACCTTATTGAGTAAAAAGTTTGATGAACAAGAAGCACTCCAGCGCTTAAATTTTCTCGAATTTCAGTTTGAAGAACTAAATAGTTTAGATTTAGTCGCTGATGAGGATCAAGAATTACTCCAGCAGAGTAAGAAGATGCAAAATGCTCAAGTTATGAACCAACATCTGAGCGAAATTAACCAGTTAATGACCGATCAAGAAGGAAGTGTCGACCAACAAATAGAACGTGTACTCTATTTGCTGCAAACGTTAGGTAGGCTTGAGGATCAATATTTATCTTTTGCAGAGCGCTTAAGTGGTTTTCAAATAGATTTGAAAGAGTTAAGTCGTGAAATTGCATTTTCTCTTGATATTCCGGATTATGATGACCAAGTTATTGATGCGATTCAAAAGAGATTGAGTCAACTAGAAAAAGTACAAAAAAAATATGGACGCACAATTGAAGATTTGATAAGCTATCAGCTTGAGTTGGCAAAGGAAATCGATCAAATTAAAAACTTTGAAAACTATCAAAAACAAACACAAGACGCTTTTTTAAAAGCCTATCAAGAAACCTACTATTTAGCACATAAAATAAGTGTTCTTCGCCAAGAAGCAGCTAAAAAAATTACTTCAGAAGTGGAAGATCAGTTAAAAGAACTCTATATGCCTTATACTGAATTTCAAGTAAAAATCAGTCAGGTCGAAGAGGACTCTAGTATGCGATCTTTCTTTCCCGAAACACTCTTACGTTTAAATGAAACAGGCCTTGACCAAGTCGAATTTTATGCAGTGACAAACTTAGGTGAAGAAAGTCAACCGCTGGCTAGAATTGCGTCAGGTGGGGAACTTTCTCGATTTATGTTAGCTTTGAAAACGATTTTCGCTCGAAATCAAGCTGTTGAGACTTTGATCTTTGATGAAATTGATACAGGCGTTTCTGGTCGAGTTGCGAGTGCGATAGCGAGTAAGATGGCTAAGATTGGCCAAACCAAACAAGTGCTATGTATCACACATTTAGCCCAAGTAGCTGCTGCTGCAAACCAGCAATTAATTATTAGTAAAGAAATTAACCAAGAACGTACAATCACACAAGTTGATTATTTAACTGAAGAAGAAAGAGTGGCCATGATTGCTAGCATGATGTCCGGTGAAGTGCAGTCTGATTCAAGTCTGCAAGTAGCTCAAGATCTGCTTACATCCTATCAAAATAACTAGGAGGTTTTATCTTGAATAAACTACCGATAGTAGTCATTGCTGGACCTACAGGGGTTGGTAAAACGGCACTATCCGTTAAAATGGCTAAACGCTTTAATGGACAGGTTATTAATGCCGATTCGATGCAAGTATACCGTGGCTTGGATATCGGAACCGGCAAGATTACCCTTGAAGAAATGGAAGGTGTCGAACATCATCTTTTAGATATTTGTCATCCTGAAGAAAACTATGATGCCAGTCAATTTCAAAAAGATGCTAGCCAAGTAATTAAGAAAATTTATGAGGAAGGGGGCTTACCATTTCTTGTTGGTGGCACAGGCCTTTATTTAGAAGGCTTACTCTACGATCTTTCTTTTGGTGGAGAGCGCTCAATGGACCCCCAATATCGTCAAAGCTTAGAGGCAAGGTTGGAAAGAGAAGGTGCATCGATTCTTTGGCAAGAATTGAATGCTATCGATCCATTAGCAGCAAAAAAGATCCCTATACAAAATGGAAGGCGAATCATCCGAGCCTTAGAAGTAATTAATCAGACAGGAAAACTTTTTTCAAGCCAATCAGAAATAACTAATCGTCAGTCTCGGTTTAAAGAACTTTTAATCATCTTAAATCGTCCCCGTGAAGAACTGTATGACCGGATTAATCGGAGGGTGGAGATGATGCTTAAGCAGGGGCTGGAAACTGAAGCCCGCCATCTTTTTCAAGGTAAAGAAAATGTTAATTTTTCCAGTATGAAGGGCATCGGTTACAAAGAATGGTTACCTTATTTCGAAGAACAACAATCATATGAAGACACCGTTGCAAATATCCAACAAAATAGTCGGCGTTATGCAAAAAGACAATTGACTTGGTATCGTAATCGAATGAAAAATCAACATTGGATTGATTTAAGTAAACCGGATTATGAAAATCAAGCAGAAGCTTTAATATCAGAATTTCTAGATGAAATTAAAAAGGAGAAACAATGATCGAAACCAGTAAAGGCCCAGAACGGGTCCTAATAGTAGGAATTCAAACAGAAGCATACCAAGATGATCGCTTCATAGAGTTGATTTCAGAAATGGAATCCTTAACCCAAACGGCAGAAGGGATTGTTATAAAAACAATTATTCAAAAACTACCAAGGCTTAATCACCATTCTGCTGTAGGATCAGGTAAATTGGAAGAAATCAGATTGTATGTAGAAAGTGATGCTATTGACTTAGTCATTTTCTTTAACTCACTTTCACCTAGTATGAATAAGGTGATTGAAGCTGAACTAGGTGTTAAGGTGATTGACCGTGTACAACTCATTCTAGATATATTTGCAATGCGAGCTAAAAGCCGAGAAGGGAAACTACAGGTTGGGTTGGCTCAATATCAATACCTATTGCCAAGAATTGGCGGACAGGGAAAATCTCTTTCACGTTTAGGAGGAGGCATTGGAACGAGAGGGCCTGGTGAAACTCAATTAGAAACCGATCGACGCCATATCCGTTCACGGATTAACCAGATCAAAAAAGAGTTAAAAGAAGTTGCTCAACACCGTAAACGTACACGAGAAAACCGCTATAATGGTCGTGAATTTAATATCGGTCTTGTCGGGTATACTAACGCCGGAAAGTCGACTATTTTAAGTCGAATAACAGAAAGTGAAACTTTTGTACAGAACCAATTATTTGCAACACTTGACCCACTTACTCGACAGTTTTCGATTCACGGACACCCAATGTTTACCTTAACAGACACAGTCGGGTTCATTGAAGAATTACCGACTCAATTGATCGAATCATTTAAGTCAACCTTAGAAGAAATACGATACATGGATGTCTTATTGCATGTGGTAGATGCCTCAAATCCTGCCCATCTTATGCATGAAGAAACAGTTAACCGCATTTTAAAAGACATTGAAGCAGATCACATTCCAGTTTTAACTGTCTATAATAAGAAAGATATGATTGATGAGTCCTTTGTGGCTATACAAAAGCCCAATATTACGATTTCTGCTCTAAACAATAAGGATATTGAAGAACTAAAAGAAGCAATTTGGAATCTTTGTATTCAGTCAGCAGAGGCCTATTCTGTAAAAGTACTTCCAGAAGAAGCAGATCTCTTATCGCTGTATCAGCAAAAAACGCTTGTTAAAAGCTTGGAATTTGATGAAGAAAATCAATATTACCGTGTGAGTGGTTACCGTCGCAAGCAGAACGATAAAAATGACATATAAAGGAGGAAAAAAATGTTAACGATGAAAGATATTATTAAAGAAGGTCACCCAACCTTGCGGTTAAAAGCAAAAAAGGTAACTTTCCCAATGGATCCTTCGTTAAAACAAAAAGCCATGGAAATGTTAGAATTCCTAAAGAATAGTCAAGATAAGGAAAAAGCAGAAAAATATGGATTAAGACCAGGAGTAGGTTTAGCGGCTCCTCAAATAAATATAAGCAAACAGATATTTGCTATGCATATTTATCAATTTGATGATGAAGGCAACATTTCTGGTGAAGAAATGAGTCAAATTTTCGTTAACCCAGTGATTACGAGACACTCTGTTCAGGAAGTCGCTTTAAGTGAAGGTGAAGGGTGCTTATCAGTGGATCGTGAAGTAGAAGGTTATGTGCCTCGTCCACAAAGAATAACACTCAAGTATCAAGATCTGGAAGGGAATGAACATAGTTTAAAATTAAGGAATTATCAAGCTGTGGTAGCTCAGCATGAAATTGATCATTTGCATGGTATCATGTTTTATGATCATATTAATGAGCAAGCTCCGTGGTACGCTAAAGAAGATTTACACCTCATTTGATTCCTCAATAAACAAATATGTTTTGGCATTGTTTGAAGTGAAATTTCTATGGTATAATACATGAGTAATTTGAAAGAAGTTAGGAGAAGATAAGATGATTTCAGCAACCGATTTAAAAGCCGGTATGACTTTTGTGGATAATGGGAACTTAATTAAGGTATTAGAAGCAAGCCACCACAAACCAGGTAAGGGTAACACTGTTATGCGTATGAAACTTCGTAATGTGCGTACAGGGGCAACATACGATACTACTTTTCGACCTGATGAAAAATTTGAACGTGCCTACTTAGATACGAAAGAAGTCCAATATCTTTATAAGATGGATGGAATGGCTGTCTTCATGGATCTTGAGACATACGAACAGTATGAGTTACCTGCGGATACTATTGAAAATGAATTGCTATATTTGTTAGATAATATGCATTGTAAAATACAATTCTTTGGTCAAGAAGTAATTGGGGTTGAATTGCCAGGCACAGTAGTATTGACCGTTTCTGAAACTCAACCTTCGATCAAGGGTGCAACAGTAACAGGATCCGGTAAACCTGCTACAATGGAAACAGGTCTCGTTGTCAATGTTCCTGACTTTATTGAAGCTGGCGAATCCCTAGAAATTGGAACATCTGATGGTTCATACAAAGGTAGAGCTAATAAATAATAAAAAAAACTCAGCTTTGGCTGAGTTTTTTTATGCTTAAAAATAATCGTTACTTTCATAGGAGCTCAATTATTAATATATTAACTGTTATTAAAAAGAACCTTGTTGAGATAATTACCCAACAAGGTTCTAAATGTTATTTTTCTACTTCATTGATAGTCGCCCAGTTATAATAAGATCCTTCATAGTTTTTGACCTTTTTAAAGCCTAGCATTTCCATTATTAATTGCATATAAGCTGAACGAATACCTCCTGTACAATAAGTAACTATAGCATCCTCTTTATTTAATCCCTCATCTAGAAAAAGAGCTTCTAATTCTTTGTTAGATTTCAATAAATCATTTTCATTATATAAAGCGGTGTATGGGATATTTATTGCGCCGGGAATATGGCCACCTTTTGCTTCCCCATAATATGTTGCACCTTCATATTCATCTTTTTCACGGGTGTCAATAATTTTATAATCTGCCAGGGATTCTGTTAACTCCTGTGTATCAATAATTGCATCACGACTAATTTCATCAATTGATACTTCAACCGGCTTGAAATCAATGTTTCCTTTATCTAGCTCTATTTCTGATTTTGAAATGGCTTGGAAACCGCCGTCAACCATTTTTAGCTTTTGATAGCCAGCCGCTTTAAGGACCCAAAGGATACGACCGTCATCCCCCCAGCCTGCATTAGCAACAGAATAGAGAATAATTTCTTTGGCAGGATCAATTCCTAATTCGCCTAATTTTTTTGCAAGATCTTTCTTAGCTAGGATATGTCCCCAACCTTCTTCGCCGGGTTTTTTATCTTCAACATCCGCTAAATCTTGCCAAGTCATAGCAAGAGCACCTGGCACATGGCCTTTACTAGCTTCTTTCGTTCCTCGGGTATCAATTATGATCGTGCTAGGGTCATAAATTTTTGATGCTAAGTAGTCAACATCAACAATAAAGTCACCCGAAAATTGTTTCGAATCAATTGCGGCTTCTTCAACAGCTGTTACTTCATCATGTATTGTATTAGTCGCATTAACAATAAACGGATTAGTGGAAATCAAAATACAAGATAGAAAAAAGAATATGACTGAATTTGTGAATTTTTTCATAATATCCCTCCTGAGAATATTCTAGTCTTTTTAAAAACGAAATGATAGTCGCTATTCATGAGTGTTTTTAATAAACACTAGCTATTTATCAGTATAGTAGCCAAAGTCATCAATTATTTTGAAAATTCAAGATCAAAAAAATAATTAGTGTTGTTAAATAGAAATTTTGTGTTCAAAAAAACACTACTTAGAGAAATCTGATTTTATCAGTTAACCCTTAAGTAGTGTTATAGTTATATTAGATATGCCAGGCAGGATTCGAACCTGCGACCTACGGTTTAGAAGACCGTTGCTCTATCCAGCTGAGCTACTAGCACATAACAACTACATTATTATAAGTTCTTTTTTAAAATTTGTCAAGTCAAATTTTAAAAATAGGCACAACTGCTACAGTTTCTCACAATTAACTATAACAGATGTGACAGTTAATTTTGTGCATAATTTCTCAAACTTTCCATTATAAAGCTAGTAAATAATTGTAATCGCACCCACTCACTATCTTTCCCTTGCAATTGATTAATTAAGATGGTATCGTTTAATGTGAGCAAATATTGCTACAGTTTTATTTCAACTGTTATGAAGTCAAAAAATGAGAGGAATGTGAAACAATGGCACGAGCAAAAGCGAAAGTGACAATGGAAGAACTATTGAAACCAGATAATTTTGATTTTTCAATGGTTCAAATAATGGATGAAGAGGGGACTATCGTCAATCCAGAACTATTAGGCGATATTACTGATGAAGAGATGGTTCAATTTATGGAAGAAATGGTTTGGGCACGTGAATTGTTTGAGCGTTCGACTGCCTTAAACCGTCAAGGTCGTTTAGGTTTTTATGCTCCAACTTCAGGTCAAGAAGCGTCTCAATTAGGTACGGTATTAGCGACTGAGAAGGAAGATTTTCTTTTACCAGGATATCGAGATGTACCACAATTAATTAAGCATGGTCTTCCTCTACATAAAGCCTTTCTTTGGTCTAAAGGGCACGTGGCTGGATCGACTTTTGATGAGGATTTAAAAGCCTATCCACCACAAATTATCATTGGCGCTCAGTATGTTCAAACAGCTGGTGTGGCATTAGGAATTAAAAAGAATAATCGTCAAGCCATTGCAATGACTTGGACAGGTGACGGTGGTTCTTCACAAGGTGATTTCTATGAAGGAATTAACTTTGCTGGTGCCTTCAAAGCCCCTGCTGTCTTTGTTGTTCAAAATAATGGCTGGGCAATTTCTACTCCACGTAGTGTGCAAACTGCAGCTCCGACTTTAGCTCAAAAAGCAGTGGCCGCAGGTATTCCAGGTATTCAAGTGGATGGGATGGACATTCTTTCTGTTTACGCTGTTACAAAAGCAGCCCGTGAATATGCAATTGCTGGAAATGGTCCTGTTTTAATTGAAACGATTTGCTACCGTTTTGGGCCGCATACTCTTTCAGGAGATGATCCAAAACGTTACCAACCTGAAGGTGCTCAAGAGGAATGGCGCGCTAAAGATCCATTAGTACGCATGCGTAAATATCTAACAGCTAAAGGATTATGGTCAGAAGAAAAGGAACAAGAAGTTATTCAAAAAACGAAAGATGAAGTTAAGGAAGCTATAAAACTAGCAGATCAAGAACCAAGACAAAAAATATCTGACTTCTTGAAAAATATGTATGCAACACCAGATTATGTTACTCAAGAACAAATCAGTAAATTTGAAGCAAAGGAGAATAAATAATTATGGCTAAATTAACAATGATTGAGGCTATTACTGACGCTTTAGCCAATGAATTACGCACTGATGATCGTACTCTTGTCTTCGGCGAGGATGTCGGTAAAAACGGTGGTGTATTCCGAGCTACCCAAGGATTACAAGAAGAATTCGGCGAAGATCGTGTAATGGATACACCATTAGCTGAATCAGGTATCAGTGGTATGGCGATTGGACTTGCTCTTGAAGGGTTTCGTCCTATTCCTGAAATTCAATTTAATGGATTTGTTTTTGAAACAATGGACTCAGTTGTTGCTCAAGCAGCACGTACTCGCTATCGTATGGGAGCATCACGTCACTTACCAATCACTTTCCGCTCTCCGTTCGGAGGAGGCGTCCACACACCTGAACTTCATGCAGATTCACTAGAAGGATTGTTAGCACAATCACCAGGTCTTAAAGTGGTTATTCCGTCTAATCCATATGATGCTAAAGGTTTACTGATTTCAGCGATCCGCGACAATGATCCTGTTTATTTCTTAGAACATATGAAGTTGTACCGTTCTTTCCGTGAAGAAGTACCTGAAGAAGAATACACAGTACCTTTAGGCAAAGCAAAGGTAGTTAAAGAGGGAACAGATCTAACTCTAATTGCATACGGAGCAATGGTTCAAGAATCAGTTAAAGCAGCAGAAGCATTGTCCAAAGAAGGTGTTAATGTTGAAGTGATTGACTTAAGAACCGTTCAACCATTAGATATTGAAACGATTGTCGCATCTGTTGAAAAAACAGGTAAAGTGATTATGGTTCAAGAAGCTCAACGCCAAGCCGGTGTAGGAAGTAAAGTGATCGCAGAAATTTCTGAACGTGCGGTACTTTCTCTTAAAGCACCTATTGGATTTGTAGCTGCCCCTGATACTGTCTTCCCATTCGGAATGGCTGAAAGAGACTGGTTACCAAACGCAGAAGATATTGTAGCGAAGGCAAAAGAATTAGAAGACTTTTAGGCTATAAAAGAGTTCAAGCAGATGATTCATCTGCTTGCTTTCTAGTTAAGTGAAGAAAAGGAGATATAAATATATGGCATTCCAATTTAAATTACCAGCTTTAGGCGAAGGGATTATGGAAGGTGAAATTGTCTCATGGGCTGTAAAAGAAGGCGACACCATCAAAGAAGACGATACGCTTGTTGAGATTCAAAATGATAAGTCTGTCGAAGAATTACCTTCTCCAGTAGCTGGAACAATCAAAAAAATTCATGTTGAAGCAGGACAAATTGCTCAATTAGGTCAAGTTATTGTTGAAATTGATGCACCTGGATACGAAAAGGAAACAGCTCCAGAAGTTGAGGAAACTCCTGCTGAACCGGCTGAACAAAAATCAGTTACTAAATCAAATACGGCCGGAGCTTCTAACGGATCATTCTTTAAATTCAAGTTACCAGCTTTAGGAGAGGGAATTATGGAAGGAGAAATCGTTTCTTGGTCTGTTAAAGAAGGTGACACTATTAAAGAAGATGACACTTTAGTCGAAGTTCAAAATGATAAATCGGTTGAGGAATTACCTTCACCAGTAACAGGGACAATTAAAAAAATCCATGTTCAAGCAGGCCAACTTGCTCAGTTAGGACAAGTGCTTGTGGAAATCGATTCCCCAGAACATAATGGCCAAGAAGAAGAGACAGGTTCTGCAGAAGAACAAGGAGAAGCAATTGCTAATTCGTATGACGATGCTGCTGCTCCCGCAGAAAAGAATCCTTCAATTGAAACCTCTGTAGTTGAAAATGCACCTCAGGTTAATGGCTTATCGGATGAAGAAGCTACTAATCGTCGTGTATTAGCAATGCCTTCTGTTCGTAAACTTGCTCGTGATAAAGGAATTGATATCACGCGTGTGCCAGGCTCAGGTAAAAATGGCCGAATAACAGCTGAGGATATTCAAAACTTTAATCCAAATGCTCAAGTATCTACAAGTTCTGAAAGTGATAATCAAGCTGCTCCAGCGGAAAAATCACCTATTTCATCTGAAACTACTTCACCAATTGTGCATGCGAGTGAACCTAAAGCCTTTAGCTCTAGCCAAACAGAACGTGAAGAAAGAGTAGCTTTATCTGGAACTCGTAATGCTATTGCTAAAGCGATGGTTGAATCGAAACATACTGCGCCTCATGTGACCTTATTTGATGAAGTTGAAGTTTCTAAACTTTGGGAACATCGTAAGAAATACAAAGCCATTGCGACGGAAAAAGACGTTAAACTAACCTTTTTACCATATGTTGTTAAGGCATTAATCGCAGCTGCCAAGAAGTATCCAGTAATAAATGCTTCAATTGATGATGTTTCTAGTGAAATTGTTTACAAAAACTATTATAATGTAGGTATTGCGACTGATACAGATCGTGGACTATACGTTCCAAACATTAAAGAAGCTAATACTAAAAATATGTTCCAAATCGCTAGTGAGATTGTTGAGCTGTCAAATAAAGCTCACGAAGGTTCATTACCTATGTCAGAAATGACAGAAGGAACGATTACTATTTCAAATATTGGTTCAGCTGGGGGTAAATGGTTCAGCCCAATCATTAATCATCCTGAAGTAGCAATTTTAGGCTTCGGTTCCATTGTTCAACAACCAGTTGTCAATGAAGCAGGCGAATTAGCTGTGGGACGTGTATGTAAGTTATCACTAAGCTTTGACCACCGTATTGTTGATGGAGCAACTGCACAGCGTGCGCTTAATGAAGTGAAACGCTTCCTAGCAGACCCTGAACTATTATTAATGGAAGGATAGTGATTAAATGGTAGTTGGAGATTTCGCAATGGAGTTAGATACAGTCGTTATTGGAGCTGGACCCGGAGGGTACGTAGCTGCAATTCGTGCTGCTCAGTTAGGCCAAAAAGTGGCTATTATAGAAAAAGAATACTTTGGAGGCGTTTGTTTAAACGTTGGTTGTATTCCTTCAAAAGCTTTAATCCAAGCAGGTCACGTATATCACCAATCAAAACATGGTGAAACATTTGGTATTTCTACTTCAAATGTAGAGATTGACTGGAAGAAAACTCAAGATTGGAAGCAAAATGAAGTCGTAGCTAAAATGACTTCTGGAGTTGAAATGCTTCTTAAGAAGAATAAAGTTGAGATTATCAAAGGGGAAGCATTCTTCTCTGATAAAGATACACTTCGTGTTGTCAACGGTGAAGAAGCTCAAACATATATTTTCAAAAATGCAATTGTAGCAACTGGATCACGTCCAATTCAAATTCCAGGATTTGAATTTAAAGGCCGTGTGATTGATTCGACTGGTGGATTAAACTTACCTGAAATTCCTAAAGATTTAGTTGTTATTGGTGGAGGAATTATTGGGACAGAGTTAGGTGGCGTATATGCTAACTTAGGAACAAAAGTTACTATTTTAGAAGGCTCTAAACAATTCATCCCTTCTTTTGAGAAAGATATGACACGCCTTGTTGAAAAAGACCTTAAAGCTCTAGGCGCTGAAATTGTAACGAATGCTATGGCTAAAAAGGCTGAAGAAAAAGGCGACCGCGTGGTGGTTACTTATGAACGCAAAGGTAAAGAAGTTCAAGTTGAAGCAGATTACGTTATGGTTACTGTTGGACGTCGTCCAAACACTGATAACTGCGGTTTAGAACAAGCGGGTGTTGAATTAGATGAGCGTGGATTGGTTAAAGTTGATAACCAAGGACGTACTTCAAATCCTAATATTTTTGCCATTGGTGATATTGTTCCAGGTGCAATGTTAGCCCATAAAGCTTCATTTGAAGCAAAAGTTGCTGCATCAGCAATTTCTGGTGGTAAAGATATTGTAGATTATAAAGCTATGCCGTCTGTATGTTATTCAGATACTGAATTAGCTTCAGCAGGGCACACTAAGGACTCGGCTAAAGAAGCGGGTATTGAAGTGAACGTAATCAAATTCCCATTTGGAGGAAACGGTCGTGCAGTAGCCTTAGATCACTATAATGGTTTTGTGCGTCTAGTTACAAGAAAAGAAGATGATGTTATTATTGGTGCACAAGTGGCAGGTCCAAGTGCATCCGATGTATTAGCTGAAATCACTCTCGCAATTGAAGCGGGTATGAATGCAGAAGATATTGCTTTAACCGTTCATGCTCACCCAACTTTAAGTGAAGCAACAATGGATGCAGCTGAAGCAGCTCTTGGTATGCCGATTCATATGTAATACCCTTATAACCCTTGATAGATGTTGATCTATCAAGGGTTATTTTTTTATTCAAAAACATTTTCAAAAGGAGTATTTTTATGTATAATAAATAGTAATATTTACTATTTATAGAAAGGTACTCTTATGAATTTTACTAATACTTTAACTAAAGAAGAGAGAAAATTAAGGCTGGAAATAATAAATATGATTTGCAAAAATCCTGATCGAAGACTGTTTAGAGAGCCAAAATACCAACCTTTAATTGATAAAAAGGTAATGGTGTTAGAAGAGGATGAAGTGGTAACCCTCTATCCTCTATCCTTAAAGAAGACCAATAAAAAAGTATATACTCAAAAGAGTGACAAACCAGTACATGCAATGTGTGCAATCGATGCTCTCGGGCTATATCACACAATAGAATCCCAAATTATGATTGAAGGAGAAGATGAATTCACGGGCGAAAAAATAAAATTAGAAATGAATAATGATAAAATAATTAATCATAATAAGCAAACCGTTTTTATTTTATATAAAAATGTATGTAAGAAGAAAGATTGCAATAAAGAATGTTGTCCTTTTATTCATTTTTTTGTAAGTGAAGATAATATCGTTCGATACTTGAATAAAAACTGTCTTAAATGTTCTTTCCAAATTTTAGATTTAGACGAGGCCAACGCCGTAGCACAAAGGCTATTCATTAGTAATTAAAAGTGTTTTTACTTTCATGTATAATTTGGAGAGCTAAAATGCAATTTTTAACCCCCTGTTAAATAAACAGGGGGTTTTTTATTTTTCGAATAAATTATAATTTAAATGCTAATTGTAATTCTATTTTGCGGTAAACGTTACAATATTTTCTGACGGCATCGATTTGAACTGTCGATAAATGAAATAGATGGCGAGAACAAAAGCCATCCCATGAGCTAGAGGGGCTGCTAGAGGAACTTGTTCCACCCCATAGGTATGCCCTAAAAAGAGAATCAGAGGGAGCAGGAAGATGATTTGTTTACTGAGCGCTAAAAATGCGCTCTTAAAGCCATAACCGATGGCTGAAAGAAAATTTGCCATTCCAATATGTAACCCTGTAATAACCGTCATAAATAAGAAAACACGTAGGTAGTGAACCGAATAAGTAAAATATAATTCATCACCATTACCAAAAATACTTATTAAGGGGCGGGTTAAGGTCTGGAATATAATAAACATTATCAACGAAAAAACAGCTAATACTTTCATTTCTAATTTGAAGGTCTCCCTCACCCGCAGATAATTCTTCGCTCCATAATTGACACTTAATATAGGTTGCGCACCTTGTACAATTCCGATCACAACTCCTATGAACAAGGTATTAATCTTAATGGTAATACCAGCAGCTGCAATTGGGATATCTGCTCCATAGATAGAGCTAGCTCCGACAAACTTCAAAGTATTATTGAGTACAATTTGAACAATAGTATTTGATAATTGAAAGACCAACGCGTTAATGCCTAATTTAAAGATTTGCCAAAGTTCTTTCAATTGAATAGTAATTTCGCTAAAGGAAAGGTCTACTTGTTTAAATCGAGGTAAATAGGCAAGTATAAAAAGTCCGGAGGCTATTTGACCAATGATGGTTGCCCAAGCAGCTCCACGAATGCCCCAATTAAAGACAAAGATAAAAAGGGGATCTAATACCATGTTAATCGCTGCTCCTATGAGAATACTTGTCATAGAATACTTTGCACTACCGTCTGCTCTAACGAGGTTTGCCCCGCCAATGCCCAGCATAAAAAAAGGAATGCCTAAGGCAATGATTTGCACATATTGAACGGACAGAGGATAAACTTTTTCAGTAGCTCCAAAAAATGCCATCAGTGGCCCCGCTTGCCAAAAGACTATAAGAGCTAGAGTAAATCCTGATAAAAGTAAAAATCCAAAAGCAGTACCAAGGGTATTTCGGGCAGTTGTGTAGTCTTTTCGACCGATAGTTAAATTAAAATTAGCAGCGGCTCCGATTCCTGTGAGCAGTCCTATCGCTAAGCATACAGTTGTGATCGGAAAAGCGATATTGGTTGCCGCATTCCCCAAATAACCGACTCCTTGTCCAATAAAGATTTGATCGACTATATTATAAAGGGAGTTGGCAAGGTTGGCGATAATACTGGGAATCGCAAATTGTCTGAGTAGCTTTGCGACGGGTTCAGTTTCAAGAGGGTTATGCTTGTAGAGAGTTTTAATCGATTGGTTAGTTTGTGTCACAAAGTTTCTTCCTTTCCTATCGAATTATAAGCAAGTTGTAGGATCGATTCTTCAGTATACCATAAAACATCCTAGAGGTAAATTAAAAGGATGGATCATAAATAAGTTGCGAAATTTAGTTAATGATTATTTTGATTTAAAGTAATTGGGTCTAACAAATAAGAGGATGCCACAAAAGTTTTGGAGATTGTGAAAAATAAAAAAGACGATTATTAACAGTTGCAAGAGGCCGTCATCCAAACCTGCGATTTTTTGACTAGATCCACTAGGAATTACCCTAGTGGATCTTCTTTTATCTTGGAAGTATATAGTCGGAATTCCTTTATTAACAATCTTTTTAATTTCTGATCATTTTTTAGCACTAGCGATTGAATGAAGAGTAATTGAGACGGACATCACAGCCTCTTTATAATTTAGGTTCTTCCTAGCGAAAGACTAGTTATGTCGTAAAGAGTCAATTAGTAATGAACGGATCATGGGAGGAGATTGCTCACATAATGACACATTAAACATAAAAAAGTTGATTAATCAAGTATTCATATAAATAACTGACATACCCTCAATTGAATGTTGATATACAATTTAAAAGTGTGATATTGAATGATTGTTGAGATTTGGAACAATTAAAAATGAAATTTATATTTGTTGGACGCTTACTAATGTGGCAAATATTACAAATAGCCTTGGTCTTATCTTGGAAGCAAAAGGCGGAATAATCAAGTTTTCGTCTATGATAATGCAGGGTTAGCTTCTTACGCTTTTATCAAAACAAACTTTGGTGAAAAAAGTTTCATTTAATATAGGATTTTAAAATTTTATCAAGTTTTACATAGCATTTTTTGATGATTAATCAGCTTGGGCGGGATGAGTCCTGCTTTTTAAAAATGAGGGGTGCATATGAAGCGGATTTTCATTATTCTATCAAATCTATTGGTGGGTCTCTTTTTGGTATGGGTGGTTAACATTTGGGGAGATACTTATGTTTCATATTATTATCCAAATGTTTCGGTATTTGATGCTGCTTCTGAGGCTGATTTTGAGAAGGTGGCAGAACATTTAACCTTATTGGCACAAGAAATAGATAGTCTCATTTCCATTCAGCACCAAGAACCTGGAGCAGACGGAAAGCCCGTCTTTTCATATACCACTTTTGGAACTGGAAAATTACCAGAAGGTCTCACTGAAAAATCAAGGGAAGCAGCTAAAACGAGTAGTGTACTGACTAACTATTTTATCTTTAAGGGAAATTTAGATCTAGATCTATTAAAAACATCATTAAAGGATACAAGATTGACTAGACTCTCTCCAGCTATTCCTTCTGGGGTCACCGTTCTAGCCTCCATATTTAGTAATGGCTTTCAACTCATCGGCTTATTGATTTTCTTTTTAACCTTTGGAGCCAATAAGGTTTATGCCTTGATTGGTTCAAGTGGGAGTGGTAAATCAACGCTTATGAATAGGATGGGGAAACTTGAAAGTTATGATGGAACGATTTCCTTTCGGAATAAGGAGTTGAGCAAGTATAAATCGAGTGATTTTTTCCGTCAGGAGTTGGGGTATTTGTTTCAAAATTTTGGTCTCATAGAAAGTCAGACGATTGAAGAAAACTTAAAACTCTGTCTAATTGGTCAAAAAATTAGTAAAACTGAGCAACACAAGAAGGAAAAAGAAGCTTTAATGCGTGTTGGTCTCTCTTATTTAAGTCTCAATAAGAAAAATTTTGAATTATCAGGAGGAGAATCACAGCGTGTTGCTTTAGCTAAGGTTATTCTTAAAAACTCTCCTCTTATCTTAGCGGATGAACCTACTGCATCCGTTGACCCTGAGACAGCTAAAGCGATTATGGATATTTTGCTCTCCTTGAGAGATGAGAATAGACTCATTATCCTTGCTACGCATAATCCATCTATTTGGACAATGGCTGATGAGATTGTTTCCATGGATCGATTGGGAATGGCAATAAGTTCTCATTAATTTTGGGGAAGAATAATATAACGATTAGTGAATTAGTTTGAATAGTTAGCTCTTTGTCAACTATAGAGGGTAGGGCAAAGCTAAGTGCTAGAGAAGACCAAATGTTACTGATGTGACCCCCAAAAGTTAGAGATAAAAACTAACTTTTGGGGGTCACATCATACTTGGTCTTTAAAAAAATAGCAGATTTAGTAAAAAGTGCGATGAAATTCTTCAATCGAGAAGCTAGCAGTAGAACAGATATAGATTAAGTTGCAATCGGCCACACGTAAGAATTATCCGACACTGCTAGCTTTGTGAGGCAAATGGTTGTGTGAGATAAAAGTGCATTGGCAATAAATAAGTACTCACTTAAAAAGAAGTAGATCGATGCTATTAATTTGCCTGACATGATTTGTACCAGAATTATTGGCAATCGGTGATTACCATAGGTTAATCTTATCGCATAATAGTAAAAATTTCATAATCACATAATTATTTCAAATAGTTCATATTCATTACAGAGAAGAATTCATTTGGCTTTCGCGGTAGAAACATTAAAGAAGTGACTGTTCGTATTAATGTTTCTGATGCAACACATTCAAATCCACTACTTGATCAACCATTTGCCAAACTAAAGGATCATGGGTGGCAATGATGATAACACGATTATCATTGTTGAGAGAGAGGAGTTTTTTCATGATAGCCTTAGCGTTTTCAATGTCAATCGATGCAGTCGGTTCGTCTGCAAGGATGAGAGGCGGGTCTTTTAAGATTACCTTAGCAAGTGCGACTCGTTGGGCTTCTCCACCCGACAACTCGAAAACCTTGCGATCTAACTTTAAATAATTTAAGCCCACTTGGTCCAAGATTTCATGCATTCGAGTCTTTTTGTCCTGTTTACTTAGCTTCTTTCCGATCAGACCTAAATCTAGATTGGTTTCAACGGTTTCATTCTCGATTAAGCCAAAATTTTGGAAGAGGTAACCTAAATAATCACGAAAGAAGACTAAGTCTTTAATCGATTTGAGATCTTGGCCTTGGAATAGGATCTGTCCTTGATCATAAACTTCTAGATGGGCAATTATATTCAATAATGTGGTTTTCCCCGACCCGCTTTGACCGGTTAGGGCATAGGATTTGCCAGCTTCAAAGTTCAAATTCAAGTCAGCAAATAGGGGACGTTGGCCGAAATTTTTATGAAGATTAGTTACTTGAATCATGCTAGGCTCCTTTCAAGAGGGTTAAAGACTGGCGGTTTTCTTTTTTCACTTGGAATACTAGGGATAATAAAGCTATCAACAAAAAGATGATTATATTGATTAAAACACTAACTTTATGCTTAGCTAATATCATTGATAAACCAAAAGCGATTATAAAAATCATTAATTGCAATGCAAGATAAACTTGATGATTTTGCCAGAAGTTTAATCCTGAGATTCTCTTTATTAAAATATCACGACGGAACTGGTTAAAATAAACTTGATTCATACAAATGAAAAGTAATAATGAGGATAAACATGCGAAAAAGGAAGCAAACAAATGAGTGACTAAATTAGTTTTATAATTAGTCATTTTCTCCAAGTATGTTTGTCTTGAATTAACTAAATAAGATATTTTAGAATATAAATCATATTTTTTTAAAAGACTAATTGTTTCATCATAACCTGTATACTTAATGTTTTTAGCGGCATTAATCATCCAATGCATATATGAAGGCAAAGTGCTACCGGTAGATTCAGGTGACATTACAACAATAATTGGCTGAGATAGATACTGTTGATTTGAAACAGTCTCTTTTGAAAAATTCTCTGTATTGTACAAGAACACGGAATTCAAACGATCAGAAAAAAAAGTAATCGGCTTTACATCATATAATATTTTAGAATCGTTTTCGACTCCTTCACGACTGAACGTTGTTAAATAATCCATAAAGTAATTTTCAATTTGATTTTTTGAATCTTGAAGTTCTCTTGGAATAATAAGACCAAATTCTCCTAGACTTAAATGATTAAATCT
Organism: Facklamia miroungae; assembly: GCF_012396555.1. Classification (GTDB taxonomy): domain Bacteria; phylum Bacillota; class Bacilli; order Lactobacillales; family Aerococcaceae; genus Facklamia; species Facklamia miroungae. The sequence continues at coordinate 56,583 of NZ_JAAXPS010000007.1, forward strand.
TTCAATTCTTTCTTCAGATAAATCAAATTTTTCTCTCTTGACATAATTCGGACTTACAAAAATTACTTTATTAAATAGGTTAGCATCTTGAATTGGAGCAGGATCAGAAAATTCATTTACTTCCAAACCATTATTTTGTACTTTTATAAAGAAAGCATCCTGTTCATTTAATGCTTCTTGGGTAAAAGAATACCATTTTTTGAAGGATTGTTTGTTATGTTTAGAAGAATTCATCAACGGCGCTAGCCCAAATTTAATATCAAATAACTCAGCATTACCTTCCCATTTATTAGAAGCTTTCCGGAGAGTATGTAGTGAATCCGCAAGGGTTAAAGATTGATCGATCGTATAGCCTAAAATAAATACAGAAAACACTTGACCGAATAGCATGAAAATTAGCAGAAAACGATAAGGTAATTTTCCTTTTATAATTGAAAAAAGCCTGTATTGATCAGTATAGATATAAAGTATTAGACTCAAACAAAGATTTAAAAACAAAATGATGCTATTAAAGATTAGTAAAGAATAAAATGTTATGCTAAAAAGATACCAAGTTGAATGTTCTATTATTTTTAGCAAAAGGCCTGAAAGACAGGTTGTAATAAATATCATAATGATAACATAGCGTATATCATGATAGATCAATTGGTGATAGATTTTCTTTGTAGTTGCACCTGAAATTCTTTTAATGGCTATTTCTTTTGCTTTTTTTATAATTTGTATTAAAGTCAGTGAAAAATAAGTTAACAGCAGAATTGCTAGCGTGATGATGACAGAGGAATGTAAGTACAAATTCTTTGCATTTTGAAAAGAACTAGTCGCAGGAATAACGATTGCATTAGCTCCATATTCTTCAAAATATTCCTTTAGTGTGGATAGAGATGATGCCCCTTCAAAAACTAAATAACTCGCTGCTAAATCACTATTTTGAATACTTTCATTATTTGCTTTAATTATTTCATGGGGCAATTCTTTATTACCGTATAGTGCATAAGTAAATTTTGTCTGACCAGATTTATTAGGTTCTACTATTCTTCGACCTATGAGAATTCCATGTTGTAATGCAAAATCCTGTAATTCTGACTCAAATTTAGCACGCTGAATATTTTGATCAAAATTTATGATTTGAACCCCTGGATACTGAGAAAAAGTAAATATCTCAGAAGAAAAATTTATAACATTTATCACCAGTAGTAACATGATTAAATTTGATAAGGTAATATATATTTTTTTCACAGGATACCTTCCTCTCTAAAACAATAACTCATTAACCTATAAGTAATGATAGAACTAAGTGATAGATACCCATCGCTTAGTTCTATCAAGCTAATAATTAATAAGCTTCCGCCCAAAAGTCAACTCTTTCTCCAACTGAGGTATTAATAAAGGCTTTTGAAGGTACTGATGCTACAGCTTCATCATAGTCGCTGTTTCCATTTTTTAGACTCGCAACAGAGGAAGCGTGATATCGAGTGGGATGAAAATAATTTGAAAAAGCTCCCCAATTATTAAAACTGTGGTTTGCACCTGTGGCCCAAGTGCCACCTTTATATGATATCCCAGCGTTAACAACAGTCAGTGGTAATAAAAGTAATACACTTGAAGCTAAGATAGTTTTTGTAATCTTTTTCATTCTAATTCTCCTTATCTTTTTCTCTAGAATCCTCTACTAACAAAATATCAATATATATTTCTTAATATTTAAAGAGCATACTTAGGGATAAATCATAGTGAGACAAATGAACAGATACTTTCAATGATCTGTAGTCTAGATATAGCATAAATAAATGTTATCAATTCTTCTTTTTTCATCCAAACAGATAAAAAGCTTCTTACCACCATCAGTGAGCCTAGGAAATATTAATAATTCATTAATAATATTTTATCAAATTTCCAAATTACGGTCTACCCCCCTTTTTTATTAAATTATTCTTACTAAATTGACTTTAATAGCTGAGCTTATAACAAATAACTCCCCTTTTTAGCAATTCTAAAAATAGGCTGTCCATCGGAAAAGTATGGCTCAGCGCTCAGAATAGTCTGAAAAGGGAAAGAGATTTTACAAAATTTATTTCAAACGGAGTATTATGTCTCTCTGACATATCAAGAAACAGATAAATAAATTTAATATAAAAATACACGTTGCAAACAGAACAGTATCTCATTAATACTTAATATTTGGTGGTTTCAAAACATCGAATTTGAGCAGATTTTGAGTTCAGAAATATTCGATCACTTATACCGATGTTTTGATTTGTTGCTATGTAAAATGATCTTTTAAATAACTTGTTAGATTTTTGCCTCTTAAAATCGGTATCCTAGCATCAAAAAATGTTGTCAATATCTCTGTCGGATTTCATCCGCTTCAGCTGAATCAAAATATGGCATGTATATAATTGTTTAACCTTATTTAAAGAATGATTAAACATATCAAATAAGTAGCATTCAAAGGTTAATGGATAAATTTAGAGCTAGTTCTGCATCAGGACAAATTTCTTCGTAATAAACCAGCAGGATCATTTAGAAAGAATCTATCAAATAATGATTGGCAATACTAATGATGATAAGGACAAATGACGAACACCTATCGAAGTTCTTGAGCATTTTAATCAGCAGTCGCATTTAATTTACCCTAAGCAAAATTTTAAAGAACTATTGGAGTCAACGATCTCATTCCTTTCACTAGAAAAGTAGATCTTCACTATTTTTTAAGGTCTTTTTTTTGACTTTAAATATTTTTATATGCCAACTTGGGTCAGCTTTTTTGATGGAAGATAGCTTCTAGTTTTTTAGAAAACGTTTTATATTCGAAATACTTTTTAATTTATGGACAAATGCGTTATATTAGTTATAACCGAAATGAATTTGTTGGAGGTGCAATAAGATGTCTAATTATTCCTATCCATTGAATGAAGATTGGTCGAGTCAAGAAATTGCGATTGTTGTTGAATTTTTAGCAGCTGTTGAATCCGCCTATGAAACAGGAATTAAAGTAGAACGGATTAAAGATAAGTATCGAGCATTTAAAGAAATTGTCAATTCGATAAGTGAAGAAAAACAAATTGATCGTGAATTTCAAACTGTTTCGGGATACTCTATCTATCGATGTATGCAAAAAGCTAAAACATTGAAAGAATCTCAAACTTTAAAAATGCCTTAGGAGGTTAATATGGATTTTCAGTTACATCAGCGTGTTATATCTTGGTTAAAAACAGCTGGGGACTCATTGATCGCTTCGTTGAATACCAATTTAATGGTTGAAGAAAAAACCAACGCTAGTGATTTAGTTACACGGATGGATAAAGAAGTTGAAGCGTATTTAACCCAACAAATTAATACTCACTATCCGGATCATCGGGTGTTAGGCGAAGAAGGAAAGGGTCACTCCATCGAAGATACTCGAGGAGTTATATGGATTATTGATCCTATTGACGGCACTTTAAACTTTGTTAAGCAAGGCCGTTTCTTCGGCATCATGATTGGCATTTATGCAGATGGCCAGCCATTAGCGGGTTACATCTATGATGTGATGCAAACAGATCTTTATTATGGGATCGTAGGACAAGGTGCCTATTTAAATGATCGTCCTCTGCAACCATTAAAGATTAATTCCCTAGCGGAATCACTGATGGTGACAAACGCCCACATTTTAGTTGGAAACCAATTCAATAGTCAAGCCTTGTTAGGTGCTTCCTTAGGATCTAGGTCTTATGGCTGTGCGGCTTATGAAATGATTTCCGTTATTAGAGGGGAATCAGCTTTATATTTAGCAAGTAGACTGATGCCGTGGGATTTTGCAGCGGGGGTGGCTATTTTAGAATCTTTAGGATTTAAATATAGTCAACCTGATGGAAAAGCTCTAAATCTTTTAACAGCTAATCCCGGTATCTTTTGCAACGCTGCAGTTTATGAGGAAGTATTACAGATAATCAATTTGAAATAAAATTAGGAGAATTTAATGAAAATAAGAAATGATATAAGAAATATTGCAATTATTGCCCACGTCGACCATGGTAAAACAACCTTGGTGAATGAATTGCTTAAGCAATCAGATACTTTAGATGCAAGGGCTCAAATCGATGACCGAGCTATGGATCGAAATGATATAGAACGTGAACGTGGTATCACTATTTTAGCCAAAAATACTGCAGTTAATTATAAAGGAACACGGATCAATATCATGGATACGCCTGGACACGCAGACTTCGGTGGTGAAGTAGAACGAATTATGAAAATGGTTGATGGCGTTATCTTGGTAGTAGATGCTTATGAAGGCACCATGCCTCAAACACGCTTTGTGTTGAAGAAAGCCTTAGAAGAAGGTAAGACTCCTTTAGTGGTTGTTAATAAAATTGATAAGCCATCGGCTCGTCCGGAGGTGGTTGTTGATGAAGTGCTTAACCTATTGATTGAGTTAGGCGCAGATGATGATCAATTAGAGTTCCCAGTTGTCTATGCTTCAGCTATTAATGGAACTTCTTCGCTTTCGAGTGATTTGCAAGACCAAGAAAACACCATGGATCCAATTTTTGAATCAGTAATTGAACATATTCCTGCACCAATTGATAATTCAGATGAACCTTTGCAATGTCAAGTAACCATGCTAGATTACAATGACTTTGTCGGTAGAATTGGAATTGGTCGTGTTTTCCGTGGCAAGATTAAAGTTGGTGATGCAGTAACAGTTATTAAGATTGATGGCTCTAAGAAGAATTTCCGGGTTACAAAATTATATGGTTTCCTTGGTTTAGACCGAATTGAAATTAAAGAAGCAATGGCGGGCGACTTAATTGCAATTTCTGGTATGGATGATATTTATGTGGGAGAAACCATTGCTTCAGTTGATAATCCGGAGGCCATGCCTTTACTTCATATCGATGAGCCTACGCTAGAAATGAATTTCTTAACAAATAATTCTCCATTCGCTGGTCGTGAAGGAAAATACGTGACGGCCCGTAATTTGGAAGACCGCTTGATGCAAGAATTGCATACAGACGTTTCTTTAAATGTTACGTCAACAGACTCGCCAGACACTTTCAAGGTGGCTGGACGTGGGGAGTTACATTTATCGATCTTAATTGAGAATATGCGTCGTCAAGGCTATGAATTCCAAGTATCTCGACCACAAGTTATTATTAGAGAAATTGATGGCGTCAAATCAGAACCATTTGAGCGTTTACAAATTGATACCCCTGAAGAATATATGGGTGGCATCATTGAAGCAATTAGTAATCGTCGTGGTGAGATGGCTGACATGGTACACTCTGGTAATGGACAAATTCGTTTAGTCTTCTCTGTACCAGCACGTGGTTTAATTGGTTTTTCAACTGAATTTATGTCCTTAACGAGGGGTTATGGAATCATGAACCATACCTATGATGAATACCGTCCCGTAATCAATGTTGAATTAGGTCAAAGACGTAACGGAACGTTAGTATCGATTGACAGTGGTCAAGCGACAACATACTCCATTATGAATCTAGAAGATCGTGGAAGTATTTTTGTAGAGCCTGGAACTGAAGTCTATCAAGGAATGATTGTAGGCGAACATAATCGTGAAAATGACTTAACAGTTAATATCACAAAGGCTAAGCAATTGACAAACGTGCGTTCTGCAAACAAAGATCAAACGGCTGTCATTAAATCAACTAAGAAAATGACTTTAGAAGAAGCTATTCAATTTATGGCGGATGATGAATATTGTGAAATAACACCAATGTCAATCCGACTACGTAAACGCATACTAGACAAATCAACTCGTGAAAAAGCGAAAAAAAATAAAAAATAAAACGAATAGTATAGTTTGTGAAATAACGGGTAAGCATATTTCTTTGTCTACTATTTTCCCCGTGATAAGATGTAATTAACAATGAAATTAGGGGGAATAAATATGACGTTTGAATTACCAGATTTACCGTATGCATATGACCATTTAGAACCAGCCATTGATCAGAAAACAATGGAGATTCATCATACGAAGCACCACAAGGGATATGTTGATAAACTAAACGCTGCGATTGAAGGAACAGAGTATGCTGAGCAATCGATTGAAGAAATAATTAAGCATTTAAAATCGCTTCCTGAAAATATTCAAACAGCTGTACGTAATAATGGTGGAGGCCACTATAATCACTCATTGTTCTGGGAATCACTTCAAGCACCAAAAGAAGAAAATAAGCCTTCTGGTGATCTAGCTAAAAAGATTGAAGAAGATTTTGGTTCATTCGAAAAATTCCAGGAAGATTTCACAAAAGTAGCAACGGGTCAGTTCGGATCTGGATGGGGCTGGTTAGTAAAAGAGGGTGGCAAACTTAAAGTTTTAGGCACACCTAACCAAGATAATCCTTTAACAGATGGTTTAACACCATTACTTGGCTTGGATGTTTGGGAACATGCTTATTACTTAAATTATCAAAACAGACGTCCAGATTATGTTAAAGCTTTCTGGTCAATTATTAATTGGGATAAAGTTGCAGAACGCTTCTCAGCATAAAGACTAGTTTCAATAAGGACATAAGCCTTTTCTCAAACAAATCTTATAGTTTTCACTTACTTTCAAAGCCTTAGGCAGAAGAAAAGTAAGTGATTTTTTAATTTTGGCTGTAATCACCTATGCATAAGTGCTTTTTGATAAATACCCAGTGAGCGCCCTTTATGCTATAATGTTTTTAGCGAATAAGAGAGGAATATTTATGGAAAATAAAGTTTATCATTTAGCTCCTTTCCAAGATGAATCAGAACCGGGAACGAAAAAAAGGGGGAGCTTCATAAGTTCTATCAAAAATAATTTTCAATTATATAGTAAAGGCGATAAAATTTTAATGATAATTGTTTTTGCACTTCTACTCGTATCTTTACTGGCTGTTTTTTCTTCGACAATGTCCCAAGATCCTTTGGGTATGCTAAAAAAACAAGGTATTTCAATCTTGCTTGGTTTTTGTCTGGTTCTGTTCATAAGAATAATTCCGAATGGATGGTTTACTAATATTTTTTTAATTAACTCTTTAAATTTTTTGACGATGGTGTTAATTTTTTATGCTACTTTTTTCGGACAAGAAGGAGGAGGAGCTTCCTCTTGGATCAATCTTGCTGGTTTTAATTTTCAACCTTCAGAGTTATTTAAAGTCGCTATGGTAATCACCTGTAGCCGCTTAATTATCCATTTTAGAAGAACCTATCTTATAGCCTTAGAAAAATCTTCTTTTTGGTATGTAATCCTTCCCTTTGTTTTAATGGTCATATCTGGAGCCCTTATTTTTAAACAGCCAGACATCGGAACAACAGCACTCATTATCTTTTGTGCTTATTCTCTATTTATGATGTTCTATTTCGATAAGAAAAAAAATATCATTTCTTTAATGGGCTTTATACTGTTTGCCGTCGCCCTCTATCTTTTTTCAAAATATTTTGCAGATGACTTGATTGATTCGGGTAGACACATTTTTGAGCGGCTAGGCTCTTTTATCAACCCCTTTAACTATCAGCATGGGATTGGGTACCAGGTTATTCAATCCTATAAAGCGATTGCAAATGGAGGATTATTGGGTGTGGGATTAGGCCAAGGAGTTGTTAAAGAAATGCTACCAGCTGCTCATACAGACTTTATTTTATCAGTCATAGCTGAAGAAACAGGTTTGTTGGGTGCATCAGTTGTAATCATTTTATTACTTGGATTGGGCTTCTATTTATTACAACTAGCGAGTCGAATGACCAAGCTTTTTCACCGTATTTGTATTACAGGTTTCGCCATCCTATTATTTGTGCAGACATTTGTAAATATAGGGGGGTTAACGAGTTTAATTCCATTGACAGGAGTCACTCTTCCTTTTGTATCTTATGGTGGGACGAGTATGATGGTTAATTTATTAATGATAGGGATTATTCAAAAATTTGTGAGTGAGGAAGCTCGAATGCAAGAAAAAAGAAGTTTTGAGACTTCCAAAATGAAAGGTGGACTTCAATGACATTTGAACCAGTGAAACGAAAATCAATCATTGTTTGGTTATATACGCTTAAACAATGGAAACAATTAAGAAAATATGGCAGTGTTCATCATATTAGTGAACGCTTAAAATATGCAATAATGTATGTTAACGATTCTCAATTGGATGAGACGCTCTCTTCCTTACGAAAGCTGAATTTCGTTCGTGAAGTAGAATTGTCTTATCGAGATGATATTGACATGACCTTTAAAGATGCAATAGCTGATCGTATCGATCCAGATCTTAAGCCAGACAAAGAAGAAGAAGAAGTATCATTTGATGAGTTCTTTAAAGATCTTGCTCATGAAATCGATCCTAAAGAAGCAAAAGAGAAGAAGTAGGTGGATAGATGCGAGTCATAGCAGGTAACTATCGGTCAAGACCGCTAAAGGCTGTTCCGGGTAAGAATACACGACCAACAACTGATAAAATCAAAGAATCGATGTTTAATCTTTTAGCCACAGCTTTACCAATAAATGGATTCTGCTTGGATTTTTATGCTGGTTCAGGTGCTTTAGCGATTGAATCAGTTTCTAGGGGGATGGCTGGTGCGGTGTTATGTGAAAAAGATCGTCGAGCCCTATCTACCATCAAAGAAAATTTAAAAATGACTAGGGAAGAGGATAAGTTCACCCTTTTGGGTGGAAATAATCGTTCAAAGTTGTCTGATTGGGCCATGCAAAGTAAGCAACGTTTTGATCTTGTCTTTCTGGATCCACCTTATGCTGAAAGCCAAGTCGAACAAGATTTGAATTGGTTGATTAAGAATGAATTATTAAATTTACACTGCTTAGTGGTGTGTGAAGCAGATGAAAAGCATGTTTTAAATGAGATTCCTGGATTCGTACAACTAAAACATAAAAAATATGGTATCACAGTCGTTCAGATTTATGAATTTCAAGGGAAGGTGTAAAGGTGATGGTTAATAAGATTGGTATTTTTGCTGGTTCGTTTGATCCACTTACATATGGTCACCTGGATCTAATTGAAAGATCTACGAAGTTGTTTGATGAAGTTATTGTATTAATCGCCGTAAACACAACTAAAAAGACAGTCTTTACTGTAGAAGAACGTAAAGATTTAATAGAAGAAGTGACGCAAGGTTTTGATAATCTTAGAATCGATTATTTAAAAGATGGTTTGATTGCTAAGTATTATCAAAAAACGAAAGCAACATCGTTGATACGTGGAGTCCGTTCAGCACAAGATTTTGAATATGAAGCAAATATTGCAATGGTTAACCGAACTCAATTAGCAGGTCTAGAAACGATTCTTCTATTGGCGAATGAAAAATATCGTTATCTAAGCTCAAGTTTAATTAAAGAAATCGCACATTTTGGCGGCGATATTTCTCAAATGGTGCCTCCAAATGTAGCTCAAGCTCTTTTTGCAAAAATGCAAAACAAATAATAGTTAAAATAGTTTTAAAACCTTTATTGTTCAAGAACAATAAAGGTTTTTTAGCGCTTTTATACATTTTTCCTTGTATTTATTGGGTAGTTTAATAAGGAGGCAGGCTATGAAATCCTATTTTGAAGGAGATACTTCATCGACATTTTATGAAAGGATTATAAAAAAACAAGGGATCTTGCTTTTATTAGTGGGAATTTTGGTTTTTTTGATCATAAGTTACTTGAATAAAGAAGTCAAAGTTAATTCCAATCAATTAGTAGAAGAAGTAATCGATATAGAAGTTACCACTAGTCAAGAATTAGTGACAACTATTACGAATGACCTGTATGTAGATATTAAAGGAGCGGTGAAAAGGCCTGGAGTCTATCAATTACAAATAGGTTCTCGTTTGATTGATTTGATTGAAAAGGCTGGAGGTTTTGATGATGATGCAGAACAAAACAGCTTGAATCTGGCCTTGCTTTTAGAAGATCAGATGATGATTCATGTTTATACAGAATCTGACTGGCAAGCTGTAATGAGCTCTGATCAAGAAGAACGAGCTCAGAGAACTTTAGCTACAAATAATGACTTTGCTAGTTTAGATGAACAAAATGAGGCCGAACCACTTATCAATATTAATTCAGCTGATCAGTCAGAATTAGAGACATTACCACAAATTGGCCCCGCCAAAGCCCAAAGAATTATTCAGTATCGGCAAGATCATGGCTCTTTTACTTCTTGTGAAGGCCTGTTAGAAGTATCAGGTATTGGACCTAAAACATTTGAAGGGTTAAAAGATTATATTACGGTAGGACCATGATGATAAACGTATTTCAAAATAGTCAATACCATTGGACTTTAATAGCGATCGTTGTCAGTTTTTTTATGCTTTTTATAATACAACCCATTTTTCCGCTTATTATTTTATTTGCTTTGGGAGTTTATCGTATATGGGTTTGTCGGAATAGGGAGTTAATGGCTTTAGTCATAGGTATTCTATTATTAGTGTTCTTGAATTATAGAAGCTTAGAAAACCAATGGCAAAGTCAAATTCTCATGTTTGAAGAAGGCGAGCAGATTAAAAGTGAGTTAGTCATCAACCCTAATCATATTCAGCAAAATGAAGACATTTTTTATGGAGAGGGAGGGTTATTTTCGGAAAATGAAGAGATCATTCCAGTGATAGTGAACTATTGGAATAAGAAAGATATTCAACAAGATCTACCTGATTTAACTGCTTCTTCTTATGTTTTAGCGATTAAGGGGAAAATAAAAAGGATTGAAGCCAACCGGAATTTCGATCTTTTTGATTATCAAAGTTACTTAAAGAGAAAAGGAATAGCTTGGGAGTTGGAAATAGATCAAATAGAGGGGGTTAAAGTCAGTCAATCGAACCAGTCCAATTTTTTTCTTATCCAACTCATTAATTTGAGAGCAAGATTGACGCACTATTTTAGAAGATGTGCGCAAATCCCTTTAGTCAGTATTCATAATAAATTACTCTATAACTTAAATTCGACTACCTATCGAGACTATAAACCAGCTTTTATGACATTAGGCATCTTACATTTCTTTTCTATTTCAGGTTTTCATGTAAACTATATCCGAAATGTTTTAACCTATATCTTATTGCGAATAGGAATTTCGCCTTCAAAAAGTAAAGTGATTGTTTTTACAGTCCTTATTCTGTTTGCTTGGTTAGTCGATTGGCCAATTGGGGCTCTGCGCTCGCTACTAGTAAACGGGTTCAATTTTTTAAGAAGAAGATTTCATTGGCCTTTTTCACCGTTAGACTGCTTGTCGATCGTTTATATTTTACTATTGGTCATCAACCCATATTTCATTCACAGTTTGGCATATATATTGTCCTTTCTAATGTCTTACCTTATTTATTTCTATCAAGGGACAAATAAAACTCATTTTCCAATTCATTGGCAGCAAAAAATGGAAGTAACTTTATTCTGTTTTCTTTTTTCCTGGCCCTTACTATTATCGAGTTCATTTGAAATTAATTTTTTACAAGTAGGAATCGTTTTAATCTTTACACCTTTATTTGAAGCCTGGATCATGCCGGCTATGTTTGGTTTTTCAACTTTACTTCTTCTCAGTCAGTTGGCCCCAAAGCTTTTACAACTAATTCAGTGGTTATCAAACATCTTTGAACTTGTTTGGGAAACGTTTTCGATTCACAAATGGGTGAAGTCAGGAGTTCTAGTGCTTGGTAGTGGTGGTTTTATGCTGCTTGTATTTCTTTTTGTTTTAGGAATCGTTTGGTTCTATTTTTTAAAAAGTAAACCTAATAGAGCGTGGAAGCTATTACTTTTGGGGTACTTACTAGTTATTGTAATTTATCCCTATCTTGATCTTAGAGATCGAATCATTATTTTAGATGTTGGGCAAGGAGATGCTTTACTATATAAGAAAGCTTTTTCTAAAAAAGCGTGGTTGATTGATACAGGAGGTAAGGTCGTTAATTCTCAAAACACAGTACAAATAGATCCGGAATATGCCTATAAAAATTTAATACCAGCTCTTAAAGCCCAAGGTATTACATGTTTAGAAGGGGTTATTATCACCCACCCAGATATTGATCATTTAGGAAATCTATCTGCCCTTGAGCAAGAAATGCCAATTAAACACCTTTACTATTCAGTCATTACTCAAAAGTCTGAAATTTGGCGAAAAATAAATCATAAATTCTCTAAAAATATACATCATCATGTCATCCAACCAGGTAAAAATATAAAAATAAAAGAAGGGGACATTGAATTATTGAGCCTAAATATGCCGGAACCTTATAATGAGGATAAGAGTAATGCATCCTCATTAATAAGTATTCTCACGATTCAAAATAGAAAAATGGTCAATATGGCGGACCTACCGCTCGAATTAGAAGAAGCTTTCTTAAAGACTTTTGATAATCGAAAGATAGACTTCTTAAAAATTGGTCATCACGGCAGTAAAACTTCTACTAGTGACCGATTGCTTGATCAATTAAAACCAGAACTAACCTTTATATCTTCAGGAAAGAACAACCGCTACCAACATCCCCATCCAGAAACCTTGTATAAGCTAAAAAAGAGAGGAATTACCTATTTAGATACTCAAGAAGTCGGGGCTATCGAAATAGCCCATCATCCTTTATACGGTTGGCAGGTGAAGACTGCTTTAAAAGCAAATGAGTAAATGTGGAAAGCACTTAGGTTTATGCCTTACTAAATGATATAATATTCTTAAAAGCCTTATCTTAAAGGAAATTTTAGATGAATATTGTAATATCTGTTTATGGCCTCATAATGTTTGCTACCGGTGTTGTAGGGTTGAGAAAGAAGCTAGCAATTTCAAAAGTAACGCTCACCATTATCGATTTGCTTTTTATCTTATCCATAGCAAATTTATGGATAACTGCGCTTATCATCGACATTTTAATTTCTGTATTGCTGATCTTTTTATCGATCAGCTTATATAGAGATCGTTTGTCAAGTGGTTTAACTCTCAATATGACCCACCACATTCTAAGACTATGTATACATCTTATTTTTATTTATTTTTTATTCCGATAAACAAATTGACATGTCAGCCAACTTTCGTTAAATTGAAGGTACAATGGAGGAGGAATCTTATTGGAAAAAATACCAAGCTTTACAATCAATCACTTAATTTTAAAACCAGGGATATATTTATCACGGACAGATAAAGTCGGTGGACGACAACTTCATACCTATGATTTACGATTTACAGCTCCTAACGCTGAACCCGTAATGAATACGGCCGAAATTCATACCATCGAACATCTTGCAGCTACCTATTTACGCAATCATGATAAGTACAAAGATGAAGTAATCTATTTTGGTCCCATGGGTTGTCGCACAGGTTTTTATTTGATTTTAACTGATGCCTTAAAAGGCCAAGAAGTTTTAAATTTAATTAAAGAAACATTCCAATTTACTGCTGAGTATGAAGGGGAAATACCGGGAGCAACACCAAGAGATTGTGGGAATTATTTAGACCAAAATTTACCAATGGCAAAATATCAAGCTAAAAAGTATGTGAAAAGTCTTGCACAAGTAACTGATTTGACTTTTATCTATCCTGAATAGAAATAAACACAGGTCTACAACAAGTAGATTTTGATACCTGATAGGTAGACCTGCTAATCTTTTACAAAGATACTTGAGTTATTCAGTGATCAAATTATCTCTTTCAAAATCTAATTGAAGGGGTTGATATTGAATAATTGGAGAAGCAGCTTTGATCGCTTTGCGCATCCAAATTACATCGATTAATTTTCCAGCTTTTTGAGCCAGTTTTGGGAAAGTCAACATTGTCTCAAAACCTTCTTTTTCATGAAAGCGTAAAGAGCGATGATTGTCTGCGACAATTGTTGAAATAATATATTCAGTGCTTGTTTGAGAAAGTAAAAATTCAATCACTGTATAAAGTTCATGACCAACGCCCTTAACTGGGCAATTTTCAGCAGTATATATTGAAAGCAGACCTGTATGAGATAGAAAAGGTTCATAAAATTCGCTTAAATATGCAAATCCAATTACAGTATCCTTATATTCAGCCACAATAAATGGATATTTTTTTGAGAGATTTTCAATCTTTTTAGCGGTCGCTTCAAGTGTGGGGACTTCCGATTCTAGATTGAAATTGGTATTCAAAATATAGGGACGGTAAATGCTTTGGATTGACTGAGCATCGGTGATTTGAGCTTGTCGAATAATAACTTCTTTTTGATGAAATAACATGGTGGAAGCCTCCTTTTTATTGGTTCTAGATTAGTATAATCATTGACAAAAGAATTACAATCAAAAAAGTGTAAATTTATTGTAAAAATTCCAAGGCGATCTAGTTGACTATATCTGAAAGATAAGCTATAATTATTTCACTTTCGAGATATGGAAAATTTTAAGACAAGAAGGTGAGAGTAGATGTTGGATCGAGACACAGAAGTTTTAAAAACATATATTGGTTTGATGAGGGCTCATGGCTATTTTGAGAAATTGGTCAAGAAAGATGCCAATCACTCTGATATGAATGTGACTGAATTTGCAGTATTAGAGTTGCTATATAATCGTGGTCCTCAGCCTATTCAACAAATAGGGAATCGGATTTTAATTGCATCCTCTTCAACAACTTATGTTGTTGATAAGTTGTGTAATAAAGGATATGTAGAACGTAAGCCAGATTTAAATGACCGCCGAGTTACTTTTGCTGAGATTACAGCAGAGGGAATCGCATTAATGGATAAAATTTATCCAGAACATCGTAAACATCTTTTAGAAGTGTTTGCTGAGTTTACTGAAGAAGAAGTGCTTGAAATGAAACGTTTATTACAAAAATTAACGCGATATGAATAGTTATTTGACCTCTATGATCAGAGGTCTTTTTATTTGGAAATATTTCAATAACAACCGGATAAGTTGGTTTTAACTTTCATTCTTTCTGTGATACACTTTAAATGTCAAAATGCATAGGGAAAGGAAAATACTCATGAAAATTCCAATTCTATTACTCTTACTTTTCAGTCTTTCGGCTTGTCAGAAGGCCTCTACAGAACAAACTGAAAAAACAAGTGTTTTAGCGTCAAATGAGCCAGAAATTCAAGAGACGAGCCTAGAAAGAGGTCAAGTGGAGTCTCAGCCCTTAAAAAATGATGGAACACGCCAAGCTTGGACGGATTATTCTGCCTATGCTCAAGTTGATGAAGAGGGCTATGCCTACTACATGCAAGAAAATCCAGATATATCTTCCGAGATTTTCCCGCTATATGAAACTGGTGATCATAAAGTTCTTTTATTTACCTTCGATGATGCACCGCAAAGACCAGACTCTTATGCTTTAGAGATCGCACAACAATTGAAAGTTAAGGATGTTAATGCAATTTTTCTTGTAAATGGTATGTACCTTACTGAAGAAAGAGGTCGACAAATCACAAAGCAAATATATGATATGGGCTTTGAGATAGGCAACCATACGCAACATCATCCTAATCTTAAAGAAATGACCTATGATCAGCAGTATCAAGAAATTAAACAAACGAGTGATTTGGTAGAGGAAATAACGGGTGAAAAACCTAGATGGTTCAGACCTCCTTTTGGTTTATTTAACATGGATACTTATCGGATTTGTCAAGACCTAGAGATGCAGTTAATGACTTGGAATTTTGGGTATGACTGGATGGAAGATTATCTTGATGGTGATGCACTGTTGGAAATTTCTTTAAATAATGATTATTTAAGAGCAGGCGCAAATATTTTAATGCATGACCGTCCTTGGACAAACGCTGCTATTTCTAGAATGGTGGATGGTTATCGTGAACAAGGTTATCATATAGTAGATCCGCTATTAATACGCAACCCAGATTTTGAAAAAGAAAGTTAGGCGAGCCGTGTGAAGAAGAATTTTCCTATTTCTTTTTATATAAAGTTACTATTCATTGTAATTAGTCTGTCAAGTGTCTATTACTATCATGAGGAAGTTATTGACCAAGCGTTTTCTCAAAAGAATTTATCGATTTACCAGCAATTAAGTGAACTGTCGCAAAAGCTTATCGGTTTTCAAACTCAACCAAAAGAGGAATATGCTAAGCTGGCAAATTATACTCAGTCATTTCCAGGAAATAAAGAACCCATTCAATATCATCCGTTAGTATTAAATCATCCTCATTTTATATTAGGTCAAAAACGGGCTGACCTTTTTAATCAACAATTAGATTTGAAAGAGTTGAACCGTGCCTTTATTGAAGAAGCGAATAGAAATTATTTTACTCAAGCCCCACTTCAAATAGCCTCCAATTTAACAAAAGGGAATCATTTACGGCTTGATGAAATAACCAATTATGCTTATCTAGATTCTAAAACATTTGAAGGTTTGAATTTTCGCCAACGATTTCCTGATATAGCAGATAGCGAATACCGAATTGGAGAAAATTTATATGAGGTTTTTATCTCAGCAGATGATATTCATATAGACACTTGGTCCAAAAAAGAAGCTGTGTTTGCTAAGTATTTAGCCAACGCTTTTTTTGGTCAAACAGAAGAATTGCCTCATTTAAAATCCCTCATACTTTCAGCGAGAGCCTCAGCAAGTGATTTCCATCTTGACGATTCGTCTTATGTACGTATAGCGGTAGTCTTAAATTTTGATAATCATAATTATTAATTTTGGAGGGAAAAAAATGAAAATGGGAAAGTTCTTAAAATTAGGTGTTCCATTAATGGGGCTTTCAATTGGATACAAATTACATCGTGCATTTCGTCACCCATTACCTAAAATTAGTCATGCAGAGCGTTTGCTTGAGCGATTAGAATTAAACACGTCTATCGATTGGCTTGAAGAGAAACAATTTGCTAGTGATTGGCAAAAGAAATTAATGCCTTTCTTAGAGAGGAGAAGACAAAGTGGCAAGATTCATACGGGACCTTATTCTCTAGCTTATGACTTTTATGCTTTAGAGAATGCGGTAGCTACTTGTGTTATTGTGCATGGGTTTAATGAATATAAAGAGAAGTATCTAGAACTTATTTATTATTTATTGCAAGCAGGGATACAAGCTATTGTTTACGATGCAAGAGGGCACGGTGAATCTAAACTCGCTCCCAATCAAACACAAATCGACTGTTTATCTTTTCAACCATATATAGAAGATTTAGAATTAGTAGTAGGTCTTGCGAAAAATATGGGTGGGTCTGAGAGGCCTTTATTTTTATTTGGACATTCGATGGGTGGGGCGGTAGCGACTCGCTTAACTCAAACCTATCCTCAAATAATTAATGGGTTAATTTTATCTGCGCCAATGCTAGCGATTCATTCTAGCGGCTTGCCAATGGAATTTGCGCATATTATTTCGAGAATGATGCAAAAAATTGGTCAAGGTAAGAAGTATCTTCCAGCAGAATCAAATCTTAAAAAGGATAATTATTTAACTTTCCAAATGCCGAACCATCTTTCTAATTCTGAGGTGAGGGGAAGATTCTTTTTTGATTTAAATCGGAACCTTCATCGCTATCCGACACGATCAGGTTCTTATAATTGGTTAAATGCTGCCTTAGATACCTTACAGAAGATTCATGCTGAAAGTGAAATCAAAAAAATATCTTGTCCTAGCTTAATTTTTCGAGCTGAAAGGGATCAGGTTGTAAAAAAAGAAGGAATATATCATTTTTATAATCGTCTTCCCTTTTCATTTAATATATTGGTTCCATCAAGCGAACATGAAATTCTTTCAGGACATGATGATCAAGTGAGAATGATCGTTTCTCAAATTATAGAATTCATCTCAAACAATGCAGAATAATCATAAATAATTTAAAAGACAAAAATAAAACACTGCATAGTTCAAAAGTGAAAGCAGTGTTTTTTATCATATTTTATTGAAGAATTGATTTGGGTAAAGATGGGGTTACCTCGTTTGATAGCCTATGATCAGACCTTTTCTTTGGGCGTAAAAACTACATAAGCCAGAAGCAGCTAGAATTTCGATGTCTGCTTGAGGAAATTGATCAAGTATCATCTTTTGAAGTTCCTGACTGGCTTTTGGATTAAGGACATGATTAATAATTAACTTTCCACCATTATATCCCTTGCTTTTAATTTCAGCCCAAAGTTTTTTCATAGCTTGGTGGTGTCCTCGAGCTTTTTGGGCAAGTTCGATGGTGCCTTCAGGACTTCGTTTGCCTATTAAACGAATATTGAGTAGTCCGATCATATTTCCTACAATTTTTGACACACGTCCATTTTTCACAAGATTGTCTACAGATTCCAATACAAAAGATACATTAGTCTTAAGATGTTCTTTTTCAAGAGCCTGCACAACTGCTTCAAAATCCAATTTTTCTTTAATAATTTGAGCTGCAAGAGAGATGAGTAGATCAATTTCGGCTCCGGCAGAACGGCTATTTAAAATATAGATATTGGCGTTTGGGTTTTTTTCTAAGGCTAATTCTTTCCCAAGGCAGGCAGCATTATATGAACCTGAGACACCGGATGATAAGGTGAAACAAAGAACATTGTCATTTGATTCAAATGTCTGTGCATAGGTCTCTGGACTTGGGCAAGCAGTGCCTGTGTTTTTAGCATTTTCCATTTCTGTCACAAGTGTTTCAGTACTGAGTTGATCGTTATCTTGATAAGTGTGTTCGTCTATGTTTATAAGTAAAGGGACCACTTCAAAATCAACTTGATCATTGATATGTTTGATTGAACGGATACTTGCTCCTGAATCAGTCACTATTTTCCATTGCATCATTATTTCCCCCATTTATGGTCAATTAATTATCAGTAGTATAACTAATTTTAGAAACACTTGCAATTTTTCAAAAAGTTTTTCTATTAATACTTGCTATATTAAGAAGATTATCGGTAAAATAGGAATTGACAAATATTTCATGTGAGGAGGAAGGCTTATGTTAGGAGATCTACATCAGTCTAACTTGGTAATTTTAGTTCAGTTAGTTTTTTCAATAGTAGGGTTAGGGTTTGCCTATATAGGAGCGGTTGAATATGGTTTGATATCTATGATGATAGCAGCCATTCTCAATGAATATTCAGTAGATATTTCAGAACAGTTTGACCAAACTGATGCACAACTCGCTTTTTCTACAGAATTTGAAGTTTTAGCAGATTTTCTCTCGTTTGGAATGATACCGGTAGGGCTTTTATTAACAACCACTCGAGGAGGGATTCTTGGTATTGTGACTATCGCAATTTATCTAACAGCAGTTTCAATCCGTTTAGCTCATTTTAACCGACCTTTAGAATTTCAAACGTATCAAATGGATGACGATCTTTTTTACTTAGGTCTTCCTCTGATTTCAGTGGCAGTAATTTTCCCCATACTATACTTGTTAAGTTATATTCTAGCTCCATCAATCTTTTCGGTACTTGTTATCATTATCATGCTTGGTTTAGCGGTGGGTTATGTAATTGCAAAACCAATCCCTCGCTTAAAAAAAGAATGGATGACTTACCTCATTTTCGGAGTAATCTTTATGATCTTAATGTATATTCTATTGGGAATTTTCAAATGATTTAACGAATAATCCTCCTTTTCTTGGAAATAGGAGGTTTTTGTTTTAAGACGCCAAAAAGGAATCATTGCAGGAGGATAGGTAGTGAAGTTACATATTCTGCATACCAATGACTTACATGGTCATCTTGAAAAATGGGATGTTCTAGCTGAGTCTATCCAAAAGAGACGATCAGACATTGAGCGCAGAGGTGATTTTTGTTTGGTTTGTGATGTAGGTGATGCAATTGATACGGTTCACCCGCTTATTGAAGCAAGCCAAGGCTCAGTAATAGTTGATTTGTTTAATAAGGCCAATTATGATGTGGTTACTATCGGGAATAATGAAGGGCTTAATCTTTCGAAAATGCAATTGAATAAAATCTATTCTAAAGCACATTTTTCTGTAGTTTGTGCGAATTTAATTGATCGTACAACGAATAGATTGGCTGCTTATGCCGTTGAGAATCAAATTTTTGATTTTCCATTTGGTCAGATTGCTTTTTTAGGATTAACTGCACCTTATTATACCTATAAATATAATGGTTATATGCCGTTGGATATTTTTAGGACATTATCTCAGCAGCTAAGGCTTTTAAGTACTAGATCCATAAAACCTGTTAAAATCATTTTACTCTCGCATTTGGGCTATCAAAATGACCGTATCATTGCTCAACATTTTCCGGAAATCAATTTGATTTTGGGCGGTCATACACATCATCTAATTGAAAATGGAGAAAAGGTGTATAGAAGTTTATTATCGGCCTGCGGTCGTTTTGGAGAGTACTTAGGAGAAGTGATTTTTGATATAGAAACAGGAGAAGTGAATGCTTCGACACAATCCTACACAACTTTACAATCAAATATTAACCATTTGTCAAGTGATCATTATCAAAAAACTGGAGAAAGTTTGCTAAAAAAACATGTCTTTGCTAAGCTTCCAGTGAGCATTTATTCTTCTGAAATAAAAGGCAGACACTCTTTTGTTCAGCACGCTTTTAAAGCTATACAATTAGAAACGGGCTGTCAGCTGGCTTTTATGTCTACAGGTCTTTTTTTAAATGATTTGCCAAAGGGTTTGCTTAGCATGAATCAATTACATGTAGCTCTTCCGCATTCAATACGAGCAATGACTCTTGAGTTAAAGGGCTGGCAATTAGAAGAATTATTGGAAGAGATTGAAAAACAACAAATAGCTTTGGAAAATAAACCCATTTTTGGGAATGGTTTTAGAGGTAAATTCTTCGGTAAAATGATTTTTAAAGGGATTGTTTATGATCAATCTAGTAAACAATGGTTAATTAATGATAAACCTATTAACACTAACCAAATATATCATTTAGCTAGTCTCGACCACTATGCTTATATACCATTTTTCCCAAGTATTATGAAGTATAGTCGACCCAATATAATATTCCCTAAGTTTTTGCGACATATTTTAAAAGATTATTTTGAGGGACAATTTCCCTTAAATGAAGGAGTAAATTATGACTGATTCATCAAAAGAAATAGAAATAAATCATCAACTTGATCAAATTTTAGATGATCTTACTAAAGATCAAGGAAACGAAGAAATAATTAAGAATGTAAAATTATTAAATGATCACTCTTTAATGATTGAAGATCAAGAATATAAATTAATCATTAATTATCAGGAGGCATTTGATTATGATGCTTTTTATACGCGGTATCAGGATCTCTTTGCAAAGTACGATTATATTGTGGGTGATTGGGCTTTTGGTCAATTAAGGCTGAGAGGGTTTTATCAGATTGGTACACCTAAAGTTGCTTATGATCAGCGGATCGAAACTTTAGAAGATTATATCAATGAATATTGTAATTTTGGAGCTAAATATTTTGTAATTGGTAAAAATACTTCTTTGGCTGAATATCCCCAACTTTTGGATCGATTACGGGCTGGTAAAGTAAATGATATTCAAAGTAAAACGATTTATCCAAGAGCAGCTAACAAAAGAAAGCGAAGTAGAACTCATCCGAAAAGAGGGAATCGAAAAATTCCAAGTTTGGGTCATCGTTCTAAAACGCCTTCTCCAATTATTCGAAGAAGGAGCGAAGAGATCGTGCTAGAAAATAAATCGAAAGATAATAAAAAAAGTGTAAAAGTTGGAACAAAAGAAGTAGGAAAACCTATGAACAAGATTAAACATAAAAAAGATTTTATCATAAAGAAACGTTCAAATTAGTCTAAGTTAGAAAGCGAGGAGTCGCAACTTGACTCAACAAATCAAAAATTTTATCAGGGCCTGTTTATTTAGCCTTGCTTCTTTAACAGGAGCGATAGCGTTAACAGTTATACTGTCTCCATGGATCTATAGAATTTTTAATTATTTTTTTAAGCTTCATGAGAATGTTGGTTTGACGAGTGAGCAACTGAACCAGAATTATCAAGCGATTATTAATTATTTAATTCATCCCTTACTCAGGCAGTTTCATTTACCAGATTTTGCTTCTTCAGTTGGAGGAGTTCAGCATTTTGCAGAAGTTAAATTTTTAATTCAGTTGACCTTGATGGCTACTTTTTTGCTGTTCTTCTTAGTTGTATTTGATGTGTTTCGCATCAGAAAACAAAGAAGACGAGTGTTTTATTTTAAACCCTATCTTTTCCTTTGTTATCTTTTACCCTTAGGAGTGATGTTCTTAGCAGTCGTTGCGTTTGATAAAGTTTTTATACTCTTCCATCAACTTTTTTTTCGTAATGAATTATGGTTGTTTGATCCATTGAAAGATCCAATAATTAATGTTTTGCCTGACACCTATTTTTTTGTTTTATTGTTAGTAGTTATCATTAGTTATGAATTATTACTAGGAATCATCCATCTATTTATTAAAAAGAAAATATAAAAAAAGATTACCTCGTTTTCAGGAGGTAATCTTTTTTATTTTAGAAATGATGAGGTTTTTTTGGAGGAACGGAGATTTCATCTGTTTGTGGTTGGGCATGTGCAATTCGGCTGGCGGCAGCAGCCGCCAAGGCGCCCACAATATCGTCAATAAAAGTATTGCAACGGTGCGATTTCTCATCGTTCAATTTACCGATGATACCGGGCTTCAACTTATCTAAATAGCCAAAGTTTGTGAGACCAATTGATCCATAAACATTAACGATCGATAAAGTTAAAATCTCGTCGATTCCATATAACCCCTCATCTCGCATTAATAGATCACAAAGTAAAGGAGAGAGTAAGCCTTTTTCGGCAGCAATATCAATTTCAATTCCTGTAATAATAGCGTTTTGGACTTCACGTTTTTGCATTACAGCATGAACATTATCAATGCAGTCTTGCATTGTTAAGGATTCAACATAGCTGTGTTGTAAATCAAATACAATTTTAGCGATTTCTTCAATGCTAACACCTCTTTCGGCTAGCAATTCATAGGATCTTGATTTTAAATGTTTTAAATGAATATAATCTTTAGTCATTAAATTCTCCTTCAAATATACTTGATGAATGTAACGGGGATGGCCGATAGTTTGGATTAATATAACGTAAAGCTTGATTTACAGCTATTAACGCTTCACCAAATCCTGCTGCAATAATTCGGACTTTACCAGGATAATCAGCAATATCTCCCACCGCAAAAACTCCAGGTAGGTTGGTTTCCATTAAAGAATTAACTTCAATTTGATTGCGTGACTGTTTGAGTCCCCAATTTTTAATTTGGCCAATAGAATTTGAAAAGCCATAGTTGATGATCAATTGATCAATGGCAATTTCTTCCATTTGTTTTGTTTTAACTTGCTGAATTTTCACAGCTTTTATTTGGTGATCGGAACCTTCTAGGTCGATAATTTTATGAGGGGTATAAACTTTGACGGTAGAAGCCAGTAATTTAGAAACATTGCTTTCCAATGCTCTAAAACTCTCTCGCCGATGGATTAAATAGACTTCTTTTGCAAGTGGCTCCAGAGCTAAAGCCCAATCCACGGCTGAATCTCCTCCGCCACAGACAGCCACTTTTTTTTGAATAAAGTAATCAGGGTTTTTAACGATATAATGTAAAGAATAATTCTCGTACATATCGGATTGGTCTACTTCGAGTTTGCGAGGCTGGAAGGCACCGTTACCTGCAGCTATAATAACAGTTTTTGAGCGATAAATATTTTTATTAGTTTGAATAGTGTAGCTGTTTTGAGCACTATAAGATAGGTTGAGTACTTCCTCGCCGAGAGCAATGTCTGTTTGGAAAAGATTCAGTTGCTCGTGTAGTTTATGACTCAATTCATTGCCCTTAATAGCAGGATAGGCAGGAATATCAAAAATTTTCTTTTCCCCGTACAGATGATTTGGTTGGCCTCCGACTTCATCTAAAGATTCAATAATTTTAACTTTAGCATTTCGCATTTGTGCGAAGAAGCCAGTATAAAGACCTACCGGTCCTGCACCGACGATAATAATATCATAAATCTCTTTCATAGCTGTCCTCCTTTAATAAAAGAACTGTAGGAAAACCAGCCGCATTACCACAGCGACAAAACCACCTGTAATAATACCAGCAAATACTTCCGTCGGCTTGTGTCCGAGATATTTGGTAACGATAAGGTCATGATAATTACTGATGATTTCTGGATCAATATGGGGGTTTTGTTGTTTTTCGGCAGTGGGTTCAATTTTTAGATGAGCATATTTCGACCTAGATAAATGTTTTACGAGAGCGTCAATCACTATCCCTTGCTCTCCACTTTGGCGACGAACACCCATAGAATCGAACATAATGATTACGCCAAAAACAGTTGCAATTGCGACATATGCTGAAGAAAAACCATACTCAAATATGAGGCTAGCAATCAAACTAGCTACAGCTGCCGAGTGAGAGGAAGGCATCCCTCCAGTGGAAGTTATGATATCAATTTTAGGTGTTCGCTTTGAATAATATGCAATCGGATATTTAATGATTTGCGCAAAAAAGATAGCGGTTAAAGCAGCAATTAATGGGTAATTCATAGCATCCTTATCCTTCTTTTTATTTTATATCACTAACTATCTTAACAAAAATAAGCTCCTTTAACTATAAATTTTGTTTTTTTTCAGTTAAAATGAAAGAGTAAAATAGACAAAAGGAGCGATAATATGAATAACTATCCGCAATTAAATAAAGAAGACTTGACAAGTCAAGTTGTTTTGCACACTAATAAAGGGGAGATTGAATTAGCTTTATTTGCTGATCAAGCCCCTAAAACGGTCGAAAACTTCATCACTTTAGCTGAAGAGGGTTATTATGATGGAGTGATTTTTCACCGCGTAATCAAAGATTTTATGATACAAGGTGGAGACCCTACAGGAACAGGAATGGGCGGAGAGAGTAAATGGGGTGGAAGTTTTGAAGATGAATTTACGATGAACCTCTTCAACTTTTACGGCGCATTATCAATGGCTAATGCAGGGCCAAATACTAACGGCAGTCAATTTTTCATCGTTACTGCTCCAAATGTTCCTACTGATTTGTTACAGCAATTAAAGGAAATAGGTTACCCAGAAGAAGTGGTTCAAGCCTATCAAGAAAAAGGTGGGACACCTTGGTTAGATCAACGCCATACTGTATTCGGACAAGTGGTGGCTGGAATGGATAATGTTTTATCAATTCAAAATGTTGCAACGGGTCCGCAAGATAAACCGCTGGAAGATGTTGTGATTCAATCTATTACCGTTTCTAAATAGTTGCTTTAGGAAAAGTGTGATGACAATGAAGTTTAAAATAGGAGACATTATTGAAGGAGAAGTAACGGGCATCCAAAATTATGGCATTTTTGTTAAACTTTCTGATGATGAACAAGGACTCGTCCATATTTCTGAATGTAAACATGGTTACGTTGGAGAACTTGAGGATTTTATTGAAGTAGGCGAACACGTTAAAGTCGTCGTTATTGATATTGATGAATATAGTAAAAAAATCTCTTTGTCTATGAGAGCATTAGATAAAACCAATACGCCTTTATTTCCAGTTAGAAATCGAAAAAAGAAAAGACGCAATCTACCAGATATTGGTTTTAAGACCATATCTGATAAAATGCCACTGTGGATTAAGCAAGCCATGAAATCAATTGAAGATAATGAATTTAATACTAAAATCGAAGTATAGGAGGTTATTAGATGGAAGCAATCAATTTTGATTATTCAAAAGCTGTAAATTTTTTTAAAAAAGCTGAAATGGACAACCTGAGTCCATTTGCAAAAATTGCTTTGCATAATCTTAAAGAAAAAGAAGGAGTCGGGGCAGAATTTACAGATTGGGTCGATTGGCCAAAAGATTTTCTTCAATCAGAAATAGAACGAATAAATCAGACCGCTCAAAAAATACGAGAAAATTCCGATGTTTTAGTAGTAATTGGCATTGGTGGCTCCTATTTAGGTGCCAAAGCAGCAATTGATTTTTTAAATCATTCTTTCTACAATCTACTTGCTCCAAGCCAAGGGTTTCCTCAAATATTTTTTGCAGGAAATAATATCTCTTCAACTTACTTAAATGATCTAATCGAAGTAATTGGCGAACGTGACTTTTCGATTAACGTAATTTCTAAATCAGGCACCACAACTGAGCCAGCGATCGCTTTTCGCATTTTAAAAGAAAAAATGATTGATAAGTATGGAAAAGAAGAAGCCTATCAAAGAATTTTTGCAACGACCGACCAAAGTAAGGGTGCTTTAAAAAAAGAAGCTGACGAAAATAACTATGAAAGCTTTGTGATTCCAGATGGTATCGGAGGACGCTTTTCAGTCCTTACTCCGGTTGGTTTACTTCCAATTGCTGTTAGTGGAGCGCATATAGAAAAAATTCTTCAAGGAGCAAGATTTGCTAGAGAAAATTATTTGGTCGATGATTTAGAAAATAATCAGGCAATGCAATATGCTGTATTAAGAAATATTTTTTATCGAAAAGGGAAGGTCAATGAGTTGCTTGTAAACTATGAACCCAATCTGAATGCATTTGGTGAGTGGTGGAAGCAACTATTTGGCGAATCAGAAGGAAAGGATCAAAAGGGAATCTTTCCTTGCTCAGCGAACTTTTCAACAGATCTCCATTCAATTGGACAAATTATCCAAGATGGTCAAAGAAACTTATTTGAAACGGTATTAAATATTCAAACCGCAAGAAAAGAGATTGAAATCCCTCGATTAGAAGAAAACATAGATGGCTTATCCTATTTAGAAGGAGAAATGATGTCTTCTGTGAATCAAATGGCATACAAAGGGACAATGATTGCCCATACAGATGGGTCCGTTCCCAATCTTATAATTGATCTTCCGGCGATGAATGAAGAAACGCTGGGACAATTAATTTACTTCTTTGAAATGGCAGTTTCACTTTCTGGTTATCTTAATGGTGTGAATCCTTTTGATCAGCCTGGGGTCGAAGCTTATAAAAGAAATATGTTCGCCTTATTAGGCAAACCAGGCTATGAGGATATTTCTAAGGAATTATCCCAAAGAATATAGAAAGAATAAACTTTTTATAGAATTAAGAAAATCATTCAAGATTGGCTGTATAAGATATAGCTCCTTGAATGATTTTTTCTTTCATTATATACATCAAGAAAATAGAAAAAGCTGGAATAAATTTACAAAAAATTTACAAAAATGCCATATTCCTATTGACTTAACATGGAAGACCGTGCTATATTATTTCTTGTCGTTAAGAACGAAAGAAATAGATTGATAATAATAAAAAGATTTAAAAAAACCTAAAAAAGGGTTTGACTTTAGCAAATGAATCATGTTATATTATTTCTTGTCGTCAAGAGCGACCAAAATGAAAGCAAAAAGAAGACAAAAAAACTTCAAAAAAGGTTTGACAAAAAAAGCAAACCATGCTAGTATATAGAAGTTGTCACTTATGACAGCGAAGCTCATTGAAAACTGAACAAAGACAAACACCAAAATGTGTAAGGGTCTAT
>NZ_JAAXPS010000008.1 GCF_012396555.1 Facklamia miroungae
TTTAAAAATAGAATACTTTTAATATCAAGATTGTATGTGTCAGGAAGAAAAGAAAAAGAGACCAAGCAACTATTCGTTGCTTAGTCTCCATAAGGGCATCAACCCTATTTGACATAGAGCCCTTTTTGTCCGTGTTTTGGGGTGCACATCAAAGAATACTAGTCCTTTCCATTTGCCTAGGGACCTAAAATGTTGCACGAAAAGTTGTACGAAATATCATCCAATATTTAGTTATTATAAAAAATCATTTTCATTAAAACCCTTAAATATTAAGGTTTATAAGAGTTTTTATAAATGTCTATTTTACTTAAATGGAGACGATCGGTCTCGAACCGACGACCTCTACAATGCCATTGTAGCGCTCTCCCAACTGAGCTACGCCCCCAAAACAAAGATATAAAAGTATTCTATCCAATTTTATTCGCTAAGTCAATACTATTATATACTTACCTTTAAATTACAATTTAAATTAAGCTTGATAACAGAATTTTTTATTAAAGGGTTTATAAATTTTTTTCAGGCTGTTTACTGTTCTCACTATTTAACAAACCAATTCTATCTTTAAACGTATTAGGGAATTCAATATTTATCAATTTAACTTTTATTTCGCCAATTTTTTACACAGAAAAAAATAAGATAAAACTAAATTAGGATGGATGTTAGTACATCTTACTTATAAGGGGGATGATAACTGAGTTTAAATGAATAATGTTTGGAGAAAAACAAACCCTTAAATTAGAGGCTGTACTAAAAAAGATTAATAAAAAACAAGCTTGAATGATTCAAGCTTGTTTTTTGAAATGTGATTCATTTAAATTATTCAGCTTCAGTTGTTTCAGTTTCTTCTGCTTCTTCACTTTCTCCATCTGTTGATTCATCTTTAGCTTCTTCAGAATCTGAATCTTCTTTTGATGTTTTTACTTCTTCACCTGGTTTTTCAGGAACAACAATGTCTCCGTCAATAATTTGTTGTTTATAATCTTCAATGGCCTTTTTAACTTCATCAGTCAAGTATTCAGTTGTAAGGTCAACACCACCATCAGCTAAACCAAGTGTTTGCACACCACCTTCGAAGCCGTTGGCTTGCGTTTTTTCAGCAAATGATTTCACTGATTCGCCGACTTGTTTTAATGTAGAAGCGAGTGTCAAGTGACGCTCTTCGCCATCGACTTCAATCAATCCTTCAGCGTCTTGGTCTAAGTCAACACCAATTACATATAATTCTTGGGAAGGATCATTCGATACACGGTCTTTAGCTTCTGAGAAGACACCTTGTCCAGTTCCACCAGCAGCATGGTAGATAATATCCGCTCCACTAGAATAGATAGATGCTGCTAATTGTTTACCTTTAGGAGCATCAGCAAAGTGACCAGCGTATTCAATTGAAATTTCGATATCAGGATTAACAGTTTTAGCACCAGCTACAAAACCAGCTTCAAAACGGTCGATAACTTCAGATTCAACACCACCAATAAAACCGATATGGTCTGTCTTAGTTGTCATCGCTGCAGCGACACCTGCTAAGAAGGCAGCTTCATTGTCTTTAAATGTAATCGAAGCAACGTTCTC
Organism: Facklamia miroungae; assembly: GCF_012396555.1. Lineage (GTDB taxonomy): Bacteria > Bacillota > Bacilli > Lactobacillales > Aerococcaceae > Facklamia > Facklamia miroungae. Next base: position 1,570 of record NZ_JAAXPS010000008.1, read on the forward strand.
TTTTTCAACTACAGAGTCTACAATGACAAAGTGACCATCAGGATTTTGACCTGCTGCTTCATCGATTGCTGGTTGTAATTTATAGCCAATACCGAAGATAAGGTTAGAGCCACCTTGAATGGCTGTGTTAATGTTTGTAACATAATCAGAATCAGATTTTGATTCAAGATAGAAGTATCCACCAGGACCTTCTTCTAAACCATTTTCAGATCCATAAGCTTGTAAACCTTCCCAAGCGGATTGGTTGAATGATTTGTCGTCAATACCACCAACGTCAGTAATGATAACAGGTGAGATGGTTTCTTGAGCAACTACGGATGTTGCAGGTAAAGTTGCTGCACCAATAGCTAAAGCTGCTGCAGATAATGTTAATAATTTTTTCATAGAATACCTCCATTTGTTTTAACTATAATATACCTTTATAAAGTTGATAAAGCAAGCGTTTACTTTTTAGAATTCTTAATTTTTCTAGTATAAAAAAAGCCTCCAATTAGATTGTTTACCTAATTGAAGACTTCTAATTAGTGAAATGAAAATTAGTTATTGGCCTGGTAGTGGACGGCTATTTCAGCGCCTAATTTAGCGTTATTATAGACTAATTGAATATTAGTTTCTAATGAGCGACCTTGTGTCAATTCAACAATTTTGGCTAGTAAGAAAGGTGTCGATTCCTTACCGTGAACACCAGCTTTTTTCTCTTCTGCTAGAGCTTGATCAATAATGGCGTTGATTTCCTCATTTGGTATTTCATATTCTTTAGGGATAGGATTGGCTACTAATAATCCTCCTTGTAAATCTAATTGGTCAGCAGCAATCATTCGTTGAGCAATTTCTTCTGCTGAATCAGCGCGACTGGTTAGTCGATAAGGTGAAGTTGAAGAGTAGAAAGCAGGGAGAAAGTCTGTTTGATAACCAGTAACAGGTACGCCTTTTGTTTCTAGATATTCCAGCGTTCTCGGCAAGTCAAGAATCGCTTTGGCACCAGCACAGACTACAGTGACAGGTGTTTGTGCCAATTCTTCAAGGTCGGCTGATACATCTAAGTGATCATTATAACCACGGTGAACACCACCAATACCTCCGGTGACAAAAACTTTAATTCCAGCGAGATGGGCACCAATCATTGTTGTCGCCACTGTTGTAGCGCCTAATTTTTTGTTCGCAATGACTTCGGCTAAGTCTCGTCGTGAAACCTTTACAACATTTTTAGCCGTAGCTAAAATTTCCAAATCCTCCTCTTCAAGACCGATCTTGAATTGACCATTCATAATGGCAATGGTGGCTGGAACAGCTCCGTGATCACGTATAATTTGCTCGGTTGCCTGAGCCATTTCAACGTTCTGTGGGTAGGGCATTCCATGTGAGATAATGGTCGATTCCAATGCTACAATTGGTTTCTGTTGGATTATAGCCGCTTGCACTTCTTTAGAAATGGAAAGGAGCGGGTGATTCATGTGATTACTTGTTTCTTTACTATATGGATGGTTCATATTTTTTTCCTCTTTCTTTTAATGTATTTCGCAATTGCCAATAGTTTGACGTTCTTGTTCAAAAAGATGTGCTTGTAGATTTTGTCTGACAGTAGAAGCTGACTGAACGGTGTAATAAGAGTTGGTAATCCCATAATGAATGGCTTCGTTAGGAGGGTAGGCTTTTTTTAGGCCATAAATAAGTCCTGCAACGAAAGAGTCTCCGGCTCCTGTTACATCAATGACATTCGGATTACGGGGCGGTTGAAAGTAAGTATTTTTTTTTGCTTTATTAACATAAAGTAATTGATTTGTCCCTCGTGTAATGATGACATTCTCGACCCCTTTTTCAATCCAAAGATGAGCAAGATGAAGAAAGTCATTTTCATTTTCAACTTTGCGTTTGAAAAATTCTTCTGATTCATCTTGGTTAACAACTAACCAGGTAATTCCTGATAAGTCTTCAGGTAGATGATTCATTTTGGGACCGGAAACAGGAATAACGACTAAAGGTATTTTTTGCTTTTTTGCCAAGTGAATAACTTGTTGAACCCCTGATTTATTTAAGTTTAGATCCATTGCAATCAGTTGGCAATTTTGAATGGGTAATTGATAACTTGAAACCCATTCACCGTTCATTTGATCACAAATCTCCATATCTGCGAAAGCAACTTCCATTTGGCCATTCTCGCCTAGAATCGCAGTGTAGGAAGATGTATTATGATTTTCCAAGGTTTTTACATGATCTAAATTAACAAAAGGTTGGGTGACTGTTTTGATTTCTTCAAAATCAGCATCAGAACCGGCTAAAGAAAGTAGACTGACTGATAATTCCATTCTGCCAAGATTCTCCGCTACATTTCGCGCGACACCACCCACAGTAATCGTTGAGTTGACCGGATTAGAAGTATAATTAAGCAGGGGGGCTTTTAATTGAAAGATACGATCAATATTCATAGCACCGATACAAAAAATATCAGTTAATTCATTAACAATATATGCTCTTCCTTGCAAGTAGCGCTTTTGAGTAAGTGAAGATACAATATTAGCCAAGGTGGATCGATTAATACTTAAAACTTCTGCTAATTTTGCCTGAGTTAAAAACGGGTCTTGTTTAATTAAATCTAAGACTCGTTTTTCATTAGAATTGAGACCGATTGTAATACCTCCTTTTTACAACAATTGTCCATATTTAAGATTCTTGTCTTAATTATAACTTTAATCTTTGAAAATTCAAGTCTTTATTTAGATAAACTTGAGAAGTTTTTTATCAAGAATTATAATACAGACACCTATTGACTAGAAAAAGAGAGGTGTTAGTAGTGCTAGATGAACAATATGTAATGTCTATTGACCAAGGAACGACTTCCACAAGAGCTGTGATAGTAAATCGACAAGGAGAATTTGTTTCAAGTGCCCAAAAGGAATTTCAGCAGTTTTTCCCCCAATCTGGATGGGTAGAACAAGACGCAAATGAAATATGGCAGTCCGTACAATCTGTTATTTCCGAAGCCTTAATTAATGGAAATATTCAACCCCAACAGATAAAAGCGATTGGAGTTACCAATCAAAGAGAGACAACGGTAGTTTGGGATCGAAAAAGTGGAGAACCGATCTATCGTGCGATTGTTTGGCAATCCAGGCAGTCTAGTGATATTTGCGAGCGAGTTAAAAAGAAAGGATTAGAAAATTTTATTAAGAAAAAGACGGGTCTGCCAATCGACCCTTATTTTTCAGCCAGTAAAATTCGTTGGATTTTAGATTTTGTTCCAGGGGCTCATTCACAAGCTCAAGCAGGAGAATTAGCTTTTGGAACGATTGACTCATGGTTAATGTGGAAAATATCCGGAGGACGTCACCACATAACTGATTATTCCAATGCTTCACGCACCCTTTTATTTAACATAGAAACATTAGAATGGGACCAAGAACTTTTAGCTATTTTTGATATTCCTTTGAAAATGTTACCTAAAGTGGTATCTAATTCAGAAATATATGGCAAAACGGCTACTTATCACTTCTATGGATATGAGATCCCTTTGGCTGGAATGGCTGGAGATCAACAAGCAGCACTTATTGGTCAATTAGCCTTTAAAAAAGGACAAGTTAAATCAACCTATGGGACAGGAGCTTTTATTTTGATGAATATTGGTCATCAAGTGAAACATTCACAACATGCGTTAGCTACGTCAATTGCATACAAATTTCCTGATCAACCTCCGGTATATTGTATTGAGGGCTCCATTTTTGTTGCAGGATCTGCTGTTCAATGGTTGCGCGATGGGTTGGAGATGATTAAGGAATCTGCTGATTCAGAAAAACTGGCTGAAAAATCAGAAAATGAGGATGAAGTATTCGTTGTTCCTGCTTTTACGGGATTAGGAGCTCCCTATTGGGACCCTCAAGCCAGAGGCGCTGTTTTTGGCCTGACCCGTGGAACTAATAAAGCTGACTTTGTAAAAGCTACATTGCAATCATTGGCTTATCAGGTCAGAGATATCATTGATGTGATGAAGTTGGAAACTGGAGTTGCGATTCCTGAGTTAAAAGTAGATGGCGGAGCAGCTAAGAACAACTATTTAATGCAATTTCAAGCAGATATTCTTAATACGCCGGTTACTCGATTATCAAATCTAGAGACCACCGCATTAGGTGCGGCTTTTTTGGCGGGATTAGCAGTAGGTTATTGGGATTCTATTGAAGAGATTCAAATGCTTGTTAAACCAGCAAAAATTTTTAAGCCTCAGATGTCCGCTTCGAAACGGGAACACTTGTATAAGGGGTGGGAACGGGCAGTTCAATCTGTACAATTTTTTGGCGATCAAAGCAAGTAGGTTGAGCAGTAAATTAGATAATACTCACTAATAAATAAGATTAAAATGAGAATCCCGTGAGTATTTAATAATAATCGAAATTGTATTTGCTTTAAATCTGGAAGCGTTTTATAATAAAGAAAAGGATTTAAGGGGGAAAATATTTTGGTACAAAAATTACAAGAATTCTTATCTGAAGCAATTGCAGAGAAGAAGGCTAAAAATCTTTATAATGAGATTGAAGCTTTATCATCTGCGAATGGACCGATGATTGAGATAAATGGTCAAGAGTTGATTAATTTATCTTCTAATAACTATTTAGGGTTAGCAAAGGAAGAACGGTTGAAAGAAGTTGCTAAGAAGACCATTGATAAGTATGGTGTCGGTGCCGGTGCTGTGCGTACAATTAATGGAACAATGGATGTTCATAATGATCTTGAGAAGAAAATTGCTGAGTTCAAGCATACTGAAGCTGCGATTGCTTTCCAATCTGGTTTCAATTGTAATATGGCTGCTGTTTCTGCCATCATGAATAAAGAAGATGCAATTCTCTCAGATGCTCTAAACCATGCATCGATTATTGATGGCTGTCGTTTATCACGCGCTAAAATTATTCCAGTTAAGCACCAAGATATGGATGATTTACGCGAAAAAGCTAAAGAAGCTACTGAATCAGGTTTATATAAAAAAGTAATGTATATTTCTGATGGTGTTTTCTCAATGGATGGTGACGTTGCAAAAATCCCTGAAATCGTTGAAATTGCTGAGGAATTTAATTTAATTACTTATATTGACGATGCTCATGGATCTGGAGTAATGGGCAAAGGTGCGGGTACGGTTAAGCACTTCGGTCTTTCTGATAAGATTGACTTGCAGATTGGTACTCTTTCTAAAGCTTTAGGAGTAGTTGGAGGATATGTTGCTGGTTCTCAAGAATTAATTGATTGGTTAAAAGTAGCCGGACGTCCATTCTTATTCTCAACTTCATTAACTCCGGGAGATGCAGCAGCAGCTACGGAAGCGATTAATATCTTAATGGAATCAACAGAGCTTCATGACCGTCTCTGGGAAAATGGTAACTATCTAAAAGCTGAATTAAAAGCTCTAGGTTTTAATATTGGTAACTCTGAAACACCAATTACACCAGTAATTTTAGGTGAAGAGAAATTAGCACAAGAGTTCTCTAAACGTTTGAGAGAAGAAGGCGTTTATGCTAAATCAATCGTCTTTCCAACTGTACCTTTAGGAACTGGGCGTGTAAGAAATATGCCAACAGCAGCTCATACAAAAGAAATGTTAGACAAAGCAATTGCTATCTATGAAAAAGTTGGAAAAGAATTAGGCGTTATCTAGGAGGATAAAATGAAAAAAATCTTAATTACCGGAGCTTTAGGCCAAATTGGTTCAGAATTAGTTGTAAAGTTAAATGAGATTTATGGTAAAGAAAATGTTGTGCCTACAGATATCCGTGTCGTAGAAGGTAATGAAGTTTGTAATCATCCAAATTTTGCTATTTTAGATGTTTTAGATATGGATGCTTTTATGGCAGTTGCTAAAAAGCATGAAGTAGACACATTAATTCATATGGCTGCCTTATTATCAGCTGTTGCTGAAGAGAAGCCTTTAGTTGCATGGGATATTAACATGCAAGGTTTAATTAATGGGTTGGAAGTTGCACGTGCATTAGAGTTACAATTCTTTACACCTTCCTCTATTGGAGCATTTGGTCCAGACACTCCAAAAGTGGGAACTCCGCAAGATACTATCCAACGTCCAACAACTATGTATGGAATCACAAAAGTTGCCGGAGAATTGTTATGTGATTACTATCATACCCGTTTTGGAGTAGATACACGAGGTGTTCGCTTCCCAGGTTTAATATCATATGTTACACCTCCAGGTGGTGGAACAACTGACTATGCTGTTCAAATTTATTATGATGCAATCAAGTATGGTAAGTATGTTTGTAATATCCCTCAAGGTGTTAAGATGGATATGATGTATATGCCTGATGCCATTCAAGCTATTATTGATTTAATGGAAGCAGATGCTAGTAAGCTTGTTCATCGAAATGCTTTCAACATTTCAGGAATGTCATTTGAACCTGAAGAAATTGCTGCATCCATCCGTAAGGTAATGCCAGAATTTGAAATGACTTACGATGTTAATCCTACATTGGAACGTATTGCAAAATCTTGGCCAGATGAAATGGATATTTCGGCAGCTAAAGAAGAATGGAACTTCAAAGCAGAATATGATTTAGACAAGATGACTGTTGATATGTTAGAAAAATTAGAAGCCAAAAAATAATTGTAAGTAAATAGTGTTAGCGCTTATCGCTAACACTATTTTTGTCTTTTAATTCTATCGAGGCCTCGTTACAAGAGAGTAAGATATGAATTCAAAGGCCTCAAAATATGAATAAATTGTGAACAAAATTAGAAGATAAATACTCTTTAAGTTAAATTTTATAAAATAAAAATCTTATTTTAGTAGTATTTTAAAGCATCTTCTTTTCAATATTCGAAAAAAATTCAATTTAATTTCTGAGCAAATTACTGGATTAAATTTTCTTTTGATTGTAAGATGGACACATACTTAATAAAGGAGAGATTTATAATGAAAAAATCTTTAAAGAAATTAGCTTTAGTATCAATGAGTGCTATCACACTAGGAGCTGTGGCTCCATCAATTTCTATTTTTGCTCAAGAAGAGAGTGAAACAACAGTAGAAACCATGGCGGATGATACTATGTCTGAAGAAACTACAATTGAAGAAGAGGAAGCAGATGCAAGTCCATTGCAAAAAGCTCTAGAAGATATCGTCAAAAAATACGAAGAAGAATATCCTGAAGTAGGAATTAATCGCATTACTATTCAACCATTGGAAGAAGATGAAGATAAGGAAGAATCCGAAGATTTATCTGTTACATTAGAATCTGAAATGGATATGTCAGAAGAAACTGATGAAACATCTGATGAAGAAATGACTAATGAAGCAATGTCTGATGAAGAAATGGTCGAAGTTGATCCTTTTGAAATCACCATTGAAGGTACAGATGAAAAAGCTTCTGAAGAAGTAACTGTTTCTTATGATGCGCGTACAGGGGAAGAAATTCCTGAAGAAGATGACATGATGTCTGAAGCTGAAGAAGGCATGGATGACATGATGTCTGAAGCTGAAGAGGGCATGGATGACATGAGCTCTGAAGTCGAAGAAGGTATGGATGACATGATGTCTGAAGAAAGTGATGGAGAAACAACTACTGAAGACGCAATGTCTCAAGAACCAATGGCCACTATTGAATTTGATCAATTGGCAAGCTTTGATGAGATTAAAGCTGCAGCTGAAGAAGAAGCAGGCATGGGAGAAGCGTTAGAATTCGTGTACTCAGTCAATGAAGAAACAAATGTTACCGAAGTTGCGGTCTTTGTTTATGAAAATACTGAGGAACCAACTGAAGGGAAAATGAAAACTATTACATTAGACGCTACAACTTTAGAAGTTTTAAAAGTGGAAGGTAGCGAAGATGAAGAAGCTACTGATAGCGAAGGAAATGAAGTAGCTGCTCCAAAAGAAGGAAATGGTGAAAACCAAGAAACTTCTACAGAAGAAAAATCTGAAGAATCAACTTCTGAGGAAAGTAAAGAAACCACTAAAGAAGGCGAAGAAAAAGAAACTACAGAAGAAAAAGCAGAGGAAACAACAAAAGAAAAAGCAGAAGAAACAACAAAAGAAGACTCTGCTAAAGAACCAGGCGAATTAACAACTTCTACTGAAAAATAAGTCAAAGTAGTTAATCTAGGTATAGGTAAATGAAAAGACGTCCGTGCTAACAGCATGGACGTCTTTTTATAAATTGTATAATAGCTAGCACAGATCTTTTTATACTTAAATTTCATTTAAACGCGAATGTTAAAAAGAACTAGGTTGATTAGGAACAATAAAATAAAATGCATACCAACCACTTCTAAGTGAGCCTTCGATATCGCTATTCCAGTCATCACTGACATAAATAATTTCGTTTTTTTATAACCAAGAGTACAGGTTATTTGAGAGAAAATTTCATCATCAGGTTTAGAAAATACTGAATATTCTGAAATAAACATACGATTATCGTCAAAGTGTTGAGCGAGAGCGAGTGATTCATTTTTTTGGATTGACCACATTGAGTGCCATAAGTAAACAAAAAATGTTCAATCGAACTTGGCTTAAGAAAAGTTAAACAGTTGTGAAGTTCCGGTCGAAGTGTTAATTGTTTTTTTAATGTATTATAAAGGGTTAAAATTTTTTGGGCTTGCTTTATGGTGAATTATTTGGAAATGTTTGAAGGTATCAATTGTTCTTTGTAATTGATAATGACTGTTACTACACTCACCAGCAATAAATGCTTGATCCTATTTTTTGAATAATCTTGATAGACTACATTAAAAGTCTTAAATGAGGCTTCGTAAGGATTTTCAGTCTGCATTTTTTAGAAACTTCACAGTAAATAGCATTACGATCATATAACGTATCTCCTAAGTCAAATCCTATTGTTTTAATCAATTTTTAGCTCCTTCAAATTTTAATAGTGATAAAAACATAGTATAGACTTCAGAGGAAATCATTCTAAAAAATGATTAAAACCAGTATAATAATAGAGAAAAGGAGTGGTTTTATGAGTAAATATTATAAAGCTAAGCAGATTATACTAGAGGGTTCTGTTGCAGAAGCAGCTTATCTTGAAGTGAGAGATAATGGTAGCTTTGGTAAAATTGTCGATACTTTACCCAGTGGATCCGAAGCAATCACAGATTATCAACATTTAATTATTGCACCCGGTTTAGTGGATACTCATATTCATGGTTTTAAAGGATATGATATCATGGACAATGACCCGGATGGTTTACGCTATATTTCTGAAAAATTATTGACATGTGGAGTAACTTCGTGGTTACCTACTACTTTAACGGATTCAGTTGAAAAACTGAATGCAGTATGCTCGATGATCAAAGAGCACTATCAATCTTGTCAAGGTGCGAAGGTTCGAGGGATTTTTTTGGAAGGTCCTTTCTTTACCGAGAAATATAAAGGCGCACAAAATCCGAAATACATGAGCGATCCATCAATTGACGTATTAAATGAGTGGATCAATTTATCAGGTGGCTTGGTGAATAAAATTGCTATCGCACCTGAAAGAGAAGGAGTGATCCCTTTTATCGAGTATGCGAAAAATCATGGGGTACATACGGCCTTAGCCCATTCCGATGCGAGCTTTGAGCAAGCGAAAGCTGCAGTGGAGGCTGGAGCAAATATCTTTATTCATTTATATAATGGCATGTCAGGCTTACATCATCGCAATCCTGGAATGGTTGGTGCAGCCCTCAGTCTAAAAAATGTCTTTGCTGAATTAATTGCAGATGGACATCATGTGCATCCTGCAGCTATCAAAGTTGCTTTAAAAGCTAGAGGACTTGAGGAGATGGTTTTAATCACGGATTGTATGCGGGCTGGTGGAATGGAAGAGGGCATCTCACGCTTAGGTGAATTTGAAGTGAAAGTCAGTGAAGGTGCGGCCCGATTAGTTAATGGAGGAAATTTAGCAGGGTCAATTCTCGAGTTGATACAAGCCGTACAAAATCTTATAAAATGGGATTTAGTGACTATTGACCAAGCTATACGGATGGCTAGTCTCAATCCCGCCCGATCAATAGGTATCCAAGCAGAATGTGGTTCGATTCGATCAGACTTAGCAGCAGATTTTATTGTAATAGATGAAGAGGGTGGACTAAAGGCAACATTCTTAGACGGTCAATTAAGGTATCAAGCCTAGATATTAAAAAGGCTCCCGAGGATGAAACTTCTTTTCATAGAGGTTTCTTTCATGGGAGTTTTTGTATGCTTATATTAATTATTATCTGACATAAAAATTAATTGATACTGGTCATTAAAGAAAGTGCGGATCGATAGGTGAGCAGCAGTTGCAGCTACAAGTGCAGTCGTTCCTAGTATGGTAAAGGAAATCATAATCTGATACATGATTGCTTTGGTAGGATCAACACCTGCAAAAATTAATCCCGACATCATCCCTGGCAAGGTAACTACACCGGTGGTTTTAATATTATCAATAGTCGGCTGGATACCTGATTTAACGGCCAACTTTTTAACGTGGGTAGTAGCCTGTTGTGGGGTAGCGCCTAAGGCTAACATTTCCAGGAAAGCTTGGCGGTGGTCTTCGAATAATTGTTTAAGGTTACGAAAAGTCAGTCCCAGGGCGGCCATTGCTGTCCCACTTATCATTCCTGTAATTGGCACAATTTGTGAAGGGGTAAATTTTAAAGAGCCAGAAAAAACTAGAATACCTAAACTAACAATTGACCCCGCGCCTATGGCAATAAGAGAGATCGCAAAAGCATTTTTTATGCTACTACCATGTTTTGAGGCATTCCATGAGGCATTAAAAATAATAACGGCCACCATGGCTAAAGTTATCCAAGTGTTATTGATCGCAAAGATTTGTTCCAAGACATAGCCTACCAATAAAAGTTGAACAATTACTCGCACAATGGCAATTAAAAGATCTTTCCAAAGGTCTAATTTTTCTCTATAGGAAATAAAAAAAGTGATTAATACAAGAGAAAATGTTAGAGCTAACGAAAGAGGGCTAACTTGAAGATTTTGAGTCATTAGTCTTCCTCGCTTTCTTGATGATTATTTGAAATCATAATTTCTTTATTAGCATATTGATGATCCTTACTTAAGTGACTGATCATTAAGGTGGTTATATCTTCTTTCTCAATATATTTAAGTAACCAAGACCATAGAATTTCACGTGTTTCCTGATCTAAGGCTGAAGTGACTTCATCCAAGAGTAAAATTTTAGGCGGAAATATTAAATTGCGAATGAGAGCGATGCGTTGTTTTTCTCCACCCGAAAGGTTTTGGATTTCAGTTTTATAGTAGTCGTTTGATAATCGAACTTCATCCAACAGGTAATTTATTTTTTCTTTATCAACAGACAAATCACGAATTTCATAAGGAAAGGAGAGATTATCCTCAACCGTTCTACCAAAGAGTTGAGCTGTTTGAAAGCAATAGGCAATGTTTTGGCGTAATTCAATCGGCGGATAGTCAGAAATTTCTTTGTCATTAAAATAAATTTTTCCTGATCGGCTAAGATTAGGCGCATTAAGATAGACGAGTTCCTTTAATAAAGTAGATTTTCCAGAGCCCGATGGCCCCTTAACGGATACAAAATCACCGGCTTTTATTTGGAACGATAAGTCAGAAATAATTTTCTTTTTCGGGCTTTGAATCGTCAAATTTTTAACTTCAAGTATGGTTGACATGCTATTCTCCTTTTTAGAATCATTATAGATTAGTGTATCATGTAAAAGGTAAATTTCAAACCGTTTGCAATTAAAAAACTTGTTATGTCCCTTAGTAAAAAAGGCATAACAAGTTTTAGAATTAGCTATCTTTATTTTTTAAAGCCAGATCAATCAGTTCTTCACCCAGCCAAGTATTTTTGACGAGGAGTGGTCCATGGAAATAGGTGCAGAAGGTGTTTTTATAATGGGCACCTTCCGTTTGGTCTTGACCATTATTACCATATCCTTCTTTTACTTTTCCAAAAGCATGAACACCTTCACCTAAATATGTGACACCGTTATGATTCTCAAAGCCAATTAAATCACGCTGGAATAATTCGGAATAAATCTTAGTATCACCAGTAAAGCGGCTATTAATTTGTCTTTCTGTATAGTGGTCCAGTATACCCAGTCCAGGTAATTTTTCACCTTTTGCATTGACGTAATAGTGACCCAATAATTGATAGCCTCCGCAGATTGCTAAGACAACTCCATCATTTTCAATATATTCTTTGAGACTTGGTCGAATGGACTGGATCTGCTTTGCGATGACCTTTTGCTCATAATCCTGTCCACCACCAAAGAATACAATGTCATACACTTTAGGATCAAATTGATCTCCAATCGAAACAACTTCAGTAGAAACATCTAAGTCTTTTTGCTTAGCCAAGTATTGTAACATTAGCAGATTACCATTGTCTCCATAGGTATTGAGTAAATTACCATATAAATGACAGATTTTAAATGATTTCATTATTATCCTCCTCTCATTGACCAATATAACCTAACTTTTTCAGTTCTTCTCTTAATTTCAGCATGGCTGTATAAGTTGCCAAGATATGAATATTCTCTGTCTTAGCATTTTCGATTAAGTGTATTAGTTGTTCAGTGGAATCAGCTTTTTTGATTAAAGTTTGATCAAGACCAGCTACGATTAGGCGTTTGGTCATATCATCAATTTTATCACCAGCTGTGATAACCTCTTTAACTGGCATCGTGTTTAAACATTCATAATTACCATCCCAAATCCAAGAAACATCAGTACCGTCAGCGTATTGGTTATTCAAAATATTGACTAAAGTAAAGGGATGTTGATCATAAGCGATTAACTCGAGCACTTGGTCTAGGCCAACTGGGTTTTTGACTAAATTTAGTAAAACCTTTTTATTTTTTATTTGAATACTTTCTTGACGGCCAAAAACTTTTTTAGCATTTTCGAAACCTTGGCGAATAGTACCAGTATCGAGACCTAATTCTTTAGCCACCGAATAAGCAGCTAAAGCATTATAAATATTATATTTTCCTGCTACAGGAAGATCAAAGCGTTCGGAATTGATAGTAAATTGTGAGTGACTAAGTGTTAGTTCATTGATTTGATCAACTTGATAGCTTAACTCTGGCCGACGAAAACCACAATTCTGACAATAATAATTACCTAGATTGGCGTAGGTTAACATATTATAGGAAAGAATATGATCACATTCAGGACAAAGCAAGCCATCAGTATTATGATTTGGAGTGACGGGTTCATCCTTTTGATGATTAAAACCAAAGAAGATTTTTTGATTTTTAATTTCTGATGAGTTAAACATTGGCAAGTCGCCATTAGCAATAATTTTAGCAGATGGCGCACTTTCAGCAGCATTTTTTAATAACTGGAAAATCGTATGTAACTCGCCAAAGCGATCTAACTGGTCTCTAAAAATGTTAGTAAAAACAAAGTAATCGGGTTTCAATGCTTTGACGACATGACTAAGAGACCCTTCATCCACTTCTAAAACAGCCATCCCTTTTTGATCTTCTTTTAAAAGGGGTGCATCTAGAAAAGTAGTTATAATTCCTTGTTGCATATTTGAGCCTGTCGGATTTGTTAACACGAAAGGAAATGCTTCTTTTAGAATTTCGACTATTAACGAAGTGGTTAAGGTCTTGCCGTTCGTACCGGTGACTACAATTACCTGGTAATTTTTACTTAAATTTTCGAGAATGTTGGGATCAATGGATAAAGCTAATTTACCGGGTAGCGAAGATCCACCATGGGTATATTTAGTGAGCAAATAACGGCTTGTTTTGCCAATTATACGGGCAATCTGATTACGTAATGGCATAGTTCCACCTCATTTTTAATTAATTACAAGTAGTTTAATTCTATCAGTCCTTAAGTCATTTGGAAAGAAAGAATCTCTTTTGACTGGAGCTTGGATATGATAAAATAGAATCATATGCAAAGGATTGACTTTCAAATGCAAGATGACCTATTATTAATAGGTTGAATAAAAATACAAATAAGAGGGGTATGGCTATGGCTAAGTTTTATTTCAAATACGGAGCAATGAATTCGGGCAAATCGATCGAAATCATAAAAGTTGCTCATAATTATGAGGAACAAAATAAAGCTGTCCAAATCTATACATCAGCACTTGATAATCGTGACGGTGTTGGGATAGTATCTTCTCGAACCGGTTTCAATCGTGAGGCAATCCCTGTTTCTGATGAAGATGATTTTTTTGAAATGATCAAAGCCTCTCATGAAAAAGAACGCCTTTATTGTATTTTGGTGGACGAAGCGCAGTTTTTGAAAAAACACCATATTATTGAGCTGTCAAGGGTAGTTGATGAATTAGATATTCCAGTGATGGCTTTTGGTTTAAAAAATGATTTTACCAATGAGTTGTTTGAAGGGTCAAAATATTTGCTCTTATATGCAGATAAAATTGAAGAAATTAAGACAATCTGTTGGTTCTGTCACAAGAAAGCGATTATGAATTTGCGTTTTTTCGATGGGAAGCCTGTTTATGAAGGTGACCAAATTCAAATTGGTGGCAATGAAGCCTATTTACCTGTCTGCCGCAAATGCTATAAAAACCCGGGTAAAATTTAAATTTTTATAAACGATGCTATAATATAAATAGATAATGAGATTGAGGAGAATGTCATGTTTGAACAATTAGATCAATTAATCTTCCGCTTTGAGGAAGTCATAGAAATGATGAGTGATCCTGAGATTATTTCTGATTCAGATCGTTTAAGAGATTTATCAATTGAAGAGTCCGATTTGCGACCAAAGGTGGCTAAAATTAGGCGTTATAAACAGGTTGTAGATGAAATTACAGATACAGAAGAAATGTTAGCTGGGAATTTAGAAGCAGAAATGGTAGAACTAGCCAAACTTGAACTTTCTGACTTAAAAGAAGAAAAAGACCAATTAGAAGAAGAAATAAAATTAATGATGCTTCCAGCCGATCCAAATGATGGTAAAAATATTATCATGGAAATCAGAGGGGCTGCTGGTGGAGATGAAGCCCAGCTATTTGCAGGCGATCTTTTAACCATGTACACTAAATTTGCAGAAGCCCAAGGGTGGAAAGTGGAGTTAATGTCAGCCAATATCACCGGTATTGGTGGTTATAAAGAAGTAACTTTAATGATCACTGGCGAAAAAGTTTACTCCAAACTAAAATTTGAAAATGGTGCTCACAGAGTACAGCGAGTACCGGAAACTGAATCGCAAGGCCGCGTCCATACTTCGACTGCTACGGTAGTGGTTATGCCTGAACAAGAAGAAATCGATTTTAATATCGATGAAAATGATATTCGAGTAGACATTTATCATGCTTCAGGTGCTGGCGGGCAGCACGTCAACAAAACAGCTTCAGCTGTTCGCATGACACATATACCAACTGGGGTAGTGGTTGCTATGCAGGATGAGCGCTCGCAATTAAAAAATAGAGAAAAAGCCATGAAAGTTTTAAGAACACGTGTTTATGATATGCTTCAATCTGAAAAACAAGAAGCTTTTGATTCGGAAAGAAAATTAGCAGTAGGAACCGGCGATCGTTCAGAGCGCATTCGAACCTACAACTATCCGCAAAATCGTGTAACAGATCATCGAATCGGTCTAACGATTCAGCAATTAGATTCGATTATGCAAGGAAATATCGATGAAATTATTGATGCCCTGGTTGTTTACGACCAAACCCAGAAGTTGGAGGAACTTAATGGTCAAGGATCATAAGCGGATAACATTAAATGAAGCCCTCCAAAAGGCTTCATTTTTTTTGAACCAACAGGGGTTTGACCCCAGTTTAGCAAGACATTATTGGATGGAACTGTTTGACTGGGATTTAACACGAATCATTCAATCCCTAAATCAACCAATCTCCAATGCACAAGTGCTTAAATTTGAGAAAGCCCTATCTCGTATTGTAGAGGATGAACCGATTCAATATATTCGCGGATATGCTTATTTTATGGACCATATATATCATGTCAGTCCAGCTTGCTTAATTCCGCGTGAAGAAACAGCTGGCTTAGTCGACAAGGCTGTAAAATATATGGCTCCATTACCTCCTGGAAAAGTCTTAGATCTTGGAACTGGCTCAGGGATCATAGCGATTGAACTAAAGAAGGCTTTACCGGATTGGGAAGTTTATGCTAGCGATCTTTCTAGCGCAGCTTTAAAGATCGCTTCAAGAAATGCGGCTGATCACCAAGTAAAAATAAATTTTATCCAATCCGATCTTTTTTCAGCTCTTGATCAAGATCTGTGTTTTGATGTGTTGGTATCGAATCCACCATATATTGGTAAAAATGAAGTCGAACTAATGGATGCTTCAGTCAAAAAATATGAGCCTCAATTGGCCCTGTATGCTAAAGAAGAAGGATTAGCTATTTATAAGCAAATTGCAAATCATTTGCCGCAACGCTTAATGAAGAAGGGTGCAGCTTTTTTTGAAATCGGTTTTTCCCAAGGTCAAGCCGTTAAAAATATTTTTCAAGCTGCTTTTCCTGCAAGTGACATTCAAATCGGTCGTGATTTTGCAGATAAAGAACGTTATATCTCGATGATGAAAGAGGGGTAAATAGAATGAAGACAGTCATATTTGACCACAATCATTTACATAAAGCAGCTGATCTTTTAAAAGCAGGAGAGTTAGTGGCGTTTCCAACTGAAACGGTTTATGGTTTAGGAGCGATTTCAAATAATGAAGAAGCAGTGGCCAAGGTCTTTCAAGCAAAAGGGAGACCGAGTGATAACCCCCTCATTGTCCATGTGGCAAGCCAAAACCAAGTTCAGGATCTTACAGAGGAAATTTCACCACTTGCACAAAAGTTAATGGATACGTTTTGGCCTGGGCCGTTAACTATTGTTTTTCCGTTAACTCAAGGGCGTGTTGCTTCGAATGTTACCGGAGGTAAAGACAGTGTAGCGATCAGAATGCCAGATCAAGCAATGACACTCGAACTAATTCGTTTAGTCGGTCTTCCATTAGTAGGGCCTTCCGCTAACTTATCTGGAAAACCTAGTCCAACAAGCGTAGAACATGTTTTAAATGATTTTGATGGAGTGATTGCTGGTATCGTTGATAATGGCCAAGACCTCACAGATGTAGGTGTTGAATCAACGGTAGTTTATCCTCATGACGGCAAAGTAGATGTTTTACGGCCGGGATACATTACACCTAGTCAGCTTCGAGAAGAACTTTTTTGTGAAGTAAATATCCTTTCAGAAGAAAAGCAGCTAAGTAACTTGGCCGTTGCTTCTCCGGGTGTCAAATATCGACACTATAGTCCGAAGCAACCCGTCTATCTCGTTAAATACCCTAGAAGTGTCGAAGAGTGGTATACCTTAATAAATGAAACGGATGCTTCAGTAGGATTATTGGCGGATGACCAAATTATATTCGCACTCAGAGATTTACCACAAGTCAAAGAAGTTTATTCTTTAGGTCCAGTTAATGATTGGAGCTGTGCTACTCAGCGCTTATTCTCAGGGTTACGAACCTTGGAAAAAGCGAACTGTGACAGAATTTATATCCAAGGGTTAGAATATGATGAGAAAACACTTGCTTTTATGAATAGGGTTACGAAAGCGTCATCATATGTGTTATAATTAACCCACAACTATATGTTGTATACTATTTTTATGGAGGTTTTATATATGTCAAGTATTAATGCGGAAATTTTTGAAGTGATTGAAAAAGAACGCCAACGTCAAACACATGGTATTGAATTAATCGCTTCAGAAAACTTTGTTTCTGAAGATGTTATGAAGGTTCAAGGATCAGTTCTCACAAATAAATATGCGGAAGGTTATCCAGGACGCCGTTATTATGGTGGTTGTGAATATGTAGACGTATTAGAGCAATTAGCAATTGATCGGGCTAAAGAATTATTTGGAGCAACTTATGTTAACGTACAACCTCACTCTGGTTCTTCAGCCAACTTAGCTGTTTACCGTGCTTTCTTACAACCAGGAGACAAAGTATTAGGTATGGACTTATCTCAAGGAGGTCACTTGACTCACGGATCACCTGTAAACTTCTCAGGCCAGTCATACCATATGCTAGCTTACGGACTTGATGAAAATGAGCAATTAGACTATGAAACTTTAGAAAAGATTGCTCGTGAAGAAAAACCAAAAATGATTATTGCAGGTGCTTCTGCTTATTCACGTATTATTGATTTCGAAAGATTTGCCAATATTGCTAAAGAAGTAGGCGCTATTTTAATGGTAGATATGGCTCATATTGCTGGATTAGTAGCAGCTGGTCTGCATCCAAATCCACTGCCATATGCTGACGTTGTTACTACAACTACTCATAAAACACTAAGAGGACCTCGTGGTGGTATGATCTTAACCGCCAAAGAAGAATATGCTAAGAAACTAAATTCTGCTATTTTCCCAGGCATCCAAGGTGGACCATTAGAGCACGTTATCGCAGCTAAAGCTGTGGCGTTTGGTGAAGCATTACAACCAGAGTTTAAAGAGTATGCTCAACAAGTTATTAAAAATGCTGCTGCGATGGCAGAAGTGTTTAATGAAAAAGGGCTACGTGTAATCTCAGGTGGAACTGATAACCACTTAATGTTGTTAGACTTAACAGGCTTCGATATTTCAGGTAAATGGGCACAAAATCGTCTTGAAGAAGTTGCAATTACAGTTAATAAAAACTCTATTCCAAATGACCAACGTTCATTCGTTGAAACATCTGGTATTCGTGTTGGAACACCTGCAATTACTTCAAGAGGTGTTAAAGAAGATCAAGCACGTGAAATTGCGGAGATCATTGTTAAAGCTCTTAAAGCAGACGAATCTGAGTTGGCTGAATTACGTAAGCAATCAGAAGCAATCGTTGCTGATAAACCTTTAAACGCATATCACTAAGATTCAATTGATTGAGGAGGAAAATGAATGGCAAAATTTACGGTAGTCGACCATCCTTTAATTCAGCATAAATTAACGATTATTCG
Source organism: Facklamia miroungae (assembly GCF_012396555.1). GTDB lineage: Bacteria > Bacillota > Bacilli > Lactobacillales > Aerococcaceae > Facklamia > Facklamia miroungae. Next base: position 20,458 of record NZ_JAAXPS010000008.1, read on the forward strand.
CGATAAAAACGCTTCAACAAAAGTTTTTCGTGAAGTAACCAATGAAATTGCGATGTTAATGGCATATGAAGTCACTCGTGACTTGCCGCTAGAAGAAGTTGAGATTGAAACACCATTAGCAGTTACTAAGCAAAAACAAATTGCTGGTAAAAAAATGGCAATCGTTCCAATTCTTCGTGCAGGTTTAGGTATGGTAGATGGTATTTTATCCTTGGTTCCTGCAGCGCGTGTAGGACATATTGGATTGTATCGTGAGCATGATACTTTAGAAATTGTGGAATATTTTGCTAAACTTCCTCTTGATATTAAAGATCGCCAAGTATTCGTAGTGGATCCTATGCTTGCTACGGGAGGATCAGCTATTTCGGCTCTTAAACAGTTAACCGAGAAGTATGGTGTCGATAAAGAAAACATCACTTTTGTGTGTTTGGTGGCGGCTCCAGAAGGAGTAAAGGCTCTTCAAGAAGCTTTTCCAACTGTCAACATTTTCACCGCTGCCTTGGACGAATGTTTAAATGAGAATTCATATATTCTACCAGGACTTGGTGATGCTGGTGACCGTATCTTCGGGACTAAATAGGTTTTAATAACTTGCACAGGTAGATTTTTCTACCTGTGTTTTTTTATAAGGAGACAGTGATGACATTTAATAAGTTTTACCGCCAATCCATTCATCAACGGCGTTTAAATATCAATCGATTTTTAGGCAGTTGTGCTGAATTTCCTATTCTAGAGGAAGCTAGAGCCGATCAAATGATTGAAAATTATCTCTATAATTTTAATCTTCCGATGGGAATTTTGCCCAATATCCAAGTGAATGGGAAAAAATATGTGGTACCTATGGTTACCGAAGAACCTTCAGTGATAGCGGCTGCTTCTAATGGAGCCAAATACTTAGGCAATATACAAGCGAAAACTAATCGTAAAACGATCAGAGGACAAATTATATTAACAGGTCTATCTGAAGAAGCGCTTAAGTTATCTTTAGCAAAAAACTCAAATAAGTGGTTAGCCTTTGCCAAAAATGTGGCTTATCGAATGGTGGAAAGAGGTGGGGGACCCCTTTCAATTGATTATGCTAATTTTTTTGGCGACAATATTCAATACCATTCTTATTACCTCTTGTTTGACCCATGCGAGGCAATGGGAGCTAATGCGTTAAATACTGTTTTAGAGGAGCTTTCTGCAGAAATTATAAAAGATACGGGTGCAGAATTACTCATGGCTATTCTTTCCAATTATAACCCGCAAAGTTTTGTTACAGTTGAAGCAGTAATTCCAATAAATAGCCTCCACCAAAATTGCGAAAAAGCACATCATCTTGCCCATAAAATCGCTATGGCTAGTGAATACGCCCAGTTAGATCCTTATCGGGCAACAACTCATAATAAAGGGATTATGAATGGAGTAGACGCAGTCTTGCTCGCTACTGGAAACGACTGGCGAGCTGCTGAAGCTAGCATTCACGCATTTGCGAGTAGACTGGGGATGTATCAAGGATTGAGTCGGTGGATATATGATCAAAAGAAGCAAAGCTTAAAAGGATATTTGGATCTTCCGCTTCCTGTTGCTACCGTGGGAGGGACGCTTTCTATACATCCAATGGCTCAATGGTCGCTAGACTTATTGGGTCGACCAACAGCTAATGAACTTGCAAAAATAATTGCTTCCGTAGGATTAGCACAGAATTTCGCGGCTTTAAAAGCCTTAGTTTCTGAAGGAATTCAAAAAGGTCATATGGGCTTACAAGCTCGTAGTCTAGCTATTCAAGTGGGAGCAGAAGGTGAAGAGATTGAAAAGTTAGTAAATGATTTAAGAGGGCTCGATCATTTCAATTCTCAGACTGCAAAGAACTTGCTAGACAAAATCAGAAATTCATAAGATAATATCTACTATGAGTGAAAAAACTGAGGAGGAAATTGATGAAAACCAAAGTTGGAATCGACCGTATTCATTTGTATATACCACCCCAATATGTAGATATGGAGGAATTAGCCCTAGCAAGGAATGTTGATCCAGCAAAATTTACAATTGGCATCGGTCAAAGTCAGATGGCAGTTACAAATCACAAGCAAGACATAGTTACATTAGCAATTAATGCAGCTTTGCCGATTGTTTCTAATGAGGATCGTGAACGAATTGACCAAGTAATTGTGGCCACTGAATCGGCTTTCGACTATTCAAAAGCAGCTTCTATTTATTTGCATGAAGCCTTAAAAATTAATCGATTTGCAAGATCTTATGAAATAAAAGAGGCCTGTTACGCAGGTACAGCAGGTTTACAAGCGGCAGTGGACTATGTTCGTCTAAGGCCTTCAAGAAAGGTTCTAGTAGTAACAACCGATATTGCTCGTTATGGCCTAGCTTCATCTGGAGAAGCAACTCAAGGAGCAGGAGCAATAGCTATGCTTATCAGTGCTAATCCCGCAATTTTAGCAATCGAAGAAGAAAGTATTGCATACACGGACAATCAATTTGATTTTTGGCGCCCTCAATATGATAATTACCCACGTGTTGACGGTAAGTTCTCGACCGACTTATATACGCAAACATTCGTTAATGTGATGGAAGAGGTCGGTAAAAGAAAACCAAGATTTTGGACAGATTATCAAGTGCAATTGTTTCACCTACCCTTTACTAAGATGGGACGAAAAGCTATCAAACAATATCGTCAATTTTTAAATGAGAATACCCAACTTATTGATAATGTGAATATCAAATTAAAGGCTTTAGATCGTTGGGAAGCTCATTATGATGATGCCATTCAACTATCTAGAAATGTAGGTAATATCTATACAGGCTCACTATATTTAGGCTTACTATCATCGTTAATTTATGATCAAACATTACATGAAGGAGATAAAATATCTCTATTTTCTTATGGCTCAGGCGCGGTAGCTGAATGTTTCTTTGGTGAATTGCAAGCAGGCTTTCGTAAAGTGATTTTGACTAAAGAATTGGAAAAAATGTTTGAGAGCCGTCGTAAGTTAAGTGTCGATCAATATGAGTCACTCTATATGGAAACCCTAGAATCAAATGATGGTATATTTGATTTTGAGCCAAGTGTTCATGAAGGAGAATTCTATTTAGCAAAAATTGATCATCACCGACGGTATTATCAACAAAATAATTAGTTATAATTTTGACTTGAAAAATTAATATAATTAATCAATGCTGTCAAATAGGATTGGAGTGGCATTTTCATTGTTAAATGCTGTAATAAAATCTTTTTGACAGTATTTTTTGTCTTTTTTACATTTTACTTAATGAGTATTTATGCTATCATAATGTCGAACATGAAAGGTTGGTTTGAATGTACGCAATAGTAAATGGTATGGCAGTACTGTTTTTTCACATTCTTTTTGTCATCCTGGCCTATATGGCCCTGTCAAAGGTAAATTGGCGGAAATTTTTACAACCCCAATATCAAGCAATGGATCGATATCTGTGCATCATGTGTAGTATCGGCTTGGGATACCTGACAAGTTCATTCTTCATAACAATCATTGAAATATTGCAACAAACCCTGTTGTCAATATTTCTCTAATCATGTGGTAGAGTTTGTCGCCTACTCCAAAGCGATAGACTTTAAAAGGGGATTTATTTAAAATGGAAGAAATAATTGTACAAGGTGGCAACCGTTTGGAGGGTACAGTCAAGGTTGAAGGTGCTAAGAATGCTGTTTTACCAATTCTAGCAGCTTCTATTTTGGCGTCGGAAGGAAATACTCGACTGAGCAATGTACCTGTCTTATCAGATGTTATAACCATGAATGAGTTATTAAAGAATATTGATCTTAAAACTAAGTTTAACCAGGCAAGAAACCTAATGACTTTAGATGCAACGGGTCAAGTTAAGACAATGGCTGATTATGATTTTGTAAGTAAAATGCGTGCTTCGATTGTGGTGATGGGGCCCATGTTAGCCCGGTTTGGACATGCTCGTGTAGCTATGCCGGGAGGTTGTGCGATTGGAACACGACCAATTGATCTTCATTTAAAAGGCTTTGAGGCTTTAGGCGCTAGCATCAATAACGCTGCTGGTTATGTTGAAGCGAGAGCGGATCAGTTAGTAGGGACAAATATTTACTTAGATTTCCCGAGTGTAGGAGCAACTGAAAACATTATGATGGCAGCTGTATTGGCTAAAGGCGAAACGGTGATTGAAAATGTCGCTAGAGAACCAGAAATTGTGGATTTAGCAAATTTTTTAAATAAAATGGGTGCTAAAGTTTTTGGTGCGGGTAGTGAAACGATTCGTATTCAAGGTGTTGATAAGCTTTTTGGGACAGACTATGAAATTATGCCTGACCGAATAGAAGCAGGCACCTTTATGATTGCAGCGGCTGTGACAAATGGTAACGTTTTAATTGAAGGGGCAGTGGCTCAACATAATAAGCCACTCATTAGCAAATTACAAGAAATGGGCGTTAAATTTGATATTTTTGAATCTTCTGTACGTGTTATAGGCCCTAAAATTTTAAAGCCAACAGATGTTAAAACGCTGCCTTATCCAGGGTTTCCAACAGATATGCAAGCTCAGATGTCAATCGCACAATTACTAGCAAATGGTGATTCTGCGCTTTCTGAAACTGTTTTTGAAAATCGTTTTATGCATTTTGAAGAATTGCGTCGTATGAGTGCAAAATTCAAAATTGAGCGACAAACAGTAGTCATGTATGGACCCTCTGAATTATCAGGCGCTCAAGTTAAAGCAACTGACCTTCGCGCAGCGGCGGCTTTAATTATTGCAGGTCTTACAGCAAAAGGTTTAACAAGAGTCTCAGAATTAAAGTATCTTGACCGCGGCTATTATCTTTTTCATGAAAAGCTCGCGCGCTTGGGAGCAAACATTGAACGTGTCAATATTCAACCTATTCCATCTATTCAAAATAAACCAGCTATCACAGCTGTGTTTGCTTAAAATTTCATCCAGAAAGGATGATCAAAATGGCGAGAGATATAGGTATTGACTTAGGAACAACAAATGTTTTAATTCACTTACAAGGCCGCGGCATTATTTTAAATGAACCAGCCGTAATTGCTGTGGATCGATCAAGTCAAGAAGTTATAGCTGTAGGCCGTGAGGCTTACGAAATGCGTGGCAGAGTACCGGAAACCTTAGAAGTTATTCAGCCTTTAAAAGGTGGGGTTGTTTCTGATTATGATTTAACTGAAGCTATGCTTTTACACTTTTTCAGACGTGCCCATATTCGTAGAGGAATTCGAAAAGCAAATGTTTTAATTTCTACTCCTACGAATGTAAGTGAGATTGAACAGCTTTCTTTATATGAAGCTGTTCAAAAGGTTACTTCAGGACGGGTAAGAATAGAAGCTGAACCAATGGTTGCAGCGGTTGGTTCAGGGTTAGATGTTCTTTCTGCCAAAGGTTGTATGATTGTAGATATAGGTGGTGGAACAACTGATATTGCTATTATTGCTTCGGGAGAAATTCTTCATGCAGAATCGATAAAAATAGCAGGGGATGATTTTGATGAAGCGATTATTCAATATTTTAAAGATCAATATCAACTTTTAATCGGAATACAATCGGCTGAAAGAATTAAAATCCAGTTAGCTTGTGCACAAATGGTCGAAGGTAGAGATGTCCATAATCAAGAATTAAAGGGCCGTGATCTTGTTACTGGCTTACCAAAAGCTATTAATGTGGATTCAAATGACTTATATCGCGCTTTAAAAGATCTTTTAGAACAAATAGTAAGAGCGATTAGAAGAGTAATTGAACAAGCTTCTCCAGAAATAATAGCAGATATCCACGATCGGGGTCTTGTTATTACAGGAGGAGGCGCCATGATTCAAGATCTTGATTTATTAATAACTGAGCAAATTAAGGTGTCGGCAATTCCATCTGACCAACCAATGAATGCTGTTGCATTAGGGACTGGTATGATGATGGATTGGATTGATTCGGGTTTAGTTGATCCAAACAAGAACAACAAAAAAACTAGACAGAATAATCTGTTTATAAAAATTTGGCGATCAATCTGGAAATAGTTAAGGGGTGAAACCATGGCTGAGAAGTTAAATTATTTGAGATATCCGCTTTTGAAACAAATTATGAAAGGGATTTTTAAACTCCTTCTTTTTATCATCCTCCTAGTTATTATTTTTATTGTAGGTTTAATTATTGGCTATGCAGTTTTAGGAGATGGGAATTATTGGGAAGTTTTTAATCAGGATACTTGGTTGCACTTGCTGACATTTATTGAGTAAACTCACCATAAAACTAAATCATCTGTTTAGAGGAAAGAAGGGATACTTTGCACACGAGTCATTTTTCTGTATTTGAGTTCGTGCTATATATCATCCCTATTATGATGATTATATTAATGAAAAAATATGGCAAACCTTACTTTACCTATTTTGCAGACTGGCCCTTAAATCTAGCTATTTGCTTATTACCAACTTTATTTGTTTTAATCTATGATTTTGGGTGGTTAATTTTCGGATTTAATACATTACCTTTTATTTTCTTGTTTGCATCATTTGCAATAGGTGTCTACTTGCATGACTATATGCGATCAGTGGATCATTTTTACTTTAAAGCTTTTTATATGCCGGCAAGTGAACTTCTTTTTTATATACTAGTCTTTCATTTGGTGGGTATGGTTTTATTACGATGGCGGACAATCTTTTTCTAAATTAATCACCACATTGCCCCATTGCTAAGAATCCCTTTTTAATAAGGTTTACTTGACTTTACTTTTTAGTAAAGTCTTTTTTTGTGTATTTTTTGGAATAATGTGGTGAAAAGTGGGAGTATGTGGTAGAATAAAATTAACTTAGGAGAGGAGTGTGAAAAAGTCGTGCTAATTGGAGAATATCAACATAATATCGATACCAAAGGCCGCTTGATCATGCCTGCTAAGTTTCGTCCGGATCTCGGAACGAGTTTTATTGTTACGAGAGGACTGGATGGATGTTTATTTGGTTATCCCAGAAGTTCTTGGGATTCTATTGAAGAAAAATTAAAGCAATTACCTCTTGCAAAAAAAGATGCACGTAAGTTTGCTCGTTTTTTCTATTCAGCTGCCACTGAAGTAGAAATTGATAAACAAGGACGAATTAACTTACCTAAAAATCTACTGGAGTTTGCTAAGATTGATAAGGAATGTCGTGTGATTGGCGTATCAGACCGTATCGAAATTTGGAGCAGTGAACTTTGGGAAGATTTTGCAATCGATGCTGAGGAAAATTTTGAAACGATTGCAGAAGAAATGATTGATTTTGGATTTTAAAGTGTAAATGGGGTGACTGAATGACGTTTAAACACGAAACAGTTTTGTTGAAAGAAACAATTGATGGATTAGATGTCAATCCGAATGGTACCTATGTTGACTGTACACTAGGAGGAGCAGGTCATGCTCACTATCTTTTGAGTCTTCTTTCTGAACGCGGTCATTTATTAGCGTTCGATCAAGACCAATTAGCTATTAAAAATGCTAAGAAAACTTTGGAAGAAGAGGTTTTACAAGGTAAAGTCACATTTTTTGAAAGAAATTTTCGTGAATTAGAGTCAGCGCTAGCAGAAAAATCAATTCTTTTAGTGGATGGGATTTACTATGACCTAGGTGTGTCCTCGCCACAATTAGATATTGCTGAAAGAGGGTTTTCATATCATCAAACTGCTAGATTAGATATGCGGATGGATCAAAGACAGTCTTTAGATGCTTATGAAATAGTTAATCATTGGGATTATAATGACTTGGTCCGGATTATTTTCCGTTATGGTGAAGAAAAATTTGCTAAACGAATTGCAAGAAAAATCGAACAGGAACGAGAAAAAGCACCTATTGAAACGACAACAGGTTTGGCTGAAATAATTAAAGAAGCTATCCCTGCCGCGACACGACGTACGGGTGGACATCCAGCTAAGCGTACATTTCAAGCGATTCGTATTGCTGTAAATGATGAATTAGGGGCGGTTGAAACTTCGATTGAGCAAGGACTAAAATTATTAAAAATAGGTGGTAGGATGGCGGTCATCACTTTCCATTCTTTAGAAGATCGTTTAGTGAAACAAATGTTTAAACAAGTTTCAGCTTTACCAGAAACGCCTCGCAATTTACCGGTATTTACTAATCAACAGCCAGAATTTCAATTAGTCAATCGAAAACCAATTCTTCCTTCACCAGAAGAATTAGCAGAAAATAACCGGTCTAGATCAGCAAAATTAAGAATTATTGAACGAGTAAGCATGTAAACTTGGGTAAGGGGGTTAGCGAATGTGGTTAAAAATTATCAAAAAAAGAATTATTATCAAGAACCTATTGAAGCTCAATCGCTAACAATTAATTCACTAAATATATATGAGGGCTCCGCCGTTCGGAAAATAGAAGAATGGGCTCCTTTACCTAAAAACAATCAAAATGACGAACCTAATCAGATAAGTACCTCTAAGCAAGTATTATCATTGAACCGTATATTAATTGTTTTTTCTCTTTTTATTATAATCGGTTGTTCTTTTGCGAATTTATATCTTCGTTGGCAGGTAAATCAGGCCAACCAAGAAATTCAAAAAATCCAAAGCGTAGAAGCAGATTTAATTAAAGAAACGGAAATGTTAATGATTGAGAAAGCAGAAAATTTGAAGTTTGAAAATATTAAGGCAGTTGCGGAAGCAAATGGTATGAAAGCTGAGCGGGATCGTGTAAAGGATATCGATCAACAATGAAAAATAATAATCAAGTAGAATCAAATCAGGGTTATAATTTATTCTTTTTATCTATTGTTGTTATATGCACAGGGTTAATATTGATTGGACGAATGACACAAATTGGGCTTTTCAAACAGGTTAATGGTGTCAATTTGATGGATCAAAAAATTCAAACAGATAATGGAAGTAGTATTGCCAAAGCAAAAAGAGGCACAATTTATGACCAATTTGGTCAGCCGATTGCGATGGATACTACTTCTTATTCTATGTATGCTGTTTTAAATGCGGACTGGGCAGATGGTGAAACAGTAAAAGATATTGATTATACAGCAAGCATTCTTTCAAAATATATTGATCTACCGCGTGAAACGATTTGGACTTTGTTAAATAAAAAGGATGTCAACCAAATTGAGTTCGGTTCAGCTTCTAAAAATTTGTCAGCCCAAACTAAATTAGCAATAGAAGCTGAAAACTTGCCTGGTATTTTCTTTACGGGTCAAGTTAGTCGCTATTATTTTAATGATTATTTTGCTTCACATTTGGTAGGCTACGCTGAAAATATCAATAGTTCAGATGCTTCAAATTCTATACTTGAGGGCGCGATGGGAGTAGAAGCGGCATACAATGATGTTTTATCCGGCGAAAGAGAAAAAGAAGGATCAGCAAAAACAGGAAAAGATCTTTTAGGTAGCGATATTTATTTAACTCTTGATAGTCGTATTCAAAATCAAACAGAAACGGTTTTAGATAAGACTTTTAAGAAGTATTCACCAGAGTCGATGGGGGCTTATCTGGTCGATCTTGAGTCTGGAAAACTATTAACTTCTGCTCAACGCCCTTCATTTAATTTAAACACTAGAGAGGGTATTGATGATCTCTGGCAAAATTTATTGGTTGAAACAGCCAATGAACCTGGATCAACAATTAAAATTTTAACCATGGCTAAAGCTAAAGAAAAAGGCGTCTTTCAACCCGGTGAAACGTTCCTATCCGGGAAGGTAAATGTATATGATCGTGAAGTGCGTGATCATAATCAATATGGTTGGGGACAAATATCTTTTGAAGATGGTTTTATTCGTTCTTCCAACGTGGCGATGGTTGACTTAGTTAATCGAATGGGAGATCAGGTCTGGGTTGAGGAATTAAAAAAATTCGGTTTTGGTGTAAGTACAAATAGTAGATTAGCTAACGAGAACCCTGGTAGTTTAGATTTCACCTATCCCATTTCACGTATTATGTCGGGATTTGGTCAAGCATTTTCAGCAACTCCTATTCAACTTATGCAAGCTTATAGTTCAATTGCTAATCATGGAGAAATGATGAAAATTCAATACATTGATCACATTGCTGGTTCTCAAAATGGCTATCAAAAGCAAAGTTTGGGCCAGGTAGTTGATCCCCAAGTCACCCCTTATATACTTGATTTGATGGTAAGAGCAGTTGAAGATCCAGAGGGAACTTCAAGGCCCTTTAAATCGGATCTAGTTAAAGTAGCGGCTAAAACAGGTACTGCTGAAATTGGAAGTGCAGAAGGTTTGGGCTATCTAACGGGTCGAAATAATTATTTTTACTCTGTGATCAGCTTTTTCCCAGCTGAAAAACCGAAATACATGCTCTATTTATTTATTAAGCGACCACAAAATGATCATGGTATATATGGGACGCAAATGCTATCGGAGGTATTCCATCCAATGTTAGAATCAATACTAATCAACCAATAGAAAGAAGGGTACAAGATGCAAGTCAAAGAGTTAATATCCGTCTTAATTAATTACCAAACAGCAGGCGATCTTAATTTAGATAAAGCGGTGGTGGATATAACTAATGATAGTCGGAAGGTTGTTGAACAAGGAGCTTTTATTGCAATTAAGGGAGAGCGTTTTGATGGACATTCGATTATTAGCCAACTTATCAAGCAGAAATTATCACTTATTGTGGCTGAGTTTTTTTCTTCTGAGCAACTTCAATTAGCAGAAAAACTAAAGGTAACGCTCGTTAAAGTTCCTTCTACCTATCGAGCGCAAGCAATCTTGTCTCATCAGTTTTTTGGTCGACCATCTAGCCAACTTCCGCTTGTAGCTGTTACTGGAACGAATGGAAAAACAACAACCACGCATTTGATCTCTCAATTATTAGAATTACTAGGACATCAAACAGGTGTGATTGGAACTTTACATTATAAAATAGGCAAACGAGAAATACCCTCTATCAATACTACTCCAGAAGCAGTTAGCTTACAAAGGTATTATAAAGAGATGGTTGATGAGAAATGTAGTGATATAATCATTGAGGCTTCCTCTCACGCACTGGCCTTAGGACGATTGTGGTATACGGATGTTGATTGTGCAATATTTACGAACCTCACGCGCGAACATTTGGACTTCCATAAAACGATGGATCAATACGCTTATGCAAAAAGTTTGCTGTTCGCTCAATTGGGGCAAAATTTTCATCAAGGTAAACCACGTCTCGCGATAGTTAACCAGGATGATCCCTATGCGAATGTAATGGCAAAAGCAACAAGCGCAGAGCTGGTTACCTATAGTATGAAAGATAAAAATGCGACCGTATATGCTGATCACGTTCATTTAGAAGGAGCTATCCAAAGGTTTAATTTACATTTTAAAAATAAAACATTTCAAGTCTCGTTGTCTATGATTGGTGCTTATAATGTGATGAACTTTATGGCAGCTTTTCTATGTTTAACCATGTATTATGGTTACTCAGCAGATCAAATTGTTAATTTAACCCATAAACTTCAGGGTATACCAGGTAGAATGCAAGTTATTGATAAAGGACAAAATTACCGTGTAGTCATTGATTTCGCACACACTCCTGATGCTTTAGAAAATGTTTTAAGTGAATTAAAAGAAGATTCACAGGGGAAATTACGTGTATTATTTGGCCATTCAGGTGGTAATCGAGATTCTGCTGCAAGGCCTGATTTGGGAGATATACTATTTAACTGGTCGGATGAGTTAGTTTTTACTGCAGATAATCCAAGACATGAACCGGTTAGAAAGATTGTTTCTGAAATGGTGAGAGACCATGAAGAGATCCCCTACATTTTAATAGAGGATCGCAAAGAAGCAATTCGATATATGATAAATCAAGCCGAAGAAGGAGACACACTTCTTTTTGCTGGCAAAGGTGGAGAGGCTTACCAAGTGATTGGAGATGAGTACTTACCTTACAATGAAATCGCAATTGTAGAAGAGGAGTTAGAAAACAAATGGAAAATATGATGCAATTATTGATGGCTTTTGTAGGTTCGAGTCTTTTAACTTTAGCTTTAGTTCCTTTATTTATTCGCTTATTTATTAATAAGAAAATGGGTCAAGCCATTCGTGAAGAAGGACCTTCTTGGCATCAAGTGAAAACAGGCACCCCTACTATGGGTGGTACCGTTTTTATTTCTGTGTCGATTGTAATAACTTTTTTATTCGGTTGGTTATTTAATCTTTTAGATCCTAATCTTTGGATGATTGGTTTAACGTGGTTATTTTTTGGTGGGATTGGTTTTGCGGATGATTTTATTTCAATTTTTACCGGCAAAAATGAGGGATTGACAGCTAAACAAAAGTTTTTACTCCAATTACTTTTTTCAGGAATAGTGATTATTGCTGGGTTCCTTTTAGGTAAAGCATTTGTCCTTCCGCTATTTTCATTGAAAATAAGCCATTTAATTGTCGTAATTGCTTTTGCTTTCTTTTGGATCACAGGTTTTTCGAATGCTGTAAACTTAACGGATGGGTTAGATGGGTTGGCAACTGGGTTAAACATTATTGCCTATGGAGCTTATTTTATGTTAGCTGTACAAGAAGAACAAAGATCTATCGCCTTAGCTTGTTTGGTTATTGTAGCAAGTCTCTTATCCTTTTTAATTTTCAACCGTAAACCTGCTCAGATATTTATGGGGGATGTCGGCTCTTTAGCACTAGGAGCGGGTCTGGCAATCGTTTCTATTCTCTTAAACAATCCATGGTCACTATTAATCATTGGTTTTGTTTTTGTTATTGAGACACTGTCCGTTATTTTACAAGTTGCCTCATTTAAAACAAGAGGGAAAAGAATTTTCAAAATGTCGCCGATTCACCACCATTTTGAAATGGTCGGTTGGTCTGAAGAGCTAGTAGTGATTGTTTTTTGGATAGTGGGTTTACTTGCTAGCTTGCTCTATTTCATTTTATAATAGGTTTAATAAGTGAGAGAGTGTGAATGTATATGACAAATAAATATGCCGGACAACAGGTCTTAGTGATGGGGTATGCCTTAACTGGGAAAAGTGTTGTAAATTACTTACGAAAACAAAATGCTAAAATTACGCTCAATGACCGAGGGGACCTTTCCAAGGACCCGTCGGTTAATTTGCTATTAAAGTCGGGAATTCGAGTGGTTGACGGAGGACATCCTCTTCAATTATTAGAAGAAATTGATTGGATTGTAAAAAATCCAGGCATTCCTTATAACCTCGAAATTATTCAAGAAGCCATTCGAAGGAACATACCGATATATACGGATGTTGAATTAGCATATCGGGAGAGTTTAGCACCAATTATTGGAATTACTGGTTCTAATGGGAAAACAACCACTACTTGTTTAACTCACCATCTTTTACAAGATGCTTGGAAAGGGAAGGTTGAATTAGCGGGAAATGTCGGCGTGGCTGCAATTGAAGTGGCTCAGAAAGTTAGTGAAGATGATCTGATTGTGATGGAACTTTCATCTTTTCAATTAATGGGGATTGAAACTTTTCACCCGCAGATAGCGGTTTTCACCAATATTTATTCAGCACATTTAGACTATCACGGGACGCGCGAAGAATATATCGCAGCTAAATTAAATTTAGTAAAACAAATGACTAAAGAAGATTATTTAGTATATAATGCAGATCAAGTTGAACTTGAAACTTGGTTAGAAGATTGCTCTGCAATTAAAGTGCCTTTTTCACGTCAGAAGATTGTGACATCAGGCGCGTATATCAAAGGACAATCTTTTTATTACCAAGATCAAGAAGTGGCGCCCATCCAGACCTTTAAATTACCGGGAGAACATAATCTTGAGAATGCTCTTGCGGCTCTTGCAGTAGCTAAAATTAAAGGCGTTTCGAATGAGACGATTCGAGAGCGGTTATCAAGTTTTAAAGGCATTCGACATCGTATCCAACCATTAGGAACAATCAACGGAATTGCCTTTTATAATGATTCTAAAGCGACTAATACGGTCGCAACAATTACCGCGCTTAAAAGTTTTGCTCAAGAAATAGTCTATATCGGTGGAGGCCTTGATCGCGGGAATGATTTTGCAGATTTGATTCCCTATTTAAAAAATATTAAAGCTGCTTTTTTATATGGGGAATCTAAAGAAAAAATGCAAATAGATTTTACAACGGCTGGAGTAGAAAATATATTCTTATTAAAAAATTTAGACCAAGCCAGTCAAGAAGCAATTAACTATGCACGAGAAGGGCAGGTTGTCTTATTTTCACCCGCTTGTGCTTCGTGGGATCAATTTGATAATTTCGAAATCAGAGGTGATCGATTTATAGACCAAGTCGAATCTTTTCGAAGGCGAGTAGAAGAAGGAGAATTTAATGAATAAAGTGAAACGAATTGTTCTCTCTGGAGGGGGAACGGGCGGACATATCTATCCGGCTTTAGCCTTGTATCGTGCTTTAAAAACCAAAGGAGATATTGAGGTTCTTTATATCGGAACGAATAAAGGATTAGAATCAAAGTTAGTTCCTCAAGAAGGTATTCCATTTGAAGCCGTTGAAATTACCGGTTTGAAACGTTCGTTAAGTATCGATAATCTGAAACTGATCTATAAGTTATTTAACTCAACACGCAAGGCAAAGAAATTGATCCGTGATTTTCAGCCTGATATCGTATTGGGAACGGGCGGCTATGTATGCGGACCCGTTTTGTTAGCTGCTAGTAGACTTAAAATTCCAACGATGATTCATGAACAAAATTCAGTAGCTGGCATCACGAATAAGTTTTTGGCTCGTTTCGTTAATCGAATAGCTGTTTGTTTTGAAGAGGCGGAGAGTCAATTTGGTAAATATCAAAATAAAGTAGTGCTTACTGGGAACCCAAGAGGGCAGGAAGTAATTGCTACACCTCGCATACCAAATGGGTTATCTGAACAGTTTGGATTGAGGGATGATCAACCTACCGTATTAGTATTTGGCGGTTCACGAGGAGCACCAGCCATTAACCAAGCAGGGATTAAAGCCTTAGAGAATTGGTTAGCAGCCAATTATCAAGTTATAATTGCTACAGGCCAAAGCCATTTCCAACAACTAGAACACGAAGCACTTGGTCGAATTAATAACAGTACTAATGTACGAATTGTGCCTTATATCGATAACATGCCAAGCGTTTTTCAAGCCATTGACCTTGTTGTTTGTCGTGCTGGAGCTACGACTTTGACAGAGTTAACTGCTTTAGGATTACCTAGTATCTTAATACCGAGTCCGTATGTGACCAATAACCATCAAGAACACAATGCATTGTCGTTAGTTAATCAAAATGCAGCCGTGATGATAAAGGAACAAGATCTCAATGGACAGACATTGTTTGAAGCTGTGAATAACAAGATGCTAGAGCCTAAATCTCTAGAAGCAATGGGGAAAGCAGCTGCAAAAATAGGGATTGGTGATGCAAGTGAGCGTATTATTCAAGTGATGAATGAGATAATTTAAAAGCTTTTTAGTGAAAGGAGGAATAGGATGGCTAATTATCGGTTACCAGATAAACGTCTTAATCAGCAAAATCGAAAAACAATTTCAGATAGACAAAATCAGCCGATTACCGCTCCTATGGGAAACTATCGTTTAGACTCTGAAGGCAAACCTATTCTCCCTACCGCTTTTAACCAGCAATTATCAGAACCAGAAAATAATCGTTCATCAAAAATTTATTCATTAAATGATTATCGCAATAATGACCAAACGCAAGTTGTCCGACCAAGAGCTAATAGAGACCAACCCTTCAACAGCTCACTTTCGATGAATTATCGGACAGATAATAGGTATAATCACCCTTCTGATCAAACGTTTAACCAATCTGGACAAAGATGGAATCAAAAAATTAAAAAAACTTTAAACGGGTGGAAAAATACCACTCCTACTTCATTAACGAGTAATTTTCCAAAAGGGAAGAGTAAAATTTTCATTCTCTTTATATTTATTTACACCATTATGATCTGGTCTGGATGGCAAATTTTACCCTTTGATAACGTGAATACTTTGCGTATCTCGGGAAATGAAATGGTCCAAGTTGAGGCTATCTTAAAAGGTGTGTCTATTCATTCAATGGATAAAGTGGATAAAATTTTAAAGTGGCGTAAGGACATTGAAAAGCATATTTTGGCTAATAATCCTTTGCTAGAAGATGTGCGCATTACACGTGAAAACTGGCGGGCATTAGACATTATTGTTAAGGAACATCAGATTGTAGGAATCTATCAATTAAATAATAAGACTTATGCTCTACTCAGTAATGGATTGACTTCTGATGAGGTGTTAAGCCAAAGTCAACTCATTGAAGCACAAGTTGATCGACTACCTTTGGTTGAGGGAAACTACTCTGAACTAGCGCTTAAACAACTAGCGTCAGCTTTAAGACAAATGGATCCACTAGTCCTTGAAAAAATAGCAAGAATCAACCCCTCCTCAAAGCCAGGTAAAGAGGGATATATTGAAATTAAAATGAAAGATGGTAATCTAGTTAAAGCAGTCAGCACAACGGTAGCAGAGAAAATGAATTATTATCCGAAAATATTAGATCAATTAAATGATCGAAAGGGTATAATTGATCTTGAGGTAGGAGCCTACTTCACGCCTGATAATAGTGAAACTAATTCGGTCAAGCTTAACAATAATTAAGATAAGTATGATTACGAATTGATAACAAGGGCTTCTTTTAATTTCATTGACATTATTGATATGTTAATATAAAAGTAATATAACGTGATAAATACTCATGTTTTGGGTAAATGAAGGGGGTTCATCACCTGGATGAGAAATCAAGAAATAATTGTTAGTTTAGATATCGGAACAACTTCGATTAAGGTTGTTGTTGCCGAATATATGAATGGACAAGTGAATATAATTGGTGTTGGTAATGAAAAATCACGCGGTTTGAGTCGAGGAGTGATTGTGGATATAGATGAGACAGTTCTCTCTATTCAAAAAGCGATCGAGCAAGCAGAGCGTAAAGCAAACGTGAAAATTAACGAAGTAGTAGTCGGTGTACCAAGTAATAAATTAGCGATTGATGATTGCCACGGTATGATTGCTGTTGCTAGCGAAAACCGTGAAATTACCGCAAGAGATGTGGATAATGTCATTTCGGCAGCAAAAGTAAGATCCGTTCCACCTGAAAGAGAAGTCATTGCCATCTTACCTGAAGAATTCATCGTGGATGGTTTTAACGGTATTCGTGATCCGAGAGGTATGATTGGTGTGCGACTTGAATTGTATGCTCGCTTGATGACTGGACCTCGGACGATTATTCATAATATTAGACGCTGTGTAGAAAAAGCAGGATTATCTATTTCCGAGTTTGTTATCCAACCGCAAGCAATCGCAACCACTGCTTTAAATCAAGATGAACGTGAATTTGGTACAGTAATTATTGATATGGGTGGAGGACAGACGTCGGCTTCTATTATCTATGATAATCAACTGAAGTATTCGTTTGTTGATCAAGAAGGTGGAGATTATGTAACAAAGGATATCTCTGTTATTCTTAATACTTCACTGGATTCTGCCGAACGTATTAAACGCGAATATGGCTATGCAATTTCTAGTCAAACTTCACCGGAAGAATATTTTCCAGTTGAGACGGTGGGGCGTAAGGAGCCAGTAAGAGTAGATGAACGCTACTTATCCGAAATTATTGAAGCAAGATTAGTTCAAATTTTTGAAACAATTAGAGAGGACTTAGAAGCAGTAGATGCGTTAGATTTACCTGGAGGTTTTGTTCTAACAGGAGGGGCTTCTTCATTACCTGGCGTTTTAGAATTAGCTAAGAAATATTTTGGCTCACAGGTACGTATCTATATCCCAGAACAAATGGGAATGCGTAATCCAGTCTACACTACGAGTGTGGGAATGGTTGAATATGTTTCAAAACTTGATGAAGTTCATCAAATTGCTCAATCTACTTTTCGTGCTCAAAGAGCACAACATGCGGCAGCTAGAGAAGGCAATCCAACATTATCTAGTCAATATGATAGTGGAAGAAGTCAGTCTTATGATGATTTCGAAAATACCTACTATCAGCCTCGTGACGGAGGTGGGCAACAATTCGGTCCCCAAGGTGGCTTTGCTGGACCAGAACAAGCAAGACAAAGACCGAAGAGTCCTTCCCTATCACAACCCCATCCTAATGCACAAGCTTTTCAAGATAATTCAAACCACACGGGTTATTATACTTATAATGAACCGCAAGATCCGAGGTATAATGATTATCCATCGGATGACCAATATTCTGAAGAAGAGTGGCATAATGCAACCGTTACAGATCCTACAACTAATGAAGGTGGTTTTGTAAATAAATTAAGAGCATATTTTCAGACATTCTTTGACTAATTAAGACAGCATAAGAGGAGGAAATTTTTAATGGAATTATCATTTGATCCAACTGTTAATCCTGAAGGAGCAGTTATAAAAGTTATTGGTGTTGGTGGAGCGGGAGGTAATGCGGTTAATCGTATGATCTCAGAAGATGTACAAGGTGTTGAATTTATTGTGGCCAACACTGACACTCAAGCTTTAAAAAGTTCTCAAGCAGAAACTAAAATTCAATTAGGACCAAAAGTGACAAAAGGTCTAGGAGCTGGTTCATTACCAGAAGTGGGATTAAGAGCCGCTGAAGAATCTGAGGAACAATTACGTCAAGTTTTAGAAGGATCAGATCTTGTTTTTGTTACTGCTGGTATGGGTGGGGGAACAGGAACGGGAGCTGCTCCTGTCGTTGCCCGAATCGCTAAAGAATTAGGTGCTCTGACTGTGGGAGTAGTAACACGTCCTTTTACTTTTGAAGGACCTAAACGTGGCCGCTTTGCAGCCGAAGGGTTACAAAACCTTAAAGAAGCTGTCGATACCTTAGTTGTCATTTCTAATAACCGCCTCTTAGAAGTAGTGGATCGTAAGACACCAATGATGGAAGCTTTCTCTGAAGCTGATAACGTATTACGTCAAGGGGTTCAAGGAATTTCTGATTTAATTGTTGCTCCTGGTTTTATTAACTTAGACTTTGCAGATGTGAAGACAGTCATGAAAGATCAGGGTACTGCTTTAATGGGAATTGGAACGGCTGCTGGTGAAAATCGTACTGCTGAAGCAACCAAAAAAGCAATTTCTTCCCCATTATTGGAAGTGTCGATTGATGGAGCCCAACAAATCCTATTGAATGTAACAGGGGGTCCTGACTTGAGTTTATTTGAAGCGCAAGATGCAAGTGATATTATTGCTTCTGCTTCTAGTGAAGATGTAAACATTATTTTTGGAACGTCTATTAATGAAAGTCTAGGAGATGAAGTCGTAGTAACTGTTATAGCTACAGGAATTGATGCAGAAAAGAATACCATTAATAAACAACAAAATATGCGCCAATCTAGACCTAACTTTTCTCATAACAATTCTTTTGCCACAGACAATAAAGCAAGTTCTATCAATCAGCCAATGGCAACCAGTTCTGAACGATCAATTAATTTAGGTCAAACTAACCCTAAAGAAGCTGAAAAAGATCTATTCAGTGATTGGGATATTAAACGCGAACAAATTACTCGTGATGTGGCAGATGTAGAACCAAAAGAGAAAAAAATTGAAAGAACTTTTGAAAGACCGGAATCTGAAAGTAAGGTGCGTCAAGCTGAAGCAGATGATCAGGATGAACTCGAAACACCTCCTTTCTTCCGTAAAAGAAATCGTCACTAATTGTTTAGAGGAAGCAGCAGTGTTTCCTCTTTTCACCAATTTTCAGGAATGAAGTCGGAGGTATTATGAATTTACTTGGAATTATTTCAGTTGTCACTACTCTATTTCGTGTTTACCAGTGGGTTTTAATTCTTTATGCGTTACTTTCTTGGTTACCTGGGGCTAGAGAAAGTTCGATTGGTCATTTGATCACGCGATTAGCAAGTCCTTTTCTCGATATTTTTGATCGCTTTATTCCACCAATTGGTCCAATCTCGATAAATGTTATTATTGCTCTATTTACGCTATCTTTAATCGAGCGTGGTGTTATCTCGTTAATAGTGATGGTGTTCGGATAAGCCATGAAAGAAGATATTTATCAACATTATCGTAAGGAAGAAATTCCTTATGTAGACCAAGTTTATGATTGGATTGATCAAGTTGATCGTCTTTACACGCCAGTCTTAACCTCTTTTTTAACCCCAAGACAAGCCACAATTTTAAAACATATTCTAAATAGTCGAGATGAAATGGCTTATTATTTAGATGGTGGGTATGAAGAGAGCGAACGAAAGAGAGCTTTAATCTATCCTTCATACTATGTTTTGCAACGAGCAGATTTGGAATTAGGCTACTTAGAAATAAATTTTCCCGCTAAATTTGCTGACTTGACTCATGGCAAAATACTTGGAACGATCTTGGGAACAGGCATTGAAAGAGGCAGAATTGGCGATATTATTACAGATGGTCAAGCGTGGCATATAATCGTTGATTTGAAGATGCAAAAATATTTAATAGATGAAGTTAAGAAGATAGCAAATGTGGGTGTTCATCTAACCCCGATCACGCGAGAAGATCTTTTGCAAACGATTGATGAGTGGGAAGAAACAACCGTAATTGTTTCCTCTTTAAGATTGGACAGTTTAATAGCCAAGATATATAATATTTCTCGTCAGCGAGCAAAAGATGCCGTGCAGGCAGGTCAAGTAAAAATAAATTTTACTGAGGTTGATCGAAGTGATACGTTGGTAGGAATTTCTGATATTGTTTCTTTACGCCGGTTTGGTCGATTTCGTATTCAAACGGTAGATGGTAAAACAAAAAAAGATAATTTCAGATTAACAATTGATTTATTGCAGGTTTAAGAGAGCAAATTCTATTGAAAAGGAAGGAATATTATGACAATTACACCAAATGATATTTTAGAAAAAGAATTTAATAATAAATTTCGTGGTTATGATCCTGAACAGGTAAATGATTTTTTGGATATAGTTCGCGTACAATTAGAAAAAACACTAGAAGAAAATCATAATCTATCGCGTGATTTGACAGAAGCAAACGATAAAATAGCTTATTTTTCTCAATTACAGGAATCATTGAATTCTTCCATAATTATTGCTCAAGAAGCAGCGGAGCGTTTGAAGCAAAACGCTCGAAAAGAAGCTGAACTCATTCTATATGAAGCTGAAAGTGAAGCCAGTCGCGTGATTGATCAAGCCAATGCCCAATCGAATGAAATATTCGAAGAAGCGGAAAGATTACGTACAGTTACTAAAGAGTACCGTCAAGAGTTACGTAACTTAATCGAAGGCCAACTAGCAATTGTCAATAATACTTCTTTTGAAA
Source organism: Facklamia miroungae (assembly GCF_012396555.1). Classification (GTDB taxonomy): domain Bacteria; phylum Bacillota; class Bacilli; order Lactobacillales; family Aerococcaceae; genus Facklamia; species Facklamia miroungae. Next base: position 41,690 of record NZ_JAAXPS010000008.1, read on the forward strand.
ATTTATTTGATGGCACTGCATTAACACCTGCTCAAACACGTGAACAACGTCCCGTTATGAGCAACCGTCTAGATCATCTGGTAGAACAATCAGAACACGAAGCCGAAGAAGACTTGTCTGTAACTCAAGTATTTGATTTGAATGACTTAAGAGAAATTAGTAAAGCAGAAGTTAAAGAGGAAGAAGATTTTCCGTCTCCTTCAATGCCGTTGAGCCGCGAAGAACTTGAAGCCTTTGAACAAAATCATTCTGGAAATGTGGAGAGCTTTGATGAAATAGAAGCGGATCATACAGATTTGCATGGAGAGACAATTCGTATTGACCTTCCAACGGAAGACTAATATAATAAAGAAAATTATTAGAAAAAGATAAAATAGAAACACGAAGAGAGATATCAAACATTAGCGACTTGGGGATGGTGCAAGCTCAAGAGTCCCTGTATCTTTTCTTTATCACTCTATTGACTGACTGGTGAATCAATTGAACGATTAGCTGGATCCGCTTAAAGAGCGTTATCATGAAGAGCGAATAGTTTAACTATTAATTTGGGTGGTACCGCGTGTTTGACGTCCCTTCTAAGGAAGGGACTTTTTTTTATAGAAAGGGGAATAATTAATGAAATTAAAGGACACATTACATTTAGGAAAGACTTCCTTTGATATGCGAGCTAATTTACCGAGTAAAGAGGTAAGTTTACAAAAAGAGTGGCAGGAGGCAGATCTATACCATAAAATCCAAAAAAAGAACGCTAAATGTGAGCCCTGGATTCTACATGATGGACCTCCTTATGCCAATGGTCGAGTACATATGGGACATGCATTTAACAAAATATCAAAAGATTTTATTACTCGTTATAAATCAATGAGTGGCTACTATTCACCCTATGTACCAGGATGGGATACTCATGGTTTACCGATTGAATCTGCTTTACAAAAAAATGAAGGAGTCAATCGTAAAGAACATTCAACAGCTGAATTTCGTAAATTATGTGAAGCTTATGCTTTGAAGCAAGTTGAAGGTCAAAAAGAAACCTTTATGCGATTAGGTGTCAATGGGGATTGGGAAAACCCATATTTAACGCTCAATCCTGAATATGAAGCACAACAACTTAGAATTTTTGGCCAAATGGCTGATAAAGGTTATATCTATAAGGGAGCTAAACCAGTGTATTGGTCTTGGTCTTCAGAGTCATCGCTTGCTGAAGCGGAAGTTGAATATCAGGATGTGACTTCGCCATCCATTTACGTGGCCTTTAAGGTGAAAAATGGTGGAAATATAGTGCCTCAAGAGGCTGAGTTCGTTATTTGGACAACTACTCCTTGGACATTACCAGCCAACTTAGGTATTTCTGTTTTGGGTGAAGCGAGCTATGTACAAGTAGCTGTTGCAGACCGTCATTTTATTGTCGCTGAAGATTTATTAGAATCGGTAGCTTCTACCTTAGAATGGAATGATTACCAAGTTGAAGCGCATTATAAAGGGCAAGACTTTGATCGTCTCACAGCTCAACATCCATTCTATGACCGCGAGTCCTTACTAATGGTTGGTGACCACGTAACTTTAGAAACGGGTACTGGACTGGTTCATACCGCTCCAGGACATGGTGAAGATGACTATTGGATTGGGTTAGAGTATGGCTTAGATATTTTATCTCCTGTTGATGGAAAGGGGCACTTTACCGATGAAGCGCCTGGTTTAGAAGGGGTCTTCTATCTTAAAGGGCAAAAGCAAATTGTGGAAAAACTTAAAGAAAACCAGAGTCTATTACATTATTCAGAGTTCGTTCACTCCTATCCGCATGATTGGCGTACAAAAAAACCTGTTATCTATCGTGCAACCCCTCAATGGTTTGCATCGATTGAAAAATTCCGGTCTGAACTTTTAGAAAATGTTGAAAACGCAGTGACTTGGCACCATCCATCAGGTAAACGTCGTATTTATAATATGATCCGAGACCGTGGAGATTGGGTGATTTCGCGACAACGTGTTTGGGGCGTTCCTTTACCAATATTCTATGCCGAGAATGGTGAGGCAATTTTAGAATTAGATCTTGTCAATCATGTAGCAGACCTAGTAGAAAAACACGGAACTAACATCTGGTTCGAATGGGAAGCTGAAGATCTCTTACCAGAAGGGTATCAACATTCTGCTTCGCCAAATGGCAAATTCACTAAAGAAATGGATATTATGGATGTTTGGTTTGATTCGGGTACTTCTTATGCTGGCGTCTTGCAGGCTAGAGAAGATTTGACTTTCCCAGCAGACTTGTATCTGGAAGGATCAGACCAGTATCGTGGTTGGTTTAACTCCTCTTTTACGACTTCAGTGGCTGTTAATGGCTTCCCGCCATACAAAGCGGTTTTATCCCAAGGATTTGTCAATGATGGCAAGGGACAAAAAATGTCTAAATCTTTAGGGAATGTGATAGATCCTGCTGATATTATGAATAATCTTGGAGCAGATATTATTCGTCTTTGGGTAGCTTCGGTTGACTATGAATCGGATGTTCGTGTCTCAGATGAAATTTTAAAACAAGTCTCTGAATCCTACCGTAAGATACGGAATACAATTCGCTTTATGTTAGGTTTAGTCAATGATTATAATCCAGAAGAAAACGCGGTGGCAAATGACCAATTGACCAGTCTCGATCAGTATATGGCTGCCAATTTCAATCTATTCAAAGCAGATGTACTCGATGCATACGATCATTATCAATTTCCGGAACTATATAAACGGATTATGAATTTTGTTTCATCCGATTTATCTGCTTTTTACCTAAATATTGCGAAAGACATTGTTTACATTGAAGCTAAAGAAAGTTATGCTCGACGTTCTATGCAAACAGTTATTTATCGAATGGTTCATGATTTATTACTATTAATGACACCTTTAATTGTGCATACTACAGAAGAAGCTTGGAAAGATTTACCTGGTGTCGATGGTTTTATTCAATTAGCCGAAATGCCAAAAGCAGAAAAGCTTGAAGTATCTAAAGCGATTGCGTCGAAATGGGAAGTATTCTTTAAGTTACAAACAGGAGTCAACAAGGCTTTAGAAGAAGCAAAAAATCATCCTGAAACACCAATTAAAAAATCCTTTGAAGCAGCAGTTTCGTTGTACATCAGCGAAAATGATAAAAAAGCGTTTGATTTGTTGAGCGAACAACCCGCACAGTTATTCACCGTTTCTCAACTATCAGTCTTGCCATATACTCAAGCACCTGCAGATGCTCTTAGATTTGAAGATTATGCAGTAAAAGTCGACTTTGCTGAAGGTCAAATTTGTGATCGCTGTCGTGCTGTTCGTCCTGAAGTAGGAACAATTGAAGGGGCAGAAGAACTTTGTCATCGCTGCTATGAAATTGTTAGAACTGAGTATCCAGAATATTTTGAAAATAAAGACTAAATCGTTACGTCGTTGCTTAATAAAAGTGTCTGATCATCTAATGTTCAGACACTTTTTATATGGATTAAAAGACAAAAAAACCCATAAGCAAGTATATTTCCTGCTTATGGGTGAGTCTTTTAAAAGTCTTCAAAATAGTCTTCTTTAGTAGCTTTAGGGTTCATAGCTTGTTGTTTTTGTTCATTAGAAATAGCTAGGAGACGTTCTTGTAACTGGTTTTCCATTGATTCTAATTCCAATTGCGCAGCTTGTCGTTGCTGACGGCCCTCTGCTTGGATTTGAAGAGTGGTTTCAATCGTTTCGATTAAGTCGGATTGAGTCTTTTGTAAAGTTTCAATGTCAATGATACCTCGTTCTGTTTCTCTAGCTGTTTCAATAGCAGATTGCTTTAGCATATCAGAATTGCGGCGAAGTAAATCATTGGTGGTTTCCGAAACCATTCGTTGAGAGGTGGCAGCATCTTGTTGTCTTAATAAGGCAAGGGCAATTGTAATTTGGTTTTCCCATAGAGGAATGGAAGTATGGACAGAGGCTTGAATTTTTTCAGCTAAGGCTTGGTTGGTATTTTGAATCATCCGAATTTGAGGGGCTTGTTGAATAGTCATTTGTCGAGTCAAACGCAAGTCATGAGTTCGTTTATCTAAACGGTCAAGGAATTGATTTAAATCGTGGACTTCTTGCACATCCATTTGACTATTGCTTTCTTGTGCTTTTTGGATAGCTTGCGGAATGGTTTTGGTTTGTAATTCTTCAATTTTCACCTCACCAGCTGCTATATAAACATTCAAGGCTTCAAAATAATCTTTGTTTTTTTGGTAAAGAGTTTCTAGCATCATATTATCATTTAGTAATTCATTTTTTTCTCTTTCTAAACGAATCACAACCTTATCCAATTGATTACCAATTTTTTGGTATTTCATTTGGGTGTCAGAAATAGAAGCACGAATCTGGCCAAAAAGTTTTTGAAATAAATTCGGTTTGCTTGTTAGTTCTTTAGGATTGGACTGTTGTAAGGTTGTCATCAGGTCTGTGAGAACATCACCCACCTCGCCCGTATCTTTGAGTTGAACATTATGTAACATGGAGTGAGAGAATTCTGATAATCTTTTTTGAGCTTTTGCTCCATATGTGATAACGGCTGAAAGATTCTTTTCATCAATCTGCTGAGCGAGTTTCCGTGCTTGTTCTTGACGATTTTCACTGAGGCGATCGATCGTTTTTTCATTCGTTATCTTTTTTCGTGAGAGGATTGACGCCTTGGACAATTCACTTTGCAGGGATTGAGTCGGTTCAAATTTATCTTCTTCTTGGTCAAAGGGATCAGTTAAAAGATCATCAATCTCATCAAAAGAGTTAGTTGGAGCGAATTCTTCGTTATTAGTTTCTGTATCAGTCATAGTAGCATACTCCTTTTTGTCTTAGTTTTTAGTCAAAGTCACCAAAGGGATCATCCATATCAAAATCATTCAAATTTTTATCTTTTGATTGTTTATCAAAGAGATCTGAACGATCTTTAGTTTCATTATGAAGCATTCGGTCAGCTAATTTCAAGCCATCTTCCAATTCTTGATATGTATCTGAGTGAAAACTCAAATAATCTTCAACGATTTCTTGACTTAATTGATCAATCGTTTGTGCACTTTTTTCTAAGATTAAATAGGTCTGTTTATTTTTGGCTACATGTGAATTGATCTCATTATATTTTTCTAACAAGTCTTCAAGTTGTGGTAAATAATTAATCAAAAAATCTGAAGCATCTAAGCGACGATTCGGTTCTTCAACGATATCTTTAAAATAATTTTTTGCTACTTTCACAATATTGTGACGAATTTCGATGGCACGCATTTTGGCAGTTGCTTGAAAGTTCGCTTCTATATTAAGAATTTGTTTGCGCGAGTCAGCCATTTGGCTTCTAAAGGCTTCAATTTCTTGTTTAGTTAAACCTGCTGCTTGGTAATGCTCTAACATATTACGACTAGGTTTTTTATTAAGATGTTTGAAAAATGATTTTTTTTGTTTCTTTATGTATTTAGGTCTTAATAGATAAGCGAGCAAACCGACACCAGCAGAACAAAATAGAACAGCAATGGTTAGATAAAACAAGGTCACTCCTGATAGAGATAGATAGTCGAACCAATTATATGAAACATGATCTTGATAATTTGCCATGTAATCTGCGAGAACTAAACTGAATAAAACTGAAAGAACTTGTCCAATATGATAAAATATCCAAATCCATTTCGAAGAATTAATGTGGCGTATATAATAGAAGATAACAGCTAATATCGCCCAAGCAAATAAAACGGATAAGGTAGTAAATATCATGGTTGTAAAGTAATAGGAAAATCCAAAAAATTGTCCAATAAGAATCAAAATAATTAATTTAATCGTATTATTTTTCAAGTCAGCCGTCCAGATATCTGATAGGCGACTTCCTTTTTTCGCAAATCGATTAAGTGTTTGCATGTTGGCAAACAGAGGACCTGCTAAAAACAACATATATATAATTGTTAAAAGTTCAAACATGATTGAAACCTCCCTTTTCTTAATTTTAGAATACCATAGGCAATAAAAAGTCTTATCAGACTTGAGGCCTATTCTTTAATTAAGAAGGGGAAAAGACTTGAAAGAAACACTTCTTGTCGCTACACTGATTAAGAATTACCGGTTACTACAGATATTAAATACTATGAGGAGAAAATCATGAAAGATCATCCACATTCCATTCCATTTATAAAAGACAATGAAACCTTAACGATAAATCAAGTATATGATGGCTCTATATTACAACTTTATCAAAATGAAATCCGTTTACCGAATGGTCAAAAAGCTAACCGTGAGTTGATTCACCATTTGCCAGCAGTCGGTATATTAGCCGAAACTAAAAACAAGCAAATAGTCTTAGTTAAACAGTATCGTCCGGCAATAGCGCGTGCAATTTATGAAATCCCAGCTGGCATTATCGATCAAGTAGGTAATGAATTAGAAGATCCACTCTTAGCTGCTCAACGTGAATTGAATGAAGAAACAGGGTATGCATCATCAGATTGGGAATTTAATTCTAAAGTCTATATTTCACCGGGTTATATTGATGAGGCTATTTATCTTTTTTTTGCTAAAGCAATTGAAGAAGCTAAGGAGAAGTTGGATCAAGATGATAATGAAGAAGTTTCACATCAATTATTTACGGCCCAACAAATAAAGGCTTTAATCGATAATGGCGAAATCATGGACTTAAAAACTTTATACGCATTAACGATTTGGTTAAATAGTTTGGAGGGTTAGAATATGGGATTATTCAAGCGTAAAAAGAAAAAACAAGCAGACTATCAGGAATATTTAAATTATGAGCAAGAAGAAGGTGGAAAGCTTGAAGAAGATTTTTCGACCGCAAATTTTGATGACTCTATAAATCGCTTACCGTTTGAAGAAGATAATGATTTATACCACGAATTTATGGCTAGAACAGGAAATGAAACAGATGCGCAAGATTTCTCTTCTTTGACTGAAGAAAATCAAACACAACTATTCAACGGTCAGTATTTCGATCCAAATGTCTCCAAGGTACAAGAAGTAGATGGTTATGATCATTCGCTTTCTAATCAAGAAATGGACCAGAATCATATGCCTCAAATTGATCTGGGAGTAGAGAACTTGACCGATGAAGATAGTTCTAAAATAAAAAAGAGGGCAAAGTATTCGGCTAAAATTGACCGTTTTTTGAATAATGGGATTTTGATAGTAGGGGTTCTTTTGATTTTAGTGTTGTTAATCGCATTTTTAGCATAGAGAGGATAATAGGATGAAAAAAATTGGTATTATTGGTGCCATGGAAGAAGAAATCCGTCTTTTAAAGGCGGAGATGGTTAATGCAGAACCTATAGAATATCATGGATTCGTTTTTTACCAAGGGGTTTTAAACGAGCAAGAAGTTGTTCTCGTTCAATCAGGGATTGGAAAAGTGAATGCTAGTGTTTCCGTCGTCTTGCTAGTTGAACACTTTAGTGTAGACTTAATTATTAATACGGGCAGTGCTGGTGGGTTAGCACCTGAATTAAAAGTTGGCGATTTGGTTATTGCTGATGGGTTAATTCATCATGACGTGAACTTATTAGCTTTTGGATATGAGAAGGGTCAAATGGCCGGAATGCCGACTATTTATCAACCAGATGAAACTAAAAGTCAATTGGCCTATCAGTTAGCAAATCAGAAAGGACAACCCGTAACGATTGGTCTGATTGCTTCAGGCGATCAATTCATTAGTGATAGCCAGCAGATTAAAAAAATTATTCAAGCATTTCCTGAAGTTAAAGCGGTCGAAATGGAATCGGCTGCGATTGCTCAAGCGGCTTATGTGCTAAGCACACCCTTTATTATTATTCGTTCGATTTCTGACAAGGCTGATGAGTCTGCGAGTATGAGTTTCGATGAATTTATCCTCTTAGCTGGACGTCAATCAGCAGAATTGGTGCTGGATATACTAGCTCATTTTGATTAAAAAAGGCTTGATTATCTGCTCAAGATCGGTATAATAGAAAGAGTGTAAAATAATGCAGCATAGAAAAAGAAAGCGCGTCAACAGTTAGTAACGGAATCGTTAATGAGTAACCACGGCTGCATAAGGTGAAAAACTAACTGCACGCATTCGATTTTCTAACCAGTTATTTTACTCCAATATATTTTATGGAGGAATTTTAATGTCACGTTATACAGGACCATCATGGAAACAGTCACGTCGTTTAGGAATTTCATTAACAGAAACTGGTAAGGAATTATCAAAACGTCCATTCCCACCAGGACAACACGGAAACCAACGTAAAAAATTATCAGAATATGCATTGCAAAAAAATGAAAAGCAAAAATTACGCTTTATGTATGGTATGAATGAACGCCAATTCCGCACTTTATTTAATCGTGCAGGTAAAATCTCTGAAGGTAAACATGGTGAAAACTTCATGATTATGTTAGAGCGTCGTTTAGATAACATGGTTTACCGTTTAGGACTAGCAACTACTCGTCGTCAAGCACGTCAATTAGTGAACCATGGTCATATTACAGTTGATGGTAAACGTGTAGACATCCCGTCTTACATTGTAGAGCCTGGTCAAGTAATTAGCGTACGTGAACGTTCACGTAACCTAGCGATCATTAAAGAAGCTTTAGAATCAACAGTGACTCGTTTAGAGTTTGTAGATTTTGATGCTGATAAATTAGAAGGCAGTTTAGTTCGATTACCATTACGTAGTGAATTAAATGCTGAGATTGATGAAGCCCTAGTCGTAGAATACTACAATAAATTAGGCTAAATCTTAAATATTTTGTTTGATAAGATTGGGACCTTTCCCAATCTTATTTTTTTCCATTCCTGAATAGTGGACTTTCAGCATTTTTATTGGACATTTACTTTAAAAGAAGAGGCCATAATGTTATAATGTATGGTGATTATTTATGCAAAAAGCCAATCAGGCATGAGATAAGAGAAAAAAGTAGGGGAGCGAAAATGAATGAGTATTAAATTCACGGACATCCTGTTCTTGATCGTCGTAGCAATACTCTTGGCATATGGATTAGTTTATTATTTCCGTACACAGAGAAAGAAAGAAATTAAGGACTTAGAGCAGCGAAAAGACGAAATGATGTCCATTTCTATTGCTGACCAGCTCTTTACTTTGAAAAACATGAATTTATCTGGTCAAACTAAAAGAAAATACGAAAGTCTAGTGGCTACTTGGCAAACAATTACTAACTTTCAATTTACTGAAATTGAAGCTGCATTAGTCGGGTCTGAACAATTTGTTGAGCAAATGAATTTGGTTCGAGCCAAAAATGCTTTAAATCAAGCACGCGAGATTTTAGATGAAACGGAAGATCAAGTTCATCAATTACACCAAGAATTAACGGAATTATTGGCTACTGAAGAGGAAAACCAAGACCGCTATGAATCCTTACTTGAACGCTATCAAACAGCTAGAAAAAGTGTAATGAACCACTCCTTTGATTATGGACCTGCTATTGAAACGCTTGAGAAGAATCTTCAATACTTAGAATTGAACTTCACCAAGTATAATGAGTTAACCGCTAATGGGGACCATTTAGATGCGCAAGATATGCTCGACACTTTGGATGCCGATCTCTTATCATTTGAAGAAATCTTACAAAAGATTCCAAGCATGTACGATAAGATTCAAAGCGAATATGAAGATTCGCTTGAAGATCTTAGAGATGGCTATGAAAAAATGGTAGCGAGTCGCTTTAATTTTGAAAATATTAATGTCTTAGAAGAAATTGATAAGATACAAGAACAGTTAAATCAAGCTAAAAACGAAATTAAAAATGCGGATTTGGCTGATGCAAAAACTTTAATGGACAAAGCAGAGCGTGAGATCAACTCTTTGTATGACCAGTTAGAATCGGAAATTGTTGCCAAGGAATATGTAAATGGTCATATTCATCAATTGAAAGCACAAATTGAAACTGTTACTGAAAATAATCGCTATGCAGGTATTGAAGTCGATCGGATTTCTCAATCTTATATCTTGCATAATAACGAATTAGATCAAGTGAACGATTTAACCGAACAAATTCGTTTGGAATACCAAAAATTTAAAGACCTTGAGTCCGACATCGAACAAAGTCATGCGGTGTTTACACAGATTGAAACAAAGATGCGGAAAATTGAGCGTTCAATTGAAGAGATAGCTGATAAACAGAATCAATTAGTGAAGTCACTATCAGGTTTGACCAGTAGAGAAAAAGAAGCGAAATCAAACTTAGATTTGTATGAGTTAGACTTGAGAAATATGAAACGCAAGTTAGAAAAAAATCATTTACCTGGCTTACATGACAGCTATTATCAATTATTCTATAAAGTGACTGATCAAATTGAAAACCTATCGCAACAGCTTAATCGTGTTCGCGTAGATATGAGCCAAATTGATGAAATGGAAGGTAATTTGGAACAAGGGCTCGATGAATTAGAGTCCATGACGGAAGAGACGATCGATTCCGCAATGCTTACTGAATACATGATTCAACATTCTAATCGTTTCCGATATGATTATCCGGATGTGGACCAAGCGATTAAGGAAGCGCAATATTACTTCCATCAAGAGTTTCGTTATCGCGAAGCACTTGCTACCATTGAAAAGGCCTTACGTCGGGTGGACCCAGACGCTCCGACCCAGGTACGGAGAATGTACCATCAAGAAAAACAAATCCGATTTTATTAAAAATAAAGTCCGAATAGATTCCATCCTGTTGGAATCTGTTCGGTTTTTTCTTGAGTTATAAACTATGATAAATTACAGATAAATTGAAAGGGAAAATTATGTTATATTTTGACCACGCCGCAACCACACCACCAAGCTCAGCAGTTTTAGATACCTATATACAAGTAGCTCAACAATACTTTGCCAATCCATCCAGTGCGCATCTTCTTGGTCAAGAAGCGCATCATTTACTAAATAATGCTAGACAACAAATAGCCAATTTGCTCCACTTTGAAAGGAATGAAATCTATTTTACTTCTTCTGGAACCGAGTCAAATAATTGGGTCTTACAGAGCCTTTTAAGCCTTCATGCTGATTTACATCCAGATAAGAAGCAGGTCATTTTATCAGCTATTGAACATCCTTCCATTCGTTCTCAAATTGACCACCTACAAACAAGCGGCTTTGAAGTCATACTTGCTCCAGTGGATCAAAACGGACAAATTGATCTGATAGCTTTTAAGGAATTGTTGAATGATAAAGTTTTGCTTGTTTCTACCATGCTAGTTAATAATGAGATGGGAGCACTTTTGCCCATTGAGCAAATGGCAGAAAGCTTAAGCGACTACCCACAAATTCTTTGGCATATTGATGCAGTTCAAGCGATAACTTGTCGAATGAAGTGGATCCATCAAGCAAGGATTGATTTATTGACCCTTTCCAGCCATAAGTTCCATGCCGTAAGAGGGGTTGGCCTTATGGCTATCCGTCAACGTGTGAATAAGGCGCCTCTTCTATTCGGAGGAGGACAGGAATTTGGTCAGCGGTCCTCTACTGAAAATTTACCAGCAATCGTTGCAACTGCTAAAGCCTTGAGGCTTGCTTGGGAAGTGCAAGAAGAAAGTTTGCAACGTTTAACTCACTACCGTGATCAAGTCACGCGGGTCCTGAGTGAAAATAATTGGCGCGTTTTCGGCGGAAAACAAGATCAGATCAGTCCTCACATCATATGTGCAGCCTTTCCAGGAGTGCCTGGGGAAGTTTTACTGCAAGCTTTTTCTAACGCTGAAATCATGATCTCTACGACATCGGCTTGTTCGAGTCGAAAGAAAAATGACCATCATACCCTTAAAGCAATGGGAGTTGAAGATCGCGTAGCGCAATCTTCTGTTCGTTTTTCCTTTTCACAAAAAACAAATCAAATAGAAATTGATTTATTAACTACAAAAATAAAAGAGATCTCAGCGAAATTTATGCAAGATTTGAAAGGGGTTTAATTTTTGAAAGAAATGTTAATTCACTACGGTGAGCTATCCACCAAAGGTCGTAACCGTAAAATGTTCCAAAATAAAATTGCCGAACATATTCGATATCAAACAAAACAGCTGGAAAAAATAAAAATTCACGCTCACCATGATTTTATGCATCTTTATTGGCAAGAAATGACCTATGATGACTTAATTGAAATTATAAAAAATATTCCTGGAATCCAGCGTTTTGAACCCGTTTTTCCGGTCGAAAAGGATCTTCAAGCAATTAAAGAGAAAGCACTCGAGTTATTTACTAAGGTAGAAATTCAACCAGGAGAAACTTTCAAAGTCATTGCTAAGCGATCTGACAAAACTTTTGAATATGATAGTATCGCCATTCAAAGAGAAGTAGGGGGTGTCATCCTCCAAGCGTATCCAGATCTAAACGTTGACTTAAGACAGGCAAAGCATAAATTGGTAGTATCCATTCATCAAGATAAAGCCTATCTCAGTTTAAAGAATTACCCGGGCATGGGTGGTTTACCTTATGGATCAAGTGGAAAAGGATTATTAATGCTTTCAGGCGGTTTTGATTCACCAATTGCTGGGTACCAAATGATTAAGCGGGGAATGAAGTTAGAGATGGTTCATTTTGCTAGTCCACCCTATACTTCGTTGCAAGCACTTGAAAAAGCAAAACGACTGACGGCTGTCTTAGCTCGCTATGCAACAGAAATTACTTTCCATGAGGTTCCTTTTGCTAACATTCAATTGGCGATCCGTGAACATGTTCCTGATAATCTATCAATGACTATCATGCGTCGTATCATGTTAAGGGTAATGGATGCACTATTAAAAGAACGCAAAGCACGTGCCATTGTCAATGGAGAATCTTTAGGTCAGGTAGCTTCACAAACGCTTCAATCGATGTCCGTAATTAACGAAGTAACCCAATCATTAATATTAAGACCTTTAATTGCGGTAGATAAAAATGATATAATAGCCATGGCTGAAACGATTGGAACTTATCATATTTCCAATGAGCCTTACGAAGATTGCTGTACGGTCTTTGCACCAAAGTCACCGTGGACTAAGCCTCGACTTCATACTGTTAAAGAGTATGAAGCCCTCTTACCCATTGACGAACTAGTAAAAGAAGCATTGGTCTCTGTTAAGACAAGCCAAATTTCTGCTAGTTACCAAAGTGAAGCAACTACAGCTTTCAATGAGTTATTGTAAGTAGGTTTTGCAAATGTCAATTAAGAAAGAGGAGATATTATGACAGATATTAAAACAATCAACACTGAAAAAGCGCCTGCAGCCATCGGACCTTATTCTCAAGCCAAGCAGGTAGGGGAATTATTATTCTGTTCAGGTCAAATTCCAATCAATCCAGCTTCTGGCGAAGTGGAAGCGAGTGACGTAACCGGACAGACTAAGCAGGTAATTGCGAATATTGATGCTTTGTTACACGCAGCAGGTTATTCAGTTGATCAAGTGATTAAGACGACATGTTTCCTAGCAGATATGGGAGATTTTGCTGCTTTTAACGAAGTTTACGCCGAATATTTCACATCTAAACCAGCTCGTTCAGCAGTTGCTGTTAAGACTTTACCTAAGAATGTTTTGGTTGAAATAGAAGTAATTGCTAGCTTATAATCAAGTTTTTAAATTGAGCTGCTTGACGACTGAAGAAAGAAGTCGTTGGCAGCTCTTTCGCATATTATTAGTGACTATATTTAAAGGAGATTGAAAGTAATGGCAGAAGATCAGATTAGACATTTTGCTCAGATGATTCAAGAAAGTCAAAACATTGTATTTTTTGGTGGAGCGGGTGTTTCAACTGGCTCTGGTATTCCCGATTTCCGTTCGGCGCAGGGAATCTTTATGCAGGATAGCAATTATGAATTTTCAGCAGAAGAAATTATTTCCCATCCCTTTTACCAGAGTCATCCAAAAATATTTTTTGATTTCTATTTCGATAAACTCGTATACCCTGAAATTGAACCTAATTTATCCCATACCTTCTTAAAAGATTTAGAAGATAAGGGTAAAAATGTGACGATTGTTACGCAAAATATTGATGGTCTCCATCAAAAGGCGGGTTCTAGCCAAGTCTTAGAATTGCATGGATCTGTTTTGGATAATTATTGTAGCCAATGTGGCACTTATTATAGTCTGAAGGATTTAGAAAGAGATGCTCAAGGCATTCCGCGTTGTCCTAAAGATCAAGCGATTATCAAGCCGGATGTTGTACTCTATGGAGAAATGTTGGATGAAGAAACTATTAGGCAGTCTATTCAAGCCATTAGTCATGCGGATCTTTTGATTATTGCTGGTACTTCCTTAAATGTTTATCCCGCCGCTTCATTCATCCATTATTTTAAGGGAAACGATCAAGTAGTGATTAACCAAACCCCTATTATAAGTAATCATCCCAATGCTTTAGTCTTTCAAGAAAAGATTGAACAAGTCTTTCAGTCGGTTAAAGATCTTTTGTAAAATCCTCACTAAATGGTTTGGCCCTTGTTCAAATCAACGAAGAATGGTAAAATGTTTGCAACTTAAATTTTAATTTGACTATGAAGAGAAGAGTAATTCATCACGTTCCAGAGAGGAAACCTTGCGCTGAAAGTTTCTTGATGAATGAAGGTAGCTTGGAGTCATAAGACATGAGAAATAAATAATAGTGTCTTACGGAGTAAACTTCGTTAACAAGATTGAGAAATCAAGTAAGAATACGTTAACTTGGTTAAATTTAGGTGGTACCACGTTTTTGACGTCCTATGCATGGCATAGGACTTTTTTTATGAATACTATTTAAGGAAGGTGTAAGTATGGTAGAAGATAAAAAGCAAATGCCAAGTAAATATCAACCTCAGACGGTTGAAGCAGGAAAATATGAAAAATGGGTAGAACAAGGGGTTTTCAAACCCTCTCAGGACCCATCAGCAAAACCTTACTCGATTGTTATTCCACCTCCTAATGTAACTGGTAAATTACATTTAGGTCACGCGTGGGATGTCACTTTGCAAGATATGATTATCCGGTCTAAACGCATGCAAGGTTTTGATACCTTGTGGTTACCAGGGATGGATCATGCTGGTATTGCAACCCAAGCTAAAGTTGAAGCACGTTTAGCTGAGGATGAAAAGTTGACTCGCTATGACTTAGGGCGTGAAAAATTCCTAGAAAAAACCTGGTCTTGGAAAGAAGAATACGCGGCTATTATTCGCCAACAATGGGGTAAAATGGGCGTATCCGTAGATTATTCACGTGAGCGCTTTACATTGGATGAGGGCTTAAACAAAGCGGTGAATAAAGTCTTTGTTAAACTTTATGAAAAGGGCTTAATCTATCGCGGTGAATATATTATTAACTGGGATCCGAAAGCTCGAACAGCCTTATCTGATATAGAAGTGATTCACAAAGATGTTCAAGGTGCTTTCTACCACGTGAATTATCCAATAGTTGGCAGTGAAGAGGTAGTTCAAATAGCTACCACCCGACCTGAAACGTTGTTGGGAGATACAGCCATTGCAGTTCACCCAGATGATGAACGTTATCAGCACCTCATTGGTAAAAAGGTTCTTTTACCTTTAATGAACCGTGAAATTCCTGTCGTATCGGACGCATATGTCGATCGCGAATTTGGGACAGGGGTCGTTAAAATCACTCCGGCTCATGACCCTAACGACTTTGAAGTCGGAAACCGTCATAATCTACCCCGTATTAATGTGATGGAAAAAGATGGTACCATAAATGAATTAGGCGGCAAATATGCAGGTATGGATCGCTTTGATGCGCGTAAACAAATCGTTGAAGACTTAAAAACAGAAGGCTATTTAGTTAAGGTTGAAGACCATACCCACTCTGTGGGGCATTCTGAGCGGTCTGGAGCGGTGGTAGAGCCTTACCTGTCTACTCAATGGTTCGTTAAGATGAAGCCGCTAGCTGAGCAAGCGTTAGCCAATCAAGAGACTGAGCAAGCGGTTGAATTTTATCCACCACGCTTTAACCAAACCTTTAAAACCTGGATGGAGAATGTCCATGATTGGGTCATTTCTCGTCAACTTTGGTGGGGACATCAAATTCCAGCTTGGTATCATAAAGAAACGGGTGAGATTTATGTTGGTGAAGAACCTCCAAGAGATAAAGAAAATTGGGTCCAAGACCCTGATGTCTTAGACACATGGTTTTCATCAGCCCTTTGGCCCTTTTCAACCATGGGATGGCCAGAAGAAGGTCATGATTACCAACGCTACTTCCCAACCAGTACATTGGTAACCGGCTATGATATTATCTTCTTCTGGGTATCACGGATGATTTTCCAATCCTTAGAATTTACTGGGAAACGTCCCTTCCAGAATGTTTTAATTCATGGGTTGATTCGCGACAGCGAAGGGCGCAAAATGTCCAAATCGCTTGGTAATGGAATCGATCCGATGGAAGTGATCGATGAGTATGGGGTAGACTCTTTACGCTGGTTCTTAGCTACCGGTTCTACTCCTGGTCAAGATGTCAGATACTCAACAGAGAAAATGAACGCCGCCTGGAATTTCATTAATAAAATTTGGAATGCTTCACGTTATGTATTAATGAATGTGGGTGATTTGACCATTGAAAATCTTGAAATGGGTCAAGATTTAACAGTAGCCGATCAATGGATCTTATCGCGATTACAAAACACCATTGAAGAAGTAACACGCTTATTTGAACGTTTTGAATTTGGCGAAGCGGGTAAAGTTTTATATCACTTCATTTGGGATGACTATTGTGATTGGTACATCGAAATGACCAAAGAGCAATTACAAGATTCTGATCATGATCACCTAACTACTAAATCGGTACTCGTATATGTTTTAGATCAAATTTTAAGACTTTTACACCCAATTATGCCGTTTGTAACTGAAGAAATCTGGCAACAGATAGCCCCTAAAGGAGCTTCTATTGTAACTGCTACATACCCAGTAGTCGTAGAAGGTTATCGTCATGAAGAAGCTGAAATGCAAATGCAAGAGTTAATTGAAGTAATTACAGCTGTACGTCAGATTAGAAATGAAATGAATACCCCACTTTCTAAAGCTTTAAGTATCATCATTAAAGTTAAAGATCAAGCGATTAAAGAAAGTTTACAAAGCAACCAAGCATATATAAACCGTTTTTGCCATACTGATCACCTAGAAATTGCAATTGATCCAGTGATTGACGGTGAAATGGTTACTCAGACCCTTTCTTTTGCACAAATATTCATTCCATTAGCAGGTTTAGTTAAGATTGAGGATGAAATAAAACGTCTTCAACAAGAAGTAGCTAAATTAGAAAAAGAAGTCGAACGGTTGGTTAAAAAATTAAGCAATCAATCCTTTGTTGATAAGGCACCTGCTCAGGTAGTAGAAGCTGAGCGTACAAAACTTACAGATTATGAACAACAGTTAAAAGCTGTTCAAGTAAGAATAGAAGAATTAAAGCCATTAATTTAGTGGTTAGAAAAAGAGGAATGAAGATGACGTTTTCAAATGTTGATGAGGCTACACATTGGTTGTTAAACCAAGTCAATCCTTTGCCAAGACCCGATATGACTAAGATGTATCAGGCTTTAGAATACGTTGGGAACCCCCACCTAGGATTGCCCATTATTCATATCACAGGAACGAATGGTAAAGGATCTACAGTTGCCTATTTAAGAGATCTGTTATCAAGTCAAGGCTTTAAAGTAGGAGCTTTCACTTCACCACATATTGAGCGGTTTAATGAGCGGATAACTTTTGATGGTCAGCAAATTAGTGACCAAGATTTAATTCGCTTGACTAATCGATTGGTAGATTTAAATGCTTATATGGAAGAAAATTCTCCGTATGGACGGCTAATCTATTTTGAGCTTTTTACCATCATGATGTGTTTATATTTTCAAGAAAAACAACCGGATGTTTGCTTAATTGAAGCGGGCATCGGAGGGATGTCTGATTGTACGAATGTTTTAGACGGTGAAATTGCAGTGATCACTTCGATTGGAATGGACCATGCCGACATGTTAGGCGATACTTTAGAGTCGGTTGCTTTAGAAAAAGCAGGCATTATTAAAAGCGAAAAAGAAGTGGTTACCGGTTTAATTCAAAACAGTCCTCTAAGAATCATTGATAAATGGGCGGATGCAAGGTCAGCCGTTCACCACTCCTATGACCAGACATTTGGCGTAAAACACATTGAAAAGCTAGGACCGTTTAGAACGCAATTTCAATTCTGGAGTCAAACGCAAGCTATTTCTCAAGAACCTTTTGAGATTACTATGATCGGTGATCACCAAGTTAGAAATGCGGCTGTCTCTTTACAAGTTTTTCTACAGTGGATGACTCTAAAAAAACAAACCATTAATTGGTCTAACGCCAAACAAGCGCTTAAACAAACAAAATGGATCGGACGTTTGGAAAAAATAATGGACAAGCCTTATGTTTTTCTAGATGGTGCTCACAATATGGAAGGGTTAGCTGCTCTTAAAAAAGTAGTCGATGATAATTTATCTGATTTTGAAATCACCATCATTTATGGTGGCTTAAAAAAGAAAAATCAAGCTGAACAAATTCCATTATTATTAAGTTTTCATGCACGATCGATCTTTTTAACCTCTTTCCATCATTTTGAAGCGATGAAAGAAAAAGACTTTTTAAATATTTTACAATCCGAATCAATTAAAAATGGAGAAAAAGCAAATTACGTCGGAGATTGGAAAAGCTGGATGCACGAATATGTTGCCGCCAATCATACCAACAAAGAAGCACTTTTACTGATTACGGGGTCTTTGTATTTTGTATCGGAAGCGAGAGCTTATTTATTAAATGATATAGACGCATAGAGTTACTAGGAGATTCTTTAAGCACCTTTCCTCTTTATTGCTTGTATTTATTAATATAAGAAGTAAGGGGGAATTTTTTTGTCATCGACTGGTGCTTGTATACGTGAAATGACGCAATATGATCAACCACGTGAAAGACTTGTCCATTATGGAGCCAAGAGCTTATCAAACCATGAATTGCTAGCAATTCTTCTTAGGACAGGAACAAAACAAGAAAATGTTTTAAATTTAGCGATCCGACTTTTAAGCCACTTTGAACCACTGAACACTTTAAAAACAGCTTCTCTCAGTGAACTCCAGTCCATTAAAGGGATAGGACCAACAAAAGCGATAGAGATAAAAGCGGCTATTGAATTTGGGTCTAGAGTACAAGAAGCACAATTTCATAAGTATGGCGTTTTAACTTCGACTGCTCAAGCGGGCCAGTGGTTAATTAAAGAAATGGGTGATTTACATCAGGAACACTTATTGGCTCTGTTTCTGAATAGTAAAAATGAGATCATCAAAAAGCAAACGGTCTTTATAGGATCAGTTAATAGCTCGGTGGCTTGTCCAAGAGAAATCTTCAAAGAGGCCGTTAGGTATCCGACTGCACGTTTGATCATTGCTCATAATCATCCGTCCGGTAATCCAGATCCCTCTCAAGCCGATCTACAATTTACACGACGGATGATTGCCTGTGGCGAGATGATGGGAATAGAACTCCTAGACCATTTGATTATTGGTAGTGATCGATACATCAGTTTGAGGGAAGAGAGTAATTGTTTTATCTAATTGATAGTTAAGTGAAAGTCTCCTAAAATTAGAAATTTGCTTAAAGCTATTGAAATTTCTGGCCAGCCTATGTTAGAATTTATATATGTTTTTGTAAGGGGTATCATAGTTTGGAAATTCCACTTCGTACCAAGAGCAAGAATATAATTTTATTAAGTGCTAAGGCACGAGGAGGATATTTGTATATGGAACAAGGTACAGTAAAATGGTTTAACGAGTCTAAAGGTTTTGGTTTCATCGAACGTGAAGGAGATTCAGATGTTTTTGTTCACTTCTCTGCTATTCAAGGTGAAGGTTTCAAAACTTTAGCTGAAGGGCAAGCTGTTCAATTTGAAGTTGAAGAGGGCGCACGTGGACCTCAAGCCGCAAATGTTGAAAAATTAGCTTAATTCATTGAACAGAGCTCATAAAAAATATAATATCGAAGTAAGATTCATCATAAGGGATGATAAATCTCTTATGATGAATCTTTTTTTAGTTATGATAGAAGATGGTATATTGTTTTGAGGTTAGATAGAGAAGAATGGATCAGGCTAAGTTTTGCAAAAAAGATAAAATCCTAGGAGTAAAGACGGGCTTTGCTAGTTTTTGCTCATTTTTTTTGCTATAATTTACAGAGCTATTGCTATTATTTGAAAGGCGGTTGACTAGATGGGGATCTTTGGCAAACAGCAAATAGGTATCGATTTAGGAACTTCAACGACCATCGTTTATATTGCGCGAAAGGGTATCGCTTTGCATCAACCCTCAATAGTAGCTATCGACAAAGAGTCTAATGAAATAGTTGCTTACGGTAAAGAAGCATCAAAATTAGTCGGGAGAACTTCCGATCGCTATGAAATGATTTATCCCATACGAAATGGAGTCATTGCAAATTTTTCAATGACTAAGAAGATGTTAGGCTATTTTATCACTCAGGCTTTGAATACTTCTTTATCAAAACCTGAAGTTGTGATCAGTGCCCCTAGTCAAATTTCTAAGGTTGAAAGAAAAGCTATTATCGATGCGATTAAATCACTGGGAATTAACCGAGCTATGATAGTAGAAGAAGCTTTTGTAGCAGCCTTAGGGGCTGATATGGCAATCGAAGAAGCGCGTGGCAAAATGATTGTTGATATTGGTGGTGGGACAACGGATATTGCCACTTTATCTTACGGAGAAATTGTAGATTCTCTTACTCTGAGTGCAGCTAGTAACAATATGAATGATGAAATTCAGTCCCAAGTACGTCAAGAACATGATTTGATGATAGGAAATTATACGGCTGAAACATTAAAGATTGTGATTGGCGAAGCTTTATTCGATCCGAATGAAGAAGATCATTTAGTTGTGAAGGGGAGACATGTTGTAACGGGTGTTCCAAGTGAAGCCAAGATATCATCCAAGACGGTTGCCAAGGCAGTAGATATTGTAATTAATCAAATCATTATGGGTATGAAACAAGTATTAGAATTAACCCCGCCAGAATTATCAGCTGATATAATGGAAACAGGTATCGTTTTAACAGGAGGTGGGTCTTTGCTTAAGCACTTACCAGATCGGATTCAAAAAGAAATTGGCGTTCCTGTTAGAAGAGCAAACCTGCCAATCGATTGTGTAGCGATGGGAGCAGGTCGCATGTTCGATGAATTAGATCGTCAATCAGTCGTCATAGAACGGAGCTTACGCTAATTGTTAACTAGTAGAAAGAAGGCAAAGTATGCTGAATAATAAGAAGTTAATTGGGATTCTTCTCGGAGGAATTCTAATTTCAAGTTTAATCGCCTATTCACTCTTTAATGGAACGAATAATGTGGTTAAGACCGCAGTTAATGAGACAATCTCATGGACCGGTAGAGTATTTTCAGAACCAGTCAGTATGGTTGTGCAGTTTGTGAATTCCGTGGATGATTTAGTGAATACCTTTGAAGAAAACGAGGCGCTTAAATCGAAGATAGATAAATCTTATGAAATGCAAGTTCGAATTGCTGATCTTGAAACCGAGAATGAAAAGTTGCGTCAAGAGCTTGATTTATCCGAAACACTCTCTAAATTCACTAGTATTCATGGAACGGTCATTTCACGAAATCCTGATCAATGGACTGAAACTTTGATTATTAATTTAGGATCTAAACAGGGAATTGAAGAAAATATGGCGGTAATGGCAGGCAATGGCTTAATCGGTCGTGTGATCGAAGTATATCCAACTTCATCAAAAGTTTTGCTTTTAACCAGTAATCAATCCAAGGAGGGAATGGTTTCGGCTCGGGTTCAAACCGATAAAGACGGTTCTTCTGCGATTGGTGTGATTAGCGATTATGATCCGAAGAAGAAAGAATTTCTGATGACTCAAGTTTTACCGGATGCTAAGGTTAAGGCGGGTGATATGGTAATTACCTCGGGATTAGGTGGAGTGATTCCAGCTTCTCTATTTATCGGCGAGGTGACCAATACTGAAATGGACGCACAAGGTTTGTTTCAGACAGTGAGTGTGAAACCAGCAGGAGAAATGACAGATATACGTTTTGTGACAGTAATCTTGCGTGAAGGAGCTCAGAAAGATGAATAGTTTTTCAACCAAATTTGGTTATCAAAGAGAAAGAAACATTGTTGGAATTGTTCCACTCGTTTTACTCTTTGCTCTTGTTATAGACTCAGCCCTACCGTCCATCTTTCCAAAAGCCTTTTTGGGTAATCAACAGATCATTGTTTCTCATTTACTGATTTATTTCATCGTAACCTTTGCTTTTTATTTGAAGAATTCCTCCATTTTAATTTATGCCTTTATTATCGGGTTAATTGCTGATGCCTATAATTCAACCATTTTAGGCCTCTATGCGATTTTGTATTTTTTGATGGCTTATTGCATTATCTCAGTGAGAAAACATTTCCCACGTAACGCTATTATCCATATGATGTTATTCATTGTTTCCTTAACTTTTATAGATTTTATTGTCTATTTTTTCTATCAACAAGTAGGGTTAAGTCAGCTTCTTTTTGAAGATTATGTCCTAATGCGTTTAGGACCGACCTTAATCTTTAATACAGCTTTAACCTTTTTCATGTATTTTCCTAATCGGATGCTCGTGCGTTGGTTAGGTTATGATGACCATATTATTTTCTAGCTAAAACTTCGGGAAAATTTTCCCGAAGTTTTTATATACTTAAATTAAATATGGTATAATAAATTAAGATTAACAAAAAGTATAAGGGAGGAACCATTATGAGAATTAATCAGGCATTGCTAAAAGACAATTTATATCAAGCAGTAAATGGAGAATGGTTAGAAAAAGCGGTTATTCCTTCAGACAAACCTGCAACAGGTGGATTTATGTCATTAGCTGAAAAAGTAGAAGAAGTTTGTCTCAATGACATCAGCGAATTACTTGAAGACAAAATAACGACGACTGATCCTTTAATGTTAGAGTTTATCAAACTATATAAACAAGCGCTTGATTTTGATCAGCGGGAGAAAGACGGTTATGTAGAAGCTAAAGCTTTTTTAAATAGTATCCTTTCACAAGCAGATTACCAAGCTATTACCGATAAAATGGTGGAATTATTAAACTATAAATTGCCTTCGTTAATTAACTTATCCGTTGAACCTGATATGAAAAATGCGCAACAAAATTCCCTTTATATGGATGTACCCAGGTTAATTTTACCAGACACTCCCTATTACGATGAAGAAAATGAAAAAGGTCAGTTTCTTTTGGACATATACCAAAAACAAAGCGAAGAATTATTAATAAGTCTTGATTATGATAATGAGCAAAGTCAACAATGGGTAAAAAACTGCATAGAATTTGATCGAAAATTAGCTAAGTATCAGAAAACGCAAGAAGAATTAGCGGACTATACTCAAAATTATAACCCACGATCCATTGCTGAAGTGAAAGATTATTGCCAAGAAATTGCAATTGATTCTTTTATTAAGCAGATGATCAAAGAAGTACCAGACAAAATTATTGTTACCCAGCCTTCTTTTTTCGAAAACTTAAATGAAATTATTCAGTCGGACTCTATTGAACTGCTTAAATCTTGGTTATTAGTAAGAACAATTAATGATATATCAGGGATTTTAAGTGAAGATTTTCGTTTAAAAGGTAGTCAGTTTTCATTAGCCCTATCAGGAACGCCTGAACCGATGAAAGCCAAAAAGTTTAATTTTTACCTGGTAAGGGATATGTTTGATCAAGTGATCGGTACCTATTATGGCAAAAAATATCTAGGATTCGAAGCTCGTAACGATATCGAGAGCATGGTCAAAGCTATGATTGAAGTTTATAAAAATAGATTGGAAAAGAACCAATGGTTGAGTGATGAAACCATTCAATTAGCCATTAGAAAGTTAGAAAAATTTGACTATCTAATTGGTTTTCCAGACAGCTATCCAGAATATTATAAAGACTTAAAAGTGAATGCAGAGAGTTCTCTTTTTAAAAATTGTCTATATTTAAAGATGATCCATCAAAAGAATCAATTTTCAGAATATGGGCAAACAGTCGACCGAGATAAATGGTTGATGCCAGCAGATAGAGTAAATGCCTATTACAATCCCACATTAAACAATATTTGTTTTGCGGCGGGTATTTTACAAGCTCCTTTCTATAGTCTCGATCAATCAAGAGCAGCTAATTATGGAGGAATTGGAGCAGTCATAGCTCATGAGATTTCGCATGCCTTTGATAACAATGGTGCTAAAATTGATGAAAATGGTAACTTGAATAACTGGTGGACTGACCAAGACTTTGAAGCTTTTAACCAAAAAGCTCAAGCGGTAGTTGAACAATGGGAAGGTATGCCTTTTGGTCAAGGAAAAGTGAATGGGAAGTTAACTGTTTCTGAAAACATTGCAGATGGAGGCGGTTTGACAGCTGCTTTAAATGCCTTAAAAAATGAAGGAGAAACAGATTTTAAAGATTTCTTTATCAATTGGGCCCGCATTTGGTGTCAAAAAGCGCGTCCGGATTATGAATTAATGTTGCTTCAAGTAGATGTTCATGCACCAGCAGAATTACGTGGCAATGTGCAAGTGAAGAATCTTGATGAATTTCATGAAACGTTTGGAATTTCAGAAGGGGACGGCATGTGGTTACCTCCAGAAGACCGTGTGCGTATCTGGTAATTTTTCTAATCAGGAAATCGAAGAAATATTGACACTTAAAAGCAAGTCTGTTATCATACTAATGTTGTATTTGTGTAGCACCACAACTGCAACCGCTCATCCTTGAGTTTAAGTGCGTTAGACACTCAAGTTGGCGAGTCTAAGTGTAGGTATTTATACCGAAAATCTAATAATAGGAGGTGCTTGAATGTACGCAATTATCAAAACAGGCGGCAAGCAAATTAAAGTAGAAGAAGGACAAACAATCTTTGTTGAGAAGTTGGATGTTGCAGTAGGCGATAAAGTGACTTTTGATGAAGTCGTTTTAGTAGGTGGCGAAGGTGAAACAAAAGTTGGCTCCCCACTAGTTGCTGGAGCTTCTGTTGAAGCCACTGTTGAGAAACAAGGACGTGAAAAGAAAGTTGTTACTTTCAAATATTTACGTCGTAAAGATTCTCACCGTAAGCAAGGACATCGTCAACCATATACTAAGTTAACTGTTAACACAATTAAGGCATAAGGATGATTCAAGTACTGATAAGCCTTTCAGCAGATGGTCAAGAAGTTAAGTCAATTGAAATGACAGGACATGCTGGATATGGTGAATATGGACAAGATATAGTCTGTGCAGCAGTATCTAGCCAAGTAATTTCAGTTGAAAACTCTCTATACCAACTATTGAATGTGCCTGTAGAAACGACTATCAATGAAATTGAAGGTGGTTATCTCAAACTGGTACTTCCATCCATCCACCAAAAAAAGTTAAAACAAGATGTGCAACTTCTGATGCGGCATTTAATTTTAGCTTTAGAAATAACAGAACAAGCTTATCCCGATTATATCCATTTAAAACAAATCACTTTATAGGAGGTGCTCTCTATGTTGAAATTAGATTTACAACTATTCGCTACGAAAAAAGGTGGAGGTTCTACTCAAAATGGCCGTGATTCAATTGCTAAGCGTTTAGGCGCTAAAGTTGGCGACGGCGAAGAAGTAACAGGTGGATCTATTATCTACCGTCAACGTGGAACAAAAATCCATCCAGGCGAAAATGTTGGCCGTGGTGGCGATGATACATTATTTGCTAAAATCGATGGAATCGTTAAATTTGAACGCAAAGGTAAAAAAGCTAAAAAAGTTTCCGTATATCCAGTAGCTGTTGAAGCTTAGTCAAACCTTTCAAATTTCTTAACATGTTTAAAAGCAGACCTAATTTATCGAGGTCTGCTTTTTTGCTTGAATTAATTTTGTTTAAGTAATAGTCAAATACATGATCATCATTATTGGTTAATTTCAATTTCATCGAGAGGCAGCATAATGTCGTATGTATAGAAACTTTCTAAACTTTTAAAATTAAAAGCATTAATTTCCAATTCTAAATCGCCTTTTAATTCTGGAATCTCTTCTTTCGGGTCGTAACTCATAATAGACATTTTTACATCAGCTCTTTTACCAGATCCTATTTCTTGAAAGAAGGTAATCATTGATGGATCGATCATTTTTCCATCAATTGAAGCAGTATCTGCTTGGACCATTAATTTCTCATCTGTTCGGTTTTCAATCTCGAAAACAATTTCATGACTACGGCCAAAGAAAGAGTCTTCTTTTTCGTTAATTTCTTTAAAAGCAATATAAAAGTCCGTATCGTCTACTAAAATTACGCTTTCTGATCCATTGATCTTATCATCTTCAGCAGTTTTATCGTCTTGTTCTTCATTATTATCTTTGTCTTCAATCGATTCTTCACCAGTCATTTTTTTTAATTGGTCTTTCTTAGTTTGAAGCATTTTCTCGAGTTTTGAAATATCTTCCCTAAGTTTTTCTGCTTCTTTTTCACCTTGCGCAAAAACGCTAGTCCCGCCTAACATCATCATACTTGCCAGTAGTAAAAAGCCTTTCTTCATTTCACTTCCTCCTTAAAAATTGATGTATGAAATACTTCCAACGTTTACATTTACTATTCGACAGGTAATTTTATGGAGAATCATGAATGATTCTATAACTATAATATATCTTTAACTAATGAAAAAAGAAATTGATTTGCTTAAAAAAATAACTGAATTACTTTTTTTAAAAATAAAAAATAGCTTAGTATACAAACTAAGCTACTGGATAATCAGAATAAGGCTTAAAAATTCGAGAAGCATTCGAATGAGAAAGCCAGTTAAGAGGGGGATTTCAATTTCATTAGTGAATCTTTTCTTTTTAATTAGTTGGATCAATGCTAGAGCGAATGCCATTAGAAAAAAGAGGAATCCTATTCCGAATAAAATAACCCCAAGTCTCGAAGAAACAGTAAAAAGAGGATTTGGATAAGCAATTTTAGCAATAATGATTGTCAATAAAGAAATTAATCCCAAAATAAAAGTGATTGTATAAATTTTACGGAAAAGCTCTAAATACCGTTCGATTTTATAGTTTTGCATAAATGACCTCCTTAAAGGCGTCTTTACTTATATATTAGTATAGACGCCTTTAAAGTGCAATGTGGATGAGTATGATTCTTTAATTCCAATTAATTAAGTCTAAAAATTTATGATACTCTTTGGGAAAATCAATTTTAAATAGAGAATCCGTTTGCCCACTATTTAAATTGTAGTAACCATAGTATTTATGATCAAAATCGTTTAAGGCTAAGAGTGTCTCTCCCTCTTTGTTGTAGTCAACTACTTGAATGTCAATTATATTGTTTAAGGATTCAAAATGTTCAATTGGAATCTCACCAGTATAAGTTTGATCCTCAAATGAATAATAGCCTAAATAGTTTTTATTTTCTCGGAATTCCAACACATAAAGTTTGCTAGAATCAGCTGTCAAAATTTGAAGGGAATCCGCTTTAGGATAATTTGTTTCAATTTCTTGCCATGCTTGTTCTTTAAAATCAAAGAGAAAGAAGGGACCCGGCTTGCCGTTTTCAAGATTATAGGTAGTTTGAATAAAAGGGGCATCAAGAGCGTGCCTACTATTAGACTCTGGTTCATTGAACCAAACTTCTTTAGCGAATGTTTCTTCTTCATCATATAAATTATAGCTTTCTTCATTAATGAGTTTAAATTGATTTTCTTTGTTCACTTCATCAAGTTGGTAAATTGTAATTGTATTTTCAAAGGAAAATTTGCCGCTATTAGGGTTTCCCGATTCGATATTGTAAAGACACATTAGATAATATTTACCATCCACTTGACGGCCTTGAGCATTTTGCAGATAGATTCTATTCGAGTCATTGATTGAAGGCTTGATTATAGGAATATCTTTGATAAGCTCCTTTTTATTTGTAAAGTCTAAAAAATGAACTTTGATGGGCTTACCTTCATCAGAAAAGAAATCACTTTCAATCCAGAAATAGTAGTTATCTCCTTGATAGATTTGTTTCAGTGAATCGATTCCTTTGAAAAAGGTGGGGACTTCTTTAGCCAATGCTTTTAATTCTTTATTTCCTTCAAAATCAAGGGTTTTGAAGCTGAGATTTGAACGGCTCAACTGATAATCACCGCTTTTATTCTGAGTCATTTCTTGTGGCAAAGAGAAGAAACTATTTTGACTACTTAGTTGAACATACTCTTCAGGTAGATCGGTTAGTTTTTCTTTTCCTTCTATCGGTGTTAATTTTCCAACAATCGGTGCGTTAAGACCATAGAGACTTCCTACTAACAAGATTAAACCGATGCCAATGATTGAAAAGTATTTAATCATTTGCTTGTAATAATTCATTTTTCTACCTCCTTTAGATATGCAGATCTTTTGCGACGTATTGACTACCAATCAAGTAAGTAATACTTCCTACAAGGATAAAACTGAGTGGATAAAAAGCATGAAACTTAAGATTACTAGGTAGGATACCAGAAGCTATCATTTTTCCAGCAAGGTATATTCCTGCTATTATGATGAGCAAGTAGAGAACAGACCATTTCCAGGAATAGGCACGTTCAAGCAGTACAAACAGAAGGGTGAATGGAATCAATGCAAGCCAGGCTAAGAGATTAATAAGCGATACCCAGATTGATTCGGTGAAAAGATTGGTAAAATAAGAAAAGTTGAAAACGAGATAGAGGGGCATATCATTTGAATACCGCTCTTGTAAGATCAATTGTAAGAAAAAATGAAAAATATATACTGTGAAATAAACGAATAAAATACTCAGGAAAAAATAAAAGACGAGGCTAAGGAATTTAGCATGGTAAAGGTTGGGTCGTTTAAACGGGCCAGCTAGCCAGCGAGAAATCATCTTACCTTGGCTAAACCAATCTTTTAACCAGATTAAGAGGGTCGCAATTGCCATACTAATAACTCCGATAATAAAGGCGATATTTATGATATTGAGCAATATATTTGGCTGATTTACCATATTTTGTTGGAAATTACTTTGTATATTGATAAAGGACAGGATTAGATAGATTAAAGCAACGGTTAACCAATAAAATTTCTGCCTTTGTATTTCAAAATAAGTTAAACGCAATACTTCTTTCATTTACTTTAACTCCTTTCTTAGCCATTCAACGAGCGATAGCTCTTCATTCTCACGCATATCCTCTAAATAGACAGAATGTTTTATTTGGCCCTCACTCATTAAAACGGCGCGATCAATGAAATGTTCGACATCGTAAAGTTCATGAGTGGTTACTAAGACACCGCAATCTTTTTGGATAAATGAACCAAAGAGTTCAAGAATTTGTTCCCGGCTAAAGACATCGATACCAGCAAATGGTTCATCGAGCAGAAGGTAATCAGCGTCAAGCGCTAAACCTAACATTAAGTTTAATTTTGCTTGGTTTCCTTTGGATAATTCTTTAATTTTTGCTTCATCTTCTAATTGAAAGAAATCCTGAATATCTTTGGCTCGAGAAGGATTCCAAGCCGGATATAGATTATACATAAATTCTTTGCATGCTTTAACCGTCATCGAAGGGGGAAAGTTGAGGTAATCGGGGACATGCCATATTCTAGATTCGGAATCTTTTAACTTCATTTCATCAACATAAATTTCACCTTGATAGGGTAAGAGTCTTGCAATGCAGTTAATTAAGGTCGACTTCCCCGTACCATTGATGCCAATTAAACCCGTAATTTCACCTGGATTAATTTCCAAATTTATGTCTTTAAGGACCTTGCGCTTACCGAAAGACTTGTTTAGGTTCTCAATTCTAATCATGTTTAAGAGCCTCCTTTTTAATTTGATAGGCATGTGTAATGCGCTGGATAACTTCTTCAAGTTGTAAGTCCATGGGAAGTAAAACATCGACGAGGTTTTCAATGGCTTGATCAATCGATTCATATTTCAGTTGAGAAATCAGTCGAGTGTCTTCAGTTATTGTACTGGGTCTTTGAGGTTGAGTAACAATCATGCCTAAATCCTCCATTTCTTTAAATGCCTTTTGAACGGTATTGGGGTTTACCTTCCATTCCTTTGCTAATTGTCTTCTTGATGGTAATTGATAACCAGGCGTATATTTTCCTGTGACGATCTGATCTTTCACCCAAGCTATAATTTGGGTATAGATGGGTAGATTCGATTCCAGTTTCATTTTTCCACCTCCATAAGTGTGCGGATGTATTCTCGTATTTGTACTACAATCATAATACAGATTACTTAAGTGTATTATACGAGTAATACACTTTTTGTCAATTGTCTTTTTTAATTTTTTTGTGCGATGCCATTCACTTTTTTTAAATCA
The DNA here is from genome assembly GCF_012396555.1 of Facklamia miroungae. Taxonomy (GTDB): domain Bacteria; phylum Bacillota; class Bacilli; order Lactobacillales; family Aerococcaceae; genus Facklamia; species Facklamia miroungae. Next base: position 71,938 of record NZ_JAAXPS010000008.1, read on the forward strand.
AATAGCTTTTTAAATAAATTTAAACTACGCTTTCGCCTAGCTATGGTATGATTAAGAAGAAATGATCTATTTAAGGAGGAATAGGGTGGATTTATTAGTTGATAAATTGAAAGAAGTATTAATATCTGTACTTCCCATAATTTTAATTGTAATCGTCATCTCATTAACGATGGTTGCGGTATCTGCTGAAATGATGATTCGCTTTCTAATTGGAGCTTTTTTATTAATCCTAGGATTGACCATCTTTTTATTTGGGGTTGATGTGGGGATGGGGCCTATTGGTGACTTAATGGGAAAGAGTGTTGCAGATGCTCCCAATATATGGGCGATAACCGGACTGGCCTTTGTGATCGGTTTTTCAGTCACAGTTGCCGAACCTGATTTATTAATTTTAGGTCAACAAGTATCGGATGCTATGGGAGGAATGATTTCTTCAACAGTTATTGTAGCAATCGTATCGCTAGGGGTCGGCTTCCTGATTGCTTTTGGCATCGTGAGGATTTTATCTTCTTTTTCGATTAAGTATTTCTTTTTAATTGCTTATGGTTCAATTGCTTGTTTAGCCTTCTTTGTTTCAAATGACTTTATTGCTATTGCTTTTGATGCTTCTGGTGCAACTACTGGCGCATTAACAACGCCGTTTATTTTAGCTGTATCGGCTGCTGTTTCTGCTCGTAAAGGAGGGCATATGGCCGAGGAAGATTCTTTTGGTTTAGTAGGTGCAATGAGTGTCGGTCCAATTCTTGCAGTTATCTTACTATCCCTAATGACAGGTGTTAATTTCCAAGCACATGTCGAAAATTACCACTATACACAAGGAATGATTGTTCCTTTTCTCAAAGCTATTGGGCATACTTTCTTCGAATCTTTGATGGCCTTAACTCCTTTAGCCATACTCTTTGGTATGATGAATTGGAGGCAATTTAAGCTTAAGAAACGGGAACTCAAACGGATTATTAAAGGGGTTACTTATACCTTAGTCGGTCTAGTTCTCTTTTTAATTGGTGTCAATCAAGGGTTTATGGATATGGGGCGTTTTTTAGGGAACATGTTAGCGCGCGATTATCAAGCCTGGCTACCTTATATTGGTCTTTTAATGGGATTGGTGATTGTTTTAGCAGAGCCTGCTGTGCATGTATTGGGCGACCAGGTAGAGAGGGTTACGGGTGGCTTTATCAAGAATAAACTATTGCTTGGATTCTTATCGATAGGAGTGGGGTTAGCAGTTAGTGGTTCTTTGATTCGTATTTTAATTCCCAGTATTCAAATTTGGCATTATTTATTACCAGGTTTCTCCTTAGCTCTCTGCTTATCATTTTTTGTTGATGATTTATTTTCTGGGATTGCTTTTGATGCGGGGGGAGTCGCCTCTGGACCAATGACCGCAACGTTTATCCTTTCATTTGCGCAAGGAGCAGCTGAAAGGATACCAACAGCCAATGTGGTAACCGATGGTTTTGGTGTGATAGCGACCGTTGCTATGGCACCCATTATCATGATTCTTTTACTAGGTATTATTTATAAATATAAGCTAAAACAAGTAGCAAGCGATTAGGAGGATAATTATGCAGACAGTATTATTTTTTGCGATCGTGAAAAAAGGAACGGCCTCTTATTTTCTCGAACAAGCACGTCTGGCAGGAGCAACAGGTGGAACGATCTTTCAAGCAGAAGGAACCATTGCTAATCCTTTTTTAGATTTATTAGGCTTAAATGATTCAAAGCGTGAAGTTCTTTTGATGCTAGTCGATTATGCCAATGAAGCAAAGATTCACCAAGTCTTAACTGATAAATGTGAACTTGCAAAGAAGGGGAAAGGTATTTTATTTTCAGTTAACACGACAAGCGTTTATGGTAGCAAACAGTTAAAACATGAATTTAATCAAGGAGGTCAAGGTGTGAGTAAGTATCAATTACTAGCAACAATTGTCGATCGTGATTCTGGTGATGAAGTGGTCGAAACTGCTCGAGCAGAAGGCGCTGGCGGGGCTACGATCATTCACGGGAGAGGACTGGGCTCAAAGAAAGCACCTAAAATCTTTAACGTTCAAATCGAGCCTGAAAAAGAATTGGTATTAATGATCGTTGAATCGCAAAAAGTGCCTGAAATTATTGAGAAAGTGTCTCATGCTATGGATATTGATCAGCCAGGTAAGGGCATCTTATTTACAGTGGATGTCAATGAAGTAAGCGGGCTTTTCCAACAAATAAACTAATTATGTAAAATTATAAAAGTAGATAAAGACGAGTGATTAGCTTATTAGCTAAAACTCGTCTCTTTAATTTATTTCTAAATTAATTGCTAAAAATAAAGATTCATTAATTAGTAGGAATGGTAACTCAGCGCTGTCAATAACTATTGAAACAATAAACTTAATTAATGCTTGATTATAATTTACTAAGAATTTAAAAACCTACTTGAAAGTGATTACATTCTTGTCAAAAACGGGGTATAATATTTTTGATAGTAAAGGAGTGGTAGAAGTGGTAAAAAAAGTAATGGACTATTTTGATTTAACTCCGAGAGGGATTGTATATTCTGTTTTGATAATGACTCTTGGCTGTGTTGTTTATGCTTTTGGAGTAAACTATTTCTTAATCCCAAATCATTTTGGTAATGGTGGAGTGACCGGTGTTTCTATGTTGGCTTATTACCTTATGAAGATACCAACAGGGACAACGAACTTTATTGTTAATGCGATTCTATTAGTTATAGGTTGGAAATTCCTGAGTAAGCGAACCTTGCTCTATACAATTTATGCTTCTACCTGTTTAAGTTTTTGTTTGAACCTTATCCAACCCGATCCTTATGTTGCAACCAATATTATTATCCCTGCTGTGGCAGGTGGGGTACTATTGGGAGCTGGTATTGGTTTAGTTCTTAGAGGCAACGGGACTACTGCCGGAACGGATATTGTTGCTATGATTATGCAGCAGTACCTAGGAATTAGTTTCTCAGTGGGCTTACTAATGTGTGATATGCTAGTCATCTTAGCTTCAAGTTTTATTATTGGCGTAGATATGACGATTGTGACGATCATGATGATGTTCATTGCTAGTCAGACCGTCAATTTTGTAACTGATGGTATGAATCGTAAGAAATCAGTCATGATTTTTTCTTCCAAGAAAGAAGAAATTGCGGACCGTGTCATTAAAGAGATGGTTCGAGGCATTACCGTTTTTAGAGCCTATGGCTACTATTCAAAGCAAGAAAGAGAAGTTTTATTGGCTATTGTTAACCGTAATCAAGTTGTTCAATTACAACGGGTGGTTACGCAGATAGATCCTAAAGCATTTGTGACCATTTCAGATGTTCAACAAGTGATTGGTGAAGGTTTCACCTTCTTCTCCTATGAAAGTCCACATAAAAATAAATACCATTAAAATCAAAAATTTATTTTGCTCGATGAAGTCATTTGTATGACTACAATCGAGCTTTTTATCATATTAGAGAAGACGAGCTGTGCTATATTCAGCGTTATTTACAGCGCTATCCTAAATGAGGGCCTATTATAATATCCTCAATAAAAGTAATTTCAACATCGATACTCGGAATGCCTTCTCTGTTGGTCTCTAGCGAAAATTCATAAAATCAATTTGTGAATCAAGCATAATTGCAATTAGACTTACTCTTTGAGTGAGCGTTTATTTTGAAGGAAAATGACTGAGGCAATAAAAGATCCCAGCTTGGATTACTGAGATCAAGGGCAAGTTTTAATCAAAATAATGATATTGGTAGTGATAAATTCTAATTAATCTATTTCGAGCATCTGTTCGAACGTTGAAAACAAAAGTGTGATCACGATGATCAAGACTATGCCGTTTCGGGATACGAAAGTAATTAATAGTGGATGCCGACATCATCCTCAAAAGTTCATCTTCTAAGAAAGCCAGGGGAATTTTGAGATTGGAATAGCGGTAAAAGTCATCTTGAAAGCGTTGGTAATTTTCGCTGAAGTAATCAAACTGTGTTTCATTATGGTGGTAGGCATTGATTTCCATTATTCTACCTCCTCAGCCAGAGTGATGTCTAGAATTTGATCAAAAGTTAGAATTCGATAGTCTTTAGAAAGTGGATTTTCAACTGCGCATTGTTCGAAAGATAATTCTTTAAGAAGGCCGGTAAATGAGTGAATGGATTTGGTTTGATTTTTAATTTGATAGACAAGATTAATAGAAAGCTTTTGCACGTATGCTTGACTGAGTAAAAGAAATTTTTCTTTAGGAGACAGTCTGGTTTGGTCGAAAGCTGCAGAGCTATGTGAGAGTGCGGAGGTATGTTCAGATAGGAAAAACCCCATCCATTTGGCCATCTTGCGGTCTTGATAGCATCTGGCTGCTTTGGAAGATAGGTAAGATCGATCGACACTCATTCTAAACCATCCAATCCACCAGCTCCACCTGCGGCGTGACCACCAATCAACTTGCTTCGAGCAATTGAACGTGATCCTTCTAATAAAGCATTGGCTTTTAAGATTGAAACATAACCAAAGCGCGAGCGAATCTTGTCTACTGTTTTGTCTAATGTTTCTTCCTTTATTGCCCGCTCAGGCTCTTCAAAGAGTGAATAGTAGTGAATCGATTCTTCAACGAGTCCGGCATAACGAATGCCAATATTACGAACAGGGCCTGAGTCATATTTAGACCGGAACAATTGAATCACAGTGGCCGTCAAAACCTTTGTTTGTTGGCTAGGATCAATATGTGCTTGGGCACGAATAGGAGATTTATCAACTTCTTTGGAGTAGCCAATATATATGGAAACAACACGAGCTTTTTTGCCAGCACGTCTTAAGCGAATAGCTACCTGTTCGGCCATTTCACTTAAAACTAATTCAATATCTGCTTGTTGATAGTAGTCGCGCGGTAAAATTTGTGAATTACCGATGCCTTTAGATTTAGGACGGTAAGGCTCACTTACTTTACTTTCATCCACTCCATTGGCGTGAAAGAATAATTGTAATCCAATTACACCAAATTCCTTCTTCAATCGCTCAGGATCCGCATGCGCCAAATCATAAATCGAATAGATGCCCAGACGTTTGAGACGTTTTGCGGTTCGTTTACCAATTCCCCAGAAATCCGTTAAATTGGGAATTGCCCAAACCTTTGTAGCTACATCTTCATAGGACCAGTTGGCTCGCATGGTTGGGTTCTTTTTAGCTTCGTTATCTAAAGCAAGCTTAGCTAATAAGGGGTTGGCATTGGACAATCCAATTGTTGAGGCAACTCCTGTTTTGCGCCAGATATCCAGTTGAATGCGACTGGCAATTAAATCTAATTTATCACGACGGGAAAAATCAGGATTAGGAATGAAATAATTTAAAACATGAGTCAAATCAATAAAACCTTCGTCGATTGAATAGGGTAAAATATCCTCTTCTGAAGCATACTGGGTTAAGAGTTTCAGAATTTCAATATTTTTTTCAATGTAGAGTCCCATTCTTGGTGGTACAAATAAAGTGTGCTTGGCCCAAGATTCAATATAGTGGACATAAGCGGGATCGGTTCGCAACCCATCACGTCGCGCATTCTGATAATTAAAGCGTCGATTATGAACATAGAAGGGTAAATCATAAGTTCGTCCCACATTTTTCCTGCCAAAAACCTGTTTAAAGAGAGGAGAGGAGGCAAGAATCAGTCCTTGAGAAGTCTCTGTTTGACTCATTACACAAAGACTTGTTCTTAAGGGGTGTAAGCCACGTTCGATACATTCTACACTCGCATAGAAAGATTTCATATCGATAAAAGCAATATCCGAATGAGGTTCCCGGCTATAATCAATAATAGTCATTATAAATCCCTCCTGTATTCCATAGTTTAATACGAACTGATGTTCGTGTCAATGCCAGTTCAAATAGTGCTTCTGAATAAAACCATACAAAGATAATGAAAATGTAATAAAATAAAAAATTTTAAAAACTTATTATTTTATTAGTTTTTTTTGAAAAGAAAGGGCGTTAATTATCTTGAATGTAATGGCTACTAATAAGGGAACAAAGGAAAAACACAAAAAAAATGATATATTTTTAAAAAACGCTTTCATATATTTTTTTTTAATGTATAATATAAGCGTAGTAATAACTCGAGTTTACTAACAATTTTCCAAATGGAGGGAAAAATTAATGTCAGAGAATAAAAATGACAGAATTAAGATCAAGACAGGTCTAGTAGGTCGTTTACTGATAGCTATTGCGATTGGTATTCTGATTGGACGTTTGCCGTTTATTCCTGAGTGGTTTATTAGAATTTTAGTAACTTTATCTAGCTTATTTTCAGCCTTTTTAGGTTTCTTTATTCCTTTAATGATTATTGGTTTAGTAACTAAAGGAATTGCTGACCTTACTGAGGGAGCAGGGAAATTATTAGGAATTACTGCTTTAATTTCTTATGGTTCAACTCTAGTAGGAGGTACTTTTGCTTACTTTGTAGCAACAGCAATTTTTCCTAGTTTTATTACCAGTGATTTAGTCAATAAAATTACTGAAGCAGGCGAAGGTGCTGCACCTTTCTTTACCGTACCTATTACTCCTATCTTAGAAGTGACGACTGCGGTAGTTCTTGCCTTTATGATGGGCTTGGTCATTTCTTGGCTGCGGGCTAAGAAAAATTCTGGTCAAGTACTCTATCAATTGACTTGTGAGTTTGAAGAAGTAGTTGTTAAAGTCTTAGAAACAGTGATTATTCCTTTACTACCTGTATACATCCTAGGTAATTTTGCTAATATGTCTTACTCAGGTTCCGTTTTCGCTGTTTTATCAATTTTCTGGAAAGTCTTTATTATTGTTATCATTATGCACTTGCTCTATATTAGCTTACTGTTCTTTGTTTCTGGAACTTATGCCGGCAAGAATCCTTTAAAATTAATTAAGAATCAGATTCCTGGTTACATGACGGCTGTTGGAACTCAATCCTCGGCTGCAACGATCCCAGTTAACTTAGACTGTGCTGAAAATAATGGCGTATCAGAACAAATCCGAAATTTTGTGGTGCCTTTATGTGCAACCATCCATTTAGCGGGTTCAATGATCACCATTACATCTTGTACAACCGCATTATTATTAATGTATGATTTACCACATAGCTTTGGCTTAATCTTTGGCTTTATCTGTATGTTAGGTATTGCTATGGTAGCTGCTCCAGGCGCGCCAGGTGGAGCAATTATGTCGGCTGTACCATTCTTACCAATGGTGGGGATTGTCAGTGATGCTATGCAACAATTAATGATTTCACTTTACTTAACGCAAGACTCCTTCGGAACTGCCGCTAACGTTTCTGGAGACAACGCAATTGCTGTAGTCATTGATAAGATCTATGCAGATAAAATTAAATCGTAATAGAATAATAAATTAAAATAAAAAAACTTCCTTAAGGGTTAGCCAGCGACCTAACTCCCTAAGGGGGTTTTTTGTTCCGAATAAAAGAATAAAAGAATATATTTAAAAATTGACTGATTTTACTTTCTTTTTACCTGCAAGAAGCATAAGATAGGGTTAAGAAAGTGAGTGATTATAATGGCATGTACAACAATTTTAGTAGGTAAGAAAGCTTCTTATGACGGATCAACATTGGTGGCACGAAATGAAGACTCTTGTTCGGGTCAATACAATGCCAAAAAATTGGTAGCTGTAGCAAGTGAAGGGCACCCTGAGGTCTACCATTCTGTTTTAGCCCATTTAGATATTGATTTACCCAAAAATCCAATGTCTTATACCTTAACCCCAGATGCTGTAAATAGCAAAGGTGTTTGGGGAGCGTGTGGTGTTAATAGTGCTAACGTAGCGATGACAGCCACTGAAACGATTACTTCGAATGCTCGCGTTTTGGCTGCTGATCCGTTAGTAATATATCAAGAAAGTAAAGGTGAGAAGGGTTCAAAGGATTATCAGGAAGAAATGCTTGGCGGTATTTCAGAAGAAGATATGGTCTCTTTAGTTTTACCCTATATTCATTCAGCCCGTGAAGGTGTTCAACGCTTAGCAAGTTTGTTGGAGACTTATGGAACTTCTGAAATGAACGGAATAGCTTTTCAGGATGTAAATGAAATTTGGTGGTTAGAAACAATTGGAGGTCATCATTGGATCGCTAAGCGGGTACCCGATGATTCATACGTAGTTATGCCCAACCAATTTGGTATTGATACTTTTGACTTAGAGGATGCCTTCGGTCCTCAAAAAGACCACATGTGTTCTTCAGATTTGCGCGTGTTTATTGAAGAAAATCACTTGGATTTATCAATCGAGCAATCTTTCCAACCACGCTTAGCCTTTGGTTCGAGAACCGAAGCAGATAAAGTTTATAATACACCAAGAGCTTGGGTGATGGGACGCTTTTTCAACCCCAATACTTACAAGTGGGAAGGTCCAGAAGCGGATTACACGCCTGAATCTTTTGATATTCCTTGGTCCTTTGTACCTGAACATAAAATTACTGTTCATGAAATAAAAGAAATACTCTCTAATCATTATCAAGGAACCCCATACGATCCCTATGCACTTAAAGGAGAAAGTAAAATGCGTGGGGCATACCGTACCATTGGAATCAACCGCAATAACTTTTTGGGCTTAACACAAATTCGTCCTTATATAGCAGAAAAAAACCGCAGTTTACAATGGATGGCTTTTGGATCAAATGTTTTCAATGCCATGCTTCCGTTGTATACTCAAGTTAGTCAATTTCCATCTTATCTCAGTCAAACAAATGATCAGCCAACCACCGACAGTCTTTATTGGTCTTCGAGAATGATTGCAGCCTTAGCAGACGCCCACTATCCTCAAACTCAAGCTGACGTTGAATCCTATCAAGCAAAAGTAGACCATCAAGCCTTAGCTATTATTAAAGAATTTGATGAGAAATTAAGTCTAGCAGATGAAAGTCAAAAGAATAGTTTATGCGAAGAAGCCAATCAACAAATAGTGAATATCATCCAAAAAGAAACTCAAGACATGCTCAAAAAAGTATTATATACTGCCTCAAATGGTATGAAGAATGCTTACGCACGTTCTGATAACTAGAAAGAAATAAAAGCTCTTAGAAATATTATTTCTAAGAGTTCAGACTGTAGACAAAGTCCTTTAAATCACCAACCAATGGTGATTTTGAGGGCTTTTTGATATATAATAAAAAGAAAACGGGTGATTTCTATGATGTCCACTAATGCAGAAAGTAAAACGTTCGAAG
>NZ_JAAXPS010000009.1 GCF_012396555.1 Facklamia miroungae
TCTCATTTTAAAAATAGAATACTTTTAATATCAAGATTGTATGTGTCAGGAAGAAAAGAAAAAGAGACCAAGCAACTATTCGTTGCTTAGTCTCCATAAGGGCATCAACCCTATTTGACATAGAGCCAGGTTTTCTAACAGGCTCTAATGCTTGATAGAAAGCCTTTTTTATTTTTTAATATCTGATTTTACCTTATTTTGCATTGGTGGCATTGACTATATAACCAAAATTTTGAATTAAAAAAATAACTAGGTATATGATGTAGTATGGACAGGTATTTATTTATAAAACTTTAACCATTAAAATTATTTAGTGATATATCAGGCACTGATCGAAACTTAGTGTAAATTTAAAATGATATAAGCTTAAATTTTATTATATTATGATTGCTTTGAAAAAATTTAATAATTCCATTAAATCAAAAAACAAACGAATATGGGTTAAAATACTAGGAGAACGATGTTTTGATGACATTAACTTTTTGAGTGTAAAACCTAAAATATCTAAATTTTTATTAAAGTAAGGTGAAATCTATACTCAACTGGGCTTAATAAAATATATAATGTTAATAATGTTCTTAGTTTAAAGAGTTTGGCTTATAGAGGATTATGATTAATTTATTGTCTCGCGAGAATATGAATAACCCCTTTCTTAATTACCCTATACGAAAGAGGTGGAGATTGGTATAGTAGAGACATTAAATAGGAGAGGAGATGAAAGAGTGGAAAATAGAAAAATTGAACTCTTTTTCAATCATGGTTCTAGTTTAACAGTCATGATGGAACTCGAATCAAGATCTCATGATGAACGTGCTCTTCGAAAAATAATGAAACTTATTATTTCTAAACAACCAGATATTATAAAAGATATCAATGGTAATCAAATTGTTGTTGATTTTTCAAAAGTTAATTATGCAAGTTTCGTAAAGTAAACCCATAGGTAAACAATATTTAAAATTTAAAGGCCTCTTAACGGGGGCCTTTTTATCATGTGAAAAATCAAAGATATATCCACATGAATGAAACACTATTTATCTAAAATAAAAAAATAAATTTCAGAGGACAATTTCTTAAGATCTTATCATTCATTCTAGTGGCCTTAAGCTGCAGCTATGAAGAAAATTATAATGATTATCAAGTGTTTGAGTCAGAGGGTAATTATACGCCTGAAGGATGGTCCTTCATATCATCCATGAGAGAGTTAATTCGATACTTGTATAATCTTAAGAGAACTTACTTAGCTTAATTAATACATGCTTAACAAAGAAAATCTGAAATAATAATGTCGAATAAAAAAGTATATAAATTATGATTATAAGTAGAACATCGGATTGACTTCAAAATAAAATTAATTTGAAAAATTAGAAAGCGGAAAGGGGAATCATACTTTGAAAGAATATGAGAGTAAGAATGAGTATCCCCAATAAAAATAAAATAATTCAATTCTTATTACAGAATTTACTATTCTAATAGTTTGTTATTAGAGTAAAAATTATCAAATTCATTATTTTTAATTTTTTCTTAGTAAGACTTCATTGGACAAAGAGATTTATTGTTTAAATTCAACTTAATTGCTTTTAAAAGATATTATCTAAATAGTAAATCAGTCAAGAGGTACTGACTCAGCTCTTGACTGAATTAAATTTATAAATAACATTCATAGTTGATCTTTCACAATAAGTTGCAATCCAAATAGTGGGCGTCGCTCACATAATACTTAAACGAACCTTCTCTTATAGCTGTATTGAAATGATGATTACTATTTTGTAAGTGTTTAAAGATTAATTATTTTATAATTAATCATTCATGCTTATAGTTAGCTTTCTCAATTTTTTTTCTGATATTTTAATAAAAATCATTAAAAGTAATCCAGATAATATAAATATTGTGTATATATTAAAGTTGTCGAATAATAGTCCATATATACCCGCCCCTAAAGGAATACTCGACTCTATCATGACATCTAGTAAACTAAATAAGCGCCCCTGAATTTTTTGAGGAACTGTTTTTTGAAAATATCCTAATAAGGGTATTTTTCCTATTGATATACTGAAACCAGCAATAATAATAAGAATGAAGGATATAATTGATAATGCCCAAAAATGGTTTGAAAAAATAAGTATGGTAAACCCTAATAGAATAACAGATAGAGCTAATATGAACCACGATTTTATAATTGGGTTATAGAAGGGTTTTTTAAAATTTAATTTAGGATAAATGATAGCTCCCAGCATCATTCCTATTGGTAATGTTATTTGAAAGATACCGATAAATATTGTTTTACTCTCAAAGTAAGACAATATTAAGTAGGGGAGGCCTATTGAAAGTGATCCTAAAAGTAAATTGATGCCTAACATACTTAAACTTAGTATTAGAATAAGTTTATTTTTCCAAGCATACTTTAGTACGTAGTTTAAACTATAATCGCTATCACTATCATCAAAATTTTCTTCAATTAAGGAATCATGCAGCGGTAAATTAAGTATTAGTAATACAGCAAATAGCTCAAAAAATATTTCTAAAAATATGAAGCTATCTATTTTTAGGAAAATAAAGATAGAGGATGCAATAAACGGTGCTATTAAGGCACAGATCCCATTTATTGATTCAACAATTGAATTGAATTCATCTAACTCTTCTTCCTTATTTACAATATTAACAGCACTTGTCATTAAAGTAGTAGTAAAAATTGAATCACTCACTTGAAGGACTATTGAAAGAGCGATCACCCAATATAAATTAATTTTGTCGCTAAATCCTGTTCCGAAAATAAAAAGGATTAATCCTACTATACTCAGAAATTGAGCAAGGATCATCATTGTTTTTTTAGGGAAGCGATCAATATATTTACCAGATATTAAAGATGTTAATATGCTAAATATAGCACTAACCATAACTACTATTCCAAAGTCAGTTGCGCTCTTATTTTGCTGCAGTATCTTTAGGGATAGTATAAAAGCTAAAGTTCCACTACCTAATTGGGTTAGTATGAGTAGTATCGTAAGTTTAAATCTATTTTTTTTCAATATAGTACCTTCCGATCGTATGTATAAATGGAGTATTAGAAATGATTTTCATTGGATCTATAATATAAACTTATGAAATTTCATATCCAGTCATTATTAATAGAAACAATTGATACAAATTAAACACTAAGTATAGGTTGTTGATATATCTAAATTATACTTAGCAAAATAGTTATCAAAAATTAGCAAGCTTGAAAAATATTTACCAACTGAAATTTAAACTAGACATACTTATTTGAGACTACAAACTTTTTTCCTCCTAAAAAAAATAGACTAAAGAAACTTACTTTAGTCTATTTCAAAATATAAATTCCTCACATCTTAAAAATTTAAGGAACTATCTTTTGTTAATAATTTTAATTAATTTTTCCTAGATTATCTGCTTATCATTTAAACTAATTTCAACCCAATATCTAGTTAAATAAGAAAACGCATACAATCTCTATGCAAATTCTAATACTCTCAAAGTTATTTGTCAAATTTTTATGTAATTTATTTTTATTCTGTAATAAAATTTTATAATGATTATAAATTTACTGCTGATAAGTTAAGAAGACTTACTTAGATTAGCAAATACACTTCACCAAATGAACGGTTATCTGGTAGCTAAATCTAATAGACACAACAATTTGTGTAGATAATGAAATCTTCTTTAAACTCTCTTAATGAAGAGGAGTACTCCTTAATAAATGCAGTATTCTTTAGCTGTTATCGTAATATCTTTTAGGGTGTTTCTCATTTGACTTTCTAGTAAGCTTAATAGATAATTAGATAAATAAAATAAAGAAAGGAAATCACACAAATGAAATTCAACATTCATTCATGGCAGGCTTGGCATAGTTGAGTAGTCTAACTTCTGAAGTAAGAAGGCTAGGCTCACTTTATTTTTCATGTATAAATGGAGCCTATGCCAGTGTGATTTTCAATAGATAGTTTTAAAAAAGACACTGCATAGATTAATTCAAAATTGATGACGCAGTGTCTTTTTGTGTCTTTATATTGATGTGAGCTCCATTTCCGCTGAAAAATAAGTTTATAAGATTAGATAGTGACACTTCTAAACAGAGGAAACGAGGAGTGAAATAATTGAAAGACAAGAAAACGAAAAAGATAATAAGAGAAAGAGATGGTTTTCAAAGTAGGTTAGGTTTTATATTAGCATCAGTCGGTTCAGCGGTAGGGATGGGAAATATATGGTTATTCCCTTATCGTGTCGGGCAATTTGGAGGAGCGGCTTTTTTAATCCCCTATGTTCTTTTTGTGATTGTCATTGGTTTTACGGGAGTAATTGGTGAGATTGCGTTTGGAAGGGCGATGAAAGCAGGGCCTTTAATGGCCTTTAAGAAGGCAATGGCTAGAAGAGGCAAGACATATGGTGAATGGCTTGGCTTAATCCCCACAATTGGGTCTTTAGGGATCGCGATCGGCTACTCGGTTGTCATTGGCTGGATTTTAAGGTTTACCTATGGCGCAATCTCCGGTTCGATGATTCAAGCTGCGGATAGTTCAGTCTATTTTGAAAAGATCGCTGGGAATTTTGGAAGTATTGGCTGGCATCTAGCAGCACTAATCTTTACTTTTGGAATTATGCGAGTAGGTATTTCAAAGGGGATTGAAAGAATAAATAAAGTGCTCATGCCCGGATTTTTTATAATGTTTTTGGTTTTAAGTATTCGCGTTTTTTTCTTACCGGGAGCAAGTCTAGGGTATTCCTATTTGTTTCAACCCGAATGGGAAGCTTTAAAAAATCCTCAAACATGGGTCTATGCATTAGGCCAAGCATTTTTCTCCTTGTCTTTAGCCGGTTCGGGAACTTTGGTGTATGGGAGTTATTTAAGTAAAAGGGAAGATGTAGTCACTTCTGCCATCTATATTGCAGTAAGTGATTTAATTGCAGCGATGTTAGCCGCACTCATTGTTATTCCATCTGTGTTTGCTTTTAATATGGATCCAACCGCGGGTCCTCCCTTGATTTTTATCACCATGCCAGCGATTTTTAAACAAATGCCAGCTGGTAACCTCTTTGGCATTCTTTTCTTTATCGCAGTGCTCTTTGCAGGGATCAGTTCCTTGGTCAATTTATTTGAAGCTCCAATCGAAGCGCTTCAAGAAAAATTCCACTTTTCAAGAGCTAAAGCGGTAGGAATCGTTGCGAGTATAGCGGTAATCATAGGAATATTTGTCGAAAATGGTGCTATTTTAGGAATATGGATGGATATCGTGAGTATCTATGTGATTCCATTAGGAGCTATGTTGGCTGGAATTATGTTTTATTGGGTATGTGGACCGGACTTTGCTAGAAAGCAAGTGCAATTAGGGTACAATAAGACTTTGGGGCCATGGTTTGAGCCAATGGGCAGATATGTCTTTGTTGGTTTGACGATTTTTGTATATATTATGGGAATATTTTATGGTGGGATTGGTTAGATTGTTTACTGCATTTAAAAGGCCTTTATCTAGGATAATACTATAATTTAAAAGCAGAGATTGATGCGTGAAATTTAACCCCATCGATTATCATTGCTCTAAATCTATAAATGTTGAGACAATGAAGATTACACTTATCATTGCTATTTTTAAGTAAATACAGGTAATCACTGTCAGAAGCCTTGTTTTGATAAGGTTTCAGACAGTGATTATTTTTTTAAAATCATTTTCACAAGTCTAACGAAAGGCTTTGATAAGGGATTTACCACAACTAATGAAAAATAAAAAATTAAGAGAGGAGTCTTTTTTATTTATACTAAAATTACAAAGTAAAAGGAGGAAAAGAACATGAGTGATAAGCGCATAGTAGCCATTACTTCTTGTCCTGTCGGTGTAGCCCATACCTACATGGCAGCCGAAAATTTAACAAAAATGGGGGAAGAATTAGGAGTTGACGTCAAGGTTGAGACGCACGGTTCAATTGGTGTCGAAAATGAACTAACTGCCCAAGAGATAGAAGAGGCTGAAGGAGTCATTATAGCAGCCGATACCAAAATTGATTTAGCTAGATTTGCAGGGAAGCGAGTCGTACAAGTAGGTGTACAACAAGGGATTCAACGTCCAGAAGACCTAATAAATCGTATTTTGAACCATGATGCACCAATCGTTAAAGGTGAACAAAGAGAAACAGAACCATCTGGATCTTCAGAAGGCAGAATCGGACAGTTATTATATAGAAGTTTAATGGCTGGTGTTTCACATATGGTACCATTTGTGGTAACAGGGGGATTGTTAATTGCGATTTCTCTATCACTTGGCGGAGAACCTACTCAACAGGGATTAGTTGTTCCCGAAGATAGCTATTGGTCGATTATTCTAACAATCGGGGCAACAGCTATGGGCTTGATGATTCCTATTTTATCAGCCTTCATTGCACATGGCATTGCTGACCGACCCGGTTTAGTGCCAGGTTTTGTTGGTGGGATGATTGCGGCTAATGGCGCATTATACGGAAGTGAAGCGAATGCCGGATTCTTAGGCGGGATAATTACAGGTTTCTTAGCCGGTTTTATCGCTTTAGGTTTGAAGAAAATCAAAGTACCAAAAGCTGTTCAGTCCATTATGCCGATTATTATTATCCCAATCCTTTCCACCTTAGCGGTTGGAATCATCTTCATTACTGTGATAGGTGTTCCGGTAACGGCACTCTTTACCTCCATGTCTGAATTCTTACTGGGCCTACAAGGTGGGAGCGAAATTATCTTAGCCATGATCTTAGGCGCCATGATTGCCGTCGATATGGGTGGGCCATTTAATAAAGTAGCCTTCCTCTTTGGATCAGGAATGATTGAACAAGGAAACTATGAAATTATGGGGCCAATTGCCGTAGCAATCGCTATTCCACCAATCGCAATGGGACTTGCACCATTTGTTATGCGTAATAAATTCAGTAAAGCCGAAAGAGAAACGGGTAAAGCGTCCTTTACGATGGGACTCTTTGGAATTACTGAAGGGGCGATTCCATTTGCGACAGCCGATCCACTTCGAGTGATACCTAGTATTGTTGTAGGATCCATGGTGGGTAGTGTGGTAGCGATGTTGTCAAACGTCACCGATAGTGTAGCGCATGGTGGACCAATCGTGGCTGTATTAGGAGCAGTAGATAATGTCTTAATGTTCTTTGCAGCTACCATTGTAGGTGTGATGGTGACCTTAATCATGCTTCAAGTGTTGAAACCAAAACTTAAAGCACCTGTTAGGAGTACACCACTTAATAATAAAACAACGCCTACTGAAACAGCGGCTAAACAAGATACACTCTCAAGTACAGAAGCAGAAGTGCATCAATTAACAGATATTATAAGTGAAAATCAAATCATGTTAGATTTAGAAGCACCAACTAAAGAAGCTGCGATCGATGCAATGATCAATAAATTTGCAGAGGAAAATAAAATAACATCAGTTGAGACCTTTAAAACAGCTGTTACGAGCCGTGAAGCGGAAGGAACGACTGGTATTGGGAAGGGGATTGCCATCCCTCATGGCAAAAGTGACACAGTGAACGAGGCCAGTGTCGTATTTGCACGGTCGACCCCGGGATTAGATTGGGAGAGTTTAGATGGCGAAGCTGTTCATTTAATCTTTATGATTGCCGTACCTGCTCAGCAAAAAGGGGATATGCACTTGAAGATTCTTCAGATGCTCTCTAGAAAATTAATGGATGATGATTTTAGAAAGCATTTAATGGAAGCCAAAAATAAAGAAGAAGTTATGCGTTTATTAGCTACTATCCAATAAATCTAAATAAATACCCCAATCTATGGTAAATTAATACTATAATAAAGATTGGGGTATTTCATTTTGAATGGAGTAAGGCTTATGAGAGAAAGACAAAAATTATTATTGCGGGATTTATTACAAACGACTGTCCCGTTAAACACACAAGAAATGGCAGAAAAATTTGCCTGCTCAGAACGAACCATCCGCAATGATTTAAAAGTGCTTGAAAAATGGTTAAGGGCAAACAGTCAAGCAGAGGTTGTTCTAAAAAGACAGCCAGGTGTGGGGACTTATCTCGAAGCGGATCAAGCAGTGAAGGAACGTTTATTAGGTATTTTCGAAGACTATCAAACTGAATTTGAGTGGCAAAGTGAAAACCGTCAAAATAAAATCCTTTTTCAACTCTTAATGAACCAACAAGTCGTAACGATCGATGAGTTGTCAGAACAATTGTATGAATCCAAAAATACCATTCGACACGATTTAAAAACGATGCAACGCGCGATTCAACCTCAACAATTAGACTTAAGCATTGAACCGCGTATTGGCATTCAAATTACAGGCGATGAGCGAAACAAGCGTAAAGTATTGGCTCAACTAGTAAAGAAGTATACAAAAAACCAAGATAAAGAAGTCTATCTAGCGGAATTCTTTCAAAAAAGTGATCTACCTAAAATTAAAGAGTCCATTGCAAGCGTAGACGCTGCTTTATTGGACCAAGAAGCAAGTAACACACTAAATAACATTATCATTCATTTGCTCTTTATGGTCGAACGAATTAAAAAGCATGCCACACTCGAATTGACAGCTACAGAAAAGAAGTTAATTGCAGGTACAGAGGCTTATGCAAAAAGTGAACAAATTGCCGCAGAGCTTAGTAACAAATTATCAATTGCTTTTCCCAAAGATGAGATTGGTTATTTAGCCCTCCATATTGCAAGTTTACAAATGAATCAATACAGTGGAGCGAAGGATTCTCGAAATAAAATTATTCAACCCGTAGAAAAGATTATTGATTTGTTGATTAAAAATGTCAGCGAGATTCTAGCTGTCGATTTATCAAAAGATCTTTATCTTAGGAAAAACCTTCGCTTACACTTGGAAGCAGCCATCGTACGGGTGATTAGTAATTTTCATATTCAAAATCCTTTGTTAAAAGAAATCAAATATACCTATGCCTATTTATTTTTGATCATCCAATTTATCTTAGAAGATTATGCGGAAACGAATGATATCATTTTTCCTGAAGAAGAAATTGCTTATTTAACCATTCATTTTAAGGCAGCACTGGAACGATTGAATGAACACAAACAAGAATATCAAACAATTATTACTTGTGATTATGGGATAGGGGTTTCATCGTTATTAAAAGCAAAAATTAATCGGAGCTTCCCTGACCTGAAGATAGTAGCTTTACTCAGTGAAGAAGAGTTAAAAGACTATCCTTTAAAAGAAGCAATTGATTTAGTTATATCAACCAAAGAAATTAAAGATTTAAACCTTCCCCAAGTGGTAGTATCACCCATGATGGAAACGAAAGACATGAAAAAACTTCAATCCTTTGTCCAGCAAAAAGAAACCAAGCAACAGACTGCATTATTTGATTTGCATGATTATACCAACACTTTTTTAATTGAACCGCAATTAGAGGTTTCAACCAAGGAAGCCTGCCTATCCTTTATGTGTGAACAAATGGAAAAGAAAGGGTATATCAGTCCTCATTATAAAAATTCGGTCTTTGACCGAGAAGAAAGTTCGAGTACCCTGATTGCACCACTGGTCGCAATCCCTCACGGTAATGTGAAACATGTTTTAAAGAGTGGTATTTTTATTGTCACTTTAAAAGAACCGCTTGAATGGGGGAAAGGTAAGGCCCAGTTGATCTTACTCTTAGCGCTTCATAAAAAGGATCTTGGCCTTGTCCAAACAAAGGGAATTTTCACCGTTTTACATGAACTAACTGAACAACCGAAAAGGTTAACGCAATTATTAGAGAAAAAGACACAACTCGAAATTATGAAAGCGTTAAGTACAACAAAAGAAAGTCTGTAAAGGAGCAAAAGACACATGACAATCAACCAATTAAGACCTTCCTATAAAGATTATTTATGGGGTGGACAAAAATTAAAAGAAAATTATGGTAAGAAGACGGATTTAAATCCCTTAGCAGAAAGTTGGGAAGTATCGACACATCCGGATGGTCCTAGTTATATTTTAGGCGGACCACATGACGGGCTTACGCTTAAAGCTTATCTTGAAGAGAAAAACCAAGCACCGCTTGGCACTAAGGGTCAAACTTTTGACCGATTTCCT
The DNA here is from genome assembly GCF_012396555.1 of Facklamia miroungae. Lineage (GTDB taxonomy): Bacteria > Bacillota > Bacilli > Lactobacillales > Aerococcaceae > Facklamia > Facklamia miroungae. The sequence continues at coordinate 10,047 of NZ_JAAXPS010000009.1, forward strand.
GTATTAGTCAAGTTTATTGATGCCCTAGGCGAATTATCGATTCAAGTTCACCCGAATGATGAGTATGGCTTCAAACATGAAAATGAATATGGCAAAACCGAAATGTGGTACATCTTAGAAGCCGAACCAGGGGCCAAAGTGTATTACGGAACGAAAGAGCCAATCAGTAAAGAAGCCTTTAAACAATCGATTGAAGACCAGACGGTCTTAGATAAATTAAACCACGTAGCAGTCAAAAAAGGCGACGTAATTTTTGTCGAGGCTGGAACCATTCATGCCATCGGTAAAGGTATTGTCTTATGTGAAGTACAGCAAAACTCAAATACCACCTATCGCGTGTATGACTATCACCGAAAAGATGCAGAGGGTAATCTAAGAGATTTGCATATTGATAAAGCTTTAGATGTAGCAACCCTAACTCCGTTAAATACTGATTTTGAACCTGCAGAAGTAGCAAAAACATATGAAAACCATACCAAGCAACTCTTAGCTTCTTCATCTTACTTTAACGTTCAAAAAGTAGAAGTAGGCGGAAGCTTTACTCAATCGATCTCAAAAGAAAGTTTTAAATCGATTACGGTAATTGAGGGATCGATTACATTCGAGGATAACAATCATTCACTGACATTGAATAAAGGCGAGTCTGCTTTCATTGATGCAGGAAGTCAACATATTAAAACAGATGGACCAGGAACTTACTTATCGGTATCTGTATAAAAAAAGTACCTACTGTCTATTCAGGCGGTAGGTCTTTTAATGTGTGCGCTAACAATAAGGGCAAGAAAGTCCAAATTTAAAATTACACAAAGAATAATAATCAGTGATAGAGTCTGAGGAAGAAAGCAATTTTCGGCACAGCTTGTATGTTAAACTAATAAAAAATGTGAGGAGCTTATTATGAATAAAACAATTGAAGAATGGGTAAGGACATTAGATATGAAAGAACATCCTGAGGGTGGATATTTTAGTGAAGTTGAAAGATCACAAGACAAACTAAAAATTGATGGAAAAGAACGCTCTCTGTTCACGAGTATTTATTTTCTATTGGAAAAAGAAAACCCCTCACATTTTCATCGTTTAACTGCTGATGAAATATGGTACTATCATTATGGACAGCCATTAACCGTTCATATGATTTCACCAGAGGGTGTTTATACCAAAGCTATTTTAGGACTGGATGTTACAAGCAGTCAAGTGCTACAATATCGTGTTCCTAAAGGTACAATCTTTGGTTCAACTGTTAAAGAGGGTTTTTCACTTGTATCGTGTATGGTTTCACCCGGGTTTGAGTATGAGGATTTTGAATTGTTTAGTTACCATGAACTTATCGAACAATACCCAGAGTATGAAGAAATTATCAAAGTATTGAGCAAATAATGAAGGGGGGAGAAACTTAGCGTTTCTTCCCTTTTTTTAATCCCCTTTTTTATTTGAATAAGCTTTTTTAAATAAAAAATTGGGCTTTCTATCTTTTAAGTACTTTCAAAAATTAGAGTTACATAACGGATTCTTGGTATCATTTCACGGGTGTTAGTTTTATGTATAGAATAAATTTCGTATAGTTATCTTTAAGAAAAGCTGAAAGGAGTTCGTATTTTATTACAGGCTCTTTCTTAGATAAAAACAACTTACAAGAAATGCTGATATAATGAAGAGTTATACTATATTTTAATAAGTATAGGTACTTGTTACTCAAAGTAACACTAAAGTTCTTGATAGTAGATTTATTGATGAGAATTTTTATGGTTGACTATAACTATAAAAGATGAATAGGAGTGATAATATGCAACTAGGCGATAAGATAAAAGAATTACGAAGAAAAAAAGAATACAGTCAAGAGGAATTGGCTGAAAAAATAAATGTTTCACGTTCAGCAGTAGCGAAGTGGGAAAGTAATAATGGCATACCGGATATTACAAATCTTAAAAAGCTTTCTGAACTTTTTGCAATGAGTGTGGATACATTAATAGACTATACAAACGAATTAGAAGATATTTCCCTTGATCAAAATAAATCAGAACTTGATTCCTCTTATATAGGTGGTTTCTATGATATTGATTTAGCGGGTTGGAATGATGGTGTATTTAACGCTTATATTTAAAATGAAGATGAAAACTTTATTTTTTATTTGCTTAAAGACAAAAACATTAAAACACACGGTCTAATAGGCAAGAAATATATAGTGGATATTAGTCAAAGTTCAAAACAATTTGAGCTAGAAAAGGAAGATGTCTTTCAAAGGAGGTTAGAGGATTTTTACAGAAAGCCAGTCTCAATTGAAGTCGCCATGAAACGTGGTTTATTAGGTTTTGTTGATTTTAGAAATGAGGATTTTCTTAAAACCTCTATCGAGTCATCTGATCAAAAGAAAGTCGTATTGGAATTTGGAAGAGAAATATTGTTATCTGACATTTGTAAAATTGAAGAACGATCAGATTAAATAACAAGAGAGAAAATAGTTATAATTGAACGAAGACGGTAGATTAAATAGCTATCGTCTTTTTTCATATAAAGATTAGTTCTAAAATTAACGAATTTGAAAGTTCGAAAATAGATCATTGAATAAATGATCTAATCAGGTTATTAACTGATAAAAAATATACTTAATTTTCTGAAAACAGCTATTCGTTTGTAAATAACAAAAAGTTTTATTCTAATAATGTTGGATAATGATTGAACTAGAAATGAAAATTTTATCTTTATATTGGTAGAATAGTAAATTCTTATTGTATGTGAAAATAGAAGAAGTTTATTTAAATAGTGGCTATCATTTATATATTATTAGACGATTTTAGTGATTAATAATAGGTTTGAATGAAGCTTCAGTCAGAGCTTAAATAGTTTTGAACAAAAGGTCCTAATAACCTATAATGAATGGGAATACAAGTTACATTAACATTCAAATTGCTAATACTTAAACATTAAAGTAATTTTTTTTTAGCATTAAATGCCATAAGGTTGCTTTTAAAGATTAAAATGAACGACTAATTAAAAAGAGGATAGTGAAAGATTGCTTGAGATGAGATTAGAAGTTGGTAATGGATAATAGTAAAGTAGTAATAGTTGTATCTCCGTCAGGGTTTGCACCTTTATTGCACAAAAACGAAAACGTAGTTTTTGATAAAAAAATAGAATTTTTAGGAGGATATTATATGGATCGAAGCTTTTGGTTTATTATGGTATGCGCAGCAATTTCAGTAGTTTGTGCAATAATTTCGTATAAGAAAGAGAAGTAAATAAATTCCAGTTTGGAGGGAAAATATTTTTCCTTAATCGTGTGAAAATAACGGTCTAGAACGATTATTTTTTCAACATAATTTACTCGTGTCATAATTATGACAACGGAAAATAATAACGATGTTGAATGGGTTTTAGGTCTTCTATTAAAAAAATAATGATTGATAAGCTTTTTGACTATTTTTAAAGGTGATTTATTTAAAAGAAAAGTTAGTGAAATAAAATAGTGCTATCATTTATGTCATGGCAAATATATCGTATTTATATTTTAAAGATGTACAATAATTAAACGATAACTAGAAAAGAGATTAGAAGAAATCAATATAATTTCTTCTAATATTTGTGATTTGATTTTTCTTTTTGTAGATGTAGAGATTTGTCCTAAAAGCAACTCAAGTATAGTGATATTTTAATATGTTACTATTTTAGTGAGTAAAATAGTAAGGAGGTAAGTATGTTCAGTAATAAAGTATTTTATTCGTGGCAGTCTGAATTGCCACCAAATAAAAACAGAAATTTTATTGAAGAAGTTTTGAAAAGAGCAATTAAAAATTTAAATAAAGAGATAGAGATTCAAACTTCACTTGATAAGGATACTTTAGGTGAGCTAGGTAGTCCAGATATTATTAATACTATTTTGAATAAAATAAAAGAATGCTCATTTATGGTTGCAGATATATCTTTAACAGATGGAGATTCACCAAATGCAAATGTAATTTTTGAACTGGGGTACGGAGTTTCAGAACTAGGTTGGGAGAGGGTAATATGTCTTTTCAATACTAAGTATGGAAGGATAGAGGATTTACCATTTAATTTAAGAGGAAAGCGTATAACGGTTTATAATTCAGATGCACCTAATGACAAGAATAGATTAATAAAAATTATAGAAAAAACGATTAGTGACCTAATACCTTCTTTTGATGGCTTGAAAGTTGAAAGAGTTTTAGATAAACAAAAACTTGATAAACTTTTAGTAAACGTTATAAAATATTTTGAAAATATATATGGAAGTTTTGAAAAACTAAACTCAATATCGGATGTGGAGTTAAAAAAGATAATTGAAGGTAAAAGTATAGTTGGTTTCTATTTATTTAAAAATTTTGACATCATCATATCAGAACTAGAGAAATTATTAAAAAGTGAAAGTAAATTTTATTCTAAAAGAGAAGTAAAGAATTTAATAGCAAGTTTATTAGTTTATTTAAAAGAATTCAATTATTATATCAATAATAGGAATAATCCCGATTTATTTATAGATACGTATAAGACTAATAAAAAACTTAAGGTTATAAATAGTAAAGATTTAAACAATAATAACAAAGATGGGTATTTATTAATAAATAAGTTAGATGTAGACAAGGGACAAGTTCAAGATTTTGGTGAGATTAGGAATTTAATACTTGTAAAGAAAGCAACTAATTATTTTATTATTTCTTATGAAAAATTGAGTAAATATGTCGATTTAAGTTCTAAAATACTACTATTAATAGTTAATTATTTCAACGAATATATGGTAGATTTAGATCTATTTAACGATTTTAAAATTCAAAGGATTGATGATCTTAATAGACAGTTACAATCTTATAAAGACATAGACCTAACAAATGAGAGTATTGAAAAATTAGAATCGATAAACTTAGATCAATTATTATATTTTCCTTATGAAGAAGTAATTTTAACAAATATTATTTTTCACTTAAAGAAAGTTGGTTATCTTTTTAATAAAGACGAGTATATTAATGAGGTAATAGGAAATTTTTATGAATATCAGTTTAATATAAATACTAGAGTAATTGAGAGAATAGATAAGAGTCTTATAAGTGAAAAAGAATATTATAGGTTAAAAAAAGAACCAGATCTTTATAATGTAAAACAAGTAATACTGCCTAATAAGATTCTTAGTAAAAATAGATTAATATTTGATGAAGAATTGATTAATCAAAGCGACGAATTTAAAAATATTGCTGATAAGCTACAATTTAATTTACTTCAGTTAACTCCACAATTAATTAAAGAGACAATAAAAATGTCATTTAAACCTAATTTTTATTTAGATAGAAATAATATCATGAAAAAATTTTACTCGAATATGAAGTCAATTGAACAAGATGTAAAGTTATTTTTATATTCTATAAATCAAGAATCTGATACAATAGATTTTGAGAAAAATAAATATGTGTAATGCATTTAATAGTGATAATGATACTTAGTAACGATAAAATTAGCTCTTTCAATCTTTCTTAAAAGAAAGCAAATTAATTGTTAATAAGAAAAAATTAAGATAAAAATGGATATCAAAGGAGATACAAATATTCTAACATGGTAACTGAATTAAAAATTTCTGGAGAATTTATATAACGGAATTCAAGAAATAAATTGATTAAGAGTCTTTTCAAATATGAGCCAACATTTTATGTGTTATGAACTTTATCAGTTGGAATTAAACGATTGCAGAAGATAGCTTATATTTTGTGTTCAATAGATTTTTTTAGATAAAAATAAATTTGAAAAAGTTTAATTACACATAGTAACACAAGTCTTCGTGAAAAAATAATTATTATTTTACAAGGAAAAGGAGAACATGTTACGTTTAGTAATCGTGAGAATGAATTTCTATCACTCTTAACTAGTTTCTACAATTCAGCTATATATTTAAGATTTAACATAAAAATTAGTTGGATAAGGAGTTTATCTTTTAAGGTAATACATAATCAAGTATTTTGATGAAGAATATTTTGAAGTTCTGTTTTCTAGTAAGCGAATTTAAGTTACTGAGAAAGTGAAAGAATAATTTGGCTGTATAGTTGATAGTCTTTACAAAAGTATTATGTTTAAATAAATAAATAAAGGAGCGATATTAATAAAATATTTACATATGAGCTTAGAGTTGATTCTAAAGCGAGTAAAAATTTTGAGGTTATTATCCTAAAACATCACTCAGGCAAACACTAATGAATGAAACTTTGCTTTAAAAGAGCTCTTAATTTTTAAGATGTTATAAAGTTAGTAGTGAATTTTTTAAGTATATTGATGGAATAGAGCCATTAGAGTTTGATCCACCTATGGTATTGGAGTATTTACAGAAACTAATCAAAGGAAATATTTCTAAGAACTTAATAGATGATGCAGAACATATGTATGGAGACCACGGATATTCAAGAGTTAGATTTGAGTTAGTAAATCCATTTACAAATATAACTGTTGTAATTGATTATTCATTTGTAGAGCAATGTTGGGCGATTTTTCACAGAATAAAAAAGAGGAACTAAAATTAGAAGATTTAAAATCTAAAAGAACAGAAGGATTACATAGAAGAAAGGTTAGTTACTATTATAAATGAAGTAGAAATTTATCAGAGTATAAATTATAAAGAATTTTTTATTAATAGAATAGAAGAATCAGCTGAAGAAAATATTAAGTAATTGATAATTGATAGAAGTTGTGATTATTAGCAACAATAAATAAAGAAATGGTATTTAGTGAAAGGCAAATTTTTTTTATTTTTTAAGCGACTCGATCTCATGTCATAATTATGACAACGGAAAACAGTTACGAGAGTGAATGGATTTCAAGTATTTTAATAAAAAAATAAAATATAGATTGTTTTCTTTTTAGAGTGAGTATTGAATAAGTCTGCTCTATAAATGAAACTAAGTGAAAAAATAGACTTAACTGAGGTGAATGAAGTGATAAAAAGCATGCTGATCATTTTATTTTTAGCAGGTAGTATTCATAATTTTTATGTTTCTAGGAAGAATGATGTCTATATTGCGAAAAAAATGAATTTGATACTGATATTAATTCTGTTCGGTCTTGTTTCCTTCTATCTTTGCTATCAATTAGATCATACATTGTTAGGTTATATTATCGTCGTTTCAGCAATTATATATTTAACGTCATTTACTTCCACACCCGGAATCGGAAAAGATGGAGTTAATGTGATGATGGGAACTACAACACTAATAAAAAATATTAAGTTTAAAGATATTCAGGGTATAGCTTTTAAGGAGACTACTAATAAGGACTTTAAAGTTTTAATAAATGCTTTTGGAAGTGAGTACCATCAAATTTATGAAAACAAAAATAAAGTTAAAGTAGTTGAATTATTTAAAAAAGTTAAATAAAATCCATGTTGTAAAAAAGCTTATATAGACATAAAAAAGGACGGTAGAATTAAAATCTATCGTCCTTTTTATGTCTAAATCTGTTCTATTTTACGTCTTTGATGGTTTTAATAGTTAGGGGCTATCATTATTAGGATTAGAGATTAATGTTTAACGATATCTAATATATTGTCAGCTAATTGCTCGGGAGTATAGTTTTTACTGTCTTTCGTCCAATTAAAAAGGGTATAAAATAATCCGCCTTCTATGAATTTAAGCTGAAAATAGTTTAGCGAACTTGGAATATTTATTTTTTCTAAGGCTCGTGTAATATAATTTGAAAAAGGTGCTAATAATAAGTGAGTAAGATCATCTCGGATCAGTAGGAGGGCTTGATCATGATTTTCCTCAAAGCGGTCAAAAGACATAATAATAAGTTTCTTTAAATCCAATTCTTCCTTGTTGATATTATCAAACATTAAAAGAAAATCTTCAAACATGATGTCATAGTATCGAAGTATAATATCTTCTTTGCTGTTAAAGTTTCGATAATATGTTAAACGTGAAATACCCGCTTTCTCCGTAATTTCTGTTATGGTAATTTCATGAAATGGTTTGTTTTTCATCAGCAAAAAGAGTGCTTCAATGATCCAGAGACTGCTTCGTTCTTTTTGTTTATTTTTTTTCATTCTTACATGTTCCTCCTTAAAATTTGTAACAGAATGCCTATCAATGTATCTTGATTTATCACAAGTTTCAATGATACACTAAATGTGTAACAAATGCTACATGGTATACAAATGTTTCACTACTTAAATGCATAAAATAAGGAGGAGAATTCATATGGAAAAGAAACTTGCGGTAAAGTATGGAATTGAACCAAGACATTATGAAAAGGCTGGTAACCGTAAAGACGTTATTGCCGAATGGGAAGACGGATTCCGAACAAATGGAGAGGAAAATACTTTTGAGTGGTGGTATTTTGATTCTCATTTAAGCGATGGTACCGGATTGGTCATCATATTTTATTCTAAGACTGTATTTGACGCTCAAGGGCCATTAAAGCCGATGGTTTCTTTTGAATTAACAACACCAGATGGTAAAAAAATTGAACAAGCCGTTTTCGCTCCGGCAGACGAATTTAGCTCCTCTAATGAGACTTGCGATGTACGTGTCGGTGATTGTACGTTTAGAGGTAATCTCAAAGAATATGAGATTCATTTTGAAAAAGATGATATTGTTGCTGATATTAAGTTAACTGGAAACATCAGAGCGTGGAGACAGGGCAACTCATTTAATTATTTTGGTGATCAAGAAGAGAAGTATTTTGCATGGTTGCCATCTGTACCTGAAGGAAATGTGGAAGCCGAGATAACGATCGATGGCGTTACAAAGACGCTTACCGGTACCGGCTATCATGACCATAATTGGGGCAATGTGAACATGGCAGAACTTATCCATCATTGGTATTGGGGACGTGCCCGAGTAGGAAAATATAATCTGATTACTGCGCATACGTATAGCGAAGAGTCATACGGTTATGAGCCACTGATTACTTTTATGCTGGCAGAAAACAATGAGATCATTATTGGCGATGATGACACGTACAAATATGTGACTTTTACTAAAGAGGACGAGCATATTGACGAGTATACAGGAAAGCCTGTTGCCAATAAAATTGTTTTTGATTATAACGATGGCAAAAAGCACTACCGTGTAACTTATGAGAGAAAAAATGATATCGCTAAGCATCGAATGATTGATACACTTACCGGAGAAGCCAAGGAATTTGCTTCATTAGTAGGTTTTGACGGAGCTTATCTGCGGTTTAACGGTCAAGTGACTGTTGATAAATTGATTGATGGAGAGATTGTAGAAACAGTGACAGAGCCATCTGCCGTATGGGAGTTAATGTATTTCGGTAAAACGATGACTAATCTATAGTTTCCCACCTAAATCGATCACAATTTATTTTTATAATTGTCATTTAGTTTAATACCAGAGAATTCACTCGAGAAGCGTCATGCTTTTCCTGTGAATTCTTTTTTTGAAGATTTTTATAAAGGTTTAATTTATTTGTATTAAAAGTCGTTGTTCGGGCTGTAAATGCGTTTATGGTTTTAGATTTGAATAGGGCTTATTTACAACAGGAAGATATATAAATATTAACTGTAATATCGCGATTTTTTAGAAATTTAAATAGATATTTAATAAATGACCGAAGTAAAAAGCTATTATTTATCCTTAATCTCCGGAAAACAGCTTAAAATGGATAGATTTTATTTTAAACACCGGTCCCATTTATACACTGTTAAAGGAATAGAGTAACTAAAAATAGGCTTGATATAATCCTCACTCTCTTTTAAAATTTTTTTGTACAAAAGGTCTTAATAACCTATAATGAAAGGGAATACAAGCTTTGAAAAACATTTAAATAGTAAATAATTTTTCATTAAAGAGATTACTTCTATATTTAAATAATATTTAGGTAGCTTGTAACTATGAATATGAAGTACGAATTGAAAAGAGGAAAGCAATTGATTACTTCAGATGAGATTAAAAGTTGGTTATGGGCGGGAGCCAATGAGCTAAGAGGTTCGATGGATGCTGGGTATTCAGCTCTCTATTAGAGAAACAAAAATTTAAAACAGGGTAGATTTACTTACAATGAATAAAAATATAATTTTCAAAAAATCTAAGATTATAAAAATCTCGTTAGATAAAAATCAAAACAAACAAATATCCTCTCATGAAAAGATTTGTAAGGGATGCAGTTTAGATAACGTTGTTGCCTATGATATTTTTTATGAAAACAATGTAATTGGTTTTGCAATGCTCAGAAAATACGATTCAACTAAATGGTTTTTGTGGAACTATGCTATAGATAAAAATTTCCAGGGTAGAGGTTTAGGAGAGGAATCCTTACAGGCACTTATTTTATTGATGAAAAGGGAATATGATGCGACAGAGATTTCTACAACTTACCTTTTTGGTAATGATGCAGCTAAAAAACTATATACTAAGGTTGGGTTTTATGAGACGGAGGTAATTGAAGAAACGGATTGTCATGAAGTAAATATGTTAATGAAACTATAAAGTATGGGACTTCCGGATTAAGCACCTGGTTTTTATGTCATAATTATGACAACGGAAAATAGATACGATGTTAAGTGGGTTTCAGTTCCTTATCAGAAAAGTAAAACATGTAATGGTATCAAATAAACTTAATAAGCAAGACTTTGGAATTAATAAATAGAATAAGAAAAGGAAAAATAGAATGAGTGATCTTATAAAAAAGTATTGGAAGAAATTTTGCGAAGAAAAACAACTTGACGAAGAAACTGAATATGATGCGTGGAGCTTTGGTAATACTAAGCAAATGGCCGACGAATTAGCTGAGCTAGTTAACAAAGGAATAAAGACGGCGACAACATCTGCATACGAATTGTATGAACAAGATGACCTTCTTCCAGAAGTTGGGGAATTTAACATAATATTAAATGGTTCAGGAGAGCCTGTATGTATTACGCAAACAAAGGTAGTGTATATCATGCCTTATAATCTCATAAGCCCTGAACATGCATGGCATGAAGGGGAAGGGGATAGAAGTTATAATTATTGGAGAAGAGTACATGATCAATTTTTTGAAAGTGGATACAAAGATTTCGGTAAAAAATTTTATGAGCAGGCACCTATGGTTTGTGAAGTTTTTGAAAAGATATATTAAGCATGTTAATAGTAGTTTGTAGATGTAAAAAATTCTCCTGAATTAAGAAAGATAATTATTTATAATAAATAATATAACGGTAAGATCATTTTTGTGAGACTCTTTAAATAATTTGACATAAGGATAGATACTGGGGTTCAGAGCTTCTACTAGGAAAGTAAGTAGGAAGTTGCGTTCTTTTTAAAGTAATGATTGAATGTGAGTATTAATAAAAGGTATATATTAGTATATATAGTAAATGTAAATTTGTAAGAGTAGAATAAAAATAGTTAAGAAAAACACGTATCTACCTATTGAAATGTTATTTTTAGTGTTAGCATTAACTCTAAGTAGAGTTTCAGGATTTAGTGACTTCGTTACTGGCATATTATATGGGATTTCCATAGGAGTATTAATAATTGGAATAATAAAAAGTAAAAAGTAGATATCAGATTCTAGGGAAAGTACCAGCAAAGTATTAAGATAAGACTTTTTGAAAATTCTTGAAATTTAACTTGTGGGGTCGTCTCATAATTAGGATAAGGGCAAATATTAATGAGAGAATCAGGCTTTTAGTGTTTCTATCGAAAAACAAGATATAGATTTGCCTATTTTTAGAGTGATTTTTGCGAGAATTAATCTGTGAGGTAAAAAAAGTAGAGATAGATTAGAATTTGTAGAGGAGGGAATATGGATTTTAATAGGATGATTCCTTTGATATTGATAGAAGTTAAAAGTGTTTAACAATTAAATAAAACAGTCAAAGACGATAGAAAGAAAACAATTGAAACGGTCAAATTCACTATCGTCTTCTTAATTTTAAAAAATCATCTACATTCATAAATTTAAAAGTAAAATGTTTCCATATAGTTGATTTGAACCATAATAGTTAACGAAGAATCGCTTGATTGTTAACTATGTTAACTGATAGTCTATTTATAAAGATAGTAAACGGAGGGATAGTAATGGTTTCATTAAAAGAATATTTGCCAATTTTGATACCCATAGTCGTAATTGAAATATTTCTGCTGGTTTTTGCTTTGAAGAGTTTATTTAAACAAAATAATTTCAAGTTTGGAAATAAGAGTTTTTGGATACTAATAGTAGTTTTAATTCAAATCATAGGTCCTATTCTTTATTTAATGATTGGAAAGGAAGAAAAATGATAAATGCTATAGAAGTAAATTCTTTAATAAAAACATTTGGAAATAACAAAGTGCTAAATGGTCTAAGTTTCAATGTTCTCCAAAACTCTATAACAGGATTTTTAGGAGCAAATGGAGCTGGGAAAACGACAACTATGAATATTATCTTAGGTTTTCTAAAAATTGATAGCGGTGAAATAAGAGTTTTTAATGAAAAGGTACAATTTGGAGAAACCTCTACAAATAAGTACATCGGGTACTTACCAGATGTTCCTGAGTTTTATGGTTATATGACACCCAGAGAATACTTACAACTATGTGGTCAAATTACTGGATTATCAGAAAGAGAAATAAATGATAGAAGCGATAAGCTAATTCAGTTAGTGGGGCTAGAAAATGACGATAGAAGAGTTAAAGGATTTTCTAGAGGGATGAAGCAGCGATTAGGAATAGCGCAAGCTTTATTAAATCAGCCAAAAATATTGATCTGTGATGAACCTACTTCAGCATTAGATCCAGCTGGAAGAAAAGAAATTCTCAACATAATAAAAAAAATTTCAAGTCAGACAACGGTTTTATTTTCGACACATATTTTATCTGATGTGGAAGCAATTTGCGATCAAGTTGTAATTTTAAATAAAGGTACAAATGTTTTGAGCGGTGAAATCCCTAAATTAAAAGAGATAAATAGGCAATCGAATATTGAAATCAATTTTTTCAATTCAAGAGATAAACAGCACTTTTTGAAATCTGAAAAAATATTTAATAGAACTATAGTTGAAGATAAAAATAAAGTTATTATTGAAAAGATAGACGAAAATGACCGTAAAAAAATTATGGGAGAGCTTTATGCTCTAGAAATCTTTCCTGAAGAGATGAGAGTTATTGAACCTAGCTTGGAAGATATTTTTTTAGAGGTGACACACGAATGAACATGTGCCTAATTTTTATTAAAAAAGAAATGGTAGAATACTACAGAGATAAAAAACTTTTTATAATGTTTATAGTTTTCGCTTTAGTCGGTTTGATTAGTCCTTTAATAGCAAAGTTGACACCAATAATATTAGAGTCCGTTTCAACTAATGGAGCAATTATTAAAATACCTACTCCAACGGAGATGGATTCGTGGGCACAGTTTTTTAAAAACATAGGCCAGATGGGAATGTTAACACTTATTTTAGTATTTAGTAGTCAAATGAGTCATGAACTGGAAAGAGGCACTTTAATCAATTTATTTTCAAAAGGATTATCACGAAAGGCTGTGGTAATGGCTAAATTCTTTGTCGGTGTTATAATATGGATGACTTCTTGTATAGTCGCTTTTATTATGACATTCATTTATACAGGATATTTTTTTGATAATACAATAAGATTAGACATACTTCTATTTGCTTTAAGTCTCCCTTTTTTATTCGGAGTTTTACTACTTTCCATCGAACTTTTAGGGGGAATTATTACAGGTTCAACTATTGGTTCCTTATCTTTTGTGGGAGTAAGTATTCTTCTTCAGTTGTTGTTATCAATAAAAAGTGATTGGGTAACATATTTCCCAATATATTTGGTGACCAATCCTTTAGATTTATTGAAAGGTACTAGTATTGATGTTTTTCACACTTCTATTTTAATTACGATAATTTTAACGGTTATTCTGATTCCTTCTGCTGTGATAATAATGAATAATAAACAAATAGTATAGGAGAAGTTCCTATGACCGAGATTGGTATATCAAAAGTAATTTTAAGAAAAAGAAAAGAAAAAAACATAACTCAAGATGAACTAGCTTCCTATCTGATGGTATCAAAGGCAGCTGTTTCAAAATGGGAGACAGGACAAAGTCACCCCGATATCTTATTATTGCCTAAAATTGCTTCCTACTTTAATATAACAATTGATGAACTAATAGGGTATGAGCCAAATTTATCTGACAGTCAAATCAGAAAAATTATTTATAATTTAATGGATGAAATAGCCACTGATTCTTTTGAAAATGTTTTGAAGACTTGTAAAGACCTTGTTAATAAATACTACTCTTGCTTTCCTTTGATTTATTCAATTGGACTGTTTTTATTAAACCATATTGAATTTTTGGAAGATAGGGATTCTATAAAAGTACACATGGAGTATATTATTCGCTTGTTTGAAAGAGTCAGGAAAGAAACAGAAGACTTTACTCTAAAAAATATGGCAACAAGTCTTCAATCGGTATGCCTATTACAAATAGGTAAGCCTGACGAAGTGCTGGAACTTTTACCTGAAACAGAGTGGCTAATTTCAAACGACTCATTAATTATTAGTTCGTATATTCATAAGCAAGAATTTGAGATTGCACAGGAGAAATTACAGATATTTTTATATAAAGAATTATTCAATCTGTATAATCTATTAAATCAACAAATGAATACGAATCAATCAAATTGGAAGGAAACAGCAAACAAAATAGAGAGTTTAATAGATCTATTTAATATTAAAGAGTTAAATAAAGGACTTGTTATTACTTATTATCTCTCAGCTTCTAAAAGATATCTAGAAAGTCATGATATTGAAAATGGTTCAAAGTATGCAGAACGAGTTTTAAATGAATTAATTTTGATGAAAGAAACAGAATTTGTATTAAAGGGAGATGATTATTTTAATCGCATTGATGGTTGGATTGATAAAAATATTATTATAGGTAATAAGGCCAATCGAAGTAATAAAATGATTGTACAATCCGTTCTTAATATATTTTGTAATGACAAAATATTTGAAGAAATTAGTAAAAACAGGAATGTTAAACATCTAATAAAAAATTTAAAAAAGAAGTGCGAGTGAACATATAAGAAAATAAAAAGAGGATTTAAGACGATAGAAAGTAAAATTCTATCGTCTTTTTTTGCCAGAAAAAAGTTATTTCATTGGATATTAATAGTCCACACTATTTGCACTAGCTCTATAAGAATAAATAGTGTTAATCAAAGAAAGTAGTCATTTTTTATGGCAATCCCTCCAATATTCAGCGTCAACAATGTACAAAGTCCTATTAATACGAAGAAGTACTTTTATGGTATTAATATAAAGAAAAGTAAAGTCGACAGAAAAGAACCTGGTACAAATTAGAGAAGAAACTATAGAAGTAAATAAAGAAAATCACCGCTTACCTTAAAAAAAATCAGAAAAAAGACTGAGAAAAAAATTTGAAAATTCCGAGTGTGTGAAAGGATAAAAGAAAGAGAATACTGGACAAGAAAGAAAATTAAAGCAAAAAAAAATTAAAAATGCATTGACTCTCACATAATGTCATAGTTTAGAATATAAATTGTTAGGAGGTGAATGCATGTACATGATAAAAAAAGCAAGCGAAATTAGTGGCGTTTCGGTACGAATGTTACACTATTACGATGAGATTGGTTTGCTATCTCCTCAAAAATCAGAAAATGGCTACAGATATTACACAGAAGCAGAGATGGCATGTTTGCAAGTAATACTATTTTATAAATATTTAGGATTTTCATTAAAACAGATTAAATTCCTAATGACAAAAGATGATATTGAAATACTTAATCACTTAAAGAAACAGTTAATTCTAATGAAAAAGGAAAACGAAAATCGCTTAACACTGATAGAAACACTACAAAAAACAATTGATTATGAAGAAAGGAAGATTACTATGTCAACGAAAGAAAAGTTTAGAGGGTTTGTTTACCAAGACCATCAGAAATATAAAGAAATGGCAATAGATAAGTATGGAAAAGATGTAGTTGAAAAATCTATGGAAAAGCAAAAAGGAAAAGAACAAGAATTAACAGAAAAGTTTAATCAAATATTCGCTTTATTTGCAGAAAACAAGGTAAAAGGGTTAAAAACCACTTCGAAAGAAAACATCGAACTTTCTCAGCGTTTACATGATTTAATTTGTCAATATTCTTTTGATTGTTCATTCGAAGTTTTTTCAAGTATTGGTTATGGATATAAAGAAAATCCAGAATTTAAAACTAATATAGATAGATTTGGTATGGGAACAGCTGAATATGCTTGCGACGCCATTCAAAAGTATGTTAATGGAGTGAAATAGTATCTAATAAGAAACAATTGATGCGAAACAGTAAATCAAAAGGTTTACTGTTTTTTTCTTTGTTTAAAGAAAAACTTATGGGAGAAAAAAATTAAAAGAACTAGTTTGTCAACATTCTTTCAGACCCTTTTTATGTGCTGTTTTAAAACGCCACTGGCGTTCAACATTTTAACGTTGGTTATAATAAGCGGAGTACAAAAAAAATGTTAATTGTTTATAAATATTTTGACAGATTGAACAGATGTTGCGATATAACGAAAATAGCATTAAATTTCATTATTAAATTTCACCTTACTTGGGGAAACTCCTTTATATTTTTTATATAACTCACTGAATCTACTATGAGAACTATAGCCAACCGATTCAGCTACATTTTTGACATTTAAATCGGTACTGGCTAAAATGATTTCGCCCATGTCGATTCGTTTTCTTTGCACATACTCAGTAATGGTTAAACCGGTTTTTATTTTAAAGCATTTTTTCAATTTTGTTCCACTGAGTAGTGTTATTTTTTCTAATAAACCTTGGTTAATATCAAGCATATAATGGTTGTCAATGTAATTTGTTGCTTTTTCTATCGCTAATATATCATCTTTAGTTAAAAGACTTTTTGCGGACAGATTATCATAATAGGAAGAAATAGAAACGCCAATCCATTCCATAATTTTACCGTCTAATATTAAATCTACGCCTGGTAAGGATTTGTCAAGATTTAAAATCTGGTCTGAAATCATTTTTATATTTTTAGTCGTTTTATCGTTATATTGAAGAAAGATTTTTTCGAATTCTTGATAATCCTTGAATGAAATATCAAAACGTGAATTACTTAAACTCTTTGCATCAAATTTAAGACCAATCGCTAAATAAGGAAATCCGCCATGTAGGATAGTATTATAGGTTGAATTTTTGGTGGCAACATGAGTAAGCAAAGAATTATTAGTCATTGGAACGTAGGGTGATAAACAATCTCCATTTGCTTGTTTAAAGTAAGTTGATACATAAAAGGAACTGTCAACAACAGAATAATTGGTAGAAGAAACATAATCTTTTTTAATTTGTAGATCTTGAATATCTAGAATGAAATCATTCTTTTTGTAAAACCAATAAGTTCCAGAAATGAAATCATTTTTAATTTTATAAAATTTCCCAACATATTTTGTATCAAAGGGTACAAACTCATGAAATCCTAAAGTCTTTAAATGCTTACTGATCATTTTCTCACCTAACTCGATTGGACATATTTTGCTTGATTAGACAAGGTTAGTGTCTTGTATAGATTATTATTAACACTTTATTTATAATAAACATATTAGTGTATAGATTATTCTTAGTCAAGTATAAATAGTCTATTTGAGATAAAGGGGGATTAATATGATCAATATGTACAAGCGGTTATTGGGATATGTACCCGAGAGAAAAAAATATGCTTATTACTCTATGGTTTTATCTGCTATTGCGGTGCTTATCTATATGATTGCTTATTATTACTTATGGAAAACATTAGAAGCACTTGTTGTAAATACAGATATAACTTTAGGCGTGCATTACAGCATCATAGTAATTAGTTTACTGATTTTAAGAGGATTTGTAGCGATAGTGGGAATTATGTCTTCTCACTATTTAGGATTTAGACTGGAAACTAATCTTAGAAAGGCCGGTTTATATAAACTACTAGATGCTTCTTTTTCATTTTTTGATAAAAGTAATTCTGGTCAAATTAGAAAAATTATCGATGATAACGCTGGCAACACACATAAAACCGTTGCCCATCTAATTCCAGATAATATAACAGCACTTTTAACACCCGTTGGGATGTTAGCTTTAACTTTTTTTATTGATTATCGGCTGGGGATTCTACTGGTAATTACATTTGTTGTGGGTGTGTTTCAATTTAAAGCGATGTATAACTCTCCCGATTTAATGGATGATTTTTCTGAAGCTTTGGAGAGAATGAGCGCATCAACAGTTGAGTATGTACGAGGCATGCAAGTCATTAAACTATTTGGTGTGAGCGTAGATTATTATAAAAGTTTAATAGATTCGATTAATGACTATCGAAAAAACGTATATGCCTATTCTCAATCCTGTAGGAAACCATATGTAGGATTTCAAGTGCTATTCAATAGCTTTTATGCCTTCGCGGTTCCTTTTGCAGCTTTATTTATTTTAAGAGGGGAGTCAGCGACACTGCTATTAGCAAAATTAGTATTTTTTGCAATTTTTTCAGATATAGCCTTACTTTCTTTCATGGCAGTTATGTTTGCAGGCTCTGATAATCATAGTGCTATGTTAGCGATTGATCGACTCGAAGAGTTAATGGGAAATATGGATGATGCGAAGCTTATTCAAGGTAGTGTAAATAAGATGGGAAGTTATGACATAGAGTTTTCAAATGTTTCTTTTAAGTATGATGAAAAATATGTTTTAAAAGACTTTAACCTTAAATTAAATGCTCATAAGACGTATGCTTTAGTTGGGCCTAGTGGATCAGGTAAGTCCACAATAGCAAAACTAATTTCCGGCTTTTATCCTATTGACAAAGGAGACATTAGGATAGGTGGAAAGAACATTACAAATTATTCAGAAAAAGCTATTCAAGAGAATATTGCTTTTGTTTTCCAAAATTCAAAATTATTTAAAACTACTATCTATGAGAATGTAAAAATAGGAAATCCTGAGGCAAATAGACAAGAAGTTCTAGCAGCATTAAAAGCAGCACAATGTACTAGTATTTTAGATAAATTTCCCGATAAAGAAAACACTATTATTGGGTCTAAAGGAGTATATTTATCAAGAGGGGAAATGCAAAGGGTAGCGATCGCTAGAGCCATATTAAAAGATGCAGAGATCATTATTTTAGATGAGGCTTCAGCGGCTACAGATCCAGAAAATGAATATGAAATCCAACAGGCTTTTTCTAATTTAATGAAAGGTAAGACGGTAATCATGATTGCCCATCGACTTTCCACTATTACTAATGTGGATGAGATTATGTTTGTTGAAAATGGTGCTATTATCGAAAGAGGAAATCATGCAAGTTTAATGGCAAAAAATGGAAGATACAAAGACTTGCAAGATATGTATCATAGGTCAAATGAATGGAGAATAGCATGAAAGAATATATAATGGACAAACTTAAGCTCACAGAGAGTGGGGCTACGGGTGTCATTCAATCAACTGTATCATTTGTTTTTTACTATCTATCTTTTCTTTTTCCAATGATGGTTTTAATGTTATTTGCAAATGGAGTGCTTGAGGGAACGATAAAAAAACCAAGTCTGTTTACGATCGTTTTATTCCTTATTTTGATTATTATGTATTTTATTATTAATAAGAATTATCAGGTAACTTATAACGAGACATATAAGGAATCAGCGAACTTGCGTATTGAGATAGCTAATTTCTTAAGAAAGATGCCACTTTCTTACTTTTCGAAGCATGATTTATCAGATCTTGCTCAAACGATTATGCAAGATGTAGCTCAAGTGGAGCATGCTCTGGCACATGCGATAGGAAATTATATAGGTTTTGTATTATACTTTGCCTTAATGTCAGTGATGATGCTAAGTGGAAATTGGAAAATGGGACTGTCGATTATAGGTCCAGTACTTTTAGCTGTTGGTGTAATTTTTGCCACGAAGAAAATGCAGATTTCTTTTAGAACTAAGCATTTCGAGGCATTAAGGAAGATATCTGAAGATTTCCAAACGACGATAGAAATGAACCAGGAAATCAAATCCTATGGATTAAAGGATAGCACAAGAAAAGAAATTCAAAAATCGCTAATAGAGTCGGAGAAATTACAATGGAAATCTGAACTCATTCAAGTTATACCATTAAGTTTAGCGCAATATATAGGAATATTACCAATCGGGTTTTGTATTTTTGTTGGGGTAAACCTGCTTTTAACCAATGAGATTAGTATGCTATATTTTCTCGGATATTTAATAGCGGCGGCTAAAATTTCTGGTGGAGTTTTAGGACTTGCAAGTTATCTTGGCGAAATATTCTATTTAGATGTAAGAATTAAAAGAATAGGAGAAATAAAAGAACATTCCATCCAGGAAGGCAAGGAAATTCCTCTAACTAATTTTGATATTGAATTATCAAATGTTTCATTTGGATATGATGAGGATCAAACGGTTATTAATGGTTTGAGCTTTACGGTGAATCAAGGCGAAGTGACAGCTTTAATTGGACCAAGCGGATGTGGCAAAACTACAATTTTGAGGTTAATAAGTAGGCTTTATGATTATGACACAGGTTCTATCAGTATAGGCGATCATGATATTAAGAATATAGACACAGAACATCTTTTTAAATACATCTCTATCGTCTTTCAAGATGTAATCCTATTTAATACCTCTGTTATGGAAAATATTCGAATAGGGAATGTAAAAGCTACGAATGACGAAGTTAAAAAGGCAGCGAAAGAGGCAGGATGTGAAGATTTTATACAGAATCTGCCTGATGGATATGACACATTTATAGGTGAAAATGGATCTAAGTTATCAGGGGGAGAAAGACAAAGGCTTTCCATCGCAAGGGCTATCTTGAAAGACACACCTATTATCATTCTAGATGAAATAGCAGCTTCTTTAGATGTAGAAAATGAATTAAACATTCAAGGAAGTTTAAATAAACTTATTAAAGATAAAACAGTAATTGTCATCTCTCATAGATTAAAATCTATTGAAAATGTAGATAAAATAGTTGTGTTAGATCAAGGAAGAGTTAATGCTGTTGGAAAGCATGAAGATTTACTGAAGAAATCAGAGCTCTATAGAACGATGATTGAAAAATCGCTTATAACAGAAGGACATAGGTATTAAAAGAGGAGGGAATTATGAATATAAATAAAATTACAATAAAGGATTTAGTGATGACAGGTGTATTCGCAGCCCTATATTTTATATTAAGCTGGATAGTCGGTATGCCTCTAGGAACGCTAGTTGTGACTTACTTGGCATATCCGTTCTGCTATGCATTAGTAGGCGGAATTGTAACCATGTTTTTTATGGCTAAGTGTCCTAAGAGATGGCTTACATTAATATTCACAATTTTACCTGGTATCATTTTTTTAATGATGGGTATGCCGCCGATAACAATCGTAAATTATTTAATCTGTGCTATATTAGCAGAATTAGCACGTTGGAAATCAGGATTTAAGGCTATTAAAGGAATGAAGTTATCACATATGTTCATTTCTTTCGCATCGATGAATACATTTCTGTTAATTTTTACAGCTAAAGACTTATACTATCAAATGGCGGTAGGAACGATGGGTAAAGCATATGCAAATGCTATTATTAATCTACCTCTTTGGTCATTATTTGCTCTTTACGCAAGTGTAATTATAGGAGCCATATTTGGTGGACAACTTGGTGAAAAGGTACTAAATAAACATTTTAAAAGAGTTGGAATTGATTAATGCAAGGTTTTAAATTAAGTACAGAAACTAAAATTGGACTTTTACTATTTTATACAAGTACTTTGACAATACCCTTTACAGGGACTCATGAAATTTTAAGCCTATTATTAGTGCTTCTACTTTTATCAAGTATCAATAAAGTAAAAACTGGAGTAAAAATTATATTTGCTTTTTTTTCATTGACAGGCATTTATTATCTTACAAGTAAAACAATAGGAGTTGCTCAAGTGTTTCACACTTGGGCACTTATTATGAGAAGACTATTGATCCCTTTTACTATCGGAGGATATTTTATTTTTTCTACTAATGTAAGCTCCTTAATGGCTAGTATGGAAAAGTTAAAAATTCCAAAAGTTATAATCATTCCTCTCATAGTTATGTTCAGGTATTTCCCAGAATTAAAGAATGAATACAGCCATATAAAGAGTGCAATGAAAATTAGGGGGATAGAACATGGGTTAAAAGCTTTTATGACTCCTTCGCTGACTCTTGAACACCTTTTAGTACCATTGCTATTTTCGACTTCAAATATAGGAGAAGAACTTTCCCAAGCAGCATTTAGTAAGGGAATAAGCATAGAAGGAAAGAAGAATAGATATTTTGAAACACACCTTACCAAATTCGACGTATTGATAGCTATCTATTTGATAATCTTTGTGTATTTGTTGATAAGGAGATAAACCGATGATTGAATTCAAAAACTCTAACTTTATTTATCCTAACAAGAATCAAATCGGTCCTATTGATTTAACAATAAATGAGGGCGAAGTTCATCTTCTAACGGGTATAAGTGGTTCTGGAAAAACCAGTATAATCAGACTAGTAAATGGCATTATTGATAATATGTTTGAGGGTGAAAAATCAGGCAATATCTTGATTAAAAATAAAAATGTAGAAGAAATGACGATTAAGGAATTGGTAAGCTTAGTATCCTCAGTATATCAAAATCCAAAATCTCAATTTTTTACAGATAATTCTACATCTGAATTATTATTTCCATTGGAGAATATAGGCTATCAAATAGAAAAAATGGAAATTATATTAAATAATGTTATGGAAGTTTTAGATATTAGTCATCTTTTGAACAGGAATGTATTAGAACTTTCAGGCGGAGAAAAGCAAATTTTATGCTTAGCAAGTACCATGATGATAAATTCTGATGTTATAGTTCTTGATGAGCCTACCAGCAATTTAGACTTAAAGAACATTTTAAAAGTTAAAGAAATACTTAAGAAATTAAAAAGTCTCAACAAGACTATTCTAATTAGCGAACATCGTCTCAATTACCTCAATGGTATAGTAGATAACGTAAGTATTATTAAAAATGGACAAATTTATAAGAACTATTGCGCTAAAGACTTTTACAATTTAAGTGAAGAAGAACGGAAGTTGCTTTATCTAAGAAGTTTAAACGAAATAAAAAGCATAGAAACATGCAAAAAAACACAAGCTAATAATTCTGAAAAATATTTAGAGATAAACGACCTACATTATGAAGTAAAGAAAAAAGAAATCTTGAATATTAAAAATCTAAAATTATATAGTGGCAAGATATATTTCTTAATTGGCAAAAATGGTGCTGGAAAGTCAACCTTTGCAAGAAATTTAGTGGGTTTACAAAAGGCGAAAGAAGATAATATCTATTGGCTAGGAAAGAAAATTTCAAGCAAACAGAGGTTAAAAAAATCATATTTAGTGTTTCAAGATGTAAATTCACAGCTTTTCACATCAAGTGTTTGTGAAGAAATAGAACTTAATAACGAATTTGATAAAACGAATAAATTGCTTGAAGATTTGAATTTATCAAACAAAAAAGATCACCATCCTCAATCTCTATCGGGCGGAGAGAAACAAAGAGTTTCTCTGGCAGCTGGCATTGCATCTAATAGGAGAATATTTATCGCAGATGAACCGACAAGTGGCATGGACTATTCGAATATGATGAATGTTTGCAAATTGCTAAGAGATTATGCAAATCAAGACAATATAGTCTTGATTATCAGTCATGATTTAGAATTTATATCAGAATTGGCAGATGAGATTCTATTTATGAGTAACGGAAGAATCATCAGGAATCAACTAAAAAGTCAAAATCTTATGAATGAAGTGGGATCGTTTTTAAAATAGAGCATATTATTAAAAATATAAAAGATGAACTTAGCTAGAATCTACTCTGGCTAAGTTTTATTTTTAGCCCGATTTTCTTTTGCCGAATGACGGAATTATTAAAAGTGGCAAAAGATTAATGTTCTGCATCTCGAGTCATAATTATGAAACCCCTGAATAGGATTCGTGGTATTTATTTTTACTAGAAGTATTCACTTATGATTCAAGAAATAGCAAAAACCTCTTTCCCAATTTCAGTTTCTAAAGATTAAAATTTATAGAATCATAGGTAGCTTTTAAATGTAATTAAATAAAATCCTATTCACATTATGTACTAATCTTAATGATTAGATCATAGTCTCATGTTTAGGGTTCTTTTTTTAGAATATATATAATTTTTTTATAAAGCTATGAAGCTATCTCCATTATCCTTTTATTCCCGTTCTTAGTATATCGATTGAGCTTAATGAAAAATATTACTCACTATAAATAGTAGAGACTATATTAACCTTTCATGACTTATCATAATTAGGCTGAATTAGAAAAAGGAGTATTATATTATAAAAACTCCATTCATTAAAATTTATGCTATAATTTTAATGAATGGAGGTGTTTTATGAAAAAATTTAAATCTCTTTCATTGCTTTTTGTAAGTTTATTTTTAATAGCTTGTTCATCTAATAGCCTACCAGTTTTAGAAGGGTTATACCAAAGCGATCGTGTTGACGGTTATATAGTTCAAATAGCCATTCAACCTGAAGATAATTCTTTCATTGAATACATCGATAATAGAGAAGTAGATCAAGGAACATATAAGAAAAAATCTGAAGATATTTATCAATTTATGAGTGATAAACAAGATTTCGAGATAATTTTAACAACGAAAGATACATTTGAAGTTAGAATTAAAAAAATAAACAATAACAAACCTCTCGAATTAAAAAATGTTGATAAGGTACCGACCTACTTTAATACTAAATTTGATGACGTGGAAGAATTCAAAAAATTGTTAATTTAGAATTAAACTAATCAATTATAAAAAATATTCAAAGACATAGATTTTTCCCTAGAAAAAATTAATTGAAGAGCGAATCATAAACTAGCTGCATTTTTGTAGCTAGTTCTTTCTGAATTATTGGTACAATATCTTAGGGAAAGAATAATATTAAGTTAATTAGAAATATAAATTATTTTTTTGGTAGAAACTAATGATTCAATAGCTTAATACTATTTAAATAATTTAAGCTTAAAGAATATAAGTTCAATCTTAATAAATTTGAACTGGCAGCACACAATTTGTGTCATTTGATTTTACACAAATTGGAATCAATAGCTATTGAATGGTTAAGCGTTTTCAAATATTATGATATAAAGAGGGTTGAGCGACTATGATTGGGAAAAGATCCTTATATATATTAAAACTGATCCTTAATAATCCAGATATCACTACGCATGAGATACAGCAAAAAACAAATTTATCGAAACGGCAAGTCAATTATAGTATTGATAATATTAATCAGTGGTTGACTGATAATCATTACAATGCCATTGAAAAAATATCAGGTGGCAAGTTAATTTTGCTAGATAACGTTCAAGATATTATTAGTGATTTATTAAAGGGTAATATTGATTATGTTTTTGATGAGGAAGAAAGACAGAAAATTATCTTCTTTTACTTATATTTACACAATCAAAATATTTCGTTATTCCATTTAGTGGATCTACTAGAAGTTAGTCGTGGTACAGTCACAGATGACTTAAAGAAATTAAATAAAAAATTATCCTCTTTTAAACTATCCATTAAATATTCAAGAGAAAATGGCTACCAGCTCATTGGTGAAGAAACAGATATTTTCTATGCAATGATAAATTTTATAGTGGAAGTTATTTCATATGAGGAAGCTTTATACATTATTCAACTCGTTTTGGATAAACAGGCTTCACATCTTTTCTATGATTTTAGAAAGCAATTAAATCAAGAATTATCAAAAGATCAGCTAATTATTTCAGATAATAATATCCATATAATTACTTATACTTTTGTTTTTTATTTACTTCGAAAGAGCATGATTAGCTTGCCTAATAAAGAGAAATTCTGGTTTAAATTGAATGAAAATAGCGAATTTAAGTTGTCAAAGAAAATCTTACAAGCTAAAAATATTTTTGATCTTAATGACGTCGAAGTCTTAACCGCTTTGATTTTATCTTACTCCACTAAAACAGTCATCAAAGACTCAAAAGAGCAAGCAATGATTGATCAGATAATTGCTAGTGTTTTAGAACGCTTAAATAAAACATATGCCATTGCTTTTAAAGATAGGGAGAGAATCTTCGGTCAATTACGAATGCATATTCGACCAGCTATTAATAGGATGTATTTTAACTTTCCAATGGTGAATCCCTTGAAAGATCAAATCTTAACTAAATATGGACATATTTATACCATTATCGAGGATTTATTCCAACAGTTAAATATCGATGTAATCAAATCTATTTCTGAAGATGATCTGGCGTATTTAACTATTCACTTTGCAACTTTCATAAAAGATACTAAAGATACTGATAATTATAAATTGACAGGAGTCATTGTTTGTCCAAGTGGTATCGGTGTTTCTGTATTGCTCAGGAATGAATTAACAAAATTATTTCCTCAAGTAAATTTTTTAAAGAATGTTTCAGTTGGACAATTGAATGAAGTGATCAAAGAAATAGATGTTGTTTTCTCAACCGTTTTGATTGAAACGGATAAGCCTTTGTTTATAGTTAATCCAGTAATGAACAATATCGACAAAGCGAATCTGCTGAAGCACTTTAATAAGAGATTCGCTAATATGATGATGAAAGAAACTATAAATATAAACTCATTGATGATGATTATTGAAAAATATAGTGATGTTAAAGATAAGAAAGGTTTAATGAGAGAACTGTCTTATTTATTATCAGCCCCTACGAATCAAATTTTAATAAGAAAGGAACAGCCTATGTTAAGTGAAATAACAAACAATAAACTCATACAGTTAAAAGTTGAAGCTAAAGATTGGAAAGAAGCTATCCAAAAAAGTGCTGAGGTGATGAAAGAAGAAGGGAAAATAACCGATGATTATATTCGAGCAATGATTAATAATACTGAAAGCAATGGTCCATACATTGTCATTACCAAGCATGTTGCTTTGCCTCATGCTCGACCGGAAGATGGCGTGATCGAAACAGCAATCGGAATCACGACCTTGAAAGAACCCGTTGTGTTTGGCCATGAATTACATGATCCCGTAAAATATGTTTTTTGTTTAAGTACAGTGGATAATAATTCGCATTTAAAAGCATTGGCCGAACTAGTCGATCTATTGGATGATGTTCACTTTTATGAATTACTAGAAAAAGCTGAAGAACCTCAAGAAATTCTAAACTATATTAAAGGAAAAGAAGGATAGAATACTAAGTAAAATAAAGGATGATTATTTTGGATTACGAGATAGAATTTAAAAAGAGAACCGCAATATTTGACGATATTGCCAATAATCGTTCAAAAGATTTAAAGCACTTATCGAACCTTATCTTTAATACCATAAAAAGTGGGAATAAAATAATGACGGTTGGCAATGGCGGAAGTGCTGCCAATGCACAACATATTACCGGTGACATCATTGGCCGCTATAAAATAGAAAGGAGTGGTTTCCCAGCAATATCTCTAACAGTAGATCCAAGTGTGATGACCGCCACAGCAAATGATTATGGATATGAAAATGTGTTTGCTCGCCAGGTCGAGGGGTTAGGTAATGAAAATGATTTGCTTATCGTCTTATCTTCAAGCGCCCATTCAGAAAATATTGTAAGAGCAGCCCACAAAGCAAATGAAATGGGAATTCAGACGGTAGGAGTTTTAGGTAATACTGGCGGAACAATAGCTGAAGCATTAGATTATTCAATTAATTTTGCTTTTAAGGAGTCAGATTTAGTAGAAGAAGCCGCCATGACGATTTTTCATATTATTTTGATTGAAGTAGAACAAAAATTGGTTAAATTAAGAGAGGGCGATGGCAATGTTAATTAATACAGTATGTGGGAATGGTTTAGGTTCAAGTCTTATTTTGAAAATTAATGTCGATAAAATTTTAAAAGAAATAGGGAAAACTGCTGAAGTAGAGGCCACAGATGTTGGTTCGGCTGGAAGCAGTGGAGCAGATTTAATTGTAACAACCTCACAATTTAAAAATAATCTTCAATCCATTAATAAAGAGGTCATTTATGTAAATAATGTCATGGATAAAGAAGATTTAAAAGCACAATTAGTTGCGTATTTTGAAAACAATTAAAAGTGGTGAAATAAAATGATGAATTTCATATACAGTTTTTTTAATCAGCCGGCAATTATTATTGGTTTGATTGCATTAATCGGTTTAATCGCACAAAAGGCTTCATTCAGTAAAATTTTAACGGGAACAACCAAAACCATAATTGGCTTTCTAATTATGTCTTTAGGTGGTGGTATTATTGCTGGATCACTTGAAACATTATCACCTGCCTTTGAAAATGCATTTAATGTGCAAGGTGTTATTCCCAATAATGAAGCGGTCATTGGTCTTGCCCAAGATCTTTTAGGGACTGAAATGACCATTATTATGGGATTAGGTTTTGTCTTTAATATTATTCTGGCCCGTTTTACGAAATATAAATATATCTTTTTAACTGGTCACCATGTCTTATTTATGGCTGCCCTTGTTACAGCTGTTCTAGGTACGGCTGGTTTTAAAGGGATAGAATTAATTTTAATTGGCTCATTCTTATTAGGAAGCGCAATGGTATTATCACCGGCAATTGTACAGCCTTTCTATCGTAAAGTTACCGGAAGTGATGATATTGCTATGGGTCACTTCAATGCAGTCTCTTATTCCCTTACAGCTCTCATTGCTCGATATGTAGGAGACGAAGAGAAGTCAACAGAAGATATCAATGTGCCTGATAAATTCGGCTTTTTCCGCGATAGTACGATTACCACAGCGATTGTGATGGTCGTTATTTATCTCGTTGTTTTCTTAGCCGCTGATTCGACATTAGTGACTGAATTAGCAGGAGGAGATAACTATATTATGTATGCGATCGTACAAGGCCTAACATTTACAGCTGGTTTTGTAATCGTTCTGCAAGGGGTTAGGATGATGTTGGCTGAAATTATTCCAGCTTTCCAAGGTATTTCAGAAAGAATTGTACCTGATGCCACACCAGCACTTGATGTTCCAGCCATATTCCCCTATGGTCAAAACGCTGTAATTATTGGTTTCTTTGCAGCTTTAGTTGGAGGCTTTGCAGCATTTCTAGTTTTACCATTTACTAATTTGCCACTGATTATCCCTGGTTTAATTCCTCTTTTCTTCGTTGGAGCAGGGTCTGGTGTCTTAAATAATGGTCAAGGAGGTCTGCGCGGAACAATTATTGGCGGATTTGTTAATGGTGTTTCACTTATCCTATTACCAGCCTTAATGTTACCTTTATTAGGTGATTTAGGATTTGCCAATACTACCTTTGGAGATACGGACTTTGCAACAGTAGGGATTATACTCGGCTACTTGTCTCAATTATTTGGTAAAGTGGGAATCTATGGGTTGGTTATTTTACTTCTTGCACTCTTTGGTTACTCAGCTTCCAAACCCGCAAAAGTATCTAATTAATGGGAATATAATAATTTAAAAATAAAAAATTATTGAAATATTCCTATAATGGTGTATTCAATTTCAGCTTTTACGATATTGTAATTTATGAAATATTTAATAATTAAAATTTATAGATCAAGAATAAAAGATTGCTTGTTAAACTTACTCTAAGAAAACCCCACCTTCTATCAAAAGGTGGGGTTTTTGATGCTTAAAAAAGGCAGTAATTACTACTTCCACATTAATGTGGAAGTAATCCGATTCCAAAAATAAAAACGCTTACGGTATAATTAATATAAAGAATAGATCCATTTATAAAGGAGGTGAAAAGTTGAATAATAGACAGATAATGATTCTTAAGACCCTTCGTTCAAAATCTGAACATATTGCAGCTAAAGATCTAGCAGCGGTTTATAATGTATCCACTAAAACCATTTATAACGATATCGATTCAATAAATGCTTTCATAAGTAAGTTTAATATCACAATCGAAAAAACACCTCGAAAAGGTATCATAATAAATGATAATAATAAATTCCAAAAATTAGCTTCCGTATTAAACGATTTAGAAAACAGTAAAGCATTTGATCCTCAAGTAGAAGATCGCGAAGAATATTTGTTTAAAGAGCTATTTATCAACCGACATAAATTGAATATTACTAGTTATGAAGACAATGCATATATCAGTGAAGGGTCAGCGAGAAGAGATATCAAAAAATTCGAAAAACTATTAGCCAAAGCAAAATTGTCTTTCCATAGAGAAAATGGCCTTTTTTCACTAATGGGAAATGAATCATATGTAAGAAAATTTACAAAAGACTATCTACATTCTTTAATTGATAGCTCAAATTTTGAAGACATTGAGACACTTTCTCGATTTTTTGATCTCAAAACGATTTTAGACTGTAAAAATGTCATTATTCAATTGGGTAAAAAGTATAATTACGATCTCAGTCAACGCTATTTCAATACCCTGTTAATTGATTTACTCGTTCAAATAAACATGATTCAAATCGGATATTTTCTTGAACCCTCTAAAAACAGTTTAAGTTTTGATATGAATCACTTTGAAGTATTTTTTTATGCTCGGGAAGTTTTAACTCAGCTTTTAAAAACAAAAGAAGAGATACCTAGTGCAGAAATTGAGGCCTTATCTTTTACCTTATTAGCAGTTGGGTTCAAGATTAATAATATTGATTACAATACAAGGTTAAACAAAAGTGTCGAATCACTTATTCAAAAAGTTTCAAAAATTTTAGACATTGATTTATCCCATGACCTTCACTTAAGAGACATGTTGATCAGCCATATTGGGCCAATGATTTTTAGATTGCAAAAGTCAATTTCAGTCAATAATCCTGTCGTAGAAGAAGTGAAAAAAGAATACAGTGTGCTTTATAACATTGTCTGGCTTTCAGTTCGAGAGCTGACCGAAGCATTTAATATCAAAATGACAGATGATGAAGCAGCTTTTCTGGCCATTCATTTCCAAATTGCGGTTGAAAAAATCCATAAACCCATGAATATCTTAGTCATATGTCCCCACGGTATTGCTACTTCTGAATTACTCATTAGTAAGTTAAAACGAGTCATTTCAGACACTGATAAAATTGTTAAAGCAGATTATGAAGATTTAGATCGTGCTAAATTATCTAATATTGATTTCATTGTCTCATCCGTTAAGTTAAACGAGGTGAGTATACCTGTATTCGAAGTGAGTCCTGTCATTACGGCACAAGAAATGAATCTGATTCAATCATTTTATTACAAGAGCTTAAATAATAATCGATTGGCAAAATTTGGGGAAAGATCAGAATTAAAAAACAACCTGATTCGAGAACTTATTGGGGAGAACATTCTCATCCATTCAAAATCCAAAACCATGGAAGCCATTTATGAAGATATGACGAAAATTGCTCATGAAGAAAACCTTAATAATCCCTTATTTATAGAATCCATTAAAAAAAGAGAAAGCATGGGCAGTACGGGGGTATATACAGGAATCTCCTTACCCCATTGTGATCCTAAGCAAGTCACTAAATCTCAATTAGGTGTCATTACTTTAGAACAGCCCATGTTATGGGGTAAGAATTTAATCAAGGTCGTTTTTTTAATTGCGATCGCAGAAGAAGATATAGAAAGCACCAAACAAATCCTAATCAATTTATATCGGAAAATAGAATATAAAAATTATATTGAAGAATTATGGAAGGCAAGTACAGCTGAAGAATTGGTATTTACATTGATTAATTGGAGGGAAGACGATGTTAGAAAATAAAATTGTTCGTTTAAAGGTCAAAAACTTAAATACAAAAGAGGAGGTCTTAAATAATTTATCGCAACGTTTAATTGAAGAAGGAGTCGTTAAGCCCTCCTTTAAGCAGGCTATTTTAGAACGAGAAGAAACTTATCCAACCGGTTTACAGTTTGAAGACTATAGTATTGCTCTACCTCATACTGAGAGTGAACACGTTATTCAATCCCAAATTGCCATTATGACACTCGATAAGCCCGTAACTTTTTACGAAATGGCGACAGCGGATAAAGAAATTGAAGTTAAAACAGTGTTTATGTTAGCGCTCAAAGACAGTCAGCAACACTTAGCTATTTTGCAGAAAGTAATGGAATTGCTTCAAAATAAAGAAGTGATGAAAAAAATCGAAAGTTTTGATGATGCACCAGGTAATGTCGATCAAATCATTAAATTATTAAGTGACTATGGATTAAATTAAAAGGAGGAAATAAGATGTTAGAACTTTTTCAAAAATTCGTTGATTTAGGCGCAATTGTAGTCTTGCCAATCTTGATTTTTATTTTTGGTATGGTACTGGGAACACACCCTAAAAAGGCCTTTACCTCAGGTATTATTGTTGGGATTGGTTTTGTTGGATTAAATATGGTGATCGATTTACTCGGGGGTAGTTTAGGCCCAGCTGCCCAACACATGGTTGAAAGATTCGGCTTAAACTTAACCACCATTGATGTAGGCTGGCCAGCTGCCGCTGCTATTTCCTATGGTACGGTCTTAGGGAGTTTGGCTATTCCAATCGGGATTGGTGTGAATATATTACTGTTATTTTTAGGACTTACTAAAACATTAATGGTGGATATGTGGAACTTCTGGCATGCAGCCTTTGTGGCTTCGCTGGTTTATGCGATCACGCAAAATTTTGCATTGGGAATTTACGCAACGATCGCTTACTTAACAATGATTTATCTATTAGCTGATATTATTGCACCAAAAATCAAAGAATTCTATGGATATCCAAATATCACATTCCCTCATGGAACTTCAGCTCCAGGTTTCTTGTTTGCTATACCCTTAAACTGGCTTTTTGATCGAATACCAGGATTTAACAAAATCCAAGCGGACCCTGAGACAGTGCAAGAAAAATTTGGTGTTTTTGGTGAAAGTACCGTGGTTGGTTTAGTGATTGGTTTAGTGATTGGATTACTAGCTGGTTATGACCTAGGAGGAGTATTACAATTAGGTGTTAAGACTTCAGCAGTAATGGTATTAATGCCTCGTATGGTTTCGTTATTAATGGAAGGCTTGACTCCAATCTCTGAAGCAGCGAACACTTTTGTTCAAAATCGCTTCCCTGGTAGAGAAGTGAACATTGGTATGGACTCTGCATTGTCAGTTGGTCACTCAGCTGTTCTATCAAGCTCTTTACTTTTAGTACCCATAACTATTTTCCTTGCTGTTATTTTACCGGGCAATACAACCTTACCATTTGGAGACTTGGCAACTATTCCTTTTGTGGTCTGTTTAATGGCAGCTGTTTTTAATGGCAATATTGTTCGGACAGTTGTTGGTGGGAGTATTTATATGGCAACCATTTTATACATCACTTCTTGGGCAGCACCTTTAGTGACAATGGCGGCTAAAGCAGCAAACTTTGATTTAGGAGGTAACGAAAGTATAACCGCAATGGCTGAAGGGGGATTGTGGCCAACATTGCTATTTATTTTATCTGGAAAATATATGCCATGGGTGATGATCAGTGTCATCTTAATTATTAGTTTAGCCGGTTTGTACTATGTCAATAAAGTTAGACCTACTAAAGCGAATTAGGAGAAAGGAATAAGTATTATGAAAAAATTATTAATTATGTGTGGTTCAGGAATTGCTACTTCGACCGTTGTAGCCGGTAAAGTCAAACAATGGCTCAAAGAAAATAACATGGATGATCAAGTACAAATTTATCAATCAAAAATTGCCGAGGAAGTAAATCATATTGATGAATATGATGCGGTGATTTCTACGACTACAGTTCCAGATAAAATCAAGGATAAGGTAATTTTTGGTTTACCCTTGTTAACGAATGTCGGAATTGATGATTTATGGGCTCAATTGAAAGCGGAGTTGGAGAAATAAAATGAGAGTATCCTCTAGCCAACTGCTAAAAAAGGCACAGAATAATCATTATGCTGTTCCTGCCGTTAATTTTATTGACGGATTGACGGCCAATGCCTATTTAGCAGTCGCTGAAAAACTAAATATGCCAATGATTTTAGCTTTTGCTCAAGCGCATAATGAGTGGCTTTCTTTGGAAGAGGCGGCTTGGATCGGTACCCATATTCAAGAAAAAGCCACTGTCCCCATTGTTCTACACTTAGATCATGGTCAGGACATTCACTTCATCCAAAGAGCCATTGATTTAGGCTTTAACTCTGTTATGATCGATGCTTCAACTGAAACTTTTGCTAATAATGTAAAAAGAACCAAAGAAGTTGTCAATTATGCTCATGATCACGGAGTGGATGTTGAAGCAGAGATAGGGTTTGTAGGAGCAAATGAAAATTTAGAAAACCATGAACTGGTTGAGTCGATTTATACAGAAGTTGAAGATGCTATTGAATTCGTTAATCAGACAAAGGTTGATTCCTTGGCTATTTCCATAGGCACAGCTCATGGAATCTATAAAGGAACACCTAAAATTAATTTCAAGCGTTTATCCCAAATAAGAGAAAGAATTGACATACCCCTTGTTCTTCATGGTGGATCCTCGACCGGATATGAAAATCTTAATAGATGTGCACGAGAAGGAATCACTAAAATTAATTTATTTTCGGATATGATCAATGCGGGATTTAATGCAATAAACATGCCTTCTGTAAAAGATTACCCTTCATTAATTATTCAGATGAAGAAGAGTATTGAAAAACAATTAGAGGAGTATTATGCAGTATTTGGCTTAATTGAAAGGTAGGAAAATTAATGAAATTAAAATTAGAGAATCACTTCTTTGTTTTTAATCCAAAATCCTATTTGTTTGGAGATAAGTTAATAGAGTATGCAAAAGTTGCCGATCAAATGGCTAAAAAATATCCGCATATTCAAGTCTTTGTAACGGCTCCTTATGCTGATTTATACAGATTAAATTTAGAAACAGAAAATATAATAGTGACCGCTCAACATTTTGATGGTATTGAACCGGGGCGCGGTATGGGTGCAGTTTTACCTGATTCATTAGCCAATGTCGGAGTGAAAGCTACTTTCTTGAATCACGCAGAACATCCTCTATCATTAGCTGATTTATCAGCTGCCATTAAACGCGCTAAAGAACTTGGCATAATTACAATTGTCTGTGCGGATTCAGTTGAAGAAGCCAAAGCAATAGCGACCTTAGATGTCGATATTCTTTTATGCGAACCGACAGAGTTGATAGGAACAGGTAAGACTAGCGATCGTTCGTATATTGAAAAAACTAATCATGCAATTAAAACAATTAACTCCGAAGTGCTCATTATGCAGGCAGCCGGAGTAAGTACAGCAGAAGATGTCTATCAAATCATTGCTCAAGGGGCTGATGGAACAGGATGCACCAGTGGAATAGTTAAAGCCTCTGATCCTAAACAAATGATCATTGATATGATTGAGGCTGTAAATAAAGGGATTGGAGGGTAATAAATGACTGTCTTTATAAAAGATTATCAAGTAGATACTAAAGCAGACCAAGTGACTTTCGTCGATATCACTAAAGAAGTCAAAGAGACAATCCACTTAAGTGGTGTGCAAAATGGAATTTGTATCGTTTCAACCAGTCACACCACCTGTTCCGTCTTCTTTGAAGAATTCACACACGATAGGGATGAAAATGGAACCGAATTTCTCTTGCTAGATATGGATGAATGTCTGCAAAAAATAGTGCCTAATCATGATCGTGCAGACCGATATCGCTATCCAGGTGAAGAACATTACTGCGAAATTGAATCCTGGCCCGATTTAGAAAAATGGTTACCCGGAGGGGATCGTTCCAACTTGTGGAATGCTGATGCCCATATCAAAGCTTCAATCATTGGCTCAAGTGAGTCTTTAGTGGTTAGGAAGAATGAGTTGTCAGTTGGGATCACTGGGTATGTTTATTTTGTTGACTTTGATCGAACAAGAGAGCGAACTCGAAAGTACACAGTGACAATTATTGGTGAATAAAATTTTGATTCAATAATTAGAGAACTTCAACATTTCTATTTTTGAGTGTTGAAGTTCTTTTTTAACTTTTGGAGACTACTTTATTATTTAATCAGATGGAACAGGTATGTTATAATTTTTTCAAAAGGAGATGATAAAATGCAATGTCCAAAGTGTGGCAATGAAATGTTAAAAGGAAGTTTACTAGGGGACCGTTATGCGATTAAATGGCAACCTGCCGATAAAAAGTTAGTTGGAGGTATTTTTGCTAGAGGGGGCTTTGCTTTAAAAGATGAATCTTCTTTATTTAGTCGGCCTAAAACAGAAGCATATGTTTGCGAGAATTGCGAATTGCTTACCGTTGACTTAAAAACACAAAGAAAAGCCTAGTAATCAGTTTAGAATTATTAAAGACTTGAAATTAGATTTCAAGTTTTTTTAGAATATATTTTTAGGGTTCAACTTTTAAAGAGTGCCCTATAGAAGGTTAAGCTAATAATCCTATCATAAAAAACAAAATCATTTTATGAAAAGTTTCATTATAGTCATAGATAGAATAGACGAGGGTAGTAAAAAGCACTTAAAAAAGAAATTTAAAGAAGGTTACATCTTTATAGAATTTTTTGTAAAATTTCTCTTTTTCATGGGTCAACCTCCTAAATAAAAATGGTTGATGCAAAGAAAATATTTTAAAATCTTTCATTCATTCTTTGAGTTAATACTTTTAATAGTGTTTTTAGCAAAAGTAAATTTAAAATTTAGAAAGATCCAGTTCTTTATCTGAACACTGGCTACAAAGAATCGGAGCGTTTTTCCATTCAAATTCTTTTCGAGGTTTTACTTGAGCCTTAAGATGGCTAGGTGGGAATGCCCATTTAGTCCAACACATTTCACCTGTTTCGATTATTTTATGGCAGTGATCACAATGAAAATTACGGTCGCTCTGATCATACATATTAAATCATCTCCTGATTATTTGAATAAATCATACTTTATAATCAATTGTAATTGATAAATTTATTGTACTATCATTCATATGAATTTTAAAGAAAATTCAGTTACTCCCAGTTTTTTTAGAAAATTGATAATGATTAATTAAATCGTTTGGTATGAATAACATTAAAAAAGGTTTAAAAATTTTTTTAATTTTTTAAGTTACTGCTTTTATATATGAGATAATTTGGATTACTTAGAATTACATTAAATATTTTTTAACTATTTATATGTATGGATATTACCTCACGCTGAATGAGTTACGACTAGTATGAAATCGGTGAATTAGAATTTACCATTCATTCATTTGCTTTTCAACATTTTGAAATTTATAGTATATATTCGAAGTTCCGTAACTTCTACCTAAGAGTAAAATAATGAAGATAAGTCTAATAAAAAAGAGAGCATATTATACAAAAATATGTTATAATTTTTTTAATTTAGTGTAAGCGTTTTTTTAAATTTAATATTATAGTAAAATTTCCACATTCAATCCATCAATTTATTGAATAGCGTTATCAAATATCAATCATGAGAATGTTTAACACTATCAAAACTTCTTAGGAGATAAATTTATGACTCAATTTAAAAAAACTTTTAAAAAATTTAGGTTACAATTTCCACTACAAGTAATGCTTCTTCCAGGTCTTATATATATGTTAATTTTTTGTTATATACCTATATATGGTTTGTTAATTGCTTTTAAACACTATACCGTGATGGATTCTTTTTCCTCTGCGGAGTGGGTAGGCTTAGAAAATTTCAAAATTATTCTTAATGACCCTATCTTCTGGGATGCAGTCCAAAACACATTAGGGATCAGCCTTTTGAAGTTGGCTATTGGTTTTGTTATTCCGATTATATTAGCGATCATGATCTATGAAGTGGTTAATATGAAATTTAAAAAAGTGATCCAAACAATCACTTACTTGCCACATTTTCTTTCTTGGATTATTTTAGGAGGAATGTTGATTAGTTGGCTTTCAACGAATGGCTTGCTTAATCAAATCTTAACAAGTTTAAATATTACTCATAATCATCCAAACTGGTTACTAGATCCGGATAAGTATTGGTTGATAGCTGTTTTATCAGATATATGGAAAAGCTCTGGTTGGGGAACGATCTTGTATTTAGCGGCTATGGCTAGAATTGATCCGAATCTTTATGAAGCAGCTAAGATAGATGGGGCAAATCGGCTTCTTCAAATTAGATATATCACTTTACCAGGTATAAAAAATATTATTAGCTTGAATTTTTTGTTTACGATTAGTGGATTATTAGGTTCAAATTTGGATCAAACTTTAGTACTCATGAATTCTCAAAATCGTTCAAAAGCCGAAGTTATTAATTCCTATGTTTATAAGATGGGAGTTGTTCAAGGTGATTTTTCTTATGCAACAGCAGTCGGTTTAGGGGTTTCGGTTATCTCACTCATTCTACTCTTGATAGGAAATTATGTAACCAAAAAGTTAAATGATGGGCAATCTATTTTATAAGGAGAAGATGAATGAAAACGATAAAAAAATATTTCCATGATGACTATCTTTTTTCTTTTTTCAACTCTATTTTATTGATATTATTCACCATTATTATTGCGGTTCCCGTTTGGAATGTTGTTGCATCATCCTTTGCAACAAGTGAGGTAATAGCTAAAGGAAATTATATCTTATTTCCTCAAGAACTAACCCTCAATAATTATCGAGCGGTCCTAAAAGACGAGACGATTTTCCGAGCGTTTATAATATCTATCTTAAAAACGATTATTGGAATGTTCACTCACGTGTTCTTTACCGCACTATTTGCTTATCCTCTTAGTAAACACTATT
This sequence comes from Facklamia miroungae, assembly GCF_012396555.1. Taxonomy (GTDB): domain Bacteria; phylum Bacillota; class Bacilli; order Lactobacillales; family Aerococcaceae; genus Facklamia; species Facklamia miroungae. The sequence goes on from NZ_JAAXPS010000009.1 coordinate 48,711, forward strand.
TAAAAGGAAAAAGTATTTATAAATCAATCGGAATAGGAACAATGTTCTTTTCAGGTGGCTTGGTACCGACTTATCTATTGATTCGTAGCTTAGGTTTACTGGATTCCTTTTGGGTCTATATAATTCCATCCATGTTTACCTATTATGCGGCGATTATTCTTATGAATTTCTATCGCGATATACCAGCTTCTCTTGAAGAGTCTGCCATGTTAGATGGAGCGAGTCATTGGCAGATTTTTTCTAAAATTTATCTTCCTCTTTCAAAACCTGCCTTAGCTACAATTGGAATGTGGCATGCTGTCTATCAATGGAATGACTTCTTTACAGCCAAATTATATATTTCACGAGAAGAATTATACCCTTTACAAATGAAATTATATGAAATAATTGTCAATTCGCAAACGCGGTCTTTAAAGGATTTTAGCTTTGACGCGGCTGCTACGACAACGAAAGGGGTTCAATTGGCAACGATTGTCATTACAGCTCTACCGATAGTAATCATTTATCCTTTATTCCAGAAGTATTTTATTTCGGGAGCGATGTCAGGATCGATTAAAGAGTAATAAACTTAAAAAAATTTAAATAAGTAGTATTTGTAATGAGCAAGGTGATACTTAAAGTACAAAAACAAGTTGTTGTCTAATGGAGTCAGTTTAGTGCCTTATAAATTGGAGGAATAAAAATGAAAAAGTTGATATCAATGACTATACTCTGTGTAACCAGTCTAGTATTGGCAGCTTGTGGTAATCAAGCACAAAAGGATTCAAATGATCTTGAGAGTCTACCTGATCTAAATGGTCGGTATGAAATAGATGAAAAGACTCCAGCTTGGAAGTTAGATACAAAAGAAGAGCCAACCAAGTTAACATGGTTTATTGAAAATGCTGGATTTAATGATAGTCCTTGGGGAGAAGACATTGTCACGCGAAAGATTAAAGAGGATTTAAATTTAGATATTGAAATCATAGCAGGTGACGAGCAGGCATTAAATACCTTTTTCGCTAGTGATAATATCCCTGACATTATTTCATTGTATGATGGAGGAAAGTCAAAACTATCTAAAAGTGCACAGAAGTGGTCTTTACCTTTGAATAAATTAGCTGAAAAATATGATCCTTATTTCTTTGAAGTAACGTCTGAAGATACTCTCAAATGGTACAAAATGGATGATGGAAATACCTATGGTTACGCAAGTTTCTCAAATACTGAAGAGGATTTACTCAGTGGTGTTATTCCTTCTCATAATGCTTTTGTGGTTAGAGGAGACGTGCTTAAAGAAATACCAGATTTAGACTTCACTACGCCTTCGGAATTTGAGCGATCATTAGAAAAAATCAATCAAAAGTTTCCAGAGTTAATTCCTCTTGGTTTTGGTGAAATGAAAAATCATTTAGGATCGATAGGAGGTGCACTTCAGGACATGATTGGTGTGCCATGGGTTGATGAAGAAAATAATTATTATGATCGGAATATGGACGAAGAATACTTGAAATGGATTGATGTTTTAAGAGAAGCGCATAAAAATGGCTTTATCAGTGATGATAGTTTTGCTGACGATTACGATACCGTTTTAGAAAAGATAAAAATAGGCAAATATGCAGCAATGTTTGTGCAAGGGACACATGCTTACCAGCCCTCTTTCCAGGGACTAATGGATAAAGCTCCAGAATCTGCCTATAAACCTGTTGATGCTTTCCAAAGCGACAAATATGACGGGCCTGCTTTATCGCAAGGCGGGTTATCCGGCTATACAACAACTTATATTACCAAAGAAAATAAGGATCCAGCCAAATCAATTCAGTTCTTCACTTATATGATTAGTGAAGAGGGAGCCGTTACCGTTAATTTTGGTGTTAAAGATGAGTCGTTTTATGAAGACGAGGTAGGTTATTACCACTTAAACGATAAGTACCAAAAAATGAAAAATGATGACTTAGATGCCTTTAAAGAGAAGACGCGTATCGGAGAAATTCCATTCTTTGGCCACGACAATGGGAATGCTGTGAAATATCAAGACCCTGAAGATATTGGTTGGGTCAAAGCGATACTACCCTTCCAAGAATGGGGGAAAGGGAAGTTGGTTCCAAAATTTGAAATAGATGGAATCGATCCCGATCACGGTACAGTGGAAGCAAGAAACCTTACTGCCATTAATGATGAGTTTACGACCACAATCATAAGTGCTATTCGATCAGAAGATAAAGAAACATTCGACCAAAAGATTGCTGATTTCAAGAAGTTTAGACGAGAACATGGCTGGGAAGATATCGTTAAAGTCTTTAATCAAAAAATACAAGGAAACATGGAGCGATTGAAAGACTAAACCAATCTATAGTAATAGATGAAAAGAGGAAAAATATGAAAGAAGAAGTATGGTTCAAAACGAAAATTTATCAACTGTTCATGTTGATTTCAAATTTAGTTATTCTTAATCTTCTTTTTATTCTTTCTCTTTTGCCAATTGTCACAATCGGAGCAGCGCATATCGCCCTATATGCCTCTGTTAAAGGTTTAGCAAAAGATAATTTTGCACAAGTAATTGATGTCTATATTCATTCTTTTAAAGCGTATTTTAAAAAAGGAACAAAATTATTTGCTTTTAGTTTTATATTTCTTCTAATGCTAATTAGTCTTATCAATATTATGGTTATAAATCGACTCACATTTATGACTTTCCTATTATTATTTCTATTTTCGAATTTTTTATTGATAATAATAATTATCTTTCCTTTATCACTATTCGTGGAGGGCAATTTAAAACAATTATTAGCCAAAACGCTTTTATTTTTGCAATATGAGCTAATATTAAGCATTTTCATCTTTCTAATGAATTGTCTATTTTTTATTGTATTGCCACTATATATGCCAAGACTATTGATTTTCCATCTACTAATAGGTTTTTCTAGTTTAGCATTGGTGCAACTAAAATTAATAAAGATTCGTTTAGAAAATAGTAGACCATTAAAAATTTTCTTTAATTGATTAATTTAGTAAAAGCTTTTGAGGGACCTCTTGTAAGTGGAAGGAATTTTAGTTTTTACAAACTTACAGATAAGGGGTCTCTTTCTTATGGATATCAGGGGATATCATAAGTAATTTTCCTTACAAAAATTGGTGATATTGCTATAAAGTAGGATCAATTTCCTTACTATGTAATTTGTAAAGATGATTTATTTAAATACATGATCAAAATATTCCCTTTGATAAGACAACGAGAAGGAGTAAAAATGAAAAACTTTAAAAATCAGTTAGTAAAGCGAAGTGGAGAACTAAGCGAGTTAGAGAATAAGATTCTTGAATTTCTATTAGATAATTTACAAGTAATCAATGATTTATCAATCGAAGATATTGCTCAAGAACTTTATGTTTCAACAGCCTCTATTTCAAGAACCACCAAAAAGCTAGGCTTCGAAGGTTATAGAGAGTTCAAATTCTTTGTCAATCAAACTATTGAAACTAATGATTATATGTTTGATATTAAAAGAAAAGAAGCAAATGAATTGTTATATAAAAAGCATCTTCACGAGGAAATTGAAAATGTATTTAAACACATTGATAGAGAACGAATTATTACAGCCGCAAATATGATCCATCAAGCTAATTCAATTGAAATAATTTCAATGGGAGCTAGCACAAGCGCTGGTAACGATCTTAGTTACAAATTATTAACTCTTAATAAAAAAGCAGCTGCCAGAATTGATTGGGATGAATTGGAAATTATTAGCAAAAACTTAAATCCGAATGATCTAGCCATTTTAATCAGTCTAAGTGGTGAAACAAAAGGAATTTTAAACTATGCTAAAAATTTAGTTTCGAATCGTACACCTGTCCTTTCAATTGTTGGGACAAAAAACTCTACTTTAGAAAAAATAACTAAAAATACAATTATAGCAGTCTCGAAACCAAATTATATTGGAAAAATTGATATGTCTTCCCGTGTACCAATGTTAATTATTATTGATTATATATTGGATATCTATTCAAAACTATATTTGACTGAATCCTCTCACAATAAAATGTAAGACCTTACATTCCATTGACAACACTTTTGTAAGCATTTGCATTCTGATAATATGAATGTATTAAATGAAACGGAGGAAAAATAATGTCTAATCATAATAAAACAGGCAGAATGATGGAATTTCTGCAAGGGTTGGGTAGAACTTTCATGCTACCCGTAGCCTTGTTAGCATTTATGGGTTTATTGTTGGGATTGGGTAGTGCTTTTACAAGTCAAGCTACCATTGAAACATTGCCTTTTTTAGATAATAATCTTCTGCAAGTATTATTTCGATTTATAACAACAATCGGAGCATTTGCTTTTTCATATCTTCCTTTGCTATTTGCAATCGCCATCCCTTTAGGATTAGCACGTGAGGAAAAAGGCATTGCTGCATTTTCAGGAGTGGTTGGGTATATTATCATGAATATATCAATCAACTTTTATTTGGGTGAAACAGCTTCTCTTGCAAATTCAGAAATGATGTCTGAAGCAGGTCAAGGAATGATTTTAGGTATTCAATCGTTACAAATGGGGGTCTTAGGCGGTATTATTTCCGGTATTATTGTTTGGAGACTACATACTAAATTTTATAAGACAAAATTACCGGATGCTTTTGCTTTCTTCTCAGGCACGAGGTTTGTACCAATCATTACTTCTTTGGTTATGGCAATCGTTGGTTTAATTCTTCCGATTTTCTGGCCATTTTTTGCATCTTTTATTCAAGGTATTGGTAAGGTGATTGGTAGTGCTGGTGTTTTTGGACCGTTTTTATTTGGAGCCTCTGAAAGATTATTATTGCCTTTTGGTCTGCACCACATCCTAGTCGCAATGATTCGATTTACAGATGCAGGTGGAACGCAAATAATCAATGGTGAGACTATTTCTGGAGCCTTAAATATTTTCTTTGCGCAATTAGAATCTGGCTTACAAATTTCAGGAGAAGCTACAGCTTTCTTATCTCAGGGGAAGATGCCGACCTTCATGTTTGGTTTACCGGGAGCGGCGTTAGCAATGTATCATACGGCTCTACCCGAAAATAGAAATCGAGTAAAAGGTCTGTTGATTTCAGGGGTTGTGGCTACAGCAATTACAGGTATAACCGAACCGCTTGAATTCTTATTTTTATTCATTAGCCCACTCTTATGGATTTTTCATGTGATTATGACAGGAGCAGGATTTCTAGCGATGTCTGTCTTAGGTGTTGTCATTGGTAATACTGATGGAAGCTTATTCGATTTTATTATATTCGGCGTTCTTCAAGGAACACAAACTCGGTGGTGGATGGTAATATTTGTTGGTTTGATTTGGTTTGCAATTTACTATTTCTTCTTCAAAATGATCATACTTAAAAAAGATTTAGCCACACCAGGTCGTCGCTCTCCGCGTGTCAAAGGAACAAATTATACTACAGAAGAATTGAATTATGAATCAAATAATTTAGATTATAATGTAAAAGAAATGATTCATTCATTAGGTGGATCTGAAAATATTAACTCTATCAGTAATTGTGTTACTCGTTTGCGTTTGTCCGTTAAAAATTCAGAAAATGTTGATTCACAGAAATTAGAAGATTTAGGCGCACTGGGTGTGATTAAATTAGACAATAATAACGTACAAGTAATAATTGGTACACATGTAGAATCGCTGAGACAAGATATTGAAAAAAATCTGTAATATCACGATAAGGAGTTAGCCATGGATTTTGATAAGGTAAAAATTCGCAAAGGAACATATAGTACCCAATGGGACTATATAGAAGATAGATTTGGACATCCGGATCTATTACCTTTTTCAATTTCAGACACCGATTTTCAAGTGCCTGAAAATGTCCGAGATAGTTTAAGAAAAAGATTGGATCATGGGATATTTGGCTATACACGATGGAACCACTCCTATTTTAAAGACTCTGTTCGAAAGTGGTTTAGTCAACGCTTTCAAACTCATTTAGAAAATCGAGAGATACTATACAGCCCTTCTGTAATGTACTCTATATCGAAGTTAATTGATATGCACTCAAATATCAATGAAGGTGTAATTATTCAAACACCCGTCTATGATGCCTTTTTTAAAACAATTAAGGCAAATCAGCGAAAGATTGTTGAAAATCCTTTAAATTATACAGATGGGTATTATTCGATTGACTTTAAAGATTTGGAAGTAAAATTAGCTGATGATGAAAATAAAATTCTCTTATTATGTTCTCCGCACAACCCCACAGGGCGTGTATGGACGGAAGAAGAGTTAAGTCAAATCGTGAGTCTATGTAAAAAATATAACGTTTATATTATTTCAGATGAAATACATATGGATATATTGCGCAATGGTGTTCAACACAAACCGATTATTAAATTGGCCAAAGACAATGTTGCTCTAGTCAGTTCAGGCTCTAAAACTTTTAATTTTCCTGGATTAATTTATTCTTACGTAATTTTATCGAATAAAAATGATATAGAGAGGTTTAGTTTACGTTTGAAGGAACAAGATGGGGTAAGCTCAGCCAGTATCTTAGGAATGGAAGCTACAATTAGTGCATATAATAATAATTCTCAATGGGTCGATGAACTCAATCATTATTTAGATTTAAACATAAAATTTATTAGTGAATTTATTAAAGAAAATTTTCCTGAAATGTATGTAGTTCCATCTGAATCTACTTACTTAATGTGGATCGATACTTCAAACTATTATTTATCAATGGATGAAATTCAGCATCGACTAGTAAATATAGGAAAGGTAGCCATCATGGATGGCAGCGTTTATGGAGGTAATGGTAAAAATTTTCTAAGATTAAATATTGGTTGTCCTAAACAAAAGTTAGTTGAAGGAATGAGAAGATTTAAAGTGAGTTTAAATTATTAAAAATTTGAAACTTCATCTGACGAACGAAAACCCCTCTCAGAATTTTGAGAGGGGTTTATAATTATCTATCTTAATAGGGAATAGGATCTTAAAGGTATTTTGATAAGATATAAGTTTATTGGATAAGACTAACTCCGTTTAGTAGTATGTTTGAACAAATCGGAGTAAATGAAAAGCGAATCAATATATCTATAACGACTATTTTTAATTTTTTAAAAGCAACCGATCTAATTTAGATGAATGTAATTGATAGAGATTCGATTTATAGAGTATAGTAAAAAATAAGAAAGAAATTTAATTAGGAAATCGTTAGAATCTAAAAAATTATCGGATGTATTTTTACTACAGGGGGTGTTGCTTAAAAAATTCAACATTTTAAGTTGACTTAAAAAACTTTCGTTCAAGATTTATGCGTTACTAACTGTTAATTTAAAACAACAAGTGAAAGACTAGCAAAAAGATAAAAGACCCGCTAAATTCCGACAGGAACTTAGCAGGTCCTTATATAATATCTTTCTTAACTAGGAATGATATTTTAATGTATATTATTTGTAGAATTATTATTTAAAATTGGACCAAAAAGTTTTATAGAATACAATGCGCTAATTCCAACTAATACATAAACAATTTTAGCTAATAAGGTTGTAGAACCTCCAAATATAGTAGCAACTAAATCGAATTCAAATAAACCTACTAATAACCAGTTAATACCACCAATAATTAAAAGAATAAAAGCTATTTTATCAACATTTTTCATTTAAACCATCCTCTCATATTTTATTTTTACTAATTCTAATTTTATAGTAAATAGGTCTATAATTCAAAGAAAACGCTTCAATTTTTATTTTTAAAAATGTTAGCAAAACTAAATTTATAATATTCTTAAATATTTCTTGTCTGGAATAGGAGTCCTTTCAGATGACAATTATTTATTTAAATAATAAGGCAACAAAATACTCATTAAAAATTTAAGGAAAGACTAGCTACCAAATGTAGCTAGTCTTTTGAAAATAAAAATCAAGATTCATTCTGTGGTTCATTAAATTTTGAAATGACCTTTCGAATTTTGGAAAGAGATTGGGCAGACCGATCTTGGTTTTGAAATTGATAGGCGATGTAAAGTGAATCAATGATACTCAGTTGTGAAATTCTAGAGGCTAAGGCTTCTGTACGATACTCTGCTTCGGATGAAACAGAAATTAAAGAAACATCGGCTAATTTTGCAAGCTTAGAGCTGGGATAACTTGTAATAGCTATAATTTTCGCCTTACTTTCTCTAATAATTTTTGTAATTTCAATGATTTCACGGGATTGTCCAGTGTGAGAGATGATGAGGGCACAATCATTTTCTGTTAGGCGAGTCGCTTCCATCAATTGGACATGATAATCGGCATTGTGAAAAACATCCATTGAGGATCTTAGAAATTTATGGTGACCATCTGCTGCAATGATTTCGGAACCACCAATACCAAATAAAAACATCCGTCGTGAGGTATTTAAAATAGAGACCGCACGAGTAAAGTCTTCTTCAGTTAATAATTCTTGAGTCAGAGTCAAAGTAGAAATATTGGATTTAAAAACTTTTTTTGCAATCGAAAACTCAGTATCATCTTTTGAAATGTTTTCGTGGATATCTTCGCTGCTAAATTCATTGGAGTGAATCAGTAAAGCGATTTTAAATTCTTTAAACCCACTAAAACCTAATTTTTTGGTGAACTGGAATATAGTAGAGTCAGCAACACCAAGATTATTTGCTATTTCACTAATTGTTTGGTGGCCAATTTTGGTTTTGTTTTTAATAATATAGTCAGCAATTGTTTGTTCAGTTGAGCTCATTTCTCGATACAATTTTTTAATTAATAATTGGATGGATTGTTTAATAGTACTACCCCCTTATTTTATGCAACGGTTTAATTCTTTAAGAATCAATTTGATCTTTGATATAACTAAAGTTACCAAAAAAATCTTTTTTTGTAAAATGATTTGACATAGAAAATTTTTTTTCGTAAAATGAAAGCGGTTAATAAATAATAAACATTTAGATGTCATTTTAAATTGGCTGATTATTCAGGAATATGAAAGGAGATTTTTCAGTGGCAAATTTTAAAATAGCGATTGTCAATTCGAGTAGTTTTGGAAAAATTTTTCCAGACCATTTAAAGAGACTTGAAAAAGTGGGACCGGTTGATCATTTTAATGTCGATCAAAATATTCAGGGTAAAAAATTGGCAGAAAAATTGAAGGGATATAATATTATTATAGCGAGTGTAACGCCATTCTTTACTAAAGAGTTTTTTGAGAATAAAGATGAGTTACTATTAATTAGTCGCCATGGAATCGGTTATAACAATGTAGACATTGAAGCTGCAAGAGAGCACCATACGATTGTTTCAATTATTCCTGCTCTTGTTGAAAGAGACGCTGTAGCGGAAAATAATGTGAGTAACTTATTAGCTGTATTACGGCGGACGACTGAAGCCAATGCTAAAGTTAGAGAGGGGAGATGGACTGAAAGGGCTAGTTTAGTTGGTAGAACTTTATTCAATAAGACAGCAGGCGTTATTGGTGTTGGAAATACGGGCAGTGGTGTAGTAGAAATACTTAGAAATGGTTTTCGGTGTGAGGTTCTCGCTTATGATCCTTATAAATCAAAGAGACATATTAATAATTTTGGAGCTAAAAAAGTAGAACTTGATGAATTACTTGAATCATCTGATGTTATCTGCCTTTGTGCAAACTTAACGGAAAAAAATTATCATATGATCGCCACAAATGAAATAAGAAAAATGAAAGATAAGGTCTATATTTCAAATAGTGCACGCGGTGCTTTAGTCGATGAAGAAGCCTTGATTCAAGGATTGCAATCTGGAAAAGTAGCGGGATATGCTACAGATGTATTAGAAAAGGAACCAGGGGGTGCTGACCACCCATACTTAGTATTTGATAATGTTGTAATGACACCGCATACTGCTGCCTATACTATGGATTGCCTGCAAGATATGGGAGAAAAATGTGTGCAAGATGTTGAAAGGATTGTTGAGGGAAAATTACCTATTCGTTCGGTTCAAAAGGATAGTTCCTACATCAATTAATATAGGAGATGTTTAACTGTGTTTAATAATTTAACAGTAAAAGTAGGACCACAAGTATATCGTTACAATGTTAATGCAATAGATACAGTGCCTGAAGTATTAACAGAGTATTCAGCTGAAAGAGTTCTGATTGTACATGGAACCATTTCATGGCAAAAAGCCAAAGCAAAAATAAATTTTTTAGACGATGAGCGTTTTGAGTTTTATTACCATCAATATACAGGTGTTTGTAGTTATGTTGGAGCTCAAACCATTGCAGATAAAGTTGAAAAGGAAGGAATAAGTTTTATAATTGGTGTTGGAGGTGGGTCTCTGGCTGATTTGGTGGGTTACTCAGCGCATTTAGCGAATGTTCCTTTCGGAATCATTCCGACACTTGCTAGCAATTGTGCACCTTGGACGCCGCTGTCTGTCATGTATAAAGAGACCGGAGAGTCGGAAGGTAAAACGGAACATTATTTGAGACAAGCTGCATTTTTAATCACAGATCCAGAGTTAGTCATTGATGCACCAGTAAAATATTTCATTGCAGGTTTAGCGGATACCATCGCAAAATGGTATGAGTGTGAATCCATTTTAAAGCAAGAACATTTACAAAATGATCCTTTTTTAAAACTAGGCGGCTATACTGCAAAACTATCAAGCGAGGTGATTATTGAACATTCTGCTCAAGCTATAAAAGATATGGAAAACCAAGAGGTAACACACAGTTTTAAATACTTATCTGAAATAATATTTGGAGTTGCAGGTTTAGTGGGTGGACTTGGTGATAAATTTGCTCGTAACGCTGCTGCTCATGCTATGCACGATGCCTTAGGGAAATATATTCCTGCGAGTCAAAAATTCTTACATGGCGAAAAAGTAGCATACGGCATATTTTATCAAATGGCTCTTGAACAAAGATGGGAAGAAATCGATAAATTAATGCCTTTTTACAAGGAATTGAAATTGCCAGTTTCACTCCATCAAATGGGCCTTTACCCAGAAAATGAAGATACTTTAAATAAAATGGTAGAATTTATTGATTCCCTCGAAAAGGTCCATTTGATACCTGTTCAAATTACAAAAGATCGTTTATTTAAAGCCATTATTGATTTAGAAGACTATATACAGAAATAGGAGGACATGAGAATATATGGAAACATTAACGATACTACAAAGTTTACTGATTGCCCTTTGGGTTGCAGCTGTAATGTCAAGATCGCTTCTAGGAGGGGCTACCTTAACTTTACGTTTCTCGCCATTAATGACAGGTCTGGTTGCTGGACTAGTAATGGGAGATGTAGCCCAAGCGATGATCGTGACCGCAGCTTTGCAATTAATATATATGGGTGTCTTTTCACCCGGAGGAACCATGCCAGCAGAGCCAGCTATAGCAGCGGCCATAGCAGTTCCTGTTGCATTACTAGGTGATTTGTCACCCGAATCAGCGATCGCTATCGCTGTTCCGGTCGGTCTATTAGGAAGTTATTTATACCAATTTAGATTCTTTATTAATACTTTTTTAGGAAAATATACTGACAGAGCTGTCGAAAAATTAGATGAAGGTGCTATGTCAAGATCAATTATACTATTTCCTACTATTGCCTCGTTTGTTTTATTTGTTCCATTAGTTTTTATAGCTCTTTATTATGGAGCACCGGTCATTGCAGATTTGATCAATATGCTTGAAGGAACTATTTTTATTCATATTTTAGATGTCGTTGGTGGCGGTTTAGCTGCGATCGGTATTGCGACCACTGTTTATGTTATTGGACGTCGTGATTACATGCCATTCTTCTTCCTAGCATATTTCATGAGTGTTGTCTTTAAGCCATTAGAAATTACAATGGTAACTTATGCAATTTTCGGAATTATCATTGCTTTAATCTTTATTATGGCTAAAGGCAATAATAAGCCATCTACAGCAAAGGATACTTTTGGTGATGATGATTACGATGATGGTTTCTAGAATTTAAGGAGGTAAAAAAATGTCAGAAATTACAAAAAATACCAAAATGGCACCGGAAGAAATTACTAAAAAAGATGTCACAAAATCTTATTTAAGATGGCACTTTGCGAACGAGATTCCTCATTCATTTGATCGCTATTTGGCACCATCCTTACTATTTGCCATGATGCCGATTCTGAAAAAATTATATAAAGACGAAAAATCTCTTAAAGCAGCCTATAAACGTCAGTTGTTATTCTTCAACACTCAACTGAGTTGGGGTGGTGGGGTAATAACTGGTTTAATGGCTTCCATGGAACAACAACGTGCTCAAGAAGAATATAATAATGAAGAAATCGTAATGGAAGATGACTTGATGTATAATACCAAGGCTGGTTTGATGGGAGCCTTAGCTGGGATTGGTGATGCCATTGACTCTGGAACCATTCAGTATATTTTGATTGCGATTGCGATTCCTTGGGCACAACAAGGAAGTGCAATGGGAGCTATTTTCCCATTCATTACTTTTGCCTTATATCAGGTTCTCATTGGTTTATTCTTTGCACATCAATCATTCGAAATGGGACGTAGTGCTTCCAGCATTATGGAAGGTGAAGGGGTTCAATCAGCTATTGATACCCTATCTGTATTAGGATTATTCATGATGGGAATTTTAGCTGGACAATATATCAAAGTGAGTTCTTCATTAGCATTCAATCTATCAGGAAAAGAATTTGTTATTCAAGATTTATTGGATCAAATATTACCGGGCATCTTACCACTTGCTGTAGTGATGGGAATCTATTGGTTCTATACTAAGAAGGGATTAAAAGTAACGCAAGCCTTGCTATATCTAACAGGTATATTAATTGTTTTAGCTGCGATTGGAATTCTATAGAAATGTTTTAGAAAGGGGATAATAATGGGTAAAGTTAATTTGGGACGTGTCGATGAGCGTTTAATTCATGGACAAGTGATGATTACACTCTCTCAAAAAGAAGGCGTGAATTCGATTTTTGTCGTTGATGAAAGTGTTGCTAATGATAAGTTTATGCGCGATTTATATCGAAGTGCAGGTAGTCGTACAGGTCAAAAAACGATCGTCATTACGCCTGATAAAGCATTGCATTACTGGGAAGAGTACAATTTTAAAGATTATGAATGTATTCTTCTTACTAAATCGGTTAGTGTCATGCACGAGCTGATCACACGTGGGATTGTGGTTAAGGAGTTAAATATTGGCGGGATTGCTCAGAAAGATCCTGAAAAAGATCTTAAGGTCACCAAATCAGTTTATTTGAATAAAGAGAATGCTTTAAAATTAAAAGAGTTAAATGAAGAGTACGGGGTTGAAAACATTTATTTTCAAGCGACCCCTTCTGCACCAAAAACAGATTTACCATCTGTTTTAAAGAATTTTGATCTATAATTTATCATTTTTAGAAAGTATAGAATAGGCGGATGAGAGAATGCTTGAGAATAAACGATTGAAAGACTGGTTGTTTCGCTATCAATATATATATAAAATTCGTAAAAATATAAAGAGTAAAGAGCGATTTATCACTGCACTCGTTGCAGATATCATGGATATGCGAAACGATCTTCAAGTAATCGAATATGGTGAAAGTAAGAAAGAGCGGTTGAAAAATATATATGTTGGTGATATTGAACAGGCGGATCGGATCATCTGCGCTCATTACGACACGCCTGTTAAGACCTTAAGTTCATATATATTTTTTGATAAGAAAAGAGCTAAAAATAAGACAAGCATTTTCATCTTAATAAGCTCAATTCTAATGGTTTTGTTTGGACTTGGATTGACCTTAGTATATAAAGAAATCGCCTTGAATCAATTTCAATTATTATCACTTTCAACTTTACTCATAGCAGTTATCTATGCTTTCTATTTCTATTTTTTAAATAAGATTTCAAGAGGAATTCCTGAAAGAAATAATTTAATAAGGAATACCTCTTCAATTCTGACTTTATTAGCATTAATTAAAGAAATTAAGGACGATAAAACGGCTTTTGTCTTTTATGATCGAGGAGTCTATGGAACTGTTGGCCTGCAATTAGTGGAACAAGCAAATGCTAAGAACGCTTCTATTTATGTACTAGATAGTATTGGTTCGGATGCTTCATTATATTTAATAGGAAAGGATTTTACTAAACAGCAAGCTGAACAATCCGGTATGATTTATGAGATGAATAATAAGTTTAACTATAATTATTTGATCAGTGCACGAAGAGCCGAAATAGATGGTGTGCAAAAATACTATTTAAGTAGATCAGATCTAAAGCAAAAAGAATTAAACATGGAAAATATCAATAAGATAATTGCTCTTTTTAACAATAAGGAACGGTAATTTAAAACTATAAATGAGGATGATAATAAATGTTAGGAATTGTAATTGCCACTCATGGTTCATTTAGCGCAGGTTTAAAAGATGCGGCTGAAGTAATTATGGGTCAAGTCAATAATATAGAAACAGTACAACTTGAAGCTGGGGCAGATGTGCAAAATTTAGGAACAGCGATCAAAGAAGCGATCCAAACGGTCAATCAAAATGACGGAGTGATTGTATTAGTGGATTTGGTTAGCGCTAGTCCTTATAACCAAACCTTGATGGCGATTAGTCAACTTGAAGAAAGTGTACAGAAATCAGTTTACGTGATAGGCGGGGTCAGCTTGCCGATGCTATTAGAAACGATTAATCATCAACTGTTAGGTACGCCAATTGAGCAGATAGCAGAATTAGTGGAAAATCAAGGAAAAGAAGCCCTAGGTACTTGGCATATTTCGAAGATTGTGGACGATGACGACGACGACTTTTAAGAAAGGGGTTTTGTAGTGTGCAGTGGGGATTTAGATGGTATGGTGAAGAAGATACAATTCCTTTAGCTTATATAAAACAGATACCTGGTATGCATGGCGTTGTAGGAACTTTATTAGATAAATTACCAGGCGATGTTTGGCAAAAGCCAGAAATAATGGCCTTAAAGGAATCAGTTGAAGAAAAAGATTTGAAATTATTAGGGATTGAAAGTGTCTCTGTTCATGACTCCATTAAAGCAGGTACAGCAGACCGCGATCAATACATTAATAATTACATTGAAACAATTAAAAACCTCTCCGCTTGTGGAGTAAACATGATTTGTTATAGTTTTAAACCTATTTTCGGATGGTTCAAGACTAATTTAAATTATGAGAATGAAGATGGCAGTAAAGCTCTTCTCTTTGATGCTAAAGTAATCGAAGACATGGAACCAAAAGATATGTATCAATTGATCCATAGTCAATCAAAAGGTTTTCGGTTATCTGGTTGGGAAGAAGAGCGCTTAGAAAAATTTAAAAAGCTTGAAGAAATGTATGAAGGACAAACACGTGAAGATTTATTTGATAATTTGACCTATTTCTTAGAAAGAATAATTCCAGTGGCCGAAGAATACAAAGTAAAAATGGCTATTCATCCTGATGATCCACCATTTGAAATTTTTGATTATCCAAGAATTACTAAGAATCTTGAAGATATTAAGAGAATTTTGAACATTGTAGATTCTCCATATAATGGGATTACCTTATGTACAGGATCGCTAGGTGGAGATCCAGAAAATGATCTTGTTGAAATCATTCAAGAAGTGGGTGATAAAATCAACTTTGTTCACTTCCGTAATGTTGAACATTTAGG
The DNA here is from genome assembly GCF_012396555.1 of Facklamia miroungae. Taxonomy (GTDB): domain Bacteria; phylum Bacillota; class Bacilli; order Lactobacillales; family Aerococcaceae; genus Facklamia; species Facklamia miroungae. The sequence continues at coordinate 64,284 of NZ_JAAXPS010000009.1, forward strand.
AGAACGTAAATTTAAAGAGTCTGCTCACTTATCGAGTGAAGGATCATTAGACATGCACGCTATCATGAAAGCACTTATTGAAGTTGGTTATGATGGGCCAGTCCGTCCCGATCATGGAAGAATGGTGTGGGGAGAAGAAGCGATTCCGGGATACGGCTTATATGATCGAGCAATGGGCTTGACGTACATGCAAGGACTTTACGAAGCAATTTCGAAAGATTTAGCGCGTAAATAATTTAAGAAAAAGGTGAGATTTTAAGATGCGAGTGAATAGCAATCATGAATTATATCATAAGATTGAGAAAGTTAAATTATTGCCCTTATATACAGCTACGGATTTGGACTATTTAAATCTTTTAGAAGAAATTCTTTTAAAAAATAATGTGCCTGTCGTAGAAGTTACTTATCGAAGTGATTTAACGGGTCAAGCCATCAACCAATTAGCTCGTTCTGGAAAACTCATTGTGGGAGCAGGAACCGTTCGTTCACTTGATCAAGCAAAAGAAGCCGTTAAGAACGGCGCTAAATTTATTGTATCACCAGCAGTTATTCCCGCAGTCATTAAATTTGGAATTGAGCAAAATATACCGGTCTTTCCTGGAGTATCAACTGCTAATGATATTCAGAGAGCGACTGAGTTTGGTATAAATGTGGTGAAATTTTTCCCAGCAAATATCTCTGGCGGTCTTAAGGCAATTAATTCACTAAGTGGTCCTTATTTTGATATTCAGTTTTTGCCAACGGGTGGGATTAATTTAGAAAACTATTTGGAATATCTGGCAAATGATCATGTGATTGCTGTAGGAGGATCCTTTATTATCTCAGAATCAATCTTGAAAGAGGAAAATGGGCAAAAAGCTGATCAAGCTCTTGCAAAGATTGTTCAATCCATAAGGGCAATAGAGGACCAAAAACAATGAGATAAATATTTCAAGGTGGTGCGAAATTTATGAGGGTCTTCAAACTATCTTTTCATATAGAATGAATAGCAGAAAACGAGATAATACTCTTAAGAAAGAAAGTATGAGTGATTTTGGAAAAGTTTAAATTGTTTATTTTTGATATGGATGGGTTAATGTTTGAAACGGGTCAGCTAGCTTATCGTAGCTATTTAAAAGCAGCCGAAAAGCATGATTATGAAGTCACTCCGAGTGTGTATTATTATTTAACCGGACGTAATGACAAAGAAATTCGCAAAGAAATGAAAGATTTATATGGAAATGACAAGCCTACCGACGAATGGCGTAATTCTATAAATCATTTTAAAAAAGAAATTTTAGCAATGGAACAGAGAGTCTATAAGAAAAAAGGATTAAATGAACTATTGAACGATTTGCATCAATACAAGATACATGCGACGATTGCTTCTTCAAGTAACCGTCAAACTATCAATTATTATTTAGAAATTGAAAAGTTAAGTCATTTAATTAATACGATTGTTGCAGGGGACGAAGTGACTCAAAGTAAACCGCATCCTGAAATTTTCTTGAGGGCTTGTGAAAAGTCTGGTTTTAGTCCGAGTCAAGCCTTGGTTTTTGAGGACTCATCTGTGGGCATCGAAGCAGCCCAAAAAGCTGGTATTAAATCTGTTTTAATTGAGGATGATATTACCTTTCTGCCAGACTTTCACGGAAAACATAAATTGTTAAAAGATCTTTCTAATGAAAGAAAAAACGCACCTGATGCAGATTATAAATTTAGAAGTTTGCTTGAGGCAAAACAATTCTTTTTCAATTAAATGCATAGTGAATAGTAATTAGTCCAATAATTACTTAAATAAAAAAACAGATCTCAAAGGATCTGTCAGACTGTAGACAAAGTCCTTTAAATCACCAACCAATGGTGATTTTGAGGGCTTTTTGATATATAATAAAAAGAAAACGGGTGATTTCTATGATGTCCACTAATGCAGAAAGTAAAACGTTCGAAG